>NZ_JBTYHF010000009.1:0-323916 GCF_054871425.1 Pseudomonas glycinis | reverse complement strand
TGTGTCCGCTTGATTTCTATGCAACGGCCCGGGGCATGGCTATTATGCGGGCCTCATTGTGAGGCGATACCTGCATGCTGACGTTGTTGAATCTACTGAAGGATGGACGATTCCATTCCGGACAGGACCTGGGCGTTGCCCTGGGAATAAGCCGAAGTGCTGTATGGAAGCAGCTACAACAGCTTGAAGCTGAACTTGGTCTGTCGATCCATAAAGTTCGCGGTCGCGGATATCAATTGTCGACGCCTCTGACGCTCCTTGATCCTCTGGAAATAACCAGGAAGATGCCTCAATGGCCGGTGCGTGTGTTCGACTCTGTTGACTCGACAAATGCCGAAGCTCTGCGCTCCATCAGTGACGGCGCCGCCGCGCCGTTTTTGGTGCTCGCGGAGCGACAATTGGCAGGCCGTGGTCGTCGAGGTCGTAAGTGGGTAAGCCCATTTGCAGAAAATCTTTATTACAGCCTTGTACTCCGCATCGAAGGCGGCATGCGTCAGCTTGAGGGATTGAGCCTTGTTGTTGGCTTGGCGGTGATGCAGGCCTTGCGAAACACCGGTGTGCCCAATGCCGGTTTGAAGTGGCCCAATGATGTTTTGGTGGGTAACAAGAAAATAGCTGGCATTCTGCTCGAACTCGTCGGCGATCCGGCGGATGTGTGTCATGTTGTATTGGGTATAGGAATCAACGTGAATATGCAGGTTGCCGATGAGGTCGACCAGCAATGGACTTCTATAAAACTGGAGTCAGGCAAAGCCTGCGATCGCAATGCTCTGGTGGTTGAATTGAGTAATCAACTCAAGACTTATATCCATAAACACCAGCTCAACGGGTTCGCGAGTCTGCAGGCAGAATGGGCGGAAAATCATCTGTGGCAGGGGCGCTCCGTGTCGTTGATCGCGGGTAACAGCCGTATCGATGGAGTAGTGCTCGGGATTGATAACCAAGGCGGGTTGCGCTTGATTGTAGATGGTGTCGAAAAGGCCTTTAGTGGCGGAGAGCTCAGCCTGAGGTTGCGTGATGATTCTTGAGCTTGACTGCGGCAATAGCTTTATAAAATGGCGCGTGCTGGATGCGTCGGCGAGCGAGCTGGTCTCGGAAGGAGTTGTAGATTCCAATCAGGCTTTGCTTGAGAGCCTACGCATCATAAAGTCACTCTCGCTGCGCAAGTGTCGTTTGGTAAGCGTCAGGACCAGCGAGGAAACCAGTGCTTTAACCGAAATGCTTGAGCGCGAGTTCAGTATTCCTATCTCGTGTGCGAAGCCCGCTCGCGAGATGTCTGGTGTTCGAAACGGCTACGAAGACTATGAGCGTCTGGGGCTCGATCGCTGGCTGGCGATGCTTGGCGGCTTTCACCTGGCTGCCGGGAGTGCTTGTCTGGTTCTCGACTTCGGTACCGCGGTTACTGCCGATTTTGTGGGGCCTGACGGTGAGCATCTCGGTGGGTTCATTTGTCCAGGCATGCCTTTGATGCGAAACCAGCTTCGCACCCATACCCGTAAAATTCGTTATGGTGATGAGGCGGCAGAGCGCGCCCTTTCCAGTCATGTCCCGGGGCGTACCACCGTGGAAGCGGTGGAGCGCGGTTGTTCTTTGATGCTGAGGGGCTTTGTTCTCACTCAATTAGAGCTGGCTCGAGCGTACTGGGGAGAGCAATTCACCGTCTTTATTACGGGAGGGGATGCCGAGTTGGTTAAAGGCGTCGCGCCTGACGCCAGGGTCGTGCCCGACCTGGTTTTTGTCGGCTTGGCGATGGCGTGTCCCTTGTCCTGAGGTTTATATGCGTTGGTTGTTCCTGCTCCTAGTGGTTCTCAATGTTTTTTACTATGTCTGGCATCAGCAGGAAGCGCCCTTGCGAGCCAAAGATGTAACGCCCCTTAGTCTGTATCGCGGTGCGCAGCAGGATATCCGTCTACTGAGCGAAACTGCTGGTGAAAGCGGGAGAGGGCAGGTGGTGCCGCGTCAACAGTGTCTCTTCGTTGGTGGATTTTCTGAAGAGGATTCAATTGCCAGGTTGCAACAGCGCCTGGTGGCGATGAAGGTCAATGCTCAATCCGTGCCGAAAGCTGCTGCAGGAAGCGGTTACTGGCTTGCAGTTGCGCCGGATGGCCAGCCGTTGTTGGGCGATCAGCAGTTGCAAAACCTTTCCAAGGAATTCAATGGGTTAAAACATAAAATAATGCTGTGCGAAGGGGTTGCACCTGCTCAATAGTTTGCATAGAATGGCGCCCGCTCCACAGCGAACACCTTAAGCGGGATTCGAAGTGAAGCGTGTCAACGCAGCTAACCTCAGGTTTTTAAATGAGAAAATGCTTGACAGGGGTTGGGCATGATATAGAATGCCGGCCTGATTAGGAGGGGTTCCCGAGCGGCCAAAGGGATCAGACTGTAAATCTGACGTCTACGACTTCGAAGGTTCGAATCCTTCTCCCTCCACCAGATTTAAGCGTGAGCTGCAGGCTCCGCGGGTATAGTTTAGTGGTAGAACCTCAGCCTTCCAAGCTGATGATGCGGGTTCGATTCCCGCTACCCGCTCCAAGTTTGCAGGTTGTGCAAAAGGGTTTTGCTCTTGTAGCTCAGTTGGTAGAGCACACCCTTGGTAAGGGTGAGGTCAGCGGTTCAAATCCGCTCAAGAGCTCCATATAACAAGGCAGATATGAAAATATCTGCCTTTGTTTTAATGGTTGATATTGTTTGTCTAATTTCTTCTGTAGAGGGTGATATCGATGGCTAAGGAAAAATTTGATCGTTCCCTGCCCCACGTCAACGTTGGGACCATTGGTCACGTTGACCACGGTAAAACCACTCTGACTGCTGCTCTGACTCGCGTTTGCTCCGAAGTTTTCGGTTCTGCAATCGTTGACTTCGACAAGATCGACAGCGCACCAGAAGAAAAAGCTCGCGGTATCACCATCAACACTGCGCATGTTGAGTACAACTCGAAGATCCGTCACTACGCTCACGTTGACTGCCCAGGTCACGCTGACTACGTGAAGAACATGATCACCGGTGCTGCTCAGATGGACGGCGCTATCCTGGTTTGCTCGGCCGCTGATGGTCCGATGCCGCAAACCCGTGAGCACATCTTGCTGTCCCGTCAGGTTGGCGTTCCGTACATCGTGGTCTTCCTGAACAAGGCTGACCTGGTAGATGACGCTGAGCTGCTGGAACTGGTTGAGATGGAAGTTCGTGACCTGCTGTCGACTTACGACTTCCCGGGCGACGACACTCCGATCATCATCGGTTCGGCTCGTATGGCGCTGGAAGGCAAAGACGACAACGAGATGGGCACCACTGCCGTCAAGAAGCTGGTTGAAACTCTGGATGCCTACATCCCAGAACCAGTTCGTATGATCGATAAGCCATTCCTGATGCCAATCGAAGACGTATTCTCGATCTCGGGTCGCGGTACCGTTGTGACTGGTCGTATCGAGCGCGGTATCGTTCGCGTTCAGGATCCGCTGGAAATCGTTGGTCTGCGTGACACCACCGTTACTACTTGCACCGGTGTTGAAATGTTCCGCAAGCTGCTGGACGAAGGTCGTGCTGGCGAGAACTGCGGCGTTCTGTTGCGTGGTACCAAGCGTGACGACGTTGAGCGTGGCCAGGTTCTGGTCAAGCCAGGTTCGGTCAAGCCGCACACCAAGTTCACTGCAGAAGTTTACGTTCTGAGCAAGGAAGAAGGCGGTCGTCACACTCCGTTCTTCAAAGGCTACCGTCCACAGTTCTACTTCCGTACTACTGACGTGACTGGTAACTGCGAGCTGCCAGAAGGCGTTGAAATGGTAATGCCAGGTGACAACATTCAGATGACTGTTACCCTGATCAAAACCATCGCGATGGAAGACGGTCTGCGTTTCGCTATCCGTGAAGGCGGTCGTACCGTCGGCGCTGGCGTCGTAGCTAAAATCATCGAATAAGCGGTTGTAATGTATTTTTCGGGCCGGCATAATGGTCGGCCTGATTTTGTTTTAGGTCAGTAGCTCAATTGGCAGAGCGACGGTCTCCAAAACCGTAGGTTGGGGGTTCGATTCCCTCCTGACCTGCCAGATTCACTCGGTGTGTCTGGCTTTCTTTTCACAGGATCTTCATAGATGACTCCTAAAGCTGAAGCTCAAGGCTCTCGCTTCGATCTGCTCAAGTGGCTTGTAGTAGTCGCTTTGGTAGTTGTTGGCGTTGTTGGCAATCAGTATTACGCTGCGTCGCCGATCCTGTACCGTGTACTCGCTTTGCTTGCCATTGCTGCTGTAGCTGCCTTTGTAGGCCTGCAGACCGCGAAGGGCAAGTCTTTCTTTGTACTGGTTAAGGAAGCTCGCACCGAGATTCGTAAAGTCGTGTGGCCAACTCGCCAAGAAACCACGCAAACCACGCTGATTGTCGTGGCTGTTGTTCTGGTTATGGCGTTGCTGTTGTGGGGTCTTGATTCCCTGCTCGGCTGGCTTGTTTCCTTGATTGTCGGCTAAGGGTGTCCCGTGGCTAAGCGTTGGTATGTTGTGCATGCTTACTCGGGTTACGAGAAGCATGTGATGCGCTCGCTGATCGAGCGCGTAAAGCTGGCTGGCATGGAAGATGGCTTCGGCGAGATTCTGGTTCCCACTGAAGAAGTGGTAGAGATGCGTAACGGCCAGAAGCGCAAAAGCGAACGGAAGTTCTTCCCGGGCTATGTGCTGGTCCAGATGGATATGAACGAGGGTACTTGGCACTTGGTCAAGGATACTCCTCGGGTGATGGGGTTCATCGGCGGTACTGCCGACAAGCCTGCACCAATTACCGATAAAGAGGCAGAAGCGATTCTGCGTCGCGTTGCTGATGGTAGCGACAAGCCGAAGCCGAAGACGTTGTTCGAGCCGGGCGAGACGGTACGTGTCAATGACGGTCCATTCGCTGATTTCAATGGCGTTGTGGAAGAAGTTAACTACGAAAAGAGCCGGATCCAAGTGGCAGTGCTCATTTTCGGTCGCTCTACTCCGGTGGAGCTCGAGTTCAGTCAGGTCGAGAAGGTCTAACTGGACAAGCAATCCCAACCCCGCAGCCTTAGGCTGTGGGGTTTTGTCGTCACTGGGATAAACGCGCAAGTAACCGGGGAGCCTTTCGAGGCGTTCGAACCCGTAATTGGAGTGCCTCATGGCCAAGAAGATTACCGCTTACATCAAGCTGCAAGTGAAGGCCGCTCAGGCTAACCCAAGTCCACCGGTTGGTCCTGCTCTGGGTCAGCACGGCGTGAACATCATGGAATTCTGCAAGGCTTTCAACGCCCGTACCCAGGGTCTTGAGCCAGGTCTGCCGACTCCAGTGATCATCACTGTCTACAGCGACCGTAGCTTCACTTTCGAAACCAAATCCACCCCTGCTTCGGTTCTGCTGAAGAAGGCGGCCGGTCTGACCAGCGGTTCCGCTCGTCCGAACACCGTTAAGGTTGGCACTGTTACCCGTGCTCAGCTGGAAGAAATCGCGAAAACCAAAAACGCGGATCTGACTGCAGCTGATATGGATGCAGCCGTGCGTACTATCGCCGGTTCTGCTCGTAGCATGGGCCTTAACGTGGAGGGTGTGTAATGGCTAAGCTGACCAAGCGTCAAAAGGCTATCGCCGGCAAAATCGAAGCAGGCAAGGCCTACAACATTGTAGACGCCGCTGCTCTGCTGGCCGAGCTGTCGACTGTCAAGTTCAGCGAGTCGTTCGACGTTGCTGTAAACCTGGGTGTAGACCCGCGTAAATCTGACCAGGTTGTTCGTAGCGCTACTGTGCTGCCACACGGCACTGGCAAGACCGTTCGCGTTGCTGTGTTCACCCAGGGTCCAGCTGCTGAGGCCGCTCTGGCTGCCGGCGCTGACCGTGTAGGTATGGACGACCTGGCTGCCGAAATGAAAGGCGGCGACCTGAACTATGACGTAGTGATCGCATCCCCGGATGCCATGCGCGTTGTAGGTCAGTTGGGTCAGATCCTCGGTCCACGTGGCCTGATGCCTAACCCGAAAGTCGGCACCGTAACTCCAGACGTAGCCAACGCGGTCAAGAACGCCAAAGCTGGTCAGGTTCGTTATCGCACCGACAAAAACGGCATCATCCACACTTCCGTTGGCAAGATGGGCTTCGACGCCGTCAAGCTGAAGGAAAACGTTGAAGCCCTGATCGCTGATCTGAAGCGTATCAAGCCGGCTTCCTCGAAAGGCATTTACGTCAAGCGCGTTACCCTGAGCACCACCATGGGCCCAGGTCTGGTTATCGACCAGAGCTCGCTCGACGCGTAAGACAAAGGTTGGCGCGGTTTGCCGCGCCAATTGAAAGATTGGGGTCCCTGCCTGGCGGGGGCTATCCAAGACCGTAGGCGGCGCAAGCCTTAAACCTCAAGCCTACGCAGATGGTGCTCCCGGTTCCTTACCGAATCAGACACCAAAACGACATTCGGTTCCGATCGAATGAAACGGTAACAAGCAGGAGTTAAACCCGTGGCAATTAATCTCGAAGACAAGAAGGCCATCGTCGCTGAAGTCAACGAGGCTGCCAAAGTCGCTCTGTCCGCTGTCGTGGTTGATGCACGTGGCGTAACAGTAGGCGCAATGACCGGACTCCGTAAAGAGGCTCGTGAAGCTGGCGTTTACGTACGTGTTGTACGTAACACCCTGCTCAAGCGCGCTGTTGCTGACACTCAATACAGTGTCCTCAACGACGTGTTCACCGGCCCGACCCTGATTGCATTCTCGAACGAACATCCGGGCGCTGCTGCCCGTATCTTCAAAGAGTTTGCCAAGGGTCAGGACAAGTTCGAGATCAAGGCAGCTGCGTTCGAGGGCAAGTTCCTCGCAGCTAATCAGATCGACGTACTGGCAACTCTGCCGACCCGTGACGAAGCAATTTCTCAGCTGATGAGCGTGATTCAAGGCGCAACCAGCAAATTGGCTCGTACTCTGGCGGCAATTCGCGACCAGAAAGAAGCTGCCGCAGCCTAAGGCTCGTCACTTCTCGCGTTTTTTGTTTATTTCGATGGTCGCGTAGGCCGTCCCCCAATTCAGGAATTGAGTCATGTCTCTGACTAACGAACAAATCATCGAAGCAATCGGCCAGAAATCCGTAGTGGAAATCGTTGAGCTGATCAAAGCGATGGAAGAAACCTTCGGTGTTACCGCTGCTGCCGCTTCGGCTGGCCCAGCTGTAGCTGCTGCTGCTGTTGAAGAGCAAACCGAGTTCAACGTTGTTCTGCTGGAAGCTGGCGAGAAGAAGGTTAACGTGATCAAGGCAGTTCGTGAACTGACCGGTCTGGGCCTGAAAGAAGCCAAAGAGAAAGTAGACGGCGCTCCTCAGGTTGTAGCTGAAGGCGTTTCGAAAGAAGCGGCTGAAGACGCCAAGAAGAAGCTGGAAGAAGCAGGCGCTAAAGTCGAGCTGAAGTAAGCATCGACTTTGCTCCTCCAGCCCGAGCGTCAAGCGACAGGCTGATGGCTGGTGGCTCTTGCCACCGGCCTTTTTCCGTTATTGGCAGCCGACTGGGTCGGTGCTGATAAAGGCGCTGTAACCACCCGATGCGGTGGCGCAAACCATGGGGTTTGCACGATTTTCTGGCTGCTCCCGTCGGGAGGGGCCAAACAAGCAGGTGACCAAGCTGGGGAACGCTGATGGCTTACTCATATACTGAGAAAAAACGTATCCGCAAGGACTTTAGCAAGTTGCCGGACGTCATGGATGTGCCTTACCTCCTGGCCATCCAGCTGGATTCGTATCGTGAATTCTTGCAAGCGGGAGCGACTAAAGATCAGTTCCGCGACGTGGGCCTGCATGCGGCCTTCAAATCCGTTTTCCCGATCATCAGCTACTCCGGCAATGCTGCGCTGGAGTACGTCGGTTATCGCCTGGGCGAACCGGCATTTGATGTCAAAGAATGCGTATTGCGCGGTGTGACTTTCGCCGTACCTTTGCGGGTAAAAGTGCGCCTGATCATTTTCGACAAAGAATCGTCGAACAAAGCGATCAAGGACATCAAAGAGCAAGAAGTCTACATGGGTGAAATTCCCCTGATGACTGAGAACGGTACCTTCGTAATCAACGGTACCGAGCGTGTTATCGTTTCCCAGCTGCACCGTTCCCCGGGCGTGTTCTTCGACCACGACCGCGGCAAGACGCACAGCTCCGGCAAACTGCTGTACTCGGCTCGCATCATTCCTTACCGCGGTTCGTGGCTGGACTTCGAATTCGACCCGAAAGACTGCGTCTTCGTGCGTATCGACCGTCGTCGCAAACTGCCGGCTTCGGTACTGCTGCGCGCACTCGGTTACACCACCGAAGAAGTGCTGGACGCGTTCTACACCACCAACGTATTCCACCTGAGCGGCGAAACCCTCAGCCTGGAACTGGTGCCGTCGCGCCTGCGTGGTGAAGTTGCGGTTCTGGACATCCAGGACGAGAAGGGCAAGGTCATCGTTGAGCAAGGCCGCCGTATTACCGCGCGCCACATCAACCAGATCGAAAAAGCCGGTATCAAGACGCTGGACGTGCCACTGGACTACGTCCTTGGCCGCACCACCGCCAAGGCTATCGTGCACCCGGCTACCGGAGAAATCCTGGCCGAATGCAACACCGAGCTGAACACTGAAGTCCTGGCAAAAATCGCCAAGGCTCAGGTCGTTCGCATCGAGACCCTGTACACCAACGACATCGACTGCGGTCCGTTCGTCTCCGACACGCTGAAGATCGACTCCACCAGCAACCAATTGGAAGCGCTGGTCGAGATCTATCGCATGATGCGTCCAGGCGAGCCGCCAACCAAAGACGCTGCCGAAACCCTGTTCAACAACCTGTTCTTCAGCCCTGAGCGCTATGACCTGTCTGCGGTCGGCCGGATGAAGTTCAACCGTCGTATCGGTCGTACCGAGATCGAAGGTTCGGGCGTGCTGTGCAAGGAAGACATCGTCGCGGTCCTGAAGACTCTGGTCGACATCCGCAACGGTAAAGGCATCGTCGATGACATCGACCACCTGGGTAACCGTCGTGTTCGCTGCGTAGGCGAAATGGCCGAGAACCAGTTCCGCGTTGGCCTGGTACGTGTTGAGCGTGCGGTCAAAGAGCGTCTGTCGATGGCTGAAAGCGAAGGCCTGATGCCGCAAGACCTGATCAACGCCAAGCCAGTGGCTGCGGCGGTGAAAGAGTTCTTCGGTTCCAGCCAGCTGTCGCAGTTCATGGACCAGAACAACCCGCTGTCCGAGATCACCCACAAGCGTCGTGTCTCTGCACTCGGCCCTGGCGGTCTGACTCGTGAGCGCGCAGGCTTCGAAGTCCGTGACGTACACCCGACTCACTACGGTCGTGTCTGCCCGATTGAAACGCCGGAAGGTCCGAACATCGGCCTGATCAACTCCTTGGCTGCGTACGCTCGCACCAACCAGTACGGCTTCCTGGAAAGCCCGTACCGCGTGGTGAAAGAGGGTGTCGTCACCGACGAGATCGTGTTCCTGTCCGCTATTGAAGAAGCCGATCACGTGATCGCGCAGGCTTCGGCGACCATGAACGAGCAGAAAGTCCTGATCGACGAACTGGTTGCCGTACGTCACCTGAACGAATTCACCGTCAAGGCGCCGGAAGACGTCACCCTGATGGACGTTTCGCCGAAGCAGGTTGTATCGGTTGCAGCGTCGCTGATTCCGTTCCTCGAGCACGACGACGCCAACCGTGCGTTGATGGGTTCGAACATGCAGCGTCAGGCTGTACCGACTCTGCGCGCTGACAAGCCGCTGGTAGGTACCGGCATGGAGCGTAACGTAGCCCGTGACTCCGGCGTTTGCGTCGTGGCTCGTCGTGGTGGCGTGATCGATTCCGTCGATGCCAGCCGTATCGTGGTTCGTGTTGCCGATGACGAAGTTGAAACCGGTGAAGCCGGTGTCGACATCTACAACCTGACCAAGTACACCCGCTCGAACCAGAACACCTGCATCAACCAGCGTCCGCTGGTGCGTAAAGGTGATCGCGTTCAGCGTAGCGACATCATGGCCGACGGCCCGTCCACCGACATGGGTGAACTGGCGCTGGGTCAGAACATGCGCATCGCGTTCATGGCATGGAACGGCTTCAACTTCGAAGACTCCATCTGCCTGTCCGAGCGTGTGGTTCAGGAAGACCGTTTCACCACGATCCACATTCAGGAACTGACCTGTGTGGCCCGTGACACCAAGCTTGGCCCAGAGGAAATCACTGCGGACATCCCGAACGTGGGTGAAGCTGCACTGAACAAGCTGGACGAAGCCGGTATCGTTTACGTAGGTGCTGAAGTAGGCGCAGGCGACATCCTGGTTGGCAAGGTCACTCCGAAAGGCGAGACCCAACTGACTCCGGAAGAAAAACTGCTGCGTGCAATCTTCGGTGAAAAAGCCAGCGACGTTAAAGACACCTCTCTGCGCGTGCCTACCGGCACCAAAGGTACTGTCATCGACGTACAGGTCTTCACCCGTGACGGCGTTGAGCGTGATGCTCGTGCACTGTCGATCGAGAAGTCCCAGCTGGACGAGATCCGCAAGGATCTGAACGAAGAGTTCCGCATCGTTGAAGGCGCGACTTTCGAGCGTCTGCGTTCCGCACTGGTAGGCCACAAGGCCGAAGGCGGCGCCGGCCTGAAGAAAGGTCAGGACATCACCGACGAAGTACTCGACGGTCTTGAGCACGGCCAGTGGTTCAAACTGCGCATGGCTGAAGATGCTCTGAACGAGCAGCTCGAGAAGGCTCAGGCCTACATCGTTGATCGTCGCCGTCTGCTGGACGACAAGTTCGAAGACAAGAAGCGCAAACTGCAGCAGGGCGATGACCTGGCTCCAGGCGTGCTGAAAATCGTCAAGGTTTACCTGGCAATCCGTCGCCGCATCCAGCCGGGCGACAAGATGGCCGGTCGTCACGGTAACAAGGGTGTGGTCTCCGTGATCATGCCGGTTGAAGACATGCCGCACGATGCCAATGGCACCCCGGTCGACGTGGTCCTCAACCCGCTGGGCGTACCTTCGCGTATGAACGTTGGTCAGATCCTCGAAACCCACCTGGGCCTCGCGGCCAAAGGTCTGGGCGAGAAGATCAACCGGATGGTCGAAGAGCAGCGTAAAGTCGCTGAACTGCGCACCTTCCTGGACGAGATCTACAACCAGATCGGCGGTCGTAACGAAGATCTGGACAGCTTCTCCGATCAGGAAATCCTCGATCTGGCGAACAACCTGCGTGGCGGCGTTCCAATGGCCACTCCAGTGTTCGACGGCGCCAAGGAAAGCGAAATCAAGGCCATGCTGAAACTGGCAGACCTGCCGGAAAGCGGCCAGATGCAACTGACCGACGGCCGTACCGGCAACAAGTTCGAGCGTCCAGTTACCGTTGGCTACATGTACATGCTGAAGCTGAACCACTTGGTAGACGACAAGATGCACGCGCGTTCTACCGGTTCTTACAGCCTGGTTACCCAGCAGCCGCTGGGTGGTAAGGCGCAGTTCGGTGGTCAGCGTTTCGGGGAGATGGAGGTCTGGGCACTGGAAGCATACGGTGCTGCTTACACTCTGCAAGAAATGCTCACAGTGAAGTCGGACGATGTGAACGGCCGTACCAAGATGTACAAGAACATCGTGGATGGCGATCACCGTATGGAGCCGGGCATGCCCGAGTCCTTCAACGTGTTGATCAAGGAAATTCGTTCCCTCGGCATCGATATCGATCTGGAAACCGAATAACACGTGACGCGAATCGAGAGCGGGGCAGGAATGCCCGCTCTCTGCTCCGCCAGGAGGAAAGGCCTTGAAAGACCTACTGAATTTGCTGAAAAACCAGGGTCAAGTCGAAGAGTTCGACGCCATCCGCATCGGATTGGCCTCGCCGGAGATGATCCGTTCGTGGTCGTTCGGTGAAGTTAAAAAGCCGGAAACCATCAACTACCGTACGTTCAAACCCGAGCGTGACGGCCTGTTCTGCGCCAAGATCTTTGGTCCGGTAAAGGATTACGAGTGCCTGTGCGGTAAGTACAAGCGCTTGAAACACCGTGGTGTGATCTGCGAGAAGTGCGGCGTTGAAGTTGCACTGGCCAAGGTTCGTCGTGAGCGCATGGCGCACATTGAACTGGCTTCGCCGGTTGCCCACATCTGGTTCCTGAAATCGCTGCCGTCGCGTATCGGCCTGCTGATGGACATGACCCTGCGTGATATCGAACGCGTTCTCTACTTCGAGAGCTATGTCGTTATCGATCCAGGCATGACCACCCTTGAAAAAGGTCAGCTGCTGAACGACGAGCAGTATTTCGAAGCGCTGGAAGAGTTCGGTGACGATTTCGACGCCCGCATGGGTGCCGAAGCTGTCCGTGAACTGCTGCACGCTATCGACCTGGAGCACGAGATTGGCCGTCTGCGCGAAGAGATTCCGCAAACCAACTCGGAAACCAAGATCAAGAAGCTGTCCAAGCGTCTGAAGTTGATGGAAGCCTTCCAGGGTTCCGGCAACCTGCCAGAGTGGATGGTGCTGACCGTTCTGCCGGTTCTGCCGCCAGATCTGCGTCCACTGGTCCCGCTGGATGGCGGTCGTTTCGCGACCTCCGACCTCAACGATCTGTATCGTCGAGTGATCAACCGTAACAACCGTTTGAAGCGCCTGCTGGATCTGTCCGCGCCGGACATCATCGTGCGCAACGAAAAGCGTATGTTGCAGGAAGCGGTCGATGCACTGCTCGACAACGGTCGTCGTGGCCGCGCTATCACTGGTTCCAACAAGCGTCCTCTGAAATCCCTGGCTGACATGATCAAGGGTAAGCAAGGTCGTTTCCGTCAGAACTTGCTCGGTAAGCGTGTTGACTACTCCGGTCGTTCGGTAATTACCGTAGGCCCGACCCTGCGTCTGCACCAGTGCGGTCTGCCGAAGAAGATGGCTCTCGAGCTGTTCAAGCCGTTCATTTTCGGCAAGCTGGAAATGCGTGGTCTGGCGACCACCATCAAAGCGGCCAAGAAAATGGTCGAGCGCGAGTTGCCAGAGGTTTGGGACGTTCTCGCTGAAGTGATTCGCGAACACCCGGTTCTGCTCAACCGTGCACCGACCCTTCACCGTCTGGGTATCCAGGCGTTTGAACCGGTACTGATCGAAGGTAAGGCTATCCAGCTGCACCCTCTGGTCTGCGCCGCGTACAACGCCGACTTCGACGGCGACCAAATGGCCGTGCACGTACCGCTGACGCTGGAAGCCCAGCTCGAAGCGCGTGCGTTGATGATGTCGACCAACAACATTCTATCGCCAGCCAACGGTGAGCCAATCATCGTTCCGTCGCAGGACGTTGTATTGGGTCTGTACTACATGACTCGTGAAGCGATCAACGCCAAGGGCGAAGGCCGTGTGTTCGCGGATCTGCAGGAAGTCGACCGTGTGTTCCGTGCCGGCGAAGCCGCACTGCACGCCAAGGTCAAGGTTCGTATCAACGAAACCGTCAACGACCGTGACGGCAACAGCGTGAGCGGTACCCGTATTGTCGACACCACTGTCGGCCGTGCGCTGCTGTTCCAGGTTGTGCCAAAAGGTCTGTCGTTCGACGTCGTCAACCTGCCGATGAAGAAAAAGGCGATCTCCAAGCTGATCAACCAGTGCTACCGCGTGGTTGGTCTGAAAGAGACCGTGATCTTCGCTGACCAGTTGATGTACACCGGTTTCGCTTACTCGACCATCTCCGGCGTTTCCATCGGTGTTAACGACTTCGTTATCCCGGATGAAAAAGCCCGCATCATCGGTGCAGCCACCGACGAAGTGAAAGAGATCGAGAGCCAGTACGCCTCCGGCCTGGTAACCCAGGGCGAGAAGTACAACAAAGTGATCGACCTCTGGTCGAAAGCGAACGACGAAGTTTCCAAGGCGATGATGGCCAACCTCTCGAAAGAGAAAGTCATCGACCGTCACGGCGACGAAGTCGACCAAGAGTCTTTCAACTCGATGTACATGATGGCCGACTCGGGTGCGCGGGGTTCCGCAGCACAGATTCGTCAGCTGGCCGGTATGCGTGGTCTGATGGCCAAGCCGGACGGTTCCATCATTGAAACGCCGATTACTGCGAACTTCCGTGAAGGTCTGAGCGTACTTCAGTACTTCATCTCGACTCACGGTGCTCGTAAAGGTCTGGCGGATACCGCGTTGAAAACCGCTAACTCCGGTTACCTGACTCGTCGTCTGGTAGACGTGGCGCAGGATCTGGTAGTAACCGAGATCGATTGCGGCACCGAACACGGTCTGCTGATGACTCCGCACATTGAAGGCGGTGACGTTGTAGAACCGTTGGGTGAGCGCGTATTGGGTCGTGTCATTGCCCGTGACGTATTCAAGCCGGGTACCGAGGACGTTATCGTTCCTGCCGGCACTCTGGTTGACGAGAAGTGGGTCGAGTTCATCGAGCTGAACAGCATCGACGAAGTGATCGTGCGTTCGCCGATCAGTTGCGAAACCCGCTACGGCATCTGCGCCAAGTGCTACGGCCGTGATCTGGCTCGTGGTCACCAGGTGAACATCGGTGAAGCGGTCGGCGTTATCGCTGCTCAGTCCATCGGTGAGCCGGGTACCCAGCTGACCATGCGTACGTTCCACATCGGTGGTGCGGCAAGCCGTACTTCCGCAGCCGACAGCGTTCAGGTGAAGAATGGCGGTACCGTCCGTCTGCACAACCTGAAGCACGTTGAGCGAGTGGATGGTCACCTGGTTGCTGTGTCCCGTTCCGGTGAGCTGGCAATTGCGGACGACTTCGGTCGTGAGCGCGAGCGTTACAAGCTGCCGTACGGTGCTGTGATTTCGGTTAAGGAAGGTGACAAGGTCGACGCTGGCGCAATCGTGGCCAAGTGGGATCCGCACACTCACCCGATCGTTACCGAAATGAAAGGTACCGTGACCTACGTGGGCATGGAAGAAGGCATCACGATCAAGCGTCAGACTGACGAATTGACCGGTATGACCAACATTGAAGTACTCGACGCGAAAGATCGTCCAGCTGCCGGCAAGGAAATCCGTCCAGCAGTGAAGATGGTCGACGACAACGGCAAGGATCTGTTGCTGCCAGGCACTGACGTTATCGCTCAGTACTTCCTGCCAGCCAACGCCCTGGTCGGTGTGGCTGACGGTGCGAAGATTGCGATCGGTGACGTTATCGCTCGTATCCCGCAGGAAACTTCGAAGACCCGTGACATCACCGGTGGTCTGCCGCGTGTTGCCGACCTGTTCGAAGCCCGTCGTCCGAAAGAAGCGTCGATTCTGGCTGAAGTCAGCGGCACCATCGCGTTCGGTAAAGAGACCAAAGGCAAGCGCCGTCTGGTCATTACCCCGAACGACGGTAGCGATCCGTACGAAGAGCTGATTCCGAAGTGGCGTCACCTGAACGTCTTCGAAGGCGAACAGGTAAACCGCGGCGAAGTTATCTCCGACGGTCCAAGCGATCCGCACGACATCCTGCGTCTGCTGGGTGTAAGCGCGCTGGCCAAGTACATCGTCAACGAGATCCAGGACGTTTATCGTCTGCAAGGCGTGAAGATCAACGACAAGCACATCGAGACCATCCTGCGTCAGATGCTGCGTAAAGTTGAGATCTCCGAGTCCGGCGATTCCAGCTTCATCAAGGGCGACCAGATGGAACTGACTCACGTTCTGGTAGAGAACGAGCGTCTGAGCGCGGAAGACAAGTTTGTCTCCAAGTTCACTCGCGTTCTGCTGGGTATCACCAAGGCGTCGTTGTCCACCGAATCGTTCATCTCGGCGGCTTCCTTCCAGGAAACCACCCGCGTACTGACCGAAGCGGCAGTCACCGGCAAGCGCGATTACCTGCGCGGCCTGAAAGAAAACGTAGTCGTGGGTCGTCTGATCCCGGCCGGTACCGGTCTTGCCTATCACAGCGAGCGCAAGCGTCGCCGTGATGCCGACAAGCCGTTGCGCGTAAGCGCCAGTGAAGTGGAAGCTGCACTGACCGAAGCGCTGAACTCGAGCGGTAACTGAGTTCTGCGATAAACGAGAGTGAGGCCCTGATCGCTCCGTTCGTCGAATCGAGACATCAAGTCAAGGTTCGATGGGCGGGGAGGTCGGGGCCTTGCCTTGACTGGAATCAAGATCCTCTTTAGACTCTTGATCCCCTAAATTTGGCGGGAATTCGTTCCTGCCATTTTGCTTTTCTTGCAAGACAATAGCGTCGCAAGACAACAGTGGAGCTAGTAGATGGCAACTATCAACCAGCTGGTACGTCAGCCGCGTAAG
This sequence comes from Pseudomonas glycinis, assembly GCF_054871425.1. Taxonomy (NCBI): domain Bacteria; kingdom Pseudomonadati; phylum Pseudomonadota; class Gammaproteobacteria; order Pseudomonadales; family Pseudomonadaceae; genus Pseudomonas; species Pseudomonas glycinis. The sequence continues at coordinate 307,716 of NZ_JBTYHF010000009.1, read as the reverse complement.
CGTATCGTCGAGAAATCCGACGTACCTGCGCTGCAGAACTGCCCGCAACGTCGTGGCGTGTGCACCCGTGTGTACACCACCACGCCGAAAAAACCTAACTCGGCACTGCGTAAAGTATGCCGTGTGCGTCTGACCAACGGTTTCGAGGTTTCCTCGTACATCGGTGGTGAAGGCCACAACCTGCAAGAGCACAGCGTGGTACTGATCCGCGGCGGTCGTGTAAAAGACTTGCCAGGTGTTCGTTACCACACCGTTCGCGGCTCCTTGGATACTTCCGGCGTTAAAGGCCGTAACCAGGGTCGTTCGAAGTACGGTACCAAGCGTCCGAAGTAATCGGCCGTTTTGCAGATTTTTATTTTATTGAGTCGATAAGAGTAAGGTCGGGCACGCATCCTCTGGATCTGTCCCGAGCTAACCTGAAGACCGCTTGAGGGCTTATCATGCCAAGACGTCGCGTAGCAGCAAAGCGTGAGATTCTGGACGATCCGAAATACGGAAGCCAGATCCTCGCCAAATTCATGAACCACGTTATGGAAAGCGGCAAGAAAGCCGTTGCCGAGCGTATCGTTTATGGTGCCCTGGAAACCGTTGCGGCCCGTAAGGCTGGCACCGATCCCCTGGAACTCTTCGAAAAAGCACTCGACGCCATCGCTCCGCTGGTCGAAGTGAAGTCGCGCCGCGTTGGTGGTGCTACTTACCAGGTTCCGGTCGAGGTTCGTCCTTCCCGTCGTAACGCTCTGGCAATGCGCTGGTTGGTAGACTTCGCCCGTAAGCGCGGCGAGAAGTCTATGGCTCTGCGTTTGGCTGGCGAACTGCTGGATGCTGCTGAAGGTAAAGGTGCTGCTGTTAAGAAGCGTGAAGACGTGCACCGTATGGCCGAAGCTAACAAAGCTTTCTCGCACTACCGCTTCTAATTTTAGCTTCACTAATTTTGCGAGGGCTTTATGGCTCGTACTACTCCGATTAGCCGCTACCGTAACATCGGTATCGTCGCTCACGTGGATGCTGGTAAAACCACCACCACCGAGCGCGTACTGTTTTACACCGGCAAAAGTCACAAAATGGGCGAGGTGCATGATGGCGCCGCGACCACAGACTGGATGGTTCAGGAGCAGGAGCGTGGTATTACCATTACTTCTGCTGCCATTACCGCCTTCTGGAAAGGTTCCGAGAAGCAGTACTCTCACGAGCACCGTTTCAACGTAATCGATACCCCGGGCCACGTTGACTTCACCATTGAAGTTGAACGTTCCCTGCGCGTACTCGACGGCGCTGTCGTTGTGTTCTGCGGTACTTCGGGTGTTGAGCCGCAGTCGGAAACCGTATGGCGTCAAGCCAACAAATACGGCGTTCCACGTCTTGTTTACGTAAACAAGATGGACCGTGCCGGCGCCAACTTCCTGCGCGTGATCGGTCAGATCAAGCAGCGTCTGGGTCACACTCCGGTGCCGATCCAGTTGGCCATCGGCTCCGAAGACAACTTCCAGGGTCAGATCGATCTGATCAACATGCAAGCTGTCTACTGGAACGACTCCGACAAAGGTATGGTCCCTGTTCGCAAGGACATTCCTGCCGAGCTCCAAGAGCTGGCTGAAGAGTGGCGCAACAACATGGTTGAAGCTGCTGCCGAAGCCAACGAAGAGCTGATGAACAAGTACCTGGAAGGCGAAGAGCTGTCGATCGAAGAGATCAAGGCTGCTTTGCGTCAGCGTACTATCGCCGGCGAAATCGTTCTGGCCGTTTGCGGTTCTTCGTTCAAGAACAAGGGCGTTCCGCTGGTTCTCGACGCCGTTATCGACTACCTGCCTGCTCCGACCGACATTCCTGCTATCAAGGGTTCCAACCCTGATAACGAGGAAGAAGAGATGGAGCGTCATGCAGACGACAACGAGCCTTTCGCGGCTCTGGCGTTCAAGATCGCTACCGACCCATTCGTGGGTACTCTGACCTTCGTCCGCGTTTACTCGGGCGTGTTGAACTCCGGCGACGGCGTGATCAACTCGGTCAAAGGCAAGAAAGAGCGCGTGGGTCGTATGGTGCAAATGCACGCAAACGCCCGTGAAGAGATCAAGGAAGTACGCGCTGGTGACATCGCGGCCCTGATCGGCATGAAGGACGTCACCACTGGTGAAACCCTCTGCAACGCTGACAAGCCAATCATCCTGGTTCGCATGGACTTCCCGGAGCCGGTTATTTCGGTTGCCGTAGAGCCTAAGACCAAGGATGACCAGGAAAAAATGGGTATCGCTCTGGGCAAACTCGCTCAGGAAGACCCGTCTTTCCGCGTTAAAACTGATGAAGAGACTGGTCAGACGATCATCTCCGGCATGGGCGAGCTGCACCTGGACATCCTGGTTGACCGGATGCGCCGTGAGTTCAACGTCGAAGCCAACATCGGCAAGCCTCAGGTTTCGTATCGTGAGCGCATCACGAAGAACTGTGAAATCGAAGGCAAGTTCGTTCGTCAGTCCGGTGGTCGCGGCCAGTTCGGTCACTGCTGGATCCGTTTTGCTCCTGCTGACGAAGGTCAGGAAGGTCTGCAATTCGTGAACGAAGTTGTAGGTGGTGTGGTTCCTAAGGAATACATCCCGGCTATCCAGAAGGGTATCGAAGAGCAGATGAAGAACGGCGTTGTTGCCGGCTATCCGCTGATCGGCCTGAAGGCTACCGTGTTCGATGGTTCTTACCACGACGTCGACTCCAACGAGATGGCGTTTAAAGTGGCTGCTTCCATGGCGACCAAGCAACTGGCCCAGAAGGGTGGTGGTGAGTTGCTCGAGCCGATCATGGCGGTAGAGGTTGTTACGCCTGAAGACTATATGGGTGATGTGATGGGCGACCTTAACCGTCGTCGCGGCATGATCCAGGGTATGGAAGACACAGTGTCCGGCAAGGTTATCCGTGCCGAGGTTCCACTGGGTGAGATGTTCGGTTATGCGACCGACGTTCGTTCCATGTCCCAGGGTCGCGCAAGCTACTCTATGGAATTCAAAAAATACGATACGGCTCCGTCGCACATCGTCGAATCCGTAACCAAAAAACAAGGCTGATTCAGCCCCTTTAGGCTAGGAGTTAATTGTCGTGGCTAAAGAAAAATTTGATCGTTCCCTACCGCACGTCAACGTTGGCACCATTGGTCACGTTGACCACGGTAAAACCACTCTGACTGCTGCTCTGACTCGCGTCTGCTCCGAAGTTTTCGGTTCGGCCGTCGTTGAATTCGACAAGATCGACAGCGCACCAGAAGAAAAAGCTCGCGGTATCACCATCAACACCGCTCACGTTGAGTACAACTCGACTATTCGTCACTACGCTCACGTTGACTGCCCAGGTCACGCTGACTATGTGAAGAACATGATCACCGGTGCTGCCCAGATGGACGGCGCGATCCTGGTTTGCTCGGCCGCTGATGGTCCGATGCCACAAACCCGTGAGCACATCCTGCTGTCCCGTCAGGTAGGCGTTCCGTACATCGTGGTTTTCCTGAACAAGGCTGACCTGGTAGACGACGCTGAGCTGCTGGAACTGGTTGAGATGGAAGTTCGTGACCTGCTGTCGACCTACGACTTCCCAGGCGACGACACTCCGATCATCATCGGTTCGGCTCGTATGGCGCTGGAAGGCAAAGACGACAACGAAATGGGCACCACTGCCGTTCGTAAACTGGTTGAAACTCTGGATACCTACATCCCAGAACCAGTTCGTATGATCGACAAGCCATTCCTGATGCCAATCGAAGACGTATTCTCGATCTCGGGTCGCGGTACTGTTGTGACTGGTCGTATCGAGCGCGGTATCGTTCGCGTTCAGGATGCTCTGGAAATCGTTGGTCTGCGTGACACCACCACCACCACCTGCACCGGTGTTGAGATGTTCCGCAAGCTGCTCGACGAAGGTCGTGCTGGCGAGAACTGCGGCGTTCTGCTGCGTGGTACCAAGCGTGACGACGTTGAGCGTGGCCAGGTTCTGGTCAAGCCAGGTTCGGTCAAGCCGCACACCAAGTTCACCGCAGAAGTTTACGTTCTGAGCAAGGAAGAAGGCGGTCGTCACACTCCGTTCTTCAAAGGCTACCGTCCACAGTTCTACTTCCGTACTACTGACGTGACTGGTAACTGCGAGCTGCCAGAAGGCGTTGAAATGGTAATGCCAGGTGACAACATTCAGATGACTGTTACCCTGATCAAAACCATCGCGATGGAAGACGGTCTGCGTTTCGCTATCCGTGAAGGCGGTCGTACCGTCGGCGCCGGCGTCGTAGCCAAAATCATCGAGTAAGACTTTTAAAGTCAGCTTGATGGATTGAAAAAGCCCCCGCTCAGCGGGGGCTTTTTTATTGGGTTGACACCTATCGGGGGCGTCTATAGAATTGCGCCTCCTTTTAACGGGCGTATTGCGCCCGGTGGGAATAGCAGCCGGAGTCTGAAATCCAATGCAAAATCAGCAAATCCGTATCAGGTTGAAGGCTTTTGACCATCGCCTGATCGACCAATCAACCCAGGAAATCGTGGAAACCGCGAAACGTACTGGTGCTCAAGTGCGTGGTCCAATTCCACTGCCTACCCGTAAAGAGCGGTTCACCGTTCTGGTTTCCCCGCACGTCAACAAAGACGCGCGTGACCAGTACGAGATCCGCACTCATAAGCGTGTTCTGGACATCGTCCAGCCAACGGATAAAACCGTTGATGCGCTGATGAAGCTTGATCTTGCGGCCGGTGTGGAAGTGCAGATCAGCCTCGGCTAAGACTCGGTCTTGGTCGTGTAACGCTCTGAAATGGGCGGCCATAGCGGGTGAAAGCCCCGTACACTCATGAGGTTTACAACATGACTATTGGTGTAGTCGGTCGTAAATGCGGTATGACCCGTATTTTCACCGAAGAAGGTGTCTCCATTCCGGTCACGGTCATTGAGATCGAGCCGAATCGCGTCACCCAGTTCAAAACTGAAGAGACCGATGGCTATCGTGCAGTGCAAGTCACTGTCGGCGAGCGTCGCGCTTCGCGTGTAACAGCAGCTCAGGCTGGCCACTTCGCTAAAGCGAACGTTGCCGCTGGTCGCACCACCATGGAATTCCGCCTTGAAGAAGGCGAGTACCAGGCTGGCGATCTGATCAACGCTGAAATCTTCGCCGCTGGTCAACTGGTTGATGTAACCGGTCAGTCCAAGGGTAAAGGCTTCCAGGGTACGATCAAGCGTTGGAATTTCCGCGGGCAAGATAACACCCACGGTAACTCCGTATCCCACCGCGTCCCAGGCTCTATCGGCCAGTGCCAGACTCCTGGTCGTGTATTCAAGGGCAAAAAAATGTCCGGTCATATGGGCGCTGAGCGCGTGACCGTGCAGTCCCTGGAAGTAGTGCGCGTGGACGCTGAACGCAATCTGTTGTTGGTCAAGGGTGCTGTTCCTGGCGCTACTGGCGGCAACCTGGTTGTACGTCCAGCAGCCAAGGCTCGCGGTTAAGGGGAAGCTGACATGCAATTAAATGTAAATGACGCTCAAGCGATCGAAGTTTCCGAACTGACATTTGGCGGCGAATTCAACGAGACGCTGGTTCACCAAGCAGTCGTGGCCTACATGGCCGGCGGCCGTCAAGGTAGCAAGCAGCAGAAGACCCGTTCCGACGTTCGTGGTGGCGGCAAGCGCCCATGGCGTCAGAAAGGTACTGGCCGTGCTCGTGCCGGTACTATCCGTAGCCCAATCTGGCGTGGCGGCGGTACCACTTTCGCAGCTCGTCCACAGGATCACTCCCAGAAGCTGAACAAGAAGATGTATCGCGCAGCAATGCGTTCCATCCTTGCTGAGCTGGTGCGTACTGATCGTCTGGTCGTGGTTCAGGATTTCGCTGTTGAAACTCCGAAAACCAAAGATCTGCTGGGCAAACTGAACAACATGAGCCTGACCGACGTTCTGATCGTGTCGGACGCTGTTGATCAGAACCTGTACCTGGCTGCTCGCAACCTGCCGCACGTAGATGTACGTGATGTGCAAGGTTCCGATCCAGTTAGTCTGATCGCATACGACAAGGTGTTGATCACCGTGTCGGCCGTGAAGAAATTCGAGGAGCTGCTGGGATGAACCAGGAACGCGTATTTAAAGTTCTGCTTGGCCCGCACGTTTCCGAGAAGGCTACGGTTCTGGCAGACAAGAAAGGCCAGTTCGTTTTCAAGGTTGCTACTGATGCAACCAAGCTGGAAATCAAGAAGGCCGTCGAAAGCCTGTTCAGCGTGAAAGTAGAGCGCGTCACTACCCTGAACGTTCTGGGTAAGAGCAAGCGCACTGCTCGCGGTCTGGGCAAGCGTAATGACTGGAAGAAGGCAGTTATCTCCCTTCAGCCAGGCCAAGATCTCGATTTCAGCAGCAGTGCTGAGTAAGGAAGGGGTGCATCATGGCAATCGTTAAATGCAAACCGACTTCCCCTGGCCGCCGTTTTGTGGTCAAGGTGGTCAACCAGGAGCTGCATAAAGGCGCTCCTCACGCACCGCTGCTCGAGAAAAAATCGAAGTCTGGTGGTCGTAACAACAATGGCCGTATTACCACTCGTCACATCGGTGGTGGTCATAAGCAGCATTACCGTATGGTCGATTTCCGTCGCAACGACAAAGATGGCATCGTCGCCACTGTCGAGCGTATCGAATACGATCCAAACCGTACTGCTCACATCGCACTGCTCTGCTACGCAGACGGCGAGCGCCGCTACATCATCGCCCCTAAAGGCGTGAGTGCTGGCGACCAGCTGATCGCAGGCGCTCTGGCTCCAATCAAGCCAGGCAACGCTCTGCAACTGCGCAACATTCCAGTCGGTTCTACCGTACACGGCATCGAATTGAAGCCAGGTAAAGGTGCACAGATCGCTCGTTCCGCTGGTGCTTCGGCTCAGCTGATCGCTCGTGAAGGTGTCTACGTGACCCTGCGTCTGCGTTCCGGTGAAATGCGTAAAGTCCTGGCTGAATGCCGTGCGACCCTGGGTGAAGTCTCGAACTCCGAGCACAGCCTGCGTTCGCTGGGTAAAGCTGGTGCCAAACGCTGGCGTGGCGTTCGCCCAACCGTTCGTGGTGTTGCCATGAACCCGGTTGACCACCCACATGGTGGTGGTGAAGGTCGTACCTCTGGTGGTCGTCATCCGGTATCGCCATGGGGCTTCCCGACTAAGGGCGCGAAGACTCGTGGTAATAAGCGTACCGACAAAATGATCGTCCGTCGTCGCAAGTAAATAGAGGGATACGACAGTGCCACGTTCTCTGAAAAAAGGTCCTTTTATTGATCTTCACCTACTGAAGAAGATCGAAGTGGCGGCGGAAAAGAACGATCGCAAACCAATTAAAACCTGGTCGCGTCGTTCGATGATCCTGCCACAAATGGTCGGTCTGACCATCGCAGTACACAACGGTCGTCAGCACGTCCCAGTTCTCGTTAACGAAGACATGGTCGGCCACAAACTGGGCGAGTTCGCCGGTACCCGCAACTATCGCGGGCACGTGGCTGACAAGAAAGCCAAGCGTTAAGGGGTAAGGAAATGGAAGTAGCCGCTAAGTTGTCGGGCGCTCGAATCTCCGCCCAGAAAGCCCGCTTGGTCGCCGACCAGATCCGCGGGAAGAAGGTGGGCGAAGCGCTCAACCTGTTGGCTTTCAGCAGTAAGAAAGCCGCCGAGATCATGAAGAAAGTGCTGGAGTCGGCCGTAGCCAACGCCGAGCATAACGAAGGCGCAGACGTTGATGACCTGAAGGTCAGCACCGTTTTCGTCAACGAAGGGCGTTCGCTGAAGCGCATCATGCCACGTGCCAAAGGCCGTGCTGATCGCATCGTCAAGCGGTCTTGCCATATCACTGTCAAGGTTGCTGACAAGTAACGGAGTCGAAGAGATGGGTCAGAAAGTACATCCCATTGGCATTCGCCTGGGAATCGTCAAGGAGCACACCTCCGTCTGGTACGCAGACGGTCGGACTTATGCGGACTACTTGTTCGCAGATCTGAAAGTGCGTGAGTATCTCCAAGACAAACTAAAAAGCGCGTCCGTAAGCCGTATCGATATCCATCGTCCGGCCCAAACTGCACGCATCACCATCCACACCGCTCGTCCAGGTATCGTTATCGGGAAGAAAGGTGAAGATGTTGAGAAACTGCGTCAGGACCTGACCAAGCAAATGGGTGTGCCTGTGCACATCAATATCGAAGAGATCCGCAAGCCGGAGCTCGACGGTATGCTGGTTGCGCAGAGCGTAGCTCAGCAGCTGGAGCGTCGTGTAATGTTCCGTCGCGCTATGAAGCGCGCTGTACAGAACGCCATGCGCATTGGTGCCAAAGGCATCAAAATCCAAGTGAGCGGTCGTCTCGGCGGTGCTGAAATCGCACGTACTGAATGGTATCGCGAAGGTCGTGTGCCACTGCACACCCTGCGTGCCGACATCGACTATGCCAACTACGAAGCTCACACCACTTACGGTGTGATCGGTGTAAAGGTTTGGATCTTCAAAGGCGAAGTTATTGGTGGTCGCCAAGAAGAACTGAAACCACAAGCACCAGCGCCTCGTAAAAAAGCTGCTAAGTAAGGGGTACGCCAAATGTTGCAACCAAAGCGTACGAAGTTCCGCAAGCAGATGACCGGCCACAACCGTGGTCTGGCACTGCGCGGTAGCAAAGTCAGCTTCGGCGAGTTCGCGCTGAAGTCTGTTGCTCGTGGTCGTCTCACCGCTCGTCAGATCGAGTCAGCGCGTCGTGCTCTGACCCGTCACGTAAAACGTGGCGGCAAGATCTGGATCCGTGTATTCCCGGACAAGCCGATCTCCAAGAAACCTCTCGAGGTTCGTATGGGTAAAGGTAAGGGTAACGTGGAGTACTGGGTTGCCCAGATTCAGCCAGGCAAAGTCCTGTATGAAATCGAGGGTGTTTCTGAAGAGCTGGCGCGTGAGGCTTTCGCCCTGGCTGCTGCAAAGCTGCCGCTCGCCACCTCCTTTGTTAAACGGACGGTGATGTGATGAAAGCGAATGAACTTCGTGAAAAATCCGCACAGCAGCTGAACGAGCAACTGCTCGGCTTGCTGCGCGACCAGTTCAATCTGCGCATGCAGAAAGCAACTGGCCAGTTGGGGCAGTCTCATCTGCTCTCGCAAGTTAAGCGTGACATCGCTCGCGTGAAGACTGTGCTCAACCAGCAGGCAGGTAAGTGATCATGGCTGAAGCCGAAAAAACTGTCCGTACGCTGACTGGCCGTGTTGTCAGCGACAAGATGGACAAAACCATCACCGTTCTGATCGAGCGTCGCGTAAAGCACCCGATCTACGGTAAATACGTTAAGCGTTCGACTAAGCTGCACGCGCACGACGAAACCAATCAGTGCCACATCGGCGACAAAGTCACTATTCGTGAAACTCGTCCGATGGCCAAGACCAAGTCTTGGGCGCTGGTTGATGTTCTCGAACGCGCTGTGGAAGTCTAAGGGCTAGGGGTCGGAGAAATTATATGATTCAGACTCAATCCATGCTCGATGTGGCCGATAACAGCGGCGCTCGCCGTGTTATGTGCATCAAGGTGCTGGGTGGCTCCCATCGTCGTTACGCTGGTATCGGTGACATCATCAAAGTTACCGTGAAGGAAGCAATTCCTCGCGGTAAGGTGAAAAAAGGCCAAGTGATGACTGCTGTTGTAGTCCGCACTCGTCACGGCGTACGTCGTGCTGATGGCTCCATTATCCGCTTTGATGGCAACGCTGCTGTTCTTCTGAACAACAAGCAAGAGCCGATCGGCACCCGTATCTTTGGGCCAGTGACCCGTGAACTTCGTACTGAGAAGTTCATGAAGATCGTCTCGCTCGCCCCAGAAGTGCTGTAAGGAGATCCGACATGCAAAAGATTCGTCGTGACGACGAGATCATCGTGATCGCCGGCAAAGACAAAGGTAAGCGCGGTAAGGTGCTGAAGGTTCTTGCTGACAACCGTCTGGTTGTTGGTGGTCTGAACCTGGTCAAGCGTCATACCAAGCCTAACCCGATGTCGGGCGTACAGGGCGGTATCGTCGAGAAAGAAGCGCCACTGCACGCTTCCAACGTCGCCATCTTCAACGGCGAAACCAACAAGGCTGACCGCGTTGGTTTCAAAGTAGAAGACGGTAAGAAAATTCGTGTCTTCAAGTCGACCCAAAAAGCGGTTGATGCTTGAACACTGCTAGGTAGAAGACCATGGCACGACTAAAAGAGATTTACCGGAAGGAAATCGCTCCGAAACTTAAGGAAGAACTTAAGCTTTCGAACGTGATGGAAGTTCCGCGCGTTACCAAAATCACCCTGAACATGGGTCTGGGCGAAGCGATCGGCGACAAAAAAGTCATCGAGCACGCTGTTGCTGACCTGGAAAAGATCACCGGCCAGAAAGTCGTTGTGACCTACGCTCGTAAATCCATCGCTGGCTTCAAAGTCCGCGAAGGATGGCCGATCGGCGTCAAAGTGACCCTGCGCCGTGAGCGTATGTACGAGTTCCTGGATCGTCTGCTGTCGATCTCCCTGCCTCGGGTTCGCGACTTCCGCGGCCTGAATGCCAAGTCCTTCGATGGTCGTGGCAACTACAGCATGGGCGTGAAAGAGCAGATCATCTTCCCGGAAATCGACTACGACAAGATCGATGCTCTCCGCGGTCTGGACATTACCCTGACCACCACTGCCAAGAACGATGATGAAGGCCGCGCTCTGCTGCGTGCTTTCAAATTCCCGTTCCGCAACTGATTGGAGTAGGAAAATGGCCAAGAAGAGCATGAAGAACCGTGAGCTGAAGCGTCAGCTCACCGTTGCCAAGTACGCCACCAAGCGTGCAGCGCTGAAAGCTATCATCGTCGATCTGAACGCAAGTCCAGAAGCGCGTTGGGAAGCTACCGTAGCTCTGCAGAAGCAACCACGTGACGCTAGCGCTTCGCGCATGCGTAACCGTTGCCGCCTGACTGGTCGTCCGCACGGCGTGTACCGCAAGTTCGGCCTCGGCCGTAACATGCTGCGTCAAGCTGCAATGCGTGGTGACGTACCAGGTCTGGTTAAAGCCAGCTGGTAACAGTTGTCAAAGTCTCGATGTTCGGGTTCGCAAGAACCTGACCATCGGTGGCCTTGAATCTGAATCAAGCCCCTTTTGGGGCTTGATTCATTTCTGGGGTGTGTCTAGAATGACCGGCTCGCCTGAGCCCGTGTTTTTCTGCCCGGAAGTTCTCGGCGACAAGTAGTAGCCGCAAGGCTAATTTTTTTGTATTAGGAGCGTCTAGCCCATGAGTATGCAGGACCCGTTAGCGGACATGCTAACTCGAATCCGTAATGCCCAGATGGCTGAAAAGTCTGTCGTAAGCATGCCGTCTTCCACGTTGAAGGCTGCTGTAGCAAAAGTCCTGAAGGACGAAGGTTACATCGCGGATTTTCAGATCACCACCGACGCCAAGCCGTCGCTGTCCATCTCGCTGAAGTACTTCGAAGGCCGTCCGGTTATCGAAGAAGTGAAGCGCGTTAGTCGTCCAGGCCTGCGTCAGTACAAGTCCGTTGAAGATCTGCCGAAAGTTCGTGGCGGTCTTGGCGTGTCTATCGTCTCCACCAACAAAGGTGTGATGACGGATCGTGCTGCGCGCGCTGCCGGTGTCGGCGGCGAAGTTCTTTGCACTGTGTTCTAAGGGGGGATAAGCATGTCTCGCGTCGCTAAGAACCCCGTTAAGCTGCCAGCCGGTGTCGAAGTCAAATTCGCAGGCCAACAGCTTTCGGTGAAGGGTGCCAAGGGTACTCTTGAACTGAACATCCATTCGTCCGTTGAGATCGTTGAAGAAGCTGGTGAGCTGCGTTTCGCTGCTCGCAATGGCGATCAACAAACTCGCGCAATGGCCGGTACCACGCGTGCGTTGGTAAACAACATGGTCCAGGGCGTAAGCCAAGGCTTCGAGCGCAAGCTCCAGCTGGTCGGTGTTGGTTACAAGGCGCAAGCAAAAGGTCAGGTTCTGAACCTGGCTCTTGGCTTCTCGCACCCAGTGGATTACGAACTGCCGGAAGGCATCACCGCTGAGACTCCTAGCCAGACCGATATCCTGATCAAGGGCATCGACAAGCAGCTGGTAGGTCAAGTGGCCGCCGAGATCCGCGACTTCCGTCCACCAGAGCCGTACAAAGGCAAAGGTGTGCGCTACGCGGACGAAGTCGTCCGTCGTAAAGAAGCCAAGAAGAAGTAGGGCATAGCAAATGACCGACAAAAAAGTTACTCGACTGCGTCGCGCTCGCAAAGCACGCCTGAAAATGCACGAACTCGAAGTCGTGCGTCTCTGCGTGTTCCGCTCGTCGCAGCACATCTACGCCCAGGTCATCTCGGCCGACGGCAACAAAGTCCTGGCAAGTGCCTCGACTTTGGATAAAGAACTGCGTGATGGTGCCACTGGCAACATCGACGCGGCCACAAAGGTTGGCCAGCTGGTCGCTACGCGTGCTAAGGCCGCTGGCGTATCGCAAGTGGCTTTCGACCGCTCTGGCTTCAAGTACCACGGCCGCGTTAAAGCGCTGGCTGATGCTGCTCGTGAAGCTGGGCTGGAGTTCTAAGTTATGTCAAATAACGACCAAAAGCGCGACGAAGGCTACATCGAGAAGCTGGTTCAAGTTAACCGCGTAGCCAAAACCGTTAAAGGCGGCCGTATCTTCACTTTCACCGCGTTGACCGTGGTTGGTGATGGTAAAGGGCGTGTTGGCTTCGGCCGTGGCAAGTCGCGTGAAGTGCCTGCTGCGATCCAGAAGGCAATGGAAGCTGCTCGCCGCAACATGATTCAAGTTGACCTGAACGGCACCACTCTGCAGTACGCAATGAAGTCCGCTCACGGCGCTTCGAAGGTGTACATGCAGCCTGCTTCTGAAGGTACCGGTATCATCGCTGGCGGCGCTATGCGTGCTGTCCTCGAAGTTGCTGGCGTTCAGAACGTTCTGGCCAAGTGCTACGGCTCGACTAACCCGGTAAACGTGGTTCACGCCACTTTCAAGGGTCTGAAGGCTATGCAGTCTCCTGAGTCCATCGCTGCCAAGCGTGGCCTGCGTGTTGAGGAGATCAAGTAATCATGGCTACCGTTAAAGTTACGCTGATCAAAAGCATGACCGGCCGCATCCCTAACCACAAACTGTGCGTTAAGGGTCTGGGTCTGCGTCGCATCGGTCACACTGTAGAAGTTCAGGATACTCCCGAGAATCGCGGGATGATCAACAAGGCTTACTACATGCTGCGTGTCGAGGGTTAATCGATGAAACTCAATGATCTGAGTCCAGCGCCGGGTTCCCGTCGCGAAAAGCATCGTCCGGGCCGTGGTATCGGTAGTGGTTTGGGCAAGACTGGTGGCCGTGGTCACAAAGGTCAGACCTCCCGCTCCGGTGGCACCATCGCTCCAGGCTTTGAAGGCGGTCAACAGCCGCTGCATCGTCGCCTGCCTAAGTTCGGTTTCGTTTCCCTGAAAGCCATGGATCGCGCAGAAGTGCGTTTGTCCGAGCTGGCCAAAGTGGAAGGCGACATCGTTACTGTGCAGTCCCTGAAAGATGCCAACGTGATCAACGTCAACGTACAGCGTGTGAAAATCATGCTGTCCGGTGAAGTGACTCGCGCTGTCACTATCGGCAAGGGAATCGGCGCCACCAAAGGTGCGCGTGCGGCTATCGAAGCAGCTGGCGGCAAGTTCGAGGAATAAATGGCTAAGCAAGGTGCTCTCTCTGCGCTCGGCAAAGGCGGTATGTCTGAACTCTGGGCTCGTCTGCGTTTTCTGTTCCTGGCGATTATCGTCTACCGAATAGGCGCACACATCCCGGTTCCAGGTATCAACCCGGACCGACTCGCAGACCTGTTTCGACAGAATGAGGGGACCATTCTTAGCTTGTTCAACATGTTCTCCGGCGGCGCGCTGGAACGGATGAGCATCTTTGCACTGGGGATCATGCCGTACATTTCGGCATCGATCATCATGCAACTGATGACCGCCGTCAGCCCGCAGCTGGAGCAGTTGAAGAAGGAAGGTGAAGCTGGCCGTCGCAAGATTAGCCAGTACACCCGCTACCTCACCGTCGCTCTCGCTCTGGTCCAGGCTATTGGCATGTCCATTGGTCTGGCGGGGCAGGGCGTCGCGTTCACTGGTGACTTTGGCTTCCATTTCGTCGCGGTAACCACATTTGTGGCTGGTGCGATGTTCATGATGTGGCTGGGTGAGCAGATTACTGAGCGTGGTGTTGGCAACGGTATCTCGATGTTGATTTTTTCGGGTATCGTCGCCGGTCTTCCGAGAGCAATCGGGCAGTCTTTCGAGTCTGCGCGTCAGGGTGATATCAACATCTTCGCCCTGGTTGCCATCGGTTTGCTGGCAGTAGCGATTATCGGTTTCGTGGTGTTCATTGAGCGTGGCCAGCGTCGTATCGCTGTTCACTACGCCAAGCGTCAGCAGGGCCGCAAGGTTTTTGCTGCGCAGACAAGCCACTTGCCGCTGAAGGTGAACATGGCCGGTGTTATTCCGGCTATTTTCGCGAGCAGCATCTTGCTGTTTCCGGCTTCGTTGGGTGCCTGGTTCGGTCAGTCTGAAGGTATGGGCTGGTTGCAGGACATCTCGCAGTCGATCGCTCCTGGTCAGCCGTTGAATATTCTGCTGTTTAGTGCAGGGATTATTTTCTTCTGCTTCTTCTATACGGCGTTGATGTTCAATCCGAAAGACGTAGCGGAAAACCTGAAGAAGTCCGGTGCCTTTATTCCGGGCATCCGTCCAGGTGAGCAGTCTGCGCGCTATATTGATGGCGTTCTGACCCGCTTGACCCTGTTCGGTGCTCTTTACATGACGGCCGTGTGCCTGTTGCCCCAATTCCTGGTGGTTGCAGCAAACGTTCCGTTCTACCTTGGCGGGACCTCGTTGCTGATCGTGGTCGTGGTTGTGATGGACTTCATGTCCCAAGTACAATCGCACCTCGTTTCGCACCAGTACGAATCCCTGATGAAGAAAGCCAACCTGAAGGGTTACGGCAGCGGCATGTTGCGCTGAGTACCCATAAGGTTCGAGGAGTTGGTGATGAAAGTTCGTGCATCGGTGAAAAAGCTGTGCCGTAACTGCAAGATTATTCGCCGCGAAGGTGTTGTTCGAGTAATTTGCAGCGCGGAACCGCGTCACAAACAGCGCCAAGGCTGAGTGTGATTGTGCTTCAAGCCCGGTAGCTAGTGCGCTACCGGGTTGATTATTTGTTATTACAGCGATATTATCTCGCGCCCTATTTCTTGGCTTCCGGGGCGTAGGTAGCTGTCAATTGGAGTCCCACTGAATGGCCCGTATTGCAGGCGTTAACATTCCAGATAACAAGCATACTGTTATCTCGCTGACCTACATCTATGGTGTTGGTCGCACTACTGCGCAGAAGATCTGTGCAGTGACTGGGGTAAACCCAGCAGCAAAGATCAAAGATCTGAGCGACGAGCAAATTGAACAGCTGCGTGGCGAAGTGGCGAAGTTCACCACTGAAGGTGATCTGCGTCGCGAAATCAACATGAAAATCAAGCGCTTGATGGACCTCGGTTGCTATCGCGGTCTGCGTCATCGTCGTGGTCTGCCAGTACGCGGTCAGCGTACCAAGACCAACGCGCGTACCCGTAAAGGTCCGCGTAAGCCGATCCGCAAGTAATCGCCCCAGCGAATCGACAGGAATTTAATCATGGCAAAACCTGCTGCTCGTCCTCGTAAAAAAGTTAAAAAGACAGTGGTTGATGGCATCGCCCACATCCATGCATCTTTTAACAACACCATCGTGACCATCACCGACCGTCAAGGTAACGCTCTTTCCTGGGCTACCTCCGGTGGTTCGGGTTTCCGCGGTTCCCGCAAGTCCACCCCGTTCGCTGCTCAAGTAGCTGCTGAGCGTGCTGGTCAAGCTGCGCTGGAATACGGCCTGAAAAACCTCGACGTCAACGTCAAGGGTCCAGGTCCAGGTCGTGAATCCGCAGTCCGCGCTTTGAACGGCTGTGGCTACAAGATCGCCAGCATCACCGACGTGACGCCAATCCCGCACAACGGGTGCCGTCCGCCGAAGAAGCGCCGCGTGTAATCCAGGAGATTGTAAAGAATGGCTCGTTACATTGGTCCAAAATGCAAACTCGCTCGTCGCGAAGGCACCGATCTCTTCCTGAAGAGCGGCGTGCGCGCGATCGAATCGAAGTGCAACATTGAAGCAGCACCTGGTATCCACGGCCAACGCCGCGGTCGCCAGTCCGACTACGGCACCCAACTGCGTGAAAAGCAGAAGGTCCGTCGTATCTACGGCGTTCTCGAGCGTCAGTTCAGCGGCTACTACAAAGAAGCTGCTGGCAAGAAAGGTGCAACCGGTGAAAACCTGCTGCAACTGCTCGAATGCCGTCTGGACAACGTTGTATACCGTATGGGCTTTGGTTCGACTCGTGCCGAATCCCGCCAGCTGGTATCGCACAAGTCGATCAGCGTAAACGGTCAGACCGTAAACGTTCCGTCGTATCAGGTTCGTGCTGGTGACGTGGTTGCAGTTCGCGAGAAAGCAAAAAACCAACTTCGCATTGTCCAAGCTCTCGATCTGTGTGCCCAACGTGGCCGCGTAGAATGGGTAGAAGTAGACACTGAGAAGAAGTCGGGCGTTTTCAAGAACGTTCCTGCTCGCAGTGATCTGTCCGCCGACATCAACGAAAGCCTGATTGTCGAGCTCTACTCCAAGTAAGGGCTAGAAAATAGGTGCATCCATGCAGATTTCGGTAAATGAGTTCCTGACACCCCGCCACATTGATGTGCAGGTTGTCAGTCCAACCCGCGCCAAGATCACTCTCGAGCCTCTCGAGCGTGGTTTTGGCCACACCCTGGGCAACGCGCTGCGCCGCATCCTGTTGTCCTCAATGCCCGGCTGCGCAGTAGTCGAGGCCGAGATTGACGGTGTGCTCCACGAGTACAGCGCCATCGAAGGTGTACAGGAAGACGTAATTGAAATCCTGTTGAACCTTAAAGGTCTGGCCATCAAGCTGCACGGTCGTGACGAAGTTACGCTGACCTTGTCGAAGAAGGGTTCGGGGGTGGTTACCGCTGCCGATATTCAGCTGGATCATGATGTCGAGATCGTTAATCCCGATCACGTAATCGCTAACCTGGCGTCTAACGGCGCCCTGAACATGAAGCTCACCGTAGCTCGTGGTCGTGGTTATGAACCAGCCGACTCGCGTCAGAGCGATGAAGACGAAAGCCGCAGCATCGGTCGCTTGCAGCTTGACTCTTCGTTCAGCCCGGTTCGCCGTATCGCTTACGTGGTGGAAAACGCCCGTGTCGAACAGCGTACCAACCTGGACAAGCTGGTTATTGATCTGGAAACCAACGGTACCCTGGATCCTGAAGAGGCTATCCGTCGCGCTGCAACCATCCTGCAACAGCAGCTGGCTGCGTTCGTCGACCTCAAAGGTGAAAGTGAGCCGCTGGTTGTCGAGCAGGAAGACGAGATCGATCCGATCCTGCTTCGCCCGGTTGACGATCTGGAACTGACTGTACGTTCGGCTAACTGCCTTAAGGCGGAAAACATCTACTACATCGGCGACCTGATTCAGCGTACCGAAGTAGAGCTGTTGAAGACTCCGAACCTGGGCAAGAAATCCTTGACTGAAATCAAGGACGTTCTGGCCTCCCGCGGTCTGTCCCTCGGCATGCGCCTCGACAACTGGCCGCCTGCAAGTCTTAAGAAGGACGACAAGGCGACTGCCTGATCGTCGTAATCACCGAACGTAGTGTTTGGTAAGGAATGAACCATGCGTCATCGTAAAAGTGGTCGTCACCTGAGCCGCACCAGCTCGCACCGCAAGGCCATGTTCCAAAACATGGCGGTGTCGCTGTTCGAGCACGAGCTGATCAAAACTACTCTGCCAAAAGCCAAAGAACTGCGCCGCGTTGCCGAGCCGCTGATCACTCTGGCCAAGACAGACAGCCTGGCTAACCGCCGTCTGGCTTTCGACCGTACTCGTTCGAAAGCTATCGTTGGTAAGCTCTTCAACGACCTGGGCAAGCGTTACGCTACCCGTGAGGGTGGCTACCTGCGCATCCTCAAGTGCGGTTTCCGCGCTGGCGACAACGCGCCTATGGCGTACGTCGAGTTGGTTGATCGTGCTACTGCTGGCGAAGCTGTATCCGCCGAGTAAGACGTCAGTCTGAAACAAAGAACCGGGCCTAGTGCCCGGTTTTTTGTGCCTGTAAGAAATGCGCCGTCCGTACAAGTTTCTGACGTGGTTGAACTGCCACTATGTGCCGGGAAAACATAATTAGTAATTATCTATCGATGCCTGCAAGTTAATGAATTTGTAGCTGTAACGTCGATGATCAATACTTCCCGCCAAGCCCATTAGCCGGCAGTTCAAGACTGACAGAGGAAGAAGACCGCATGAGCCAGACCAAGACGCTTACAACCGCCAGTGGCGCGCCAGTCGCTGACAACCAGAATTCCCGTTCCGCCGGCCCACGCGGTCCGCTGCTTCTCGACGATTTCCATCTGATCGAAAAACTTGCGCACTTCAACCGTGAAAACATTCCAGAACGCCGTGTCCACGCTAAGGGCTCGGGCGCTTACGGTACGTTCACCGTCACCCGTGACATCACCGAATACACCAGTGCAAAGTTGTTCGAATCGGTAGGCAAACAAACGCCAACCTTTCTGCGCTTTTCCACCGTAGGTGGCGAGCGTGGTTCGGCCGACACTGAGCGCGATCCGCGCGGCTTCGCCTTGAAGTTCTACACCGAGGAAGGCAATTGGGACATCGTCGGCAACAACACGCCAGTGTTCTTCATCCGCGATCCTCTGAAATTTCCTGACTTTATCCACACGCAAAAGCGTCTGCCGCAAAGCAACCTGAAAAGCGCGCAGATGATGTGGGATTTCTGGTCGCATTCGCCTGAGGCGCTGCACCAGGTCACCATCCTGTTTTCTGATCGTGGCATCCCTGACGGCTACCGTCACATGCACGGCTTCGGTAGCCACACCTACAGCCTGATCAACGCCAAAGGTGAGCGTCACTGGGTGAAGTGGCACTACAAGACCCAGCAGGGCATCAAGAACCTGGCGCCAGCCGAGGCCGCCCGTTTGGCCGGTACCGACCCGGACTATGCGCAGCGTGACCTGTTCGAGGCCATCGAGCGCGGTGAATTCCCGAAATGGCGCGTGTGCATTCAGATCATGACCGAAGCGCAAGCGGCGGCTCATTACGAGAATCCATTCGACGTGACCAAGACTTGGTCGCAGAAGGAGTTTCCGTTGATCGAAGTTGGTGAGCTGGAGTTGAATCGCAACCCGTTGAACTACTTCGCTGAAGTTGAACAGGCGGCGTTTGGCCCGAGCAACATGGTGCCAGGCGTCGGTCTGTCGCCAGACCGCATGCTGCAAGGCCGTGTATTCGCATACGCTGACGCGCACCGCTACCGTGTGGGCACCAATCACCAGCAATTGCCGGTGAACGCTCCGCGCAGTCCGGTGAATACTTATCAGCGTGACGGCTCCATGGCGTTCGGCAGCAATGGCGGCGCGGCGCCGAACTATGAACCGAACAGCTACGTTGAGTCACCGAAGCAAGCGCCGCATTACGCGGAGCCAGCGCTGGCCTTGAGCGGTGCCGCTGATCGTTATGATCACCGCGAAGACACCGACTACTACAGCCATGCCGGTGCCTTGTTCCGCTTGATGAGCGACGAGCAGAAAGCATTGCTGGTCAGCAACATTGCCGGCGCAATGGCGGGCGTTTCCAGCGACGTCGTCGATCGTCAGTTGCAGCATTTCTACAAAGCCGATCCTGCGTATGGAGAAGCAATCGCAAAGCTGCTCAACTGACAGCTTAACGTAGTCTAAACGAGAAGCAGAACCGCCCTCATTTGGGCGGTTTTTGCGTTATTTGGCCCGCTTTTCTCAGAATATCTTCGCTTTTATTGCGCGCGGTGAGTGACCTTCCGGTCAGGTTGGTTCAAACTACAGACTTTCAGGAAGGGAGATGTAGGGCGATGCAAGGCCACCCAGATGTAATCGATTACCTCAATACGTTGCTGACCGGCGAACTGGCCGCGCGTGACCAATATTTCGTTCATTCGCGGATGTATGAGGACTGGGGGTTCACCAAGCTCTACGAGCGCATCAACCACGAGATGGAAGAAGAAGCCGGCCACGCCGATGCGTTGATGCGGCGGATTCTGATGCTCGAAGGCACGCCGCGCATGCGTCCGGATGATCTGGATGTCGGCACCACGGTGCCTACGATGCTCGAAGCTGATCTGCGCCTCGAATACAAAGTCCGCGCTGCGCTGTGCAAAGGCATCGAACTTTGCGAGCAACACAAGGACTATGTCAGCCGCGAAATTCTGCGGGTTCAGCTCAACGACACCGAAGAAGATCACACCTACTGGCTGGAAAAGCAGCTGGGCCTGATCAAGCTGATCGGTCTCGAGAACTACCTGCAATCCCACGCGTCCTGATTGCACGGCTACAAAAAAGCCCCTGTCACTTCAACGGTGACAGGGGCTTTTTCATGCCTGGCAGTTAAGCCCGATCGCGGATCAGCAGCGGCTTGAGGTAATGGCCGGTGTGAGATTGCTTCATCTCGGCAACTTCCTCCGGCGTACCGGTGGCAATGATCTGCCCGCCCTTGGAACCGCCTTCAGGACCGAGGTCCACCAACCAGTCAGCGGTCTTGATCACATCGAGGTTATGCTCGATCACCACCACGGTGTTGCCGTGATCGCGCAGACGATGCAGAACATCGAGTAACTGCTGGATATCGGCGAAGTGCAGGCCGGTGGTTGGCTCATCGAGGATATACAGGGTTTTGCCCGTATCGCGTTTGGACAGCTCGCGCGACAACTTGACCCGCTGTGCTTCACCGCCGGACAGGGTCGTCGCCGACTGCCCGAGCTTGATGTAGGACAGGCCGACATCCATCAGCGTTTGCAGCTTGCGCGCCAGTGCCGGCACCGCATCGAAGAACTCCCGTGCTTCCTCGATGGTCATTTCGAGGGTTTCATGGATGCTCTTGCCCTTGTATTTGATCTCAAGGGTTTCGCGGTTGTAGCGCTTGCTCTTGCACACATCGCAGGGCACGTAGATGTCCGGCAGGAAGTGCATTTCCACCTTGATCAGGCCATCGCCCTGGCACGCTTCGCAGCGACCGCCCTTGACGTTGAACGAGAAACGCCCCGGGCCGTAACCACGGGAGCGTGACTCGGGCACGCCGGCAAACAGTTCGCGGATCGGCGTGAACAGCCCGGTGTAGGTCGCCGGGTTGGAGCGCGGCGTACGGCCGATGGGGCTCTGGTCGATGTCGACGACTTTGTCGAGATGTTCCAGGCCTTTGATGCTGTCATGCGCAGCCGCTTCCAGCGTGGTCGCGCCATTCAGTGCAGTGGCGCTGAGCGGGAACAGCGTGTTGTTGATCAGGGTCGATTTGCCCGAACCGGATACGCCAGTCACGCAAGTCAGCAGGCCGATCGGGATGTCCAGATCGACGTTGCGCAGGTTGTTGCCACGCGCACCTTTGAGCGACAGGTTGAGCTTCTTGTTGCGCGGCGTGCGTTTGGCCGGCACTTCGATCTTCACCCGGCCGGACAGGTATTTGCCGGTCAGCGAATCCGGGTGCGCCATGACTTCGTCCGGCGTGCCTTCGGCAACGATCCGCCCGCCGTGCACACCGGCGCCCGGGCCGATATCGACGACATAGTCAGCCAGACGAATCGCGTCTTCATCGTGCTCGACCACAATCACCGTGTTGCCGATATCGCGCAAATGCTTGAGCGTGCCAAGCAGCCGATCGTTGTCGCGCTGATGCAGACCAATGGATGGTTCATCGAGGATATACAGAACGCCGACCAGGCCCGCGCCAATCTGGCTGGCCAGACGAATCCGTTGCGCCTCGCCACCGGACAATGTGTCGGCACTGCGATCCAGCGACAGATAGTCGAGACCGACGTTGACCAGAAATTGCAGACGCTCGCGGATTTCCTTGAGGATCTTGTCGGCGATCTCGCCGCGGCGACCGGTCATCTTCAGCGCACCGAAGTATTCGCAGGCATCGCCGATCGGCAGATTGGTCACGGCCGGCAAGGTTTTCTCGCCGACCCAGACGTGCCGTGCTTCGCGGCGCAGACGTGTGCCACGGCAATCCGGGCAGGCCTGATGGCTGAGGAATTTGGCCAGCTCTTCGCGCACGCTCGCCGATTCGGTTTCGCGATAGCGACGCTCAAGATTCGGCACGATGCCTTCGAACGGGTGCGAGCGTTTGACGATGTCGCCACGGTCGTTGAGGTATTTGAAGTCGACGTTCTGCGAGCCGCTGCCATGCAGGATGAACTTCTGCTGCTCGGCGCTCAGCTCGTTGAAGGGCTTGTCCAGGCTGAACTTGTAGTGCGAGGCGAGTGAGCCGAGCATCTGGAAGTAATAGACGTTGCGCCGGTCCCAGCCGCGTATTGCACCTTCGGCCAGGGTCAGCTCGCCATTGACCAGACGCTTGATGTCGAAGAACTGCTTCACACCCAGGCCATCGCAGGTCGGGCAGGCGCCGGCCGGGTTGTTGAAGGAAAACAGCTTGGGCTCCAGTTCGCTGATTGCGTGGCCGCAGATCGGGCAGGCGAAGCGTGCGGAGAAGATCATTTCTTCGCCAGGCTCGTCGTCCATCGGCGCCACCAGGGCAATGCCGTCGGCAAGTTTCAGCGCGGTCTCGAAAGACTCGGCCAGACGTTGCTGCAGATCGGCGCGAACCTTGAAGCGGTCGACGATCACATCGATCGAATGCTTCTTCTGTTTATCCAGCTTCGGCAGCTCGTCGAGCTCGCAAATGCGTCCGTTGACCCGGGCGCGGACGAAACCCTGCGCACGCAATTCTTCGAAGACAGACAGGTGTTCGCCTTTGCGTTCGCGGATCACCGGTGCCAGCAACATCAGTTTGCTGCCTTCCGGCTGCGCCAGCACCAGATCGACCATCTGGCTGACGGTCTGCGCCTCCAGTGGAATGTCGTGATCCGGGCAACGCGGCGTACCCACGCGGGCATAGAGCAAGCGCAGGTAGTCGTAGATTTCGGTGATGGTGCCGACCGTGGAGCGCGGGTTGTGCGAGGTCGACTTCTGTTCGATGGAGATCGCCGGCGACAGGCCTTCGATGGTGTCGACGTCGGGTTTCTCCATCATCGACAGGAACTGCCGGGCATAGGCCGACAGCGATTCGACATAGCGGCGCTGACCTTCGGCATACAGCGTGTCGAACGCCAGGGACGACTTGCCGGATCCGGACAGGCCGGTGATGACGATCAGTTTGTCCCGTGGCAGGGTCAGGTCGATGTTCTTCAGGTTGTGGGTACGGGCCCCACGTATCAGGATCTTGTCCAAAGTGGCCTCGCTTGGCGGGCGTCGAAAACGTAGGAGTATACGGGCAAATACTGGATGGATGCACACTATCAAACGAAGGGCGTTTTGCCGTTCATGAAGAGAGTTTCATCTATACGCGTCATAGCGTCGCGATATACCCCGTCTTCCGATGGGACTGGTAGAATCGCCGCCGGTTCACACGAGGTTTTTCCATGCACGATCCCCACAGCGAACGCATGAGTGGCAGCGAGACCCGCGCGGCGAGCGGTCTGGCCCTGGTGTTCGCCTTCCGTATGCTTGGCATGTTCATGGTGTTGCCGGTGCTGGCGACCTATGGCATGGATCTGGCGGGAGCGACCCCGGCCCTGATCGGGCTGGCGATTGGCGCTTACGGTCTGACCCAGGCAATCTTCCAGATTCCGTTCGGGATCATTTCCGACCGCATCGGTCGCCGGCCGGTGATCTACCTCGGCCTGATCGTCTTCGCTCTCGGCAGTGTTCTGGCTTCCCAGGCCGATTCGATCTGGGGTGTGATCGCCGGGCGGATCCTGCAAGGCGCCGGGGCGATTTCCGCAGCGGTGATGGCGCTGCTTTCCGACCTGACTCGCGAGCAGCATCGGACCAAAGCCATGGCGATGATCGGCATGACCATCGGCCTGTCGTTCGCCGTGGCCATGGTGGTCGGGCCGTTACTGACCAGTGCGTTCGGGCTGTCCGGGCTGTTCCTCGCCACTGGCGCCATGGCGCTGGTCGGCATCCTGATCATCATGTTCATGGTGCCGCAGTCCACCGGGCCGTTGCAGCACCGGGAATCCGGCGTGGCCCGGCAGGCACTGATGCCGACGCTCAAGCACCCGGACCTGCTGCGCCTGGATCTGGGCATCTTTGTGTTACATGCCATGTTGATGTCGAGCTTCGTCGCCTTGCCGCTGGCACTGGTGGAAAAAGCCGGTCTGCCCAAGGAACAGCACTGGTGGGTCTACCTCACCGCGCTGCTGATTTCGTTCTTCGCCATGATCCCGTTCATTATCTACGGCGAGAAGAAACGCAAAATGAAACGAGTTTTGCTCGGCGCCGTCATGACATTGATGCTGACTGAACTATTCTTCTGGCAGTTCGGCGACAGCCTGCGTGCTCTGGTGATCGGTACGGTGGTGTTTTTCACCGCGTTCAATCTGCTCGAGGCATCGTTGCCGTCGCTGATCAGCAAGGTTTCACCGGCAGGCGGCAAGGGCACGGCCATGGGCGTGTACTCCACCAGCCAGTTCCTCGGTTCGGCACTCGGCGGGATACTCGGCGGCTGGTTGTTCCAGCATGGCGGTCTGTCGGTTGTGTTCCTCGGATGCGCCGCGCTGGCTGCACTTTGGCTGGCCTTTGCTGTTACCATGCGCGAACCTCCCTACGTGACGAGCCTGCGCTTGCCGTTGTCGCCCGAAGCGATCCGCGAAGCGGGTCTGGTCGAGCGCCTCAAGGCCCTGGTAGGGGTAACAGATGCAGTGATAGTCGCCGAAGAGGCGGCTGTTTACATCAAACTGGACAAAGAATTAGTGGATCGCAGCACCCTCGAACGCCTGGTCAACAACCCGGCCGGGGCTGCGTGCGACGCTTAGGAGAACGTTATGGCCCGTGGGGTTAACAAAGTCATATTGGTCGGCACTTGCGGCCAGGATCCCGAAGTTCGCTACCTGCCTAACGGTAACGCCGTGACCAACCTGAGTCTGGCCACCAGCGAACAATGGACCGACAAGCAGACCGGTCAGAAGGTCGAGAAGACCGAATGGCACCGCGTATCGATGTTCGGCAAGGTGGCCGAGATCGCCGGTGAATACCTGCGCAAGGGTTCGCAGGTGTACATCGAAGGCAAGCTGCAGACCCGCGAGTGGGAAAAGGACGGTATCAAGCGTTACACCACTGAAATCGTGGTCGACATGCAAGGCACCATGCAACTGCTCGGCGGCCGTCCACAACAGGGCGATCAGCAAGGCGGCGGCAACAACTACCAGCAGCAGGCGCCACGTCAGCAGGCACCGCGCCCGCAGCAGTCGGCTCCACAGCAGCGTTCGGCTCCGGCGCCTCAGCAGGCCGCACCGCAACCAGCTCCGGATTTCGACAGCTTCGATGACGATATTCCGTTCTGATTTACCGCTGTAACCGTCTTAAATGAAAAAGGCCCGTCGCTTAAACGACGGGCCTTTTTTGTTCAGGAAATTCCTGGCTACTCGCAATTTCCTGTGGGAGCGAGCCTGCTCGCGAATGCGTCAGATCAGTCGATGCACCTGTAACTGACAGGACGCTTTCGCGAGCAGGCTCGCTCCCACAAGGTAACTTCGTCTTAATCCAGAATCAGATGCGGCAGGAAGCGACTTGAATCCTTGGTGATCAGACTATTGTCCTCGCGCACACCAATCCCTGCCGCCTCATCACCAATCACCCACGAGCCAATCAGCGTGTAGCTGTCGCCAAACTTCGGCAGCGGCGCGAACTCCTGCAGGATGAACGGCGCATCGGTGTAAGGCCCGTCCTCTTTGACGATCAGACCTTCCGCCGTTTGCAGTTCGATGTTGGCGCCTTCGCGGGAGAAGTACGGCTTGCGCACCCAGCCCTTCGGCACGGCACTCTGCGGATTCGGATCAAGGTGCGCGGCGAGCAGATTCGGATGTCCCTTGTGCATTTCCCACAGCAGCGGCAGCGCACCTTTGTTCGACAGGATCGCCTTCCACGCCGGTTCGAAAAATTGCGTATCGCACTCGGCGATTGCCGCGCCGAACGGTTCGTGGAAGATGAACTCCCAGGCGTGCAGCTTGAACAGGTGCGGGATCCAGCGATCCTGCAGATCGACGAAACGACCCTCAGCCGTCAGGCCGATGTCTTCGATATCGATGTGGCGTGATTCGATGCCGACCTTTTCCGCGATCAGCCGCAGATAGTCGGTGGTGCCTTTGTCCTCGACCGAGTCCTTCATCGAGGCAAAGTAGAACGGCCGCTTCAACTGCAATTCGGCGAAGGCCTGATGCAGCTTGGTGTCGATGCTGTTGAACTGGTCAGCATGCGGCGGCAGCGTGCCACGCTCGATGCATTGCTCCAGCCAGCCCCACTGAAACGCCGCCGCTTCATAGAGGCTGGTCGGCGTGTCGTAGTTGAGCTCCAACAGTTTCGCCGGCCCGTTGCCGCTGTAGGAAAAGTCCATGCGACCGTACAGATGCGGATGACCCTCGCGCCAGGAGGTGCGGATCATGTCGTAGTACGCCGCCGGGATGCTGAGGCGATCGAGCAACTCCTCGCTGTTGACCACGCGATCCACTAGGTCCATGCACATCTCATGCAGTTCGGTGGTCGGGTCTTCCAGATCGTTTTCGATTTGCGCGAGGCTGAACTGGTAGTAGGCGCTTTCGTCCCAGTACGGTTCGTCGTCGATGGTGTGGAACAGGAAACCGAGGCTTTCGGCGGTGTGTTTCCAGTCGGGGCGCTCGGCGCAGTGGATCTTTTTCATGTCAGCTGCTCGAGCGTCCGGAACTGCTGCCCCAGCCACCCCAACCGCTGCGGGCGCTGGACTGGCTGCCGAAGCCGCCGCGCGAAGTCGACGACGCAACATTCACCGGCTTGCTCTTGCTGCTCTCGTAATCCGACTGGCTGCGCGAGGTCGTGTCAGCTCGGCGGTACTGCGTTGAGGTGTTGTACGGCTGGCGCGTTTCGCGATCACGGTAAACGGTGCGTTCGGCGTTGTTGCTCATTGCGTTGCCGATCAGCCAGCCGGTCAGCCAGCCATTGCCGCCGCCACCTGAGCCACCGGAATAGTGCGAGCCGCCGTGGCTTGCGCTGCTGCTAGTGGTGGAGTCGCCCGCCGGCATTTGCGAATTGGCGATGGCATCGAGATCCTGCGGCGTCTCGGCATTGCCCGGCACTTTGAAGCCGCCGAGTTTCGGCACGAAACGGCCATCGGAATTTTTCTGACACCAGCCAGCGGCAAAGTCTGCGTCGCACTTGGCCTTGTCGGTGTAGGGCGGGGCGATGCGCCGGTGTTCGTTCAGGGCGGCGACGTAGGCGCTGGAGCAGAGATCGGCGGCCACTTCGGCGTCGACACACTGTTCAACGCTTTGGAAGTTGCGCGGCTGATCCATCGCCGCTGCTTCACCGGAAATCGCCATCGCCACCGACGCGGCGAGGGACAATTGCACGTATTTGCTGCGTTTCATCGAGAGGCTTCCTGCCGGTCAGTGGGACGGGGTCATGCACGCGGCATTGAGCATGCCGACGCTGATCGCCACGGCGGCGACATAGATGCCGGCGGCGACTTCGCCGTTGGCGATGCGCTGGGAAGTGCCCTTGAGCACCAGCCCGGTAGCGACAAACGCCAGCAATTGCACGACGGCGGCGATGACCGCCCAGAGGACGAAGTCGAGCACGTTGACCGAGTAGGCGATCACGTTGCTCGCCGGAATCGCGAAACCGATGATCGCCCCGGACAGGGCAATGGCGGCGGCAGTGTTGCCGGCACGGATCAGTTCGAATTCCTTGTGCGCGGTAATGCGCGTGTAGACGAATTGAAACAGCATGAACAGCAACACGGCGCCGATCAGGTAGACGACAAAACCGACCAGCGCGGTTTTGTTCAGGGAAACGGCCAAGACTTCCAGCATGAAAAACTTCCTTTTTTAAATGGCGCTCAAATCAGTCGTGTACAGCGAGATGCCCAGCGAGGTGCTCAGGCTGACGGTGCCTTCTTCGTCCTGTTCGACGGAGAACAGCAGCAGTTCGCGGCGATCGGTCAGGCCGGTGTCGCGGGCATACAGCATGGCGTGGTGCTTGATGGTGTAGGACTCGTCCGGGTTGACCACGTGTTCGGTCATTGGCACCAGTTCGGTCTGATGCAGTTCGGTGCCCCATTCGCGGGTGTATTCAACACCGTCGTGGTGGTAGGTCGGCAGACCGATCAGGCTGTTCGGGCCGGCCAGACGCTGCAGTTCGGCGTCACTGTTGACCGTTACGTAGCTGAGGTAATTGAACAGGGTGACCGACTCGACCTGATCGTCGCCGGTGACGTGGATCTGCACCCAGAAATCCTCGTCATTCATGTAATAACGGTGCAGTTTGTTGGACTGACCGAGATCGACCCAACCGGCGCTCCACACCGCTTGATCGAATGGCACCCGCACCGAAGTCGAGCCTTCCAGCAGCAATGCCAGGGTCGTGTCGAAGCGCACGCCTTTGCCTTGTGCCATGCCCAGCGGGCCGCTGGCGCCAGTGCTCGTTGGCGCAGCGGTCTGCCAATTGCTGGTGCCGAGCAAGTCTTTAAACCATCCCATGGGTACGTTCCTTGAAGCGGGTGGAGGTGTTCGGGGGTGAAAAAGTGGCGGTAGTGTACCGGGCGAAGCGGTGAACGAGCAGAGGCAATTACGCCGTGAAACCATGTGGGAGCGAGCCTGCTCGCGAATGGGTTGTGTCAGTCACTCGATTATTTGACTGTCACGACGCTTTCGCGAGCAGGCTCGCTCCCACAAGTTACCGTTCAGTCATTACTGCGCGGACTTCTGCTTCAGCCGCTCAAGGATCGCATTGGCGCTGCCTTCGTTCGGCGTGATGCCGGCGTCGCGCAGTTTGCGTTCCAGATCGTTGCCGGTGGAGGCGTCGGCCAGTTCGTCTGCGGCGTTCAGTTCGGCAGCGCGTTGCTGCTGCTTGGCTTGCAGGCGGTTCAGGGTGCCGACCGCAGTTTCCAGTTTGCCGTTGGCGCCGCCGCTGGCAATCGAGGCGCTGACCTGGGCTTTCTGCACGCTATCGCGGGCCTTGGCCATGTCCACTTGCTGGCGCAGGCTCTTGATCCGCGATTCGGCTTTGCTGATGTCTTTGCGCATGTTGTCGGCGTAGGCGCCGAATTCATCGCTGAGTTTCTTCTCGGCAGCGAGGTCGTTGGTCAGGGTCGAAATCGCTTCGGCCACTTCCAGCGCCAGGTCTTCGCGGCCGGCGTTCAACGCGGCCACAGCCTTGGCTTCGAGGTCCTTGATCTTGGCGTCGTATTCGCTGACGCGGTCGGCGGCCAGTTTGTGCTTGGCCATGATCGTCACCAGTTCGCGGCGGGCATTGGACAGCGCGGTGTCGGCGTCGCGGATTTCCTGATCGAGGATGCGCAGGGCCTGCTGGTCGGCGATGGCTTCGCCGACTTCATTGGCGCCGCCGCGCAGTGCGGTGAACAACTTGCTCCAGATGGACTGAGTCATTGGATATTCCCTGTTGATTACTTGAAGAAGTGTTCGAAGGCTTCGCTGGCGCGCTGCACGTTGTCGACCAGGGTTTTCACCTCGGTGACCACGTTGGTCAGGCTCGAATCAGCACTGAGGGCGCCGAACATGTTGTAGACGGTCTGCCCGTTCGGCATCGACTCGATCCCGATCGACGACAGCGGGAACATCTCGCGGCTGCGCAGCACGGCATCGTTGAACGCCTGGAAGTTGCTGATCGAATCGATGTCCACCAGCACGGTGTCGACGATGATCTGCTGACCGGCCAGGGCGATGTGAATCGGCAGGCCGCCGAATTCGTTCATTTCCAGCTTGATGCTCGGCTCGGAGCTCTGGATCAGGGACAGCGAAATCTCTTGGGAAGCCACCTCTTCCAGCGCCTTGAGGGCATTGAAGAGGCTGTCGATGGTCCAGTTGTTGCCTGCGCTCATGTATTTCTCCGACATGAAAGAGCCAGCCAGAATCGGTTGGCGTAGCTGTTGCTCCATTTGCTTGAGCAAGCTTCGGTTTTCCGGAAGCACCCAAGTTTCGTGTTTCACATAACCGGCGGCGGCCAGGCCTGCGCGCATCTGCTTCATGTAGAAGCTCGATGGTTTTTTCGCCGACGTCTTGCCACGCTCGCCCTTGGGGCTGGCTGCGGCAGTCGTCCGAGTGCGGCTTGTCATGGCTGGAATCCGGTTATGAGCGTCTCACGCGTGGGCCACACTACAACCAATGCAAAGTGCCATCAATGACTCACGCGTGAGATTTTCGTGACAGACGCAAAAAGGCCCGCAACGCGGCGGGCCAGGGGATTGCGCAGTTGTTGCTAGGCGTTGCTGCTGAGGAACTCGTCAGTGGATACCACGCTGGCATAGGCGAAACCCAGCGCGGCCATGAATGCTGCGTGCACATGGGCGGCCGGCACCGTCAGGCCGTTGAATTCCAGATCACGGCTGGCGCAGGCATCGTGAATCACGGTCACGCTGTAACCCATGTCCGCCGCCGCGCGGGTGATGCCATCGACGCACATATGGCTCATGCTGCCGACCACCACCAGGTCGGTGATGCCGTGTTCGTCGAGCACCGCTTTCAGTTCGGTTTCACGGAACGAGTTGACGAAGTGCTTGAGCACCACCGGCTCATCGGCATGGTTGAGCACTTTCGGATGCAGTTTCGCGCCCTCGGAGCCGGGAGTGAAAAACGGTGCCTCGTCGGAAGTGAATTCATGCCGAATGTGCACCACCGGATCGCCCGTTTCGCGAAAGGCTGCGATCAGCCGTGCGGCGTTGTCCGCAGCGGCGTCGGCGCCGACCAGCGGCCACTTGCCTTGGGGGAAGTAGTCGTTCTGGATATCGACTACGATGAGCGCTTGCTTGGCCATGGGATTGTCCTCGAGGCAGTGATTGGGTGTGGCCTCAGTATTGACGCTGGCCGAGGATTCGAGGATTGGCCGCACCGACAATAGACGGGGGAAAACTGACAATGGCTGCACAAAGAGCCGCCACCGCTGAACTGGGCGTGCTGATTTACCCCGGCGCGCAACTGGCGGCGGTGCACGGTCTGACCGACCTGTTCGCGGTGGCCAACCGCATTGCCGCCGAGTATCAGGCTGTGCAATTGCCCTTGCTGCGGGTCAGTCACTGGCAGGTCGAGGGCGAGCAGTTGCCGACGCGGGTTTACGACAGTCATCCCGGCGCCGAAGACGCCTTGCTCGCCGTGCTGATTCCGCCGTCCCTCGGCGGGTTCGATGCGGCGCAGATGACCGCGAGTCTTGCGCAATGGCTGCGCGATCAGCATGCGCGCGGCGCAACCCTTGGTGGTGTTTGTGTGGGCTCGTTGATGCTCGCTGAAAGCGGCTTGCTCGACGGTCGCAGCGCCACCACCCACTGGACCTCGGCCCAGGCGTTTGCCGAGCGTTACCCGAAGATCAAACTCAAGGCCGACACGCCGATTGTCGACGACGGTGACCTGATCACCACGGCCGGGCTGATGGCCTGGTCGGAACTGGGACTGCGCCTGGTCGATCGCTTGCTCGGCCCGAGCATCGCCACCGCGACCGCGCGTTTTCTGGTGATGGAACACAGCGACAGCGCCAGTGAATGCGGGAGCAATTTCGCGCCGATTCTCAGTCATGGCGACGCGGCGATTCTCAAGGTTCAGCACTGGCTGCAAAGCACCGGGGCGACGGATGTTTCGCTGAACGCGATGGCCGAGCGCGCGGGCCTTGAAGAGCGCACTTTCCTGCGCCGATTCCGCGCCGCGACAGGCTTGAAACCGACCGAATATTGCCAGCACCTGCGGGTCGGCAAAGCGCGAGAAATGCTCGAGTTCACCAATGGCACGATCGACCACATTGCCTGGACGGTGGGCTATCAGGATCCGGGCGCGTTTCGTGCGATCTTCAAGAAGATTACCGGGTTGGGGCCGAGTGAGTACCGGGGGCGGTTTGGTCTGACGCGGTAAGCTGAATCAATGAGCTTCCTGTGGGAGCGAGCTTGCTCGCGAATTCAGTGTGTCAGACATATCAGCTTCGATTGACACCCCGCATTCGCGAGCAAGCTCGCTCCCACAATAAACTCTGCAAGGATGAGAGATCGTGCAATTTGCCGGAGTTTTGCGCGCCGTCGTGCAGTTTGAAACAGGCCTCATGCCAGCACATTCACGGCAAACTCCCGATTATCGGGCGGTTCGGCGGGATCGTTGTTTGGCCTGATCTCTGCAATTTCCTTTGAGAACCCATCGACTGATAAAAGGGGAACGCATGACCCCGACACCCAGCAACAAAATCGTCGTGGCCCATTCGGTGCGTGCCGAGGCGCCGCAACATGAAGTCGAGACCAACAAGGCTCTGGCGCGTTGGATGGCGCAGATTCTCGGCTGCAAATTCGGCGGCAGTTACGATCCGGCCAAACATCAGGGCCGCGAGCTGTATCTGCTGCCAACGCAAACCATCGTTGGCGCCGCCCACGCTCAAGCGCTGGGCATCAAAGGCCCCGATGACTTGTGGGGCGGTTACGTCGAATACGATTTCATCTGCACCAAAGCCATCAGCCACGGTTTGCGCAGTCATCTGGCGCACGCGCCGCAGGGCTGGTCGCCGCTGTTTTCGGAGCGGGTGCGCAACGTTGTGCTCGACGGTCTCAGCGTATTTGCCCTGGAAGATGCACGGCCCGCCGCCGAACATCTGCTGTACGCCGGGCCGATTCGCTTGAAGCCGGTTCACGCTTGCGCCGGTCGCGGTCAGGAAGTGATCAAGAGCCTCGACGCGTTCGATGAAATCCTCGCGCGGCCCGAGTCGCAAAATCTGTTCAAGGACGGCGTAGTGCTGGAGCAGGACTTGAGCAACGTCGTCACCCACAGCGTCGGCCAGTCGTTCATCGGCGGCAAAGTGTTGAGCTATTGCGGTGATCAATACTTGACCGAGGACGGCCAGGGCGAAGAGGTCTACGGCGGTTCGAATCTGCTGGTGGTGCAGGGCGGCTATGACCAATTGCTCGCGCTGGATCTGCCTGACGATGTGCGTCTGGCCATTGAGCAGGCACAGGTCTTCGACAGCGCCGCCAACGAAGCCTACCCGCGCTTCTTCGCCTCGCGGCGCAATTACGATATCGCCCAGGGCCTCGACGCCAGCGGTAACCCGCGCAGCGGCGTGCTCGAACAATCCTGGCGCATGGGCGGTGCCAGCAGCGCTGAAGTGGCGGCGCTGCAAAGCTTCGTCAACGATCCACAGATGCGCGCGATTCGCGTGTCGTCGGTGGAAACCTATACCGATCAGGCGCTGCCGGCGGACGCCATCGAAGTCTATCGCGGACCGGCGGAAAACAGCGCATTTCTTCTCAAATATGTGACGGTCCAATCCTATGACGGCTAGAAGCGAAAGCATTCAAATCGACATTGATGACGAACAGATGAGCGGGACTTTTCTCAGTCCCAAATCGAAAGTCCCGGGGGTGTTGTTTGTTCACGGTTGGGGCGGCAGTCAGGAGCGTGATCTGGAACGGGCCAAAGGCATCGCCGGCCTGGGTTGTGTGTGCCTGACCTTCGACCTGCGCGGGCACACCGGCGGCACCGGAATTCCGCTGACCCGGGTGACCCGTGAAGACAATCTGCGTGATTTGCTGGCGGCCTACGATCGCTTGCTGGCGCACCCGGCCCTCGACACTTCGGCAATCGCCGTGGTCGGCACCAGTTATGGCGGTTATCTGGCCTCGATCCTTACGTCACTGCGCCCGGTGCGCTGGCTGGCGCTGCGCGTGCCGGCGCTGTACCGCGACGAGCAATGGCACACGCCTAAACGCGATCTGGACAAGGCCGACCTGCGCGATTATCGCGGCACGCTGGTGCGCGCCGACAGCAATCGCGCCCTGCATGCCTGCTCGCAATTCACTGGCGACGTGCTGTTGGTGGAATCGGAAACCGACGATTTCGTGCCCCACGCGACGATCATGAGTTACCGCGCCGCCTGTCAGCAGACCCACTCGTTGACCCACCGGATCATTGATGGCGCGGATCACGCGTTGAGTGACCCGGTGTCGCAGCAGGCCTACACCTCGATTCTGGTGGACTGGATTACCGAGATGGTGGTGGGGGAGCGGTTGAGCATTATCCAATCCAGATGATCTGTCGCGTGTACCGGCCCCCTTCGCGAGCAGGCTCGCTCCCACAGGTTGAACGCATTTCAAATGTGGGAGCGAGCCTGCTCGCGAAAGGGCCATCAGCAGCAATGCTTGGTCAGGACGGTTTCTTCTCAATCCGCAACGCCTTGGCCTTGGCTTCCACCACCAGATACATCACCACCGTAATCAACAGCGGCAGCAGAAAATAGATCGCCCGATACGCCAGCAATCCCGCGACCAGACTGCCGCGCGATGCCTCGTGCTGCAGCAGCGCCACGAACACTGCCTCAAGCACACCCAGCCCCGCCGGAATGTGCGTGATGACCCCGGCAATCGCGCTGATCAACAGCACGCCGAGCACCAGCGGATAATCCAGTTTGCTCGGCAGCAGAGTGAAGATCACCGCCGCCATCAGCGACCAGTTCAACGCGCCCAAAAGCAATTGCAGCACCGCCATGCGCAGCGATGGCAGGTTGATTTCCACGCCGCGAATCGACCACTCGCGGCGCTTGGAAAACTGACACGCCGCCAGATAGCCGGCGCTGACCAGCAGCAATAACACACCGACCAGTTGCAAGGCCGAACTGCTGAGCTTCCAGCCCGGCGGCATCGTCACCAGACCGCTGCTGAACACTACGCCGGCGATGGTCATGTAGCCGAACCAGTTGGTCGCCAGGCTCAGGCCAAGAATCTTGGCGATGTTGCCTTTGCTTACGCCCAGCCGCGAATACAGGCGATAGCGCATGGCGATGCCGCCGACCCAGGCGCTGAGATTGAGGTTGAAGGCGTAGCTGATGATGCCCACCGGCAGGATCTGCTTCCAGGTCAGGTCCTGACGAATGTAGGTGCGGCCGATCAGGTCGAAACTGGCGTACACCAGAAAACTCAGCAGGGTCAGGCTGGCGGCGATGATCAGCGTGCGCACCTTGAAATCGGCGAGGGTCTCCAGCACCTCGGCCCATTCGATGCGGGTGGCGAACATCGTCAGCAGGACGATCAGCGCGAGGAAAAACAGGATGGTCAGCGGACGTTTCCAGCGGCTCCATTTCGACGGCGCCGCTTGTGCCGAATGGCTATCGGAGTGCACTTCGGAATGACTCATGGACGCGCACCTCGGAAAGGCTTCAGACGCGGTTTATGCGCCGGCAGCCAACCGGCCATGGCCGGAAAGTGCCGCAGGAAGTGGAACACCAGAAAACCCACGGTCATGTGCCAGATGCGCCCACGCGGCAAGAGTTTGGCGTCCATGGCTTTGCAGTGGTTCTGGCTGAGGTCTTCGAGGCGTTCGTACAGGTGCTGATTGAACGCTCGATCGCGGATCAGCACGTTGGCTTCCAGATTCAGCGACAGGCTCAGCGGGTCGAGATTGCTCGAGCCCACGGTGCTCCAGTCATCGTCGACCAGCGCGACCTTGCCGTGCAGCGGGCGCTGGCAGTATTCGTGGATCTGCACGCCGGCACGCAGCAGATAATCGTAGGTCATGCGCGCCGCCAGTTTCGCCACGAGCATGTCCGGCTGGCCCTGCAGGATCAGCCGCACCTCGACGCCACGGCGGGCGGCGTTGCGGATTTCGCGCAGCAAACGGTAGCCGGGAAAGAAGTAGGCGTTGGCTATGATTACCCGGCGCTTGGCCTTGCGCAGCACCTGCAAATACACGTCTTCGATATCGGTGTTGTGTTGATCGTTATCGCGGAACACCAGGCGCACCTGGCCGTCGTGGTCGGTGAAGGCCATTTCCTCCAGACGCTGGCGCCGGCGCTGCCACCAGAACCGCGCGCGTCCGGGACGACCGCTTTGCAGCAGGGCGAAGTGATGGATATCGGCGACCACCGGGCCCTGGATCTCCACCGAGTAATCCTGCTTGGCTTCAGGGCCGAAGTCGGCCAAGTGATCGCCGGAAAAGTTGATCCCGCCGATGAACGCGATCAAGCCGTCGACCACCACGATCTTGCGGTGCAAGCGGCGGAACCAGTTGGTGCGGATGCCCAGGTGCTTGGGCGCCGGATCGAAGATTTGCAAGTGCACGCCGGCATCGCTCAAGGCCGACAGATAGCCGGTGCTCAGCTCGCCACAGCCGAAGCCGTCGAGGCTGACCGTGGTGCGCACGCCACGCTGGGCGGCTTCGATGAGGATTTGCTGCAACTCGGCACCGACCTTGTCTTCGAAAACGATGAAGGTCTCCAGCAGGATTTCGCTCTTGGCTGCGCGCATCGCTTCGAACACGCGGGGGAAATATTCCTCGCCGTTCTCCAGCAGCTCTACGCGGTTGTTGCTGTGCCATTGATACTCGACGTCAACGTGGCCGGGCTCGCGCACGGGCGGGTTCAACGGGACCGGGTCGACGGCAGATTTTTCCAGTGGCGCACTGTTCATAGTTCAATCTCCACCGATAACGGTGCGTGGTCGGAAAGGTGGGACCAGGGCCGGTTGGTCAAAACTTTCGGCCGGCTGGCCTTGAGGTTGCGTACGTAGATGCGGTCGAGTCGTAGCGCTGGCAACCGCGCGGGAAAACTGCGCGCCGGCTTGCCGTACTGCTCGGCGAACACTTCGCGCAGGCCACAGGGCTTGAGCTGCGCATCGGCACGCTGGCGCCAGTCGTTGAAATCGCCAGCGACGATCACCGGGGCGTCGGCGGGCAATTCGGCGAGACGTTGCATCAGCAGATCCAGTTGCGCGTTGCGGTGGCTCTCGCGCAGGCCCAGATGCACGCAGATCGCATGCACTTCGGTGCCGTCGCCAGGCAGGCGCAGCACGCAATGCAACAGGCCGCGGTTTTCATGGCCGCTGATCGACACATCGAGGTTGTCGTGGCGGATGATCTGGAATTTCGACAGCAGCGCATTGCCGTGATCGCCCGCCGGGTACACCGCGTTGCGCCCGTAGGCGAATTGCGGCCAGAGGCTGTCGGCGAGAAATTCGTATTGCGGCATCGTCGGCCAGTTGTCGTAGCGTTTCGGATGCTGCTCGTGCGTGCCGTGGACTTCCTGCAGAAACACCACGTCGGCGGCGACACTGCGCACCGCTTCACGCAGCTCCGGCAGAATGAAACGCCGGTTCAGCGCGGTGAAGCCCTTGTGGGTGTTGACCGTCAGTACGGTGAAGGTGCGCACCGAGGGCGCAACCACGGAGCCTTCGTCGGTAAAACCGACCGGTTCGGGAATGCTCATGACAGAACTCCTTCTGCGGCAACTTGCCCGGGAGTCGTGGCGAGGTCTTTATCGAGGTCGAAGCGCTGCAAGAGGTTGCGTGCGTCGTAGGGCGCGCGGACTTTGATGTCGTTGTCGAAGTAGCAGAACACTTCGCGGGATTTGCGGGCGCGGGGTTTCAGGCGTGGCGCTATCAGGTGTGCATCCTCAGGCTGTTTACCGTGATGCCAGGCGTCGATGCGCTCGGCCCAGCGCTTGAGCGCTTGTTCGGAATAACCGCTGGCGTAGAGCTCTTCAGCGCCGTGCAGGCGTAGATAGACAAAGTCGCTGGTGAGGTCTTCGCGGTACGGCCATTTGCCGGCGGTGTCGGCGACCACCAGCGCGGTGTTATGGCGCTTGAGCAGGCGTACGAACTCCGGGTCGATAAAACTCTCGTGACGAATTTCCACGGCATGGCGCAACGGCTTTTTACTCCAGGCTTTGACGCTGGCGTGGCCGGGCAGATGCGAATCGTGCTGGCGGGCGAGGGCTGCTGCGGCTTGGGTGTCGTGGGGCAGTTGCGCGAGAAACTGGTCGAAACGCTCGGCGTCGAATTTGAAGTTTGGCGGAAACTGCCAGAGGATCGGCCCGAGTTTTTCCTTCAGCTCCAGCACGCCCGAGGCAAAGAAATTCGCCAGCGGTTTTTCGATTTCGCGCAAACGGCGCACGTGGGTGATGAAGCGCGGTGCCTTGACGCTGAAGACGAAGTCATCAGGGGTTTCGGCATACCACTGGGCGTAACGTTCGGGGCGTTGCAGAGCGTAGAACGATCCATTGATTTCAATGCTGTTGACCGCGCGGGAGGCGAACTGCAATTCGCGCTTCTGCGCCAGTCCCTTCGGGTAGAAATCCCCGCGCCACGGGGCGTAGCGCCAGCCTGAAATACCGATGTGAATCGTCGCCATCCCATCCTCCCGTAGAAAGTCCTCGTGTTGCCGATGTTCTGTGATGACTGCGGTGGGGGCGGGAAAGTTTCTGTGGAGTTACGGACGGTCGCGGGTGAAGCGAAGATCAAGAGCTTACCCCCTCACCCCAACCCTCTCCCCCAAGGGGGCGAGGGGGAAGGGAGCAGATCTTCATGGTCTTCAGGACTTGAGTTCGACTCAAGACGTGCAGTTGGTGATTTTGGTCATGCAACTCGGTCGGCTCCCTCTCCTGGGGGAGAGGGCTGGGGTGAGGGGGCTCTTGAACTTGCCGCGCAATTACCGATCAGTTCCTTACCAGGGTCAGCCACGGGAGATCGGAGCTTTGCGCAATTTCAGGATCGCCATTCTGCTGGGAGCGCTGCTGTGCTTGGGCGTCAACACATCGCAAGCCGTTGCGCTGCCGGGCGTTCCGGCTGCCGCCGATACGGCGGAAAAACCTGCCGAACCGGAACCGCTGGTGCAGGGCGGTCTGCTCGGGGCGATCAGTACGAGCATCGACGATGTGCAGGAAAAACTCGATCTCAACGAACACCTGGTCGATGCCTGGCGGCTGCGCGCCGACCGTGCGGCGGATGAGGTCGACAGGCTGGTCAAGCAACCGTCGAACCGCTCGGGCTGGAGCGTGGCCGGGGATTTCCTCACGTTGTCGGGAGTCTGGCTGGGCAGTTTCGCCCTGCTGACCGTGCTCGGCAGTCTGTTGGCCAAGCGTCTGCGTGAGGGCCGCTGGTTGCGCACCCGTCAGCGCAGTCAGGATCTGCTCGGTTACGTGCTGCCTTACACCGTGCCGGCGCTGATCTGCCTGCCGCTGACGCTGTATGTCAGCCACTTTCTGCAAGCTTCGGTGGGGCGCGCGCTGGCGCTGTGTCTGGCCTACGCCACCAGCAGCGGCATTTTTTCCACGTCGATGTTGTTGTGCGTGGTGGTGATGTTCAACGTCGGCCACAAGCGCGCCGCCGCGCGAATCATCCGTGAATACTGCCCGCGACCGCTGTTCCTGATCGGCTTTCTCGCCGCCCTCAGTGATGCCCTGACCAGCCCGCAGATCGCCCGACAATTGGGCGGCAATATCACCAGCAGCATCGCCGTGTTCACCGGGCTGATCGCCTCGGTGATTTTCGGTTTGCTGGTGATTCGCCTGCGCCGGCCGGTGGCACATCTGATCCGCAATCGCCCGCTCAGCCAGCGTTTGAAACAACCGTCGCTGCAGGAGTCGCTGCGGATATTTTCCGGGTTGTGGTACTGGCCGATCGTGCTGATGGTGCTGGTCTCGGCAGTCAGCCTGATCGGCATTGGCGAGGACAATCAGAAAGCCCTGCGCTGCGCCTTGTTCACTACCGTGCTGCTGATCGCCACGGTGTTTCTCAGCACGGTGTTGCAGCACCTGTTCAAGTCGCGCAAGGCCGAGGCGATCCAGCGCAGCAGTGCCTACAAGGAACGTTTTCTCAGCCTGTTGCATGCGTTGCTGCGGATTGTCATGGCGATTGTGTTCATCGATATTCTCGGGCGGATCTGGGGCGTGTCGTTGCTCGATTTCGCCCAGAGCAGCACCGTCGGTCGAGCGATCAGCAATGCCTTGAGCAGCATCGGTCTGATCTTCCTGGTGACGTGGCTGCTGTGGGTGGTGCTCGACACGGCGATTCAGGAAGCGCTGAAACCACCGCTGAGCAAACGCGCGGCACGCCAGCCGAGCACGCGGGTGAAAACCATCCTGCCGCTGCTGCGCAATGCGATCAAAATCATCCTCGTGGTGATCTGCGCGATTACCACCATGGCCAATCTGGGGATCAACGTTGCGCCTCTGTTGGCCGGTGCGGGGGTGGTCGGTCTGGCGATCGGTTTCGGTTCGCAGCAATTGGTGCAGGACGTCATCACCGGGCTGTTCATCATCATCGAAGACACCCTGTCGATCGGCGACTGGGTGGTGCTTGATTCCGGCCACGCCGGCACCGTGGAAGGTTTGACCATCCGCACCCTGCGCCTGCGTGACGGCAAGGGTTTTGTGCACTCGGTGCCGTTCGGCCAGATCAAGGCTGTGACCAACCAATCACGCCAGTTCGCCTTCGCATTCTTCTCGGTGCAGTTCACTTACGACACCGATGTCGACAGAGCCATCGAGCTGATCCGCGAGGCCGGCGATTCGATCCGCGAAGACCCGTTCCTCAAGTACAACCTGCAAGGGCCGCTGGATGTGTTTGGCGTGGACAAAATGGATCTCAACGGCGTGGTCTTGACGGCGCAATTCCGCACGGTGTCCGGTGGGCAATATGCGGTGAGCCGCGCGTTCAACCAGCGCTTGAAGAAGCTTGTGGATAACACACCGAATGTGCATTTTGCGCAGACTTATCCACAGCAGGTGTTATTGCCGAAGCGGCAGGAGGAGGGGGCGGTGGTTGCGGGTGAGGTGCCGCAGGAGTCGCGGACCTGAAGCATGATTTTGGGGTGCAGGGCCGGCCATTCGCGAGCAGGCTCGCTCCCACAGGGGAAACGGGATTGAACTGTGGGAGCGAGCCTGCTCGCGAAGACGCCGGTGCGAACACTCTCAATGCCGGATCAGCTTGGCATGCAGTTGTCCCATGGCTATCGGATCCAGCTCTACCCAAACCTGCTGCTTGCCGGCAATCACCGCCGCCACCGGCACGCCATCGCGATACACCAGCCGATTGCTCACCAGCGCCGGCACTTTCACCCCGGGCAACAACGTCCCGGCCAGATTCAGCGGATCAACCCCACACACCGCCACCAGGCTGCCGTCCTGCGGGCGTCGGCGTACTTCGCGCAGCAAGGGAATGGCTTCGGGCAAGGCAAACTGCTCGCCAGCCAGACCACTGACAAACCGCCCGCCACGAATCTCGCCCCGCGCCTCCAGACGATGAAAGGTGCGCAGCAATTCCCGCCAGCTCGGCAACCAGTCCGCTTCGCGTTCCAGCAGACGCCAGAACACCACGCCGTAGCGGCGCAGCAGGGTCATGGCGACGTGTTCGAGTGTCTCGGCGGCATCGGCTGACGAACCCCGGCGCAGTAATGCCCAGCGCCCGGCATCGTCCATGCCGCCGATAAACGCCCCGCGTCCGCGTCGACTGCTGCGCTGCTGGCGCTTGCTTGCAGGAGTGATTAGCGCACGCAAGCCGGCGAAGCTGTCGGCGTTCACCAAACCTGCGGCGACCAGTTCCTGCAGGGCGATTTCCAGTTCGCTGCGCAGCAGGCGCGCTTCATGAATCAACTCATCGAAAAACAGCGCGCCATGCTGACTCAGCGCCTCAAAGACTTTCTGTGTTTTCGGCGATAACTCGCTCACTGGCGTTCGTTCCGCCAATGCACTCCACAAACCCACCTGGCTACGCGGCAGCAGCACAATCGGTGTACTGCGCAATGCCGAGCCGCTGACCTTCTGCCGCGCATTGATGCGCGTCCACACCAGTTTGCCGTTGCGGCACAGTTCGTCCAGCCAGCTCGGCGAATAGTCCTTGAGGCGCGCCGGCAGGATGTCGCTGTCCCACGCCGAAGCTGCCGCCGGGTAGCCTTCGAACTGGCCGACAATCGCCGGCAGCACCGCACTGCCCTGACCTTGGGTGGCCGGCGTCAGATGCTGCCAGTCGAACAGAAAACGCATGAAGTCCTGCAATGCCACCGGTTCGATTTCCCGACGCAGGCGCTTGACCGTGTAGCGATGGATGCGCGCCAGCAGATGGCGTTCGCACCATTCTTCAATCGCGCTGTTCGGCGTGAACTGGCCGCGCAACACATAGCCTTCGCGTTCCAGTTGCGCGAGGGCCTGATTGACTTGCGCGGCTGGCAGCGCGAGCGGCTCGGCAATGGCGGGCAACGGGAGTGGCCCAAAGGCGCCGAGGCGGGCGCGGATCACTTCGACCAGCGCCTCATCGAATGCCCACGTATCGTCGAATCCGGGCAGCGCCACCGCCTCAGTCAGCAACGTCGCCTGTGGATAAAGTGCTTGCAGGCAACTCAAGCGTTCGCGGGCCAGCCATAACTGATGCTCGGCGTCGATCTGCAACCGGCAGGCGCGCCCGCTGGCCATCAGCGTTTGCAGCCAGTCCGGCCAACCCGCGTTGGCGCGCGCTTCGGTGTCGCTTATGCAGGCGAGGCTCATCAGCGCTTCGTGCATCTCATCCAGGGAGTTGGGCGACGGCCAGGCTTCTTCGCGCACTGCGGTGATCGCATCGGCGTCCAGCGCGCCGAGATCATCGGTCGACTGCGGATCGCTCCAGCGTCGATTGATCACCGCTTGCGTGCGGCGTTCCTCCAGCGGCGCGTCGTCGAGAAACGTGTACGGCCGGGCGCTGAGGATTTCTGCCGCCAGTGG
This sequence comes from Pseudomonas glycinis, assembly GCF_054871425.1. Taxonomy (NCBI): domain Bacteria; kingdom Pseudomonadati; phylum Pseudomonadota; class Gammaproteobacteria; order Pseudomonadales; family Pseudomonadaceae; genus Pseudomonas; species Pseudomonas glycinis. Next base: position 265,134 of record NZ_JBTYHF010000009.1, on the reverse strand, counting down.
TGACGGAGCAGGCAGATCACGGGCGATCAGGCGCACCTCGCCACGCTCCATGCGCCGCAGCAGGGTCAGCCAGCCTTCGCTGTCCATCGCTTCGTGCAGGCAATCGTCGAGGGTCTGTTCCACCAGCGGATGTTCGGGGACTTCACGCTCGCCGGCGAGGTTTTCCAGGCAGGCGATCTGGTCGGGGAAGACGCTGGCGATGAGGTCTTCGCTCTTCATCCGTTGCAGCTGCGGAGCGACTTTGCGCCCGCCGGTGAAGCGCGGCAACGCCAGCGCCACCCCGGCATTCCAGCGCCAGCGCACGCCGAATAACGGAGCATCAAGCACGGCTTGAATGAGCGTGTGTTCAGCGCTGTTGCTGTGCAGGTAACGCCAGACTTCGTCGAGCTCGAAGCTGTGGCTGGTGGACAGCGACAGCACGATCGCGTCTTCGCTGGCGGCGGCCTGCAATTCGAAGTTGAAGGTGCGGCAGAAACGCTTGCGCAGCGCCAACCCCCAGGCGCGGTTGATGCGGCTGCCGAACGGCGTGTGAATGATCAATTGGGTGCCGCCGGACTCGTCGAAAAACCGCTCCATCAACAGCGTGTCCTGCGAGGGCAGGGCGCCGAGGGTTTGCCGCGCGCGCGCCAGATATTCGACCAGTTGCTCGGCGCTGGCGAGGTTGAGGCCGAGTATGGTGGTCAGCCAGTCGAGCGCCGGTTGCAGATTACCGGGGCTGGCGCTGAGCAATTCGTCCAGCTGCGCTTGCAGGCGCGCGACGGCCGCCGACAGTTCATCACTGCGCCCCGGCGCTTCGCCGAGCCAGAACGGAATGGTCGGCGGCATGCCCTGCGCATCCTCGACGCGCACTTTGCCGCTTTCCACCCGCAGGATGCGGTACGAGGTATTGCCGAGCTGGAACACGTCGCCGGCGATACTTTCCACGGCGAAGTCTTCGTTGACGCTGCCGATGTTCAAACCCTGGGGTTCGAGCAGCACGCTGTAGTCGGCGTTGTCCGGGATGGTGCCGCCACTGGTCACGGCGGTCAGTTGCGCGCCACGCCGGCCACGCAAGGTGCGACTGACGGCATCGCGGTGCAGGTAGGCGCTGCGGATGCCTTGGCGGCCGTTGTAACCCTCGGCGAGCATGCTCAGCAGGGCCTGATAGTGTTTTTCATCGAGGTCGCGATACGGCCAGGCTCGGCGGAACATCGCCAGCAATGCGTCCTCCGACCATTCCTGGCAACTGACCTCGGCAATGATCTGCTGCGCCAGCACGTCCAGCGGTTTTTCCGGAATGTGCAGCGTATCGAGCTCGCCCCGACGCACGCAGTCGAGCAGGGCGGCGCATTCGATCAGATCGTCGCGGGTGGTGGCGAACAAACGCCCCTTGGGCGTGCCGCCGACCTGGTGTCCGGAGCGACCGACCCGTTGCAGAAACGCAGCAATCGAACGCGGCGAACTGATCTGGCAGACCAGGTCGACTTCACCGATATCGATGCCCAGTTCAAGTGATGCCGTGGCGATCAGCACCTGCAGCTCGCCGCGCTTGAGCCGTTGTTCGGCGTCGAGGCGAAACTCCTTGGCCAGGCTGCCATGGTGCGCCGCCACGGCCTGCTTGCCGAGGCGTTCGCTCAGATGCCGGCTGAGGCGCTCGGCAAGGCGTCGGGTGTTGACGAAAATCAGCGTGGTGCGGTGCTCGCGGGCGAGTTTGGCGAGGCGCTCGTACACCAGTTCCCAGACATCGTTGGCCATTACTGCCGACAGCGGCACCGGCGGCACTTCGATGCCGAGGTCTCGTGGACGGGCGTGGCCTATGTCGACGATTTCGCAGGGGCGATCGTGACCGACCAGGAATTGCGCCACGGCTTCTACCGGCTTCTGCGTGGCGGACAGGCCGATGCGGGTCAGCGGTTCGGCGCAGAGTGCTTGCAAACGCTCGAGGCTCAAGGACAGATGACTGCCGCGCTTGCCGGCGGCCATGGCGTGGATTTCGTCAATGATCACCGTGCGCGTGGTGCCGAGCATCCTGCGCCCGGATTCTGAGCCGAGCAGCACGTACAGCGATTCCGGGGTGGTGACCAGAATGTGCGGCGCGCTCTTGCGCATGGCGGCGCGGTCTTTCTGCGGCGTGTCGCCGGTTCGTACGGCGGCAGTGATGGTCAGCTCCGGCAGGCCCATTTCGCGCAATTGCGCGGTAATGCCAGCGAGCGGATTCTGCAGGTTGATCTGAATGTCGTTGGACAGTGCCTTCAGCGGTGAGACATAGACCACCAGGGTTTCGGCGGGCAGACCATCGGGCTGTTCCAGACCTCGATGGACAAGCTCATCAAGCACGACGAGGAACGCGGTCAGGGTTTTGCCCGAGCCAGTGGGCGCGGCGATCAGCGTCGACCGGCGCTGGCGGATCAACGGCCACGCACGGGCCTGAGCGGCGGTGACCGCCGGGAAAGTCTTGTTGAACCAGGCGCTGACGGCGGGGTGGAAACCGGCCAGCGCACTGTTGGCGGGGAGGGGCAGATTCATGACTGAAGTTATGCGGGCGGGGGCGGGAAGATGCAAGTACCACTGGGGATCTTCAGCGACAGTCAGGCCCTTATCGTCGGCAAGCCAACTCCCACAGGATTCATGCCTGGCACAAAACTGTGGGAGCTGGCTTGCCAGCGATGAGGCCGGTTGCCTCAATACTAATCCCCGCATCTACACTTTACGGATGACGGTTGCGCACTAAACCCGCAAAATGCAACGATTCCGGCAATTATCGACGACGGTTCCACGAGAACCGTCGCCAAAGCCATCGTTCCAATCAGACTGGGCCTGCTGACTCTATGCGAATGCGCCTTATGTTACTGGGCGGCGGAAATGCCCTTGGGCAGGCGCTGATTCGCCTCGGTGCGGAAGAAGACATCGGTTTCCTCGCCCCCCGCCCGCCCGAAAACGGCTGGGATGCCGCGAGCCTCACCCAATTGCTCGACGACACCCGTCCCGATGCGTTGATCAACCTCGCCTACTATTTCGACTGGTTCCAGGCCGAGAGCGTCAGCGAAAGCCGCATGAGCGGTCAGGAACGCGCCATCGAGCGTCTGGCCGAACTGTGCCAGCACCACAACATTGTCCTCGTGCAGCCGTCGAGCTATCGCGTGTTCGACGGCTCGCGGGCCACGGCCTACAGCGAAAAAGACGAACCGGTGCCGCTGGGCCTGCGCGGTCAGGCCTTGTGGCGCATCGAGCAAAGCGTGCGCGCGACCTGCCCGCAACATGTACTGCTGCGTTTCGGCTGGCTGCTCGACGACAGCCCGGACGGCACGCTCGGGCGCTTCCTCGCCCGTGCGGAACAACCCGAAGAGTTGCTGCTGGCCGATGATCGGCGCGGCAATCCGACTCCGGTCGATGACGCCGCGCGAGTGATCATCTCCGTGCTCAAGCAACTCGACTGCGCCGCGCCGCTGTGGGGCACTTACCATTACGCCGGCCACGAAGCGACCACACCGCTGGCGCTGGGCCAGGCGATTCTCACCGAAGCACGCAGCCTGCATCCGCTGGCGATCGAAGCACCGACCGCGCAGGCCCACGCCGCGCGCCCGGACGCCGCCGAAGAACCGCAACACGCGGTGCTGGCCTGCAAGAAAATTCTCCACACTTTCGGGATCAAGCCGCGCGCCTGGCGTGCCGCGCTCCCGGGTCTACTGGACAGGTTTTACCGACATGGCTGAAGCAACGGTTCTAATCACCGGCGGAGCAGGATTCATCGGCTCGCACCTGACCGACGCCTTGCTCGCCAAGGGCTATGCGGTACGCGTGCTCGACGATTTGTCGACCGGCAAGCGCAGCAACCTGCCGCTGGACAATCCCAAGGTCGAACTGGTGGTCGGCGATGTCGCCGATGCCGCTTTGGTCGCCCGCGCCATGCAAGGTTGCAACGCTGTCGCGCATCTGGCGGCCGTGGCTTCGGTGCAGGCCTCGGTGGACGATCCGGTGAAAACCCACCAGAGCAATTTCATCGGCACCCTGAATGTCTGCGAAGCCATGCGCCTGGCCGGGGTCAAACGTGTGGTGTACGCCTCCAGCGCGGCGGTGTACGGCAACAATGGCGAGGGCGAGTCGATTGATGAAGACACGCCAAAAGCGCCGCTGACACCCTATGCCTCGGACAAACTGGCCGGTGAGCAGTACTTCGATTTCTACCGTCGCCAGCATGGCCTGGAACCGGCAATTTTTCGCTTCTTCAACATCTTCGGCCCCCGCCAGGATCCGTCCTCGCCGTATTCCGGGGTGATCAGCATTTTCAGCGAGCGCGCCTCGAAGGGTTTGCCGATCACAGTGTTTGGCGATGGCGAGCAGACTCGCGATTTCCTCTATGTCGGTGATCTGGTCGACTTGCTGGTGCAGGCGCTGGAAAAGCCTGAAGTGCAGGAAGGTGCGGTCAATGTCGGCTGGAATCAGGCGATGAGCCTGAAGCAGATGCTCGAAGCATTAAAATCAGTGGTCGGTGAACTGCCGCCCGTGAGCTACGGGCCGGCGCGTTCAGGTGATATCCGCCATTCGCGAGCCGATAACCGACGCTTGCAGCAGCGCTTCGAAATGCCGCCGCAGACGCCGATGAGTGTGGGCTTGGCGCGCTTGCTGGGGCGCTCCTGAGAAGCCCCTCACCCTAGCCCTCTCCCAGGGGAGAGGGAACTGACTGAGGTGTTTGTGAGAAGTACGCCGACTTGCGATACCCAGTCGAACTCAGGTTTTGAACAACACACAAATCGGCTCCCTCTCCCCCGGGAGAGGGCTGGGGTGAGGGGCCCGGGCCTCCAACGCCCCACATGACTCAGCACCAAATGAAAAAGGCGCCTTTTTCAACAGGCGCCTTTTTCACGGCCGGAATATTGCTATCCCTGTGGCGAGGGGATGTTATCCCCCGATCGACTGCGTACGGTCTTCGTCAGGTCTGTGCCTGCCCGCCACCAAGCCTCATTCACCACCACGTGAACGTTCAGTAAAAAATCGACTTAGAACTTATAGCCCAGACCGACCATGTAGATGAACGGATCGACGTCCACATTTACCCGCGCGCGGGTGCCGGGGGCGACGGCGTTGTTCTCGACGGTCGCGCGGGTGTCGATATCGATGTAGCGCACCTGGGCGTTGAGCATGATGTTGTCGGTGATCATGTAGTCGGCGCCGACCTGCCAGGCCAGGCCCCAGGAGTTTTTCGCCTTGAAGTTGCTGAAGCCGTTGGCGCTGGCTTCGCTGCCGACGTGTTCGTCGTAGATCCAGGTGTAGTTGATGCCACCACCCACATACGGCTGGAAGGCCGATTTCGAATCCAGCGGGTAGTAGACCACGCTGAGGGTCGGCGGCAGGTGCTTCAACGTGCCGAGCTTGCCGTTGGCGGCGGGCAGGGCGGTGCCCTTGAGCTTGACGTCATGCTCGAACGGCGTGGCTGCCAGCAGTTCGATACCGATGTTGTTGGTGAGCATGTAGGCGAAGTTCAGGCCCAGTTGGGTGTCGCTGCTCATGGTCGCCTTGCCGCCCAGATTGGTGCCGCTCAGCGGACCCTGGTCGACCTTGACGCTGGAGCTGTCGGCCTTCGGGTTGACGGTGATCGCACCGGCGCGCACGAGGATGTCACCGGCTTCGTGGGCGTGGGCGAGCGGGGCTGCGAGCGCGAGGGCAAACAGCGGGGCGCTGAGCAAGGACTTGTTCATGGGGGCTCCGAAAGGACATAAAAATTCGATGTCCTAGGGTACGAAGCCGTCTGATACGGTGTTTTGACTCAGCTCAATGAAACAGTGAAGGGGCTGGGTTTCTGTGAAACCTTTGAAGTCCTATTCGCGAGCAGGCTCGCTCCCACCTTGGAATGTGATCACCTGTGGGAGCGAGCCTGCTCGCGAAGACGATAGACCAGCCAATACAAAACTACCGGGAATTACTCCGGCAGTTCATACGCATAAATCTTCTCCGCCTCCATCTGATACCCGGCATCGGCCAGCTCACTGCTCGAGGCTTTCACCTGCAACGGTCCTTCAACCCAGTACGGCTGATACAGCTCATCAAGCTTCACGCCCAGTTCGCTTTTCACATGGACGATCTGGTTCGACGGCGGTGGCGGTACGTGGATGCAGGCGCCGAAATACGGCACCAGCAAAAAGTCCGTGGTGCGCCCCTCTTCGCTGACTTCCAGCGGCACGATGTAACCGGGCAGGCGAATGTTCTGCCCGTCGAGGCTCTTCACTACCGGTGCGTTGGGCATGTCCTGCTTGGCCGCCGGCGCGGACTCGGCAGAGAGTGCGTCGCCCATCTTCGACAGGTCGTGCAGCGGGGTCATGTTCGGCACTTCCGGCGCGGCGTCCGGCGGGATCATTTCCGACCAGGTCAGGTCTTTCGGCGCCGCTGCCCACACGGGCAGGGCGACCAGCATCAGCAGCGCAAGCAGGGCGCGGGGCATGGTGAACATCCTCATAAACGGATCGACAGGCCATCGGCCAATGATTGGCGATACGCGCGCCAGGCCGGCACGCTGCCCATCAGCAGCGCGGCCGCCAGAATGCCACCGAGCAGCGTCCATTCATACTCGCTCGGCCATGCCAGCGGCAGATACAAACCGTAATTGGCCTGCACGTACCCTTGCGCAGCGGCGATGCCGATGTACAGCAACGCCAGCCCGGCAATCACCCCGGTCAGCGCCAGGGCGAAAGCTTCCAGCACCAGCAGACTTGCGATGTGCCACGGCCGCGCGCCCACCGAACGCAGAATCGCCATCTCGCGGCGACGTTCGTTGAGGCTGGTGAGAATCGCCGTGAGCATGCCGATCAGCCCGGTCAGCACAACGAACAGCGAGACCACGAACAAGGCTTTCTCGGCCGTGCTCATCAGGCTCCACAATTCCTGCAAGGCCACGCCCGGCAGGATCGCCAGCATCGGTTCGCCACGGTACTCGTTGATCTCGCGCTGCAAGGCAAAGGTGGAAATCTTGCTGTTGAGGCCGAGCATGAACGCGGTGATCGCTTGCGGGGTCAGGTCCATGTTGCGCGCCTGATCAGCGCTGATCCGCCCGTTGCCGCGCGCCGGCACACCGTTGTGCCAGTCGATGTGGATCGCCTCCATGCCGCCGAGGCTGATGTGCAGCGTGCGGTCCACCGGGGTGCCGGTACGCTGGAGAATGCCGACCACGGTGAAGGGTTTGTCGTCGTGCTTGACCAGGCTGATCGCCGCCACGCCGTGGGCCAGTACCAGTTTGTCGCCGAGCTTGTAGCGCAGCGCTTCGGCGACTTCGGCACCGAGCACCACTTCGAAAGGATCGGTGGCAAACGCGCGACCGTCGGCCAGCGCCAGGTGTTGCTGGCGCCCGTACTGGTAGTGCTCGAAGTAGGCTTCGGTGGTGCCCATCACGCGATAGCCGCGATGGGAGTCGCCGAGGGACATGGGGATTGCCCACTTCACTTTCGGGTTGTTGGCGAAGTGTTCAAAGCTGTCCCAACGGATGTTGTTGGTAGCGTTGCCGATGCGGAACACCGAATACAGCAGCAGGTTTACCGACCCCGAACGAGCACCGACGATCAGGTCAGTGCCGCTGATGGTACTGGCGAAACTGGCCTTGGCTTCGGTGCGCACGCGCTCGACAGCGAGCAGCAGGCACACCGAAAGAGCAATGGCGAAAGCGGTGAGCAGTGCGGTGAAGCGGCGGTTGGCCAGGCTGGCCATGGCCAGACGAAACAGATACATCTCAGACCTCGGCGGACGTGGCGGCGCGATTGAGTTCGGCCAGGGACAGATGACGGTCGAACAGCGGCGCCAGGCTCTGGTCGTGGCTGACGAACAACAGACTCGATCCGGCCTCGCGGCACTCGGCAAACAGCAGGCGAATGAAGTTCTCGCGGGCGTCGTAATCCAGTGCCGAGGTCGGTTCGTCGGCGATCACCAACTCCGGTTGGCCGATCAACGCGCGGGCGGCAGCGACCCGTTGTTGCTGGCCGATGGACAAGGAGTCGGCGCGGCGACTGAGCAGGCTTTCGTCCTTCAGACCCAAGTGCGCGAGCAGGGTGGCGGCGGCCTGATCGACGCTGCCGTGGCGCTGTTTCGCCCGTTGCGCACGCAGTTTCGAGAAGTGACACGGCAACTCAACGTTCTCGCGCACCGAGAGAAACGGCAGCAGGTTGAATTGCTGGAAAATGTAACCGGTGTGATCGACGCGAAACGTATCGCGCTTGCCGGCAGAGAGCTCGGTCAGCTCCTGGCCGAGCAGGCGAATGCTGCCGCGACCGGGCTTCTGCACCCCTCCGAGCAGGCCGAGCAGGGTGGTCTTGCCGCTGCCGCTGGGGCCTTTGAGAAACAGGGTTTCGCCGGCTTCCAGACGAAACGCCGGGATGTCCAGCAGCGGCGGGTGACCGGGCCAGTTGAAGCCAAGGTCGGAAAGTTCGATGAGTGCTTGGGTCATGGCACCGATTTTCATGAAGTGAACACATAACCCTGTGGGAGCGAGCCTGCTCGCGAAAGCGCTGGGTCAGATACCCACATGTCAACTGACACGCCGCCTTCGCGAGCAGGCTCGCTCCCACAGGGGATTTCGGTGGATCCTAGAATTTCAGCGCAGCTGACTTGGCCGTCACTTCGGTACCTTGCTGGCCGGTCGCGCTGATCAGTTGTACCTGAATCTTCTGCGTCGCCGGGAAGGTCTTGAAGATGTTCGTCAGGTTCAGCGTGGTCAGTGCCCCCGGTGTGGAGCAGCTGAATTGGTAATGCGCATGGATTTCGCTGTGGTCGTGGTGATGCTCGTGACCGTCCTTGTCCGCTTCATCTTCGTCGTGATTGTCGGCGTCCGGTTTGTCGCCGAACAGCGGGCTTTCCAGTTCCTGACTGACCACCTTGCAGCCGGCCGCAGCGGGCAGGCTGAACAGAGCCAATGGTTTTTCCAGTTGCGCCCGAGCGGCAGCGACTTTGGCCTTGTCGGCATCCGACGTGGCGGCGTGTTCAAAACCGACCAGATTCATCGCCGGGCTTTCCAGCTCCAGCTCCAGGGTCTGACCATCGAGCGCGGCGTTCAGGCGACCCACACCATGTTCGTGAGCGCCGAGGCTGCCGTGCTCATGATCATGATCGTGCTCATCAACCGCATGGGCAGCGGCCAGCGGCAACAGGGCAAACGGCAAAGCGAGCAACAGACGACGCATGACGGACTCCGAGAAAAATGAAAAGTTTGTTATGTAATCTTATAACGAAAGTCCGCAGAGTGTGCCCGTGCGCTTGAGATTGCGCAAGACATGGCTAAGCACTGCCCGGGATGAGTTCGCGGGCGGTGCTGGGATTGGATGTCATGCTTGCAGAATCAGAAGCCTGCGCCGGGATAGTCGAACCAATAGTGTCCCGAAAGAACATCGTTGATCAGATTTGCGTCGAGCACGCTCGGCGCATCGCGACTGAAACGCTGTCGCCAAGCCGGAAGCCACCAGTAGTTGATGGCTGTTCCGCGCGGAAATACCACCAGAGTCAGCACCTCCTTATCCATTTTGCCCTGCGTGTAGAGTTGATGACTGCGATCCATCAGGGCCATGTACTGGTCGATTGGCAGTCTGAACATAAGTGCCATGGTGAAGATTTTTTCACTCTGACTGAACGCCGGACTCTGGAGTACCCGCAATGCTTCGCAAGTGTGTGAATTCGGTTGACTCGCTATGCTCTGGCCTTCGGGGGTTGAAAGTATGTCGAAACGATCATCCATGTCTCGCCAGTCGGTCCGGCTATTGCGCTCAAAGTAATCACGAATAACAAGGGTCAGTGGACCTGCAGTTTCCCCGTCAGCGGGACAAGCCGAAAGATCGGCAGGCAACCAGATGCGCCATGCCACGATGAGCAAGAGTGGGGTCATCAATAGGGCGTAGTAACTTCGTTTCATTACAGGGTGCTGTGAGAAAAAGGACACTGTAGATGAATGCTCGATAACCGCCACACTGGACAACGTCGCTTGGCGTTGCACAAGTCCCATGGGAGCATGCAGGTCAGAAAAATGCAGGAGCGAACTTGATGTTGCGGATACGCGGAACGGTCGGCGAGGTGCCGGTGGATTTGACGGTGGAGCTGGATGACAGCGATTGGGCGAGGCTCGGTTCGGCGCTGAGCGGGCAGGCGCCGATTGCGCAGTCTGAGGCAGTGGCGTCGGCCCCGGCGGCGAAGCCGGTGAATCAGGATGATGCGCTGTGGCAGGTGGCCAAAGACTTGTTGCGCAACGCCGGGCAACTTAGCGGGCCGGATCTGCTCGATCAGTTGGAGGCGCTCACCGGCAGTGCGGTAGCGGGCAAGCGTTTGCTCGTGCGTTTGCGCCACAGTGCCGATGTGAAAGTGGCGAGCGGCGGGGATACGCCGCTCTATAGCTGGATCAGGTGAGGCCTTAATACAGCGCCGCAAACACTTTGCGACGGTAAGCCGTCACCAACGGATGATCATTGCCCAGCAGCTCGAACACCTGCAGCAAGGTCTTGTGCGGCAAGCCTTCGCCGTAGCTGCGGTTGCGGATGAACAGTTTGAGCAAGGCGTCCAGCGCCGCTTCGTATTGCTGGCGCGCCAGTTGCTGGATCGCCAGTTGGTACACCGCTTCATCGTCCTGTGGATTTTGCGCCAGGCGGCTTTTCAGGTCGGCGGCGTCCGGCAGGTCGCGGGCGAGGCCGAGGAACTGGATCTGCGCCTTGGCCCCGGCGAGTGCGGCTTTGTGCTCATCGCTCTTGACCGCGTCGAGCACGGTTTGCGCTTCGCCCAGCTCACCGCGCTCGGTCAGGCAGCGTGCGTAAAGGATCAGCGCTTTGGCGTTGGTATTGTCTTCATTGAGAATGGTCACCAGCACCGCTTCCGCCTCGGCGAAGTGGCCTTCGTCGAACATCGCCTGAGCCTGTTCGAACGGGTCGGCAGCGGCCGGTGGCGGCATCTGCACATGCGGTTCCAGCAGCGCGCGCACGGCGGATTCCGGTTGTGCCCCGGCAAAGCCGTCGACCGGCTGACCGTCCTTGAACAGCACCACGGTCGGCAGGCTGCGAATGCCGAAGCGGGCGACGATGTCCTGCTCGATGTCGCAGTTGACCTTGGCCAGCAGCAACTCGCCCTGATAGCTCTCGGCAATGCCCTGCAGCATCGGCATCAACGCCTTGCACGGCGCACACCATTCGGCCCAGAAATCCACCAGCACCGGTTTGTTGAAGGAGGCTTCGATCACCGACTGGTCGAAATCGGCAGTCGTGGCGTCGAAGATGTACGGCGTTTGCTGACTCATGGGGGATCTCGTCGAAGAAGCTTGGAATGGGGCAACTATACGGCTTGGTGGGGGGGGGCCGGAAGCGGGGCGGGTTTTGAGATATGTGTCGCCTGGAAGGACGCTATCGCGGGCAAGCCCGCTCCCACAGTGTTTTGGGTATTACACAAAATCTGCGGACGACTTCAGACCCTGTGGGAGCGGGCTTGCCCGCGATGCTTTTAGCTAGCGCCGCGCATGGTAGAGGCTGACATGTCTGAATTCCTCAGGCTCGGCCAGATCCGGCAAGGTCATCGCCTCGAGCATTTCAATTCGCTCATACAACGGATGACGAAAATCCCGCACCCGTGAATCCGCCACCAGCGCCTCGCGGCCGCGAGTGAGAAACGCGTCGAGCAGCGGCAGGTTGGCCCGGTCATACAACACGTCCGCCACCAGAATCAGATCGAAGCGATCGGCCTCGGCAAAGAAATGCGTCGAGTAGCTCATCTGCACATCGTTGAGCTCGGCGTTCGCCTTGCACGCGGCGATCGCCAACGGATCGAGATCGCAGGCCACCACTTCCAGCGCCCCGGCCTTCACCGCCGCGATGCCGGCGATCCCGGAGCCGGCGCCGAAATCCAGCACGCGCTTGCCGCGCACCCAGTCGGGAAACTGTGCCAGATAACGCGCCACGGCCAAGCCGCTGGCCCAGCAAAAACTCCAATACGGCGGTTCATGCAGGATGCGCTGGGTTTCTTCCTGGCTGAATTCGCGGGCCATGTTGTCGCCGTCGATCAGCCACAGCTGCAAATCAGTGCCCGGCAACGCACAGGCTTTCAGTCTGGCGTCGCCGAGCAATTCCCCCAAGGCCTGTTGCAGGTCGAGCGGTGCTGTCATGGCGCTTTGACGAATTGCAGCTGGCCCAAAGCCTGAGTGGTCGGTTGAGTGATGGTCTGCGACGGCAGGTGCAGAATCAGTTGCCCGGACTGGCTGGCGCGACCGCGCAGCTCAACCCGTGCGCCGGCCGGAAATGCCTCGGGGTTGAAGCGCAGATGAAACGGCAGGATCTGGTTGTTGCCGATCAGGCTGGAACTGGCGAGCAATTGTTGCGGGCGGTCCTTTTCATCAATCACCAGCAGCGCCAATTCGACTTCGGCGCCGGTTGGCACGCCTTGCAGGGTGCCGCTCAATTCGCGCTGATGGGCTGGCAGCGGGCCGAGTTCGGCGGCCTCTTTGGCTTTTTTCTGCGCCTGTTGCGGCGCGGGGCCCGGCGTCGGCGGTTGCGGCTTGGGTGCGTCGCTGCCACAGGCCACCAGCAGGCTGAAAAGACTGAGCAGAACAAGCGGACGTAACGGCATTGGAGGCTCCGGCAGAATGAATTCCATGGATCAGACGATCATGCCGTTCTGTATACCGCAAAGCCTATGGCTTGTCTTGCCACGGGGATGCGCTACCATGGCCCTCCCATTTTTTGTTGCCAGCCACCATGCACTGTCCCTTCTGCGGTGCCAACGACACCAAGGTCATCGACTCGCGTCTGGTCGCCGAGGGCGAACAGGTGCGCCGCCGGCGTGAATGCCTGGCCTGCGGCGAACGTTTCACGACGTTCGAGACGGCCGAACTGGTGTTGCCGCGCCTGATCAAAACCGACGGCAGCCGCCAACCGTTCGACGAAGAAAAACTCCGCGCCGGCATGCAACGCGCGCTGGAGAAACGTCCGGTCAGCGTCGAGCGCCTCGAATCCTCTCTGGTCCATATCAAGCACAAGCTGCGCGCCACCGGCGAACGCGAGGTCAAATCCCTCGTGGTCGGCGAGCTGGTGATGGCCGAGCTGCAAAAGCTTGATGAAGTCGCCTATATCCGTTTTGCCTCGGTGTACAAGCGCTTCCAGGACCTCAATGAATTCCGCGAAGAGATCGACCGCCTCGCCCGCGAACCGGTGAAAGAATGACCACCGCCGCCGAGCAGGCGATCCTCGACGCGCATTTCATGGCCCGCGCGCTGGAACTGGCGCGCAAAGGCCACTACACCACCCATCCCAATCCGCGAGTCGGTTGCGTGGTGGTGCGTGACGGCCAGATTGTCGGCGAAGGCTGGCATGAGCGCGCCGGCGAACCCCATGCCGAAGTCCACGCCCTGCGCGCCGCTGGCGAGCAGGCCCGGGGCGCAACGGCTTATGTGACCCTCGAACCTTGCAGCCACCACGGGCGCACGCCGCCGTGTGCCGATGCCTTGGTGACCGCTGGCGTTGCCCGGGTCGTGGCGGCGATGCGTGATCCCAATCCGCAAGTCGCCGGGCGCGGTTTGCAGCGCCTGGCCGAGGCCGGTATCGCCACTGAAAGTGGTGTGCTGGAGGGCGAAGCACGCAAGCTCAATCAAGGTTTTCTGAAACGCATGGAGCATGGCTTGCCATTCGTGCGGGTCAAGCTGGCCATGAGCCTCGACGGTCGCACAGCGACGGAAAGCGGCGAGAGCCAATGGATCACCGGCCCGGCGGCGCGTTCAGCGGTACAGCGTTTGCGCGCTGAGGCGGCAGTAGTGCTGACCGGCGCCGACACGGTGCTGGCCGATGGCGCACGCTTGACCGTGCGCGCGGACGAACTCGGTCTGGACAGTGAGCAAACCGCGCTGGCCATGAGTCGCCCGCCATTGCGCGTGTTGATCGACGGCCGCCTGCGGGTGCCGCTGGATGCGCCGTTCTTCAAGGCCGGGCCGGCGCTGGTCGCCACCTGTGTCGCGGTCGAGGAGCAATATGCCAATGGCCCGGAATGCCTGATCGTGCCGGGTGACGACGGCCAGGTCGATCTGCATCAATTGCTCATCGAACTGGCCAGCCGTGGCACCAACGAGGTGCTGGTCGAGGCCGGGCCGCGTCTGGCCGGCGCCTTTGCGCAACTGGGGCTGGTCGACGAATTCGTAATCTTCATTGCCGGCAAATTCCTCGGCTCCACGGCGCGTCCGCTGCTCGACTGGCCGCTGGCGCAGATGAAAGATGCGCCGGAACTGAAAATCACTGAAATCCGAGCGGTGGGCGATGACTGGCGGGTCACTGCGATCCCTGTCCCTTCAGCCCGCGTATAATTCCCGGCCATTGCGTTAGCGCTGGCCTCGTTCTCAAGGAGAACCCCATGTTCACCGGCATCATCGAATCCATCGGCAGTATCCGCGCACTGACCCCAAAGGGCGGTGATGTGCGGGTGCACGTCGCAACCGGCAAGCTCGATCTGAGTGACGTCAAACTCGGCGACAGCATCGCGGTCAACGGCGTTTGCCTGACCGCCGTCGAGTTGCCGGGCGACGGCTTTGCCGCCGACGTCAGCCGCGAAACCCTCGATTGCACCGCCATGAATGACCTGAAAAGCGGCAGCCCGGTCAATCTGGAAAAAGCCCTGACCCCGACCACTCGCCTCGGCGGGCATCTGGTCAGCGGTCATGTCGATGGCGTCGGTGAAGTGGTCTCGCGCAGCGACAATGCCCGCGCCGTGGAATTTCGCATCCGCGCGCCGAAGGAACTGGCCAAGTACATCGCCCACAAAGGCTCGATCACCGTCGACGGCACCAGCCTGACCGTGAACGAAGTCGATGGCGCCGAATTCATGCTGACGATCATTCCGCACACCCTCAGCGAAACCATCATGGCTTCATACAAGCCGGGCCGCCGGGTGAATCTGGAAGTCGACCTGCTGGCGCGTTATCTGGAGCGTCTGCTGCTGGGCGACAAGGCCGCCGAGAAGACCGCCGGCAGCACCATCACCGAAAGCTTTCTGGCCCAAAACGGCTACCTCAAATAATTCAAAAGAAGGGGGTGCCTTGTGGCGCTCAATAGCATCGAAGAACTGGTTGAAGACATCCGCCAAGGCAAGATGGTCATCCTCATGGATGACGAAGACCGCGAGAACGAAGGCGACCTGATCATGGCCGCCGAATGCTGCCAGGCCGAACACATCAACTTCATGGCCAAGCACGCCCGTGGCCTGATCTGCATGCCGATGAGCCGCGAGCGCTGCGAACTGTTGAAGCTGCCACTGATGGCGCCGCGCAACGGTTCCGGTTTCGGCACCAAGTTCACCGTTTCGATCGAAGCTGCCGAAGGCGTGACCACCGGCATCTCCGCCGCTGACCGTGCGCGCACCGTGCAAGCGGCTGCCGCCAAAGACGCCAAGGCTGAAGATATCGTCAGCCCGGGCCACATTTTCCCGCTGATGGCCCAGGCCGGCGGCACCCTCGCTCGCGCCGGCCACACCGAAGCCGCTTGCGACCTGGCGCGCATGGCCGGTTTCGAGCCGAGCGGAGTGATCTGCGAAGTGATGAACGACGACGGCACCATGTCCCGTCGCGCTGAACTCGAAGCATTCGCCGCCGAACACAACATCAAGATCGGCACCATCGCCGACCTGATCCACTACCGGATGATCCACGAACGTACCGTTCAGCGGATTGCCGAGCAGCCGCTGGACAGCGAACTGGGCCAATTCAACCTGGTGACCTATCGTGATTCGGTGGAAGGCGACGTGCACATGGCCCTGACGCTGGGCACTGTCTGCGCTGAAGAACCGACGCTGGTTCGCGTGCACAACATGGACCCGCTGCGCGATCTGCTGATGGTCAAGCAACCGGGCCGCTGGAGCCTGCGCGCCGCCATGGCTGCGGTCGCCGAGGCTGGCAGCGGTGTGGTGCTGCTGCTCGGTCACCCGCTCGATGGCGACGTGCTGCTGGCGCATATCCGTGAAACCGGTGAGCAGGCAGCGCCGAAAAAACCGACCACCTACAGCATTGTCGGTGCCGGTTCGCAGATCCTGCGTGACCTCGGCGTGCGCAAAATGCGCTTGATGTCGGCACCAATGAAATTCAATGCGATATCCGGTTTCGATCTGGAAGTTGTAGAATACGTGCCCTCCGAATAATGACCGGCTGTTTCCGGACTCCGATTCGCGGCAAATAATCACTGAGGGACGCGTAGCAGACGCGTCCCGGCTCTTTAAGAGAACTGACGAATGACCCTGAAGACCATCGAAGGTACCTTCATCGCCCCCAAAGGCCGCTACGCTCTGGTAGTGGGCCGCTTCAACAGCTTCGTGGTTGAAAGCTTGGTCAGCGGTGCCGTTGATGCCCTGGTTCGCCACGGCGTGAGCGAAAGCGACATCACCATCATCCGCGCACCGGGCGCCTTCGAAATCCCGCTGGTTGCGCAGAAAGTTGCCCAGAAAGGCGAGTTCGCAGCCATCATCGCCCTTGGCGCGGTCATTCGTGGCGGTACTCCGCACTTCGAATACGTGGCTGGCGAGTGCACCAAAGGCCTGGCCCAGGTCTCCATGGAATTCGGCGTACCGGTCGCCTTCGGCGTGCTGACCGTCGACTCCATCGAGCAAGCCATCGAACGTTCCGGCACCAAGGCCGGTAACAAAGGTGCCGAAGCTGCCCTGTCCGCTCTGGAAATGGTCAGCCTGCTGGCGCAGTTGGAGGCCAAGTGATTAGCGACGAAAGCGATCGTTTCAACCCACGCGATCCGAAACCTGCGGATGCCGGCAAGCCGTCGAAGAGCGCCAAGCGTCGCGAAGCCCGTCAGCTCGCGACCCAGGCGCTGTACCAGTGGCACATGGCTCGGCAATCGCTGAACGAGATCGAAGCGCAGTTTCGCGTTGATAACGATTTCACCGATGTCGACGGTGCCTACTTCCGTGAAATCCTTCACGGGGTTCCGCAGTTCAAGACCGAAATCGACACTGCCTTGACGCCTTGCCTGGATCTGGCGATCGAAGAGCTCGACCCGGTTGAACTGGCGGTTCTGCGCCTGTCGACCTGGGAACTGCTCAAGCGCGTCGACGTGCCATACCGCGTTGTGATCAACGAAGGTATCGAGCTGGCCAAGGTGTTCGGTTCGACCGACGGCCACAAGTTCGTCAACGGCGTGCTCGACAAGCTGGCCCCGCGCCTGCGTGAAGCTGAAGTGAAGGCGTTCAAGCGCTGATCGGCGCTTGAATACTTTTTCTCGGCCATGGGCGAGTTTGAGCTGATCCGCAATTTCTTCGCCGCCGCGCCTTGTGCGCAGGGCGGCGAAGGCGTTGCTCTGGGGATCGGCGACGACTGCGCCTTGCTGGCGGTTCCCGCTGGGGAACAGTTGGCGGTTTCTACCGATACGCTGGTGGCCGGTGTGCATTTCGCCGACCCCTGCGATCCGTTTCTGCTCGGTCAGCGCTCGCTGGCCGTCGCGGTCAGTGACCTGGCCGCCATGGGCGCCGCGCCCGTTGCCTTTACCCTTGCCCTGACCTTGCCGACGGTGACTGCCGATTGGCTGCAAGCCTATGCCCGGGGTTTGAACCGCATGGCGCAAAGCTGCGGCGTCGCGCTGGTCGGCGGCGATACCACGCGCGGACCGTTGAGCCTGACGGTCACCGTGTTCGGCCGCGTACCCGCTGGCCAGGCCTTGACCCGCAGCGGTGCGCAGGCCGGTGATCTGCTCTGCGTCGGCGGCGAACTGGGCAATGCCGCCGGCGCCTTGCCGCTGGTATTGGCCCAACGTGATGCCGAAGCGCATATCGCCCAGCCGCTGCTCGAGCATTACTGGTCGCCGCAGCCGCAACTGGCCCTCGGTCAGGCGCTGCGCGGCAAGGCTACGGCGGCGCTGGACATCTCCGATGGCCTGCTCGCCGATTGCGGGCATATCGCGCTGGCGTCGAAGGTGCGACTTGAGATTGAACGCGAGCGTGTACCGTTGTCGGATGCTTTAGTCGCGTTTCTCGGTCAGCGCGGTGCCGAGCGCGCGGCATTGAGCGGTGGTGATGATTACGTACTGGCCTTCACCTTGCCGTCCGCCGAGTTGCCGGCACTGTTGGCCGACGGCTGGCCGATCCATGTGATCGGGCGAGTGCTGCCGGGCCAGGGCGTGCTGCTGCTGGACCGCGACGGGCACGACATCACTCCGCAGATTCGCGGCTACCAACATTTTCAGGAGACACCGTGACAGATCACCCGAAACAGGTCCCTGCCGAATTCGTGCCTCCCTCGGTCTGGCGCAATCCGTGGCATTTCCTCGCGTTCGGCTTCGGCTCCGGCACCTTGCCAAAAGCGCCGGGCACGTGGGGCTCGCTGGTGGCGCTGCCGTTCATTCCGCTGTGGCAGATGCTGCCCGACTGGGGTTACTGGCTGATGCTCGGCATCACCATGCTGTTCGGCTTCTGGCTGTGCGGCAAAGTCGCTGACGATTTGCGCGTGCACGACCACGAAGGCATCGTCTGGGACGAAATGGTCGGCATGTGGATCACCCTGTGGCTGGTGCCGGAAGGCTGGTACTGGTTGCTCGCGGGTTTTCTGGTGTTCCGCTTCTTCGATATTCTCAAGCCGTGGCCGATCCGCTGGATCGACAAGCATGTGCATGGCGGCGTCGGCATCATGCTCGACGACGTGCTGGCCGGTGTGTTCGCCTGGCTGGCGATGCAAGGGCTGGTCTGGGTATTCGCCTGATTCGACTCACGTGAGGAAACACGCAATGCTGCGACGCGGGTTGGCGCTGCTGCTTCTGGCTCTGCTGGGCACGTTCGCCCATGCGCAGGCCGCCGCGCCTGTGCCTGGGGTGATCCATCTGGCCAGCGAAGACTGGGAGGATTACACCGCCGCCGATGGTCACGGTCTGGCCTGGGACGTGTTGCGCAAAGTGTTCGAGCCGGCCGGGGTCAAGCTGGATATCCGCACGGTGCCGTACACCCGTTCGATCGGGCTGGTGCAGTTGAAGGAAGTCGACGCGCTGGTCGGCTCCTACCGCGACGAAGCCGAGCACGTGCTGTACCCGCAATCGAAGTTCGATTCTGATCACATCTACGCGCTGGGCCTGGCGAGCAGCCCGCCGCCGACCCAGGCGACCTTGGGCAAATATCGTCTGGCCTGGGTGCGCGGCTATCGCTACGAGAACTACTTGCCGAACATCCAGCGTTTCAACCAGATCGAACGACGTACCGGCATTCTGCTGATGCTCAAGCAGGGCCGGGCGGATTACTACATCGATGCGCTGACCGAGATTGAAGCGGTCGTGCGCGATGCCGCGGATCCAGCGCAGTATCGCTATTCGCATCTGGCTGAGTTGCCGCTGTTTCTCGGTTTCGCCGATACCCCACAGGCTCGCGCGTTGATGGCGCTGTATGACCGGCGCATGGCGGAGCTGGTCAAGAGCGGAGAGTTGAAGCCGGTCTTCGAGAAGTGGCAGCAGCCGTATCCGTTTGATCCAAAATGATCACAGTGTCCTGTGGGAGCGCATGGCAGCTGTCATCAAACTTTTTGATGGTTATGCCCGATAATTCAGCCTAAGCGTCCACAGGAACCTGCTGTTACAATGCCCGCCTGCGAATTTTCAGTCTTCTAGATCAGGAGCACATCGGTGCCTGTCGTCTTCGTCGCCGCTTCCAAGCTGCCAACGCCTTTTGCGCAATTCACCATGCACGGCTTTCTCGATGAGAGCACCGGGCGTGAGCACGTCGTGCTGAGCCTCGGTGAAATTGCCGATGGCGCCCCGGTACTCGGTCGCCTGCATTCCGAATGCCTGACCGGCGATGCCTTGTTCAGCCAGCGTTGCGACTGCGGCTCGCAACTGGAAGCCGCGTTGCAGGCGATTGCCCGCGAAGGCCGTGGCGTGCTGCTGTATCTGCGTCAGGAAGGACGCGGCATCGGTCTGCTGAACAAGATCCGCGCTTACGAGTTGCAGGACGGCGGCGCCGATACCGTCGAAGCCAACGAGCGTCTGGGCTTTGCCGCCGATCAGCGCGACTACGCCATGTGCCTGCCGATGCTTGAGCATCTGGGCGTGAAATCCCTGCGCCTGATGACCAACAACCCGCGCAAGGTCAAAGCGCTGACCGACATGGGCATCGTCGTCGCCGAGCGCGTGCCGCTGCACACCGGCCACAATCCGCACAACAAACTCTACCTGGCGACCAAGGCCAGCAAGCTCGACCACATGATGGGCAACGAGCATCAGGGCGAGGTCGACCGCGCGTGACCCGCGGCCAGGTGCGGCGGCGGTTGTCGGTGGCCTGGTGGCAATACCTGGCGCTGGCGCTGTTGCCGCTGTTCGTGCTCAACGCGCTGTTCGGTGAAGGGCAGGGCCTGCTGCCAGTGCTGGCAATGCCTTTGTTCATCGCCGGCGTCGCCTCGATGTTTGTCAGCCTGAAGTATTTCGCCCGCTACAAACACGCCCTGATCGCCACGCAAAAAGCCCTCGATACCGCCGAAGAACCCGCCGCCTGGATTGCCCTTGCGGCGCGTCGGCGTACGGCGTTGCTGGTAGCGTCCTTGCCGGCCTGGATTGGCGCACTGGCGGTATTCGTCGGCCTCGAAGCCGTGCCGTTGATGTTGCTGGCGCTGTCCACCGCCGTGCTGTTCTACCTCTATCGTATTCCGCGTCAACTCGGTTGATGCCTCGCCTGTGGCTGGCGGTTGTGCTGCTCGTTCTGAGCAGCCCGGTGCTGGCTGCATTGCGGGTGGTCAGCCTCGCCCCCTCACTGTCTGAAATCGTCGTTGAACTGGATTCTGCTGACCTGCTGGTCGGCGTGCTGGATGCGGGCGAGCGGCCGGCTGCCATTGCCGATGTTCCATCTGTGGGCCGCTACGGCCAGCTCGACATGGAGCGCTTGCTCAGCCTGAAACCGGATTTGCTGCTGCTCTGGCCCGGCAGTGTTGGCGCCGGGCAGCGTGATCAGCTCAAGCGCCTGAACATTCCGACCTTCGTCGCCGAACCGCACACGTTGACGCAACTCGCGGCGCAGATCGAAGCCATTGCCGAACAGCTCGGGCGTCCTGAACGCGGGGCGCAACGGGCGGCCGAATTGCGCAAACAACTGGATGACCTTCGTCAGCGTTATCGTCGTGATGTGCCGCTGCGGGTTTTTTATCAAGTCTGGGACAAACCGCTATACACCGTGGGTGGTGGGCAGATCATCAGCGATGCGCTTGAGGTGTGCGGCGCGCGCAATGTCTTCGCCGAGCTGAATCTGCCGGCACCGCAGGTGAGTATCGAGGCGGTGTTGCAGAGTGATCCGGAAGTGATTGTCGCCGGTGATCAGGCGCAGCTAGGGGCGTGGAAAACCTGGCCGCAGGTGGCGGCGGTCAGGCAGGGGAGACTGCTATTGGTCACTGACAAAGGCCTTGAGCGACCGAGCGGGCAGATGATCAGCGCCACCGCCAAACTATGCCAATTGATCGCGCCGGATCGGTAGACCGCATCGCCTGTATTCGCGAGCAGGCTCGCTCCCACACTGGATTTTCGCTGAAAACAAACTGTGTGGCCGCACTCAGTCTACTGTGGGAGCGAGCCTGCTCGCGAAGAGGTCAGCCAGCCAATACAAATCTCAGCTCAGAGTTCAGGGGTCCACGTCACCCCGAACATCCACGCCCGACCTTCCTCACGATAGCCATACTGCGCGTCTTCATAGCTGTAATTCGCCCGGCTGTAGCCCTTGTCCAGCAGGTTATCCACCTTCAGATCCAGCTTGATCTCACGGTTCAGCGCCCAACTGCTGCGCAGCCCGAGCGTGCCGTAGCCACCCAGCGACTGGGTGTTGTTCAAGTCGTCGTAACTGCCGCTGACCAATTGCCAACTGGCGCCGAGTCCCAAGCGATCAAACTGCCGATCCACATCCCAACTGGCCGTGCGCCGCGCCCGCCGTGCCAGTGTGTGCCCGGTATCGCGATCACGTGGATCAATGATTGCCACGCCAAGATTGCTCTGCCAGCCAAACAGCTCCTGCTTCAACGCTGCTTCAAAACCGTTGATGCGCGCTGACGCAACGTTCTGTGGGCGTGAGTTGCTGCCGAAGATGATCGCGTCTTCCAGGTCGGTGCGGTAAATCGAGGCTTCCAGCCGCGCGCTGTCGCTCAACTGGCTGCGCCATTGCAGTTCGTAGCTTTTCGAAGTTTCCGGTTTCAGGTCGGGATTGCTGAAATCCGGGTAGTACAGGTCGTTGAAGGTCGGCGCACGGAACCCTTCGCTGTAGCTCAGCAGCACGTCGTTGTCCGAGTTCAGCGGCAGGGTGAAAGTGCCGCTCCAGGTGTTCTGGCTGCCGAACTGCTGGTTGTCGTCGTGGCGCAGGCCGATCTCGGTGGAGAAGCTGTCGGCCTGATAGCGATGCTGGATGAACGCTGCGCGATTCCAGCGGCTGTCCTCGTCAAACGCAGTGCTGCTGTTGACCCGGTCTTCGTACCAGTCGCCGCCCAGAATCAGGCTGTTGCGAGCGTCCAGCGTCAGGTCGTTCTGCCAGTTCACCGAGTCGCGATAGGTGTTGAACACCGTGCGCTCGTCGCTGAGCTTGTCGAAGGTCTTTTCGCGGTTTTCGCTGTGGCCGAATTCGACGCGGGTTTTCCAGGTTTCGTTGACCCGCGCATCGACATAACTGCTGAGGCTGCTGACATTGAAATCACTGTATGGCTGCTGTTGCACCGACTCGAAAGTGTCCATGTCGAAGCGGCCGAACGGGTTGTCGAATTCGCTCCTGCCACGGTTATCCAGCAGATTGGCGCCGACTTCGACGTCATCGGTCAGCGCGTGGCTGAGGCTCAGGCTCAGGGATTTGTTGCGGTAGGCGTCATGGTCGCTGTCGCTTGGATACGACTCGTGGGTACGGTCGAGCCCGGCCGTTTCGTCGAGGCTGGCGCCGAGGTCGAAGCGGGTTTTGTCGTCGCCGCCGGACAAGCCGAGGCTGCGTTCCCATGTCTGCTGACTGCCGAAGCCCAGATGCAGGCGTGGCTGCAAGCCTTGCTCGGTGCCGCGCCGGGTGAAGATCTGAATCACCCCGCCAATCGCGTCGCTGCCGTAAATCACCGAGCGCGAACCGCGCAGCACTTCAACGCGCTCGATCTGCTCGATGTTCAGATGCTGCAGGTTGCTGTCGCCGGAAGTCGAGTTGCCGATGCGCTGGCCATCGACCAGCACCAGGCTCTGCGCCGATTGCGTGCCGCGAATGTAGACCCCCGGCAGACTGCCGCGCCCGCCGGTCTGCGCCACTTGCACGCCGGGCACGCGCCGCAGCAGATCGGGCACGTCGCTTGGTTGCAGGCGATCGATGTCTTCGCGGGTGAACACGGTGTTGGCGGCGCTGCTGTCGTTGCGCGCCTCGACCTGACGATTGGCGCTGATCAGCGTGTCCGGCAGCTTCAGCGCCTGATCGCGTTCGAATGTATCGGCAAGGGCGCTGGCGGTTGGCAGCAGGAGGAAGGGCAGGGCGAGGCGCGAGAGGTTCATGGACAGTCCAACGGGAGTTTCAGGTGTACACAAATCAAATGTGGGAGCGAGCCTGCTCGCGAAGGCGGTGTATCAGTCAGTTCGTCTTTGACTGACAGTCCGCTTTCGCGAGCAGGCTCGCTCCCACAAGGGTATTGCGTTTATTGGGCGAGCAATGCCAGGCGCTGGCGAATCGACGCTTCGATCCCGGCCTCATCCAGCCCGCACTCGGCAAGCATCTGCGCCGGTTTCGCATGCTCGACGTAAATGTCCGGCAAGCCCAGATGCAGCATCGACTTGAGAATGTTCTCGCGGGCGAGGAATTCGCTGACCGCGCCACCGGCGCCGCCCATGATTGCGTTCTCTTCGATGGTCACCAGCAACTCGTGGCTAGCGGCGATCTCGCGTACCAGCGCTTCATCCAGCGGTTTGACGAAACGCATGTCGACCACGGTGGCATCGAGTTTCTCGGCGACTTTCAAGGCTTCGCTCAGTTGCACGCCGAACACCAGCATGGCGACCTTGCTGCCCTGACGACGGACGATGCCCTTGCCGATTTCGATCGGTTCGAGATCTTTTTCGATGATTGCATTCGGCCCGCTGCCGCGTGGGTAACGCACCGCCGCCGGGCCGTTGTAGAGGTGGCCGGTGGTGAGCATCTTGCGCAGTTCGTTTTCATCGCTCGGGGTCATGATGACCATGCCC
Organism: Pseudomonas glycinis; assembly: GCF_054871425.1. Classification (NCBI taxonomy): domain Bacteria; kingdom Pseudomonadati; phylum Pseudomonadota; class Gammaproteobacteria; order Pseudomonadales; family Pseudomonadaceae; genus Pseudomonas; species Pseudomonas glycinis. The sequence continues at coordinate 241,042 of NZ_JBTYHF010000009.1, read as the reverse complement.
GGGATGCAGCGCAGGTACGACAGGTCGTAGCTGCCAGCGTGGGTCGGGCCGTCTTCGCCGACCAGGCCGGCACGGTCGATGGCGAACAGCACGTCGAGGTTCTGCACCGCGACATCGTGTACCAGTTGGTCGTAACCGCGTTGCAGGAATGTCGAATAGATCGCCACCACCGGTTTCGCGCCTTCGCAGGCCATGCCGGCGGCGAACGTTACCGCGTGCTGCTCAGCAATCGCCACGTCGAAATAACGCTCGGGGAAGCGCTCGCTGAACGCCACCAGATCCGAGCCTTCCTTCATCGCCGGGGTAATTCCGACCAGACGAGCGTCAGCCGCCGCCATGTCACACAGCCACTCGCCAAACACCGCCGAATACTTCGGCCCGCTGACGGCTTTCGGCGCAGCGGCGGGAGCGTCCAAAGGTTCGAGTTTGGTGATGGCGTGGTAACCGATCGGGTCGACTTCCGCCGGGGCGAAGCCTTTGCCTTTCTTGGTGACGATGTGCAGGAACTGCGGGCCTTTGAGATCGCGCATGTTGCGCAGCGTGGCGATCAAGGTGGGCAGATCGTGGCCGTCGATCGGGCCGATGTAGTTCCAGCCCAGCTCTTCGAACAGGGTGCCGGGGACCAGCATGCCCTTGGCATATTCTTCGGTGCGACGGGCGATTTCCCACGCGCCGGGCAGGCGCGAAAGGACTTTCTTGCTGCCCTCGCGCATGCTCGCGTAGGTGCGGCTGGACAGGATCTTCGCCAGATAATTCGACAACCCGCCGACGTTGCGCGAGATCGACATATCGTTGTCGTTGAGGATCACCAGCATGTTGGCGTTGACTTCCGGCGCATGGTTGAGCGCCTCGAAAGCCATGCCGGCGGTCAGCGCGCCGTCGCCGATCACGGCGATAGCCTTGCGATCGCTGTCCTGCAGGCGGGCGGCAATGGCCATGCCCAGCGCGGCGCTGATCGAAGTGCTGGAGTGGCCGACGCCAAAGGTGTCGTACTCGCTCTCGGAGCGGCGCGGGAATGCGGCAATGCCGTCCTTTTGACGCAGGCTGGCCATGCGCTCGCGGCGACCGGTGAGGATCTTGTGCGGATACGCCTGATGCCCGACGTCCCACAGCAGACGGTCGTCCGGGGTGTCGAAGACGTAATGCAGCGCGATGGTCAGCTCGATCACGCCCAGGCCGGCACCGAAATGCCCACCGGTCTGGCCGACCGTGTAGAGCAATTCCAGGCGCAACTCATCGGCCAGGGTTTCCAGCTCGGCTTCGCCTAACCGGCGCAGGCCGTCCGGCGTGTTCGCGCGGTCGAGCAGGGGCGTGGTCGGGCGCTTGCGGGGAATCTCATGAAACGTCGTGGGCATCAGGCGAATCGTTATAGGTATAAAAGATGCGGCAGTTTACCTGATGCATCGCCCCCTGCCCACGCGTTGGTCTTTTTTGGCCGATACGCCGTCAGTTGCGCCGCTCGACGATATACCGGGCCAGCTCGCGCAACGGCTCGGCGGCCGCGTCAAACGGTCGCAGCGCCTGCAAGGCCTGATCGCGCAGTTCCAGAGCATAGGCCTTGGCGGCGTCGAGGCCGAGCAGGGCCGGGTAGGTCGGCTTGTCGCGGGCGATATCGGCGCCCTGACGTTTGCCGAGGGTCGCGGTATCGCTTTCCACGTCGAGGATATCGTCCTGCACCTGAAAGGCCAGACCGATGGCCTGTGCATAAGTCTGCAACGCCTGAAGCTGATCAGGCTGGGCGCGGCCGCTGGCCAGGGCGCCGAGCCTGACGCTGACTTCAATCAGCGCGCCGGTCTTGTGCCGGTGCATTTGTTCGAGGGCTGTTTGATCGAGTTTGAGACCGACCGAACCCAGATCGATGGCCTGACCACCGACCATGCCCGCAGGGCCGGCTGCATGGGCCAGCGCAGTGACCATCTGCAGACGGATTTCGCTGCTGCAATCGCTCAGGCGCGGGTCGAGCAGGGCGCTGAAGGCCAGGCTCTGCAAGCCGTCACCGGCGAGGATCGCGCAGGCTTCGTCGAATTTCTTGTGGGTCGTCGGCTGGCCGCGACGCAGATCGTCATCGTCCATCGCCGGCAAATCGTCGTGCACCAGCGAGTAGGCGTGGATCAACTCGACCGCACAGGCCGCGCCGCTGGCCTGTTCAGCCTTTGCGCCGAGGGCTTCGCACGCCGCGTAAGCCAGCAACGGGCGCACGCGCTTGCCGCCGTTCATCACGCTGTAGCGCATCGCTTCGTAGAGCCGCGCCAGTTCCGGCAGCGGCGCGTTGAACAGCGTTTCCAGCGCCGCGTTGACCCGGGCCTGACTGCTCGCCGAATACGCCGCGATCATTCTGGCTCATCCGCGTCGAAGGGTTCCTCGGCGAGCTCGCCATCACGCTCCAGCAGCACCTGCACTTTCTGCTCGGCCTGGGCCAGCGCCGCCTGGCAGTCACGGGTCAGGCCGATGCCCTGCTCGAAAGCGGTCAGCGAGTCTTCCAGCGACAATTCACCGTTCTCCAGACGCTCGACCAGTGTTTGCAGGTCGGCGAGGGATTGTTCGAAATCCAGTGCAGCTTTTTTGCGGGCCATGGCGGCAAATTCCGGTAGACGTTAAACCGGCGCGACACTAGCAGATAGGGGGGGTATGGGCAAATGAGCGGGCCGTCGCCAAGCCTCTCCATAACGGTCGGCGAGTCAATCCGGATAGTTGATTTTGTAACGCGTACTGCGTCCGCCGCCCGGCAGGCGTTGCAGGCAGCCCTTGTCCAGCAACTCCGCCAGATGCCGCGTCGCGGTGGCTTTGGAAACTTTCGCAACCGCTTGATATTGCCCTGCGCTGAGGCCCTGTTCGAAACCGCGCTCACCGCCATCGAGCAAGCGATTGAGCACTTTGATCTGCTCCGCTGAAAGGTCGGATTCGCGGTGCGCCTGCCAGAAGCGAGTCTTGCCCAACACCGAATCTATCCGGGTGATGGCTTGCTGCAGGCTGCGCAGCAGTGTCTGCAAAAACCAGGTCAGCCATTCGGTGATATCGAGCGTGGCCTTTTGGCTCGACTCCAGAATCCGGTAATAACCGGCGCGATCCTCGAGAATGCTTGCGGACATCGCGTAGAAGCGGATCGCCTGCGCTTCGCCTTGCGCCAGCGCCAGATCGGTGATGGTGCGGGTCAGACGACCGTTGCCATCGTCGAAAGGGTGCAGAGTGACAAACCAGAAATGCGCGATGCCAGCGCGTAACAGCGGATCCAGCGAAACCTGATCGCGGCTGGCTTCGAACCAGCTCAAAAAACGCTCAATTTGCTGTTCCAGCCCTAGGCGCGGTGGCGCCTCAAAGTGAACCGTTGGTCGGTCGAGTCGTCCGGACACCACCTGCATCGGTTCGTCGCCGCGCAAGGTACCGACGAGTATTGGCCGCGCGCTGAACATCGCTTCCTCGGCGGGGAAAAGCCAGGTGTGCCATTCCAGCAATCGGGCCAGGGTCAGCGGCTCGTCGAAGCCATGGGTGGCATCGAGCATCAATTGCGCCAAGCCCTCGCTACGCTGGCTGACGCTATCGCGATCAACCCATTCCAGACCCAGGCGCCGGGCCAGAGAAGAGCGCACGGAGCCGACATTCAGTTGCTCACCTTCGATGGCGGAGGAGGTGACGATGTTCTGAAGCAACGCATCAAGCTCGCTCTGTGCGCTCATCGAATCGCCCACTGAGCCGGCCATTCCCAAGAGTCGGCCCTGCGTCTGCACGCACTCGCGCAGCAGCGGGGCGAGGCGCTCGGCTTGCCAGTTGAAGTCGGGCCAATCGGGTTGTTGCCAGATCCAGTGCGCGGTCATTGATCACCTGTCATAGAAGCGTGAGCCGAATAAAAACGCTATTCGGCTCATTTGGTGAGCCGAATATGCCGGCTATTCGGCTCATCGTCTACCCGGATGGCGCGATTCCTACAGCAATCACACATGTATCCGATTGTTAAAAAACTGCCGAATCGCTACTCTTCGCCGCTTCTACGGCCCCGACAGTTGCGGGGCATTCAGACGAAACGCAGTTCACCGCTGTGAAGTACCGAGGATCGGGTGCAAGGTTTCGTTCAAGGCATGGCAGGAGGCGTCACATGCGTTCATTTCTTTTGCTGCTGATCGGCCTCGCCTGCGCGCCTGCGCTGTGGGCCGCGCCGACTGCGCAGTTGTCCGAGCCGGTCGGCGGCTGGCGTTATCACGGCCTGCTCGATCGTTCGGAAAATCCGCAGGTCGCCTACCCGACACCGCCGATCGATCGCGGCATTCAGCGCAATCGCACGATGATCCAGGGCCAGCTCAAAGCCCTCGGGCACATGCGTCCGCCGCACAGCCTCGCCGTCAACGGCAATCCATTGAATCTGTACACCGATGATCAGGGACGTTTTGCCCGGCCCTACGCATTTGGCGCCGGTTCCAACAGCGTCGAAGTGATCAGCGCCGAGGGCCAGTCGCTCAAGCGCGTGCAATTTTATGAAGCAAATAATCTGCGCACGCCGGCGAAGATTCGTCTTGTCTTGGGATGGGACGACCCGAAAGCCGAGCTGGATCTGCATATTGTCACCCCCGACGGTCAGCATGCCTTTTGGGCACGGCCGGCGCTGAGCAATGGCGGCGGCCTCGACCCGGATGGTGTCGACGGCCCCGGCCCGGAAATGTTCACCATGACCGCGCCGCTGCACGGCACGTATCTGGTCTACGTCAACTATTGGGGCAACTACGGCGATGGTGGCTATAACTTCGAGGAAACCAGTAATCAGAACGAGGTGATCACCTCGCAGATCACCCTGGTGCTCAACGAAAACACCGTCGACGAAAAACGCGAAACCTTCATCGTGCCCCTGCGGGCGATCGGTGATCTGCTGCTGGTCAAGACTTTCAACTATTAAGCATCCTGCCACGGATGAACTCGGATGTTGTGAACATGAGCGATAACACTGTGACTCCAGCTGCCGCGACACCGGCGGCCAAACCTTCGCGGCGCTGGCCGCTGGTATTGCTCGGCCTGTGCCTGGTGGCCGGTGTGGCGGGCGGTTTCGGCTGGCTGCTGCTCAAGCCCAAAGCGCCGCCGGCGACACTTGCCAGTGACAAGCTCGGCCTCGGCCGTCCGGATGCCTTGCTCGAAACCCGTTCACTGAGCCAGTTGCCCAAGGACCTGCTGACGGTGCCGTTTCTCAAGGCCACGCTCACCGAGGATTTCGTCTTCTATTACGAAACTCACGCCGACCGCCTCGGCCTGATCGGCAGCCTGCGCCGGATCATCTACGAGCATGACCTCAAATTGCAGGACAGCCTGATCGAGCAGCTTTTTGATCAACCGGCCGATGTGGCGTTGTGGCGCGGTGCGGATGGTCGCTTGAAGGATTTCCTGCTGGTGATGGATCGCGGCGGGTTGGCCAAGCTGATCGAGCCATTGGCGAAAGTGGCGCTGGATGACACTCAGCTCAGCATCTTCGGCACTCTCAAAGTCGGCGGCGATGACGTGCCGCTGTATCAACTCAGCTACAACGCCAGCAAATCACTGCTGTTCGCGTCGCGCGGCGACAAGCTGGTGGTGTTGTCCAATCCAGCCAAGTACTACGACCCCGAGAGCGGCGTCTCGGAAGAGTCGGGCCGCGTTTCCGCGCAAGCGCTGGCGGCGTTGCTCAACGGTGAAAAACTCTTCCCCGAAGCGTTCGGCTTGCCAGCGAAAAGTCCGGAAACCAAGCAGCGTCTGTCGGTCAATTCCAGCGTGCTCGCCATGGGCTATCAGCGCTTCATCCCGAATTTCGCCGGCCTGCGTTTCGACATGGACGACAAGGGTTGGCACAGCTATCTGGCCATGGATGAACTGGAAAACCAGCCGGACTTCGATTTCAAACCGGTCTGGCAGGCGATGCCGTTGGGGGCGAGCGCTTGCGTGACCCTGCCGGTGGCGGCCGAGCCGCAGAAACCGATATTGATCAAACTCGGTGCCGATGAAGCTGTTGCGCAAACGCTGACCGAACACGTCGCTGGCGCGGCCGGCCTGTGCTGGTACGCCGATTCGCGGTTGTACACACCGCTGCTGGTCGCCAGCCTCAAAGACGAGGACAGCAGCAAGCTTGACGGTGATCTGGGCAAACTGTTCGGCTCGATGGTCGGCGCGTTCGAAGCGAATGTCGCCGAAAGCGTATTCCCGGTGATCGACAAGCAGGAAGGCCAGAGCCACGTCTGGCAGCGTCAGGTAAGTTCCAGTTTCGGTCCGTACGCGGCGAAGACCGCTGAAAACCCGGAGGCGATTTCCGGCAAGGCGTTCATGAAAGTCAGCCTCGCCCGTCACGGCTCGACGCTGCTGTTCTCCCTCGACGACAAACTCGTCGACAAAGCCCTCGGCACCCTCGACAAGCGCTTCCCGCCGATGGCCGACGTTTTGCCAAAAGACGTACTGATGCCGATCTACTTCGGCCCGGACGCGATGGCGCAACTGATGCAGCGCGAAACCCTCGACAGCCTGCCCCAGGACATGGAGCCGGTGTTCTACAACGCTGCGCAAACCTACCTGATGCCGAAACTGCGCACCCTTGGCGGTTACGGCAAATATGCCCTGACCCTGCCTGAAGGCAGCGAGCCTGACGGCCACTGGCAATGGCTGCCGCTGGAATGGAAAGCGCTGTGAGCGCACTGATCCGCAGCCTCGGCTTGCTTGCGTTGCTGCTGAGCGCAGGCGCCCGTGCGGTTGAAGCTCCAGCGCTCGACCCGGCGCAATCCCAGGTATTCCGCGCCTGGTTTGTGCGCATCGCTCAAGAGCAGCTCAGCCAAGGCCCGAGCCCGCGCTGGTATCAGCAGGACTGCGCCGGGCTGGTGCGCTTTGCCGCCAACGAAGCGCTGAAAGTCCATGACGACAAATGGCTGCGCAGCAATGGTCTGTCCAATCGCTATCTGCCGCCGGAACTGGCGCTGAGCGACGCGCAACGCAAACTCGCGCAACAGTGGCAGCAGGGCGGCGGCAAGGTCGGGCCGTACGTCAACGCGATCAAACTTATTCAGTTCAACAGCCATCTGGTCGGCCGCGATGTGTCGCAGGCGAGGCCCGGTGACCTGATGTTTTTCGATCAGGGCGACGACCAGCACCTGATGATCTGGATGGGCCGCTACATCGCCTATCACACCGGCACCACCACCCCCACTGACAACGGCATGCGTTCGGCAAGCCTGCAGCAACTCATGACATGGAAGGACACCCGATGGATACCCGACGCAGCCAACCCCAACTTCATCGGCATCTATCGACTGAACTTTCTCTCCCAATGACCGGTGCCCGCATGTTGCGTATCTGTTCGCGAATTTCTTTGTTGTTGGCGTTGGTGCTGCCGTTTTCCTGCGTCAACGCCGAAGACTCGGTGGAGCCGAGCAATTACACGCCGGTGGCGGGTGAGAGTTTCTTCCTGCTCGCCGACAGCAGTTTTGCCAGCGACGAGCCGGCGATGGTCCGCCTCGAAGCCCCGGGTCGTGACTACCGGCGCTTTCGCATGGAGCCGTACGGCGGCGCCGACATTCGCGTATACCGCATCGACAAGCCGCTGGATTTCCTCAAGCGCCAGAAGAACCTGCATCGCGTCGTCAGCGACGGCCAGTTCAAGGGCGAAGGTCTGTCCAACACTCTCGCCTATCTGTGGGACAACTGGTATCGCAAATCCCGGCGGGTGATGCAGCGTGCGTTCTCCTACGAGTCGCGCAAGCAGGTCACCGAAGAAGTGCCGGAGTTGAAAATGGGTGAGGCCATGGCCGCACCGACGCCGTACGACGCGCAGCCGCAATTCGCGCTGATCCCGGGTCTGCCGGTGGTCAGCCAGTTCCGTTATCCACTGTGGCAGGCCAAGCCGATTCAGCCGCCGGCCGGTGTCAATCTGGCCGGATCGTCCAGCGACTTTGTCAGCGTCGCACCAGGCAACGTGTACATCCCGCTGGGCGACCTGAAACCGGGGCTGTATCTGGTTGAAGCGCTGATCGGCAAGTACCGCGCGACCACCATGGTTTTCGTCTCCAACACCGTCGCGGTGAGCAAGATTGCCGGTGACGAATTACTGGTCTGGGCCGCGCGCAAACACGAGGGCAGCTCGGTGCCGAAGGTCAATGTGCTGTGGACCGATGGCCTCGGTGTGATGAGCAGCGGTGCTACCGATGCCGATGGTTTGCTGCGCCTGAAACACGTCAGCCCGGAGCGCTCGTTCGTCATCGGCGAGGACGAAGAGGGCGGCGTGTTCGTCTCGGAAAACTTCTACTACGACAGCGAAATCTACGACACCAAACTTTACGCCTTCACCGACCGGCCGCTGTATCGTCCGGGCGATTGGGTGTCGTTGAAAATCGTCGGTCGCGAGTTCAAGAATGCCCGTGATTCGGTGTTGCCGGGTGCGGCGGATGTCAGTGTCAGCGTGCTTGATGCCACGGGGACCGAATTGCAGACCCTCGATCTGAAGCTTGATTCGAAAGCAGGTACCCAGGGCCGTTTCCAGTTGCCGGATAACGCCGTGGCCGGTGGTTACGAGATCCGTTTCAACTACAAGGATCAGGCCTACAGCAGTGCTTTCCGTGTGGCTGAATACATCAAGCCGCACTTCGAAATCTCGCTGAATCTGGCCAAGCAGGATTACCGTACCGGTGAGCCGGTGAAAGGCAGTCTGGTGTTGCTCTACCCGGACGGCAAACCGGTGGCCAACGCCAAATTGAGCCTGAGCCTGCGCGCCCAGCAACTGTCGATGGTCGACAACGAGCTGCAATACCTCGGGCAATTTCCGGTGGAGCTGACCAGCACCGAACTGACCACCGACAGCAAGGGCAACGCGACCCTCGATCTGCCAGCCGCCGACAAGCCCAGCCGCTACATGCTCACTGTGTTTGCCAGCGACGGCGCGGCTTATCGGGTCAAGACCACCAAGGAAATCCTCATCGACCGTGGCGCGGCGAGTTTCCGCTTGAGCGCGCCGCAGCGGTTCAGCGCGGTCGGTGACAAGGTTGCCTTCAGCTACGCGAATGAGGGTGGCACCGAACAAAGCAAAGCCGTAACGCCGAGCAGCTACGCCTGGGTGCGCCTGGAAGATCAGAGCACCGGCGAAGGCAAACTCGCCGCAACGGACAAAGGCTTCAGCCTCGCCTTCGAACGTCCGGGCACCTACAACCTGACGCTGAAGGATCAACACGGTCGCGTCCTCGGCGCCACCGGCCATTCGGTCACCGGCGACGGTGTGAAAGCGGTGCCGGGTACCGTGGAAATCGTCCTCGACAAGCCCGAGTACAAGGCGGGCGAAGAAGCGCTGGCGCTGATCACCTTCCCTGAGCCGGTCAGCGATGCACTGCTGTCGCTGGAGCGCGACAAGGTCGAGGCCACTGCGCTGCTGGCCAAGGGCGCTGACTGGTTGACGCTGGAAAAACTCAGCGACACTCAGTACCGCGCGCGCATTGCGGTGAAAGACAACTTCACGCCGAACCTGACCTTCTCCGTGCTCTACACCAAGGGCGGTCAGTACAGCTTCCAGAACGCCGGGATCAAAGTGGTCGCGCCGCAAATCGACGTGGCGATCAGCACCGACAAAGCGGTGTATCTGCCGGGCGATACGGTCACCGTCGACCTGACCACGCAGTTCGCCGGTAAAGCGGTTCCGGCGCATCTGACGGTCAGCGTGGTTGACGAAATGGTCTACGCGCTGCAACCGGAAGTCGCGCCGAGCATCGACCAGTTCTTCTATCACCCACGGCGCAACAACGTGCGTACCAGTGCCAGCCTGTCATTCATCAGCTACGACGTGGCATTGCCGGGCAGCCCCGGCGCACCGGGCAAGGCCAATCGCAGCGAGCGCGGCGTGAAAGTGCTTGAGCGTCCGCGCCGTGAAGACGTCGACACCGCTGCATGGCAGCCGGAGTTGTTGACCGGCGCCGACGGCAAAACCCGCTTCACCTTCAAGATGCCGGACTCGCTGACCCGCTGGCGCATCACCGCGCGGGCGATTGCCGATGACGGTCAGGTCGGCCAGAAGAAGCAGTTTGTCCGTTCGGAAAAACCGCTGTACCTCAAGTGGAGCGGGCCGAGCAGATTCCGCAAGGGCGATCAGCCGCAACTGGGCGTGTTCGCTTTCAGTCAGGCAGAGAAACCGGTCAAGGCTGAACTGGTGACTCACTATGCCGGTACCGAACAACGTCTGCCGGTGACTTTGAACAGCGGCATCAACTACCTGCCACTGCCGGCGTTCGCTTTGGCCTCTGGCGAGTGGACGGCGCAGTTGGTGCAGGATGGCAAAGTCGCCGATGCCCTGGCTGTGCGCTTGAGTGCCACCGGTGAAGGCTGGCAGGTCACCCAGACACAAAGCCTCGAAGTGGTCAGCGGCGATACGCCATTGAGTTTGCCGGCGGATGCCACGGATATCCGCCTGCGTCTGGATGACAGTCCGCAAGCGCTGTTCCGTTCCGCCCTCGATGATCTGCTGAGCTACCCGTACGGCGGCGTCGAGCAGACCGCCAGTCGCTTGCTGCCGTTGAGCATCGCCTATCCATTGCTGGCTTCGAACCCGCAGATTCGCGATCGCTTGCGCCTGATCATGCAGAACAGTCGTCTGCGCCTGGTGCAAATGGCCGGGCCGTCGGCGAGCTTCACCTGGTGGGGCTACGACGGCGAGCCGGATGCATTTCTCACCGCCTATGCCTATTACGCCGACTGGAACGCCAGCCGCGTACTCGAGCTGACCCTGCCGCCGGAGCACTGGCAGCGAGTGCTGGAGGTCTATGCCAAGCAAGCGCCGAATACACCATTGCTGCAACGGGCGCTGATTCTGTCGTTCGCCAAACAGATGCAGCTGCCAGTGAACACGCTGCTCAGCGGTTTGATCGACGATCTGGCCAAGGCCGGTGAAGGCGCTGCCGAAACCTTGCTCGACGACGGCCAGGACAGTCTGGTGATGAACGACCCGGATTCGGCACTTGGTCTGGCGACGGCACGGGTACTCACTGCATCGTTGGCCTCGCAGGTGAAAGTTGCTTTGCCGGAGGCATTCAATCGTCAACTGGGCGCAGCGCAACAACGTCTGGCGGTCAGCTCGCAGCCCTTCGTTGAAGCACTGAACCTGTCGCTGCAACCGTTTGATCAGGCTCGTGCGACGGCGTTGTTGCAACGCCTGTTGCCGCAGCAATCGACGCTGGAACGTGCACTGGCGCTGACCTGGCTGCAACGCAGCATCGCTCAGGCTTCGCCGACCATCGGGCTGATGCCGGGTGAGGGCTGGAAGAAAAACCACGGCGCCAGCGGCGAGATGTACTGGACATGGCAAGGTGCGACGCCGCTGCCGAGCGTGCTGAGCGTGTCCGGCACGCAAGAGCGGCCGCTGCGTGCGGCGCTGAGCTTCCAGACCCAACAGCCGCAGGTCGATCCGATGGCCGTGACCATCACCCGGCGCCTGTCGCTGCTGGTGCCGGGCGACGAAGCGTTTACCTTCAAACTCGAGCCGGTCGGTACAAAACCGTTGTCCAGCGACAGCCTGTACCTGGACGAGGTGATCCTCACCAGCAAGGCACCGAAACCGCTGCGCTACGGCATGCTTGAAGTGCCGCTGCCACCGGGCGCGGATGTCGAGCGCACGACGTGGGGCATCAAGTTGCAGGGCAATGATGGCACCGAACCGACCGCGCTGGAGAAGGCGCGTTTCGAACCGGGACAACTGGCATACGCGGTGCCGGTCGACGCGCTGAGTGGCGAGTTGCGCCTGCGTCATCTGGTGCGATTCTCGCAGAAGGGCCAGTTCAACCTGCCGCCGGTACGCTTCAAGCAAGTGTATGCACCGCAGCATCAGGCCCAGGAGGCGAAAGCCGCCCTCGGTCAGGTCACGGTCAACTGACATGCGCCGGCCGCTGTTGTGGCTGCTGATGGGTGTGATGCCTGCGCTGGCGACAGCGCAGGACGAGCCGTTGCGCTTGGCCTATCAGGGCGAGTTGTTGTCGTTGAGTCAGACGCAACTGATCAAGCGCGAACCGTTGCCAGCGTCGCTGGATGCGCCGCTGGGCAGTCTGTGGAAGTTGTTCGTCTACGCGTGGCTGGTGGATACCGGTGCACGGGAACCGGCGTATGAATGTCGCGGGCAGTCCAAAGAAGAAGTTTATTGCTGCTCGGCGGGCGGCAGGATAGAGCGGGATCAGGCGCTGGTGAAATCCTGCGGTCTGTATTTCGAACCGGCCCGGTTGGGCATTGCAGCGACGGATTGGCGAGCGTATTGGCAGGCGCGGCAAGCGCCGTCGTGGTTGCTGGATTTGCCAGCCGTGCAACCGGCAACAAGGGTTTCGGTTGCCGAGTTATTGAGCGTTCTGGCGTTGCTGCCAGCGCAGGAACAGATGCGCCGCGTGCTGCTCGATGTCGTGCTGAACGCGGCGGACGGCAATGTCGTCGGCGAGTTGGGCGGACGCCTGCGGGTGAAAACCTGGAGCTGGCTCGACGACCAGGATGCACAATCGCGCCAGGGTGGATTCGCCGGCTGGAGCGCCGACGGCGCACCGATCTGGGCGGGCGGGCGCGGCACCAGTCAGATGGTCCTGCGTCATTACGGCCAAGCGTTGGCCAGCGTATTGCCGACGGCTTGGCCGGTGGACGCGGGGCGTTGTGTGGAAGTCGGGCTGTTTTCGAAATATCCGGTTTCGAAGGTTCTGGTCGGGGATCGTGTCGCCACGTCCGGGCCATTGCGCGGCGACTACCGCGTCGAATTCGCCAACGGCAACGCGCTGGACATCCACAGCGACGGCGAATTGTTTCTGCTTAACGACAAACTCGTCGCAAGGCTTGATCGCGAAGAATATGTCGCCCGCGTCCTTGAGCGCGAAGCCAAACCGGAACCTGCCGAAGCCGCCAAGGCCCTGGCCGTAGCGATCCGCACTTATCTGCTGCAAAACGCCACACGCAACGGCGATTGCCTGGGCATCGACGACAGCAGCAATCGCCAGCGCGTCGCACCGCGCCCGGCCTCGGCCGAGTCACGCAACATCGCGGCGTGGACGGCGGACCTGGTACTGGCTGGCAGCACCGTCACCTATCACTCCGACCAGCCCGGCCCGGACAAACTCGCCTGGCAGCAAGCCGTCGAGCAAGCGAACGCCGGCCAACGTTACGACGCGATTCTGCTGCACGCCTATCCACGCGCCAGCCTCAGCCGTTGGGACAACCCGGTCGCCTCCTGCGAAGCATTGCCCGCCGCGCAAGACTGGCTGCAAAAGCAGCGACGCGGCTGGCGTCCGAGGCTTGAAAGCGAAACCGGCTACAACGAAGTCAGCACTTTCGCCGTATGCAAACTCGCCTTCGGCCGGCCCTTCGTCGACCGCGAGCGTCAGCGCATTTATGTGCGCGGCGTGCTGAGCCTGCAGGATCGCCTCGATCTGACCCACGAATATCTGCACCTGGCCTTTGAAGCACACCCCAACGGCCAGGATGAAATCTACATCGAAGGGCTCGCCCGTCACCTTTTGCTGGAATAGACCATGACACTCCGTTATCCACAGGTCTTGCTGCTGCTCTGTGCCCTCAACGTACTGCCGCAAGCGTTCGCCGCCGATGGCGTCAAACTCGACACCCCGGTCGGCGGCTGGCGCAGCGGCGCACCGCAAGGCGAGGGCGAGAGCTTTCGCCAGACCGTCAACTACCCGGCCTCGTCGGTCAACACACCGCTTGGCCAGGCCAATACCGCCAGAATCAGCGGCCAGATCAAAGCCGTGCCGAAGAACAACGAACCCGGCCGCCTGATCGTCAACGGCGTCAGCATGCCGCTGAAAATCGACCCCGCCGGCGGCTTCGATCGCCCGTTCTCCTTCCCCAACGGCAGCAACAGCGTCGAAGTGCGCAGCGCCGACGGCCAGCAACGCCACCGCACGCAATTCCTCAACGCCCGCGGCGGCGCCACCCCGGCCAAACTGCGCGTCCTGCTGGCCTGGGACAGCGACGGCACCGACCTCGACCTGCACCTCGTCACCCCCGACGGCGCCCACATCTGGTACGGCAACCGCAGCGCCGCCAACGGCGCCGCCCTCGACGTCGACGTCACCACCGGCTACGGCCCGGAAATCGCCGCCATGCCCGCGCCGATCAAAGGGCAATATCTGGTCTATGTGAATTATTACGGCGGCGGGTATCGCGGAGATGACGAAGGTGGGGATGAAGCGGTTCAGGCGCTGACCACGGCGCAGGTGACGGTGATTACTGAAGAAGGCACGCCGAGCGAGAAGATGGAAACGTTTGTAGTGCCGATGCGGACGGCGGGGGAGCTGACGTTGGTGAAGTCGTTCAGTTATCCGTGACGGAAATTGGGCAGCAGGTTGCTGCCCAATTTTATCGAGCGTCTTTCAGGCCGCTAATCCAGGCCGGAAAGTACTGGATGTCAGGCGCTTGAGCGCAATATCAAGGGCCTGATCATCGAACAGTTTGCTCTTGCGAGCCGCAGCACCGGCGCCACCTTCCCAATGCTTCAATGCTTCGCGTAGCGCTGGAACAGTCGCAGATACCCCTTCCTGGCTCAACAACCAATCGACCGTGGCCAATAACTCCATACCGAATGGCGATTCAAAACCGTCAATCAGTTGCGCCGTACGTTCCAACGCTTGCGAATATGCCTTGGCCTCAGTCTTGAGATACGTTTGTAAAAACGCTTTGCGATCTTGATCAAACCAGATCACATCATTAATGCCTGCGTCGCTGATGCGCTTGTCACAGTGCAGATAGCTGCCATCGAGGTTATCAAGCAGGTGTTCAAGCCGGTTGGCGTATGGGCCATATTTATGTGCGACGAACTTCAGGTTCAGAGGGTTCTCGGTATCTGGCAGCTGCTCGATAGCGCGCTCGAGAAACCAGGCGAGCTTCTGAATCTCCAGCAGACTGCACTCCATGCCTAAAACCCAGTAGCGACGAACCAGTTCGGCGATAAGCGCCCGGGCTGGCGTGAGCTTTTCTACGCCCGCGCGTTTGGCGACATTCAGGTACTGATTGGACGGCTCGAACACCAAGACATCAGCATCGAGATCTCCCAACACTTCGACAATCTGTTCACGGACGTCAGGCCACTTCAAACCGCCGTTACCAGCACCTAACGGTGGAACCGCAACGGATTTCACATCGTTTTCAAGCAGGAACCGCCGCAGGTCATGCAAACCTTCGGTGATCCATGCCATCTGCGACGGCGACCGCCAGTGTCGCTTGGTGGGGAAATTCACGATCCAGCGAGGGCCGTCGAGTTCGTTGGTGGCAGTCACATGCATTTTGCCGGTTTCTACTTCCCCGGCCTTACACGCCGCTGCATACACGCGGTAATTCTGCGCAAAGCGCTCTTTGAACATCAATGCGATGCCCTTGCCCATCACGCCTACGGTATTCACCGTGTTGACGAGGGCTTCTGTTTTGGCTTCCAGCAGGTTGCCTTGGGTGAATCTGATCATTGGAAATACCATTTGGGACGCGCATGGACAGGCAACGTCAGGCCTCTGGCTGCGACGTCTGCTTCTATGCGTACTTTCATTGCATCGGTGTGGCACATGATGCCCAGTAGTCCCGTAATCGGTAAGTGATGGTGGATCAGCGCCTCAGCCTGATAACGCTCCATTTTGCGAGGGTCATCAGGGTCGCGCTTGAAGTCGCGTCGTTGAAGGATAGACCAATCGATCTGGTCGAGATTCGCCAGATCACTGTAATAGTTTGTCCAACTCGGATAGGCATGTGCGTTGGTGAAGACAAACGGCAGGCCAAGCTCTTTAACGCGATACAGGCTTGAGACCAGAATCACGATCTCGTCGTTGCTGCGTTGCTGAACACTCCAGCCGGAGTGAATGTTCTGCATCATCACCGAGAAGGGTGTGAAATAGAAGGGCACGTAATCGGCCAGAACGCCCTCGGGTGCAATAGGCACCTGACGGGAACGGCGCTTGTCGATCAAGTCGACGTTGCCGATATTCACGTACTCAGGCGCCTGTGCTTCCGAGGTTGGGCAATGCAAACCGTTGTCCAGAATCCAGGGCAGGTTATCGCGATGGACGATACGCCAAATCAGAGCTTTCTCTGGATTCAGGCTGGTGTAGTTCATTTATAAGAACATTCCGGGATTCACGCTGATGGGAGTCGCAAGCTTTGCCACGCGCATTTTAGCCTCACAAAGCGAGCTGACTTCATCGTTGGGAGCATAAATCCTGGAAAAGTTTTTCGGGTTTACCACTTCCGGAGATAGGCATTCGGCCATGCAAACGCTTTTGCATTCCGGGTTCTGATAGTCCCGAGTACTCATCAGCTCCCAATTAATTGCTTCAAAACCTGCGTTGTAATCGAGCAGTTGGATCGCATCATCGGCGAGTGGGTGACGCGGAATAATCTTCCAGTCGTTTTGTTTGGCAAATGATCGAAAGACGGAGATGAGGACGAATTTCTCTTTGGGCCGACTGAGCTGTACACGTCCATCAAAAGGATTCGCAGCAAACCAGTGGAATGGAACATAGCGATCAAGATTGAGCGCTTTGCGCTTTTTGAGGATTTCGCTGTCTGCGACGTCGGTGAAATTTTCCAGGATGGCCCGAGGCTTTAGGCCTTCCTTGAAAATTCCATCCAGATTCTCAACGGAGGTGAGGTGGTAAACGAAGTATTTTTCCCTGATGTTTGCGTCCGACATTGTGGTCTCCTTGACCTGTACATCAACGTGAACTGGATTCAGTTCCCGCCTCGCCCCGCGTTGATGAAACCCTCGATCCGTGGGGGTTGGTAGAACAATCGCTGTGACTCTAGTGTGCCATCATTTTTAGCTGCAAGCATAACGGGGTAATTAGTGTTCATTTATCCGCGAGCCCGGCTAATCTGGAAAAACGCCGCAAAGTGCGTTGCCCTGATAACCATGCACAATCGGGCCCAGCATCATGAACGGCCCGCAGGCGTAGAATGGCGACGGCACCGTTTGTTTTGAATAGAGCAGAACAATTTCATTGCCGGACTCGTCACTGCCAAAGGACTGCTCGGAATACGACGTACACACGGGCAATTTCAGCGGAACAGGAATGATCAACGCCCAAACCGTGATGCCACACCATTCACGGGTAGGCGCTGATTGCGCGGTTCGGGTAATCGCTGGCGTGAGCGAACGAGCACTTAGAGCTTTGTACTCGTCAGTTCTGAGTGTGGTTTTCTCAGGCAAAGCCACGATGGCACCGACGCAGCCTGAGAGATAAAAACTCATCGCAGCGATCAGGATGACCGGTCCAAGCAGTGTGAAACGAGGGGCGAATCGCACGTTTTAACTTCCTTGTGAAGCGTTTCGGAACAGTGGTGCCCAGCTTGTTCGATTCCTTCCAAGCGAGAGGCGTAGCCTTTTTGCAGGCATTAAAAAGCCGGCTTGTGGCCGGCTTCTCGGGGACTGGCTTGGTTTATTTTTGGTAAACCGCGCCAGCCTTCAAAACGTACATCCGGATCTGCGTCCGGCTGTGGGACTTGGTCAGGCGTTGGTCTGCCGCGTCGGGCGTCATCCGAGCCGCTGGGCGGGTCGATGCGCGAATGTGGGGCGCAGGATACTGAGTTTTGCTCTGGATTCCCAGCCTCGAGTGCGGTTTAGAGCGACCGAAGCAGTACAAATCCTGGATTTGTACCGGTTATCAGGGCCCTCTTCGCGAGCAGGCTCGCTCCCACAGGGTCGAGTGAACTGTCATAGAAACGGCACCACCGGCCGGCGCTTGCCCAGTGTCGACCACCAGAACACCCAGCCAAGAATGTGAATCCGCTGCTCTTCGATCTGCGCCGGCCGGAAGACCTCGTCGGGGTATTCGGCGCTGTTGTGGCTGCGCATGCGCAGGCCGTTGCCGGGCATGCGGTGCAGGTATTTGATGCGCAGCATGCCGTCGTGCTCTACGGCGTAGATTTCGCCGTCGACGACCTGGGTCAGACCGCGGTCGATGGCGACGATGGAGCCGTCTTCGATGCGATCGGCCATGCTGTTGCCGATCATGTGCGCACAGATGGCGTTGGCGTGCTGGATGTCGAGTTGATCGAGGTGGGCGCGGGGCAGGCGCAGGGATTGGTCGGGATCGAGTATGACGTGGGTTTTGCCGTCGCCGTTGGCGATCGGGGTTTCCTTGAAAAATGCCAGGTCGATGTCGCTGGGGTTGATGACGGTGTAGACGCCGCAGATGGACTGGGCATCGAACGTGTCGCCGTTGCTGGCGGGTGGGTGCAGGCGCGCGACCTCCTTGACGCCTTCCCCGGTTTTCAGCCATTCACTATTGACCGACAACAGGCGTGAGACTTCTTCCATGCGATACGCCGGGACGCCCCGGGTGTACCAGTTATGAACGTTTTGGGCTTCCGTGCCCCAGAACCTTGCGAAATCCGTGGTGCTGATGTTCGCTGCTTCCAGGAGTGCCTTGAATCGTGGACCGCTAGTGTTCTTTCTCATAAACACGGAGTCTACGGCCGGACTAGAGCGGTTTGAATAAACCGGGCGTTCAAAAAAAGCCTGTATTTTGCGACGGGATGTAAGACGTACTTGTGGGAAATTAAACAGATTAAAACTGCATGTAGGAATTTAAACGGTTTGTTTAGTCGGGCTTTTTCAAGAGCCCCTCACCCAACCCTCTCCCGGAGGGAGAGGGGGCCAACCAAGGTGTATTTCGAGTTACATCGACCAGAACAACCGAGTCGATTATGCAGACGCCAATAACAAAAAACCCCGGAAATCCGGGGTTTTTTTCAAGCGTCACGCAAGGCGCAATGGCTTAGCCCTTGTAGGCGGCAACCGACTTGGTGATCGCTTCGCGGGCGGCGTCTGCACCGGCCCAGCCTTCGATCTTGACCCACTTGCCCTTCTCGAGATCCTTGTAGTTCGCGAAGAAGTGCTCGATCTGCTGGATCAGCAGGGGTGGCAGGTCGGTGTATTCCTTCACGTCGACGTACAGCTGCGACAGCTTGTCGTGTGGCACTGCGATGACTTTGGCATCGCCGCCGCCGTCGTCGGTCATGTTCAGGATGCCGACTGGACGCGCGCGGATCACCGAGCCTGGAGCAACCGGGTAAGGGGTCACGACCAGCACGTCGAGGGGATCACCGTCGTCAGCCAGGGTGTTCGGGATGTAACCGTAGTTGGCCGGGTAGAACATTGGGGTGGCCATGAAACGGTCAACGAACAGGCAATCGCTGTCTTTGTCGATTTCGTATTTGATCGGCGCGTGGTTGGCCGGGATCTCGATCGCGACGTAGATGTCGTTCGGCAGGTCTTTGCCAGCCGGAATCTTGCTGTAGCTCATTGGGCGTTGCCCCCGTAGTTGACCAAAAACACTTGGCCGGATTGACCAAAAAGTGGCGGCGATTATAGGCACATTCCTACGCCGACGCCACGTACCAGAAGTCGTGCAGAGCTTAGTCGTGCGCCTGATAGACCGGGTCTGTGGCCTGAAGTTGCCGCAGTCTGCCCAACGGATCCTGCCGGTAGAAAAGCTGCAGTTGCAAGTAGACCTGTGGATAAGCCTCGTGGAGCAGATCCGGGGCGCTGAAGAAGTATTCGCTGGTGACTGCGAAGAACTCCGCCGGGTTCTCGGCGGCGTAGGGATCAATGGCGGTTTCGGCGTCGGGATCGTGGTCGAGCTGGCGGTTGAGGTCGTCGTAGGCGGCCTGCATCACTTCGGCCCAGTCGCTGACGCGCATGTCGGTGTGCAGTGGCGGCAGGCCGTTGGCGTCGCCGTTGAGCATATCGAGCTTGTGCGCCAGTTCGTGGATCACCAGGTTGTAGCCTTCCCAGCCACCGCTGGCCTGTACGCCGGGCCAGGCGAGAATCACCGGCCCCTGCTGCCAGGCCTCACCGCTGTGTTCGCCGTCCCACTCATGCTCGACGCCGCTGGCATCGCGATGACGTTGCGGGCTGAGGAAGTCATCCGGGTACAGCACGATCTCGTGGAAACCCTGATACCAGTTCAGATCACCGAGATGCAGCAACGGCAACTGCGCTTGGGCGGCGAGCAGCAGGCGTTGTTCCTGATGCAGTTCGACGCCGGGCAGGGCGGTCAGGTGTTTGTCGTCGAGAAACAGCACACACGCTTCACGCAACCACTGGTCTTCAGCAGCGCTGATGCCATCGAGGAAGGAGAGTTGATGGCGCACCCGTTGCCACAGGTCGTCGGCAATCGGGTGCCTGGCCAGGAGGCGCCGGCGTCGCCAGGCGCTCAGTGACCACATCGGATCAGTGCGATTGCACTTTGGTGCCGCCGAACCGGCTGCGCACCACGCCGATGATCATCGGCACCAGCGACAGCAGGATGATTGCCACCACCAGCAGAGAGAGGTTTTTCTTGATGAACGGCACGTTGCCGAAGAAGTAACCCAAGGTGACCAGACCGCCAACCCAGAGGATGGTGCCGAGCACGCTGAAGCCGAAGAAACGCGGGTACGGCATCCGCGCCACGCCCGCGACGAACGGCGCGAAGGTGCGGATGATCGGCAGGAAACGCGCCATGGTCACGGTCTTGCCGCCGTGCTTGTCGTAGAAGTCGTGGGTTTTTTGCAGGTAGTCGCGACGGAAGATTTTCGAGTTCGGGTTGCTGAACAGCTTCTCCCCGGCCGTGCGTCCGATCACGTAGTTGGTACTGTCGCCCATGATCGCCGCCAGCATCAGCAGGCCACCGAGCAGCACCGGATCCATGCCGCCGCCGGCCGCCACTGCGCCTGCGATGAACAGCAGCGAGTCACCCGGCAGGAACGGCATCACCACCAGACCGGTTTCACAGAAGATCACCAGAAACAGGATGGCGTAGATCCATGGCCCATAGTTGTTCACCAGCAAATCGAGATACACATCGAGATGCAGGATAAGGTCGAGCGGGTTGAAATCCATGGGGGCACCTGTATGACGGCCCGACTCGGCAGGCCTGTGCGGATGACTTCGTGTAAGCCTACAGCGGGGTGTAGTTTTTCTTACAAGCCGGAAAGATCGGGATTATACGGTCTGAGCGATGAAAAGCGCGTCGGTTTTGTAGCGGGGAGTGTCGCGAAGTGAGCAATTGTCAGGGAAGGGGTGGCCGTGGCGAGGGAGCGAACTCCCTCATCACCGAAGCCGTTGGAGTCAGAGCTCGTCGCTGATTGGCAGTACGTAGTTCTTGAACTCGGTGTCTTCCTTGAAGCCGATTGATTCGTAGGTTTTCTGCGCCACTTCGTTGTTTGCGCTGGTCGATACGCGCATGCGCACGGCCTGGGTTTCCTTGGCCATTTTCTTCGCAGTGCGGATCAGGTTGTCGGCGACCAGTTGCCGGCGCGCATCTTCGGCAACGTAGATATCGTTGAGAATCCACACGCGTTTGAGCGACAGCGACGAAAAGCTCGGATAGAGCTGGCAGAAGCCCATGAGTTTCTTGTCGTCATCGTCGGCCAGGGCCAGATAGATCACCGACTCTTTGCGGCGCAGGCGCTTCTCGAGGAACGCGCGGGAGGAATCCGGGTAAGGCAGGGAGCCGTAGAACTCGCGATATTTGACGAACAAAGGAGTCAGCAAATCCAGATGTTCGAGGGTCGCTTGAATAATCCGCATGATAGGTCTCGTCTTCAAGTGGCTGTCTTCAACTGCTCTGACGGCGATGGGAAACCCGGGCGGCCGTGCGTCGATCCTGCCTGAAAGCAGCGCAGAAAGGCAATGCGGAAACGGTTCAGGCTGGCGGTGGATCGAGCAGGAAGTTGCCTTTCATGTCGACAGCGTCGTCCGCCTCCAATGTGTGCAACTGAGCTTCATCCTTCAGGTTGACCCCCGACAGCTGGCGCCGACACGCCTCGCGCATCAGATACAGCAAGCGATGCGCCGCCATGCCGTAGCTCAAACCTTCAAGCCGAACATTGGAAATGCAGTTGCGATAGGCGTCGGTCAGGCCGACCTTTGGCGCGTAGGTGAAATACAGCCCGAGGCTGTCCGGCGAACTCAAACCCGGGCGCTCGCCGATCAGCATCACCACCATTTTCGCCCCGAGCAGCTGGCCGATCTCGTCACCGATGGCGACGCGGCCCTGTTCCACCAGCACCACCGGCGCCACGGACCAGCCGTCGCCGCTCATCTGTTCTTCCAGGCGCGTCAGGAACGGTAGGGTGTGGCGGTGCACCGCCAGCGCCGACAGGCCATCCGCGACGACAAGCACCAGATCGACGCCGCCCGGGTGTTGGCTGGCGTAGTCGCGCAAGGTCTGCGCCGCTTCATCGCTGAGCTTGCGCCCCAGGTCCGGGCGTTGCAGATAGGTGTGTCGGTCCGGCGCGGCGCTTTGCAGCGCCAGGGTTTCCCGCCCGCGCTCGCTCAGTTGTGCGCTGATTTCGCTGTGATCGAAGGCCAGGTGCACAGCATCGCGGGCCTGGGCGTGGGCAAACTGAAAATCCAGCTGCGCCCGCGTCGGCAGACTGGTGCCGGTGCGGCCCAAGGCAATGCGTGCCGGGGTCAGGCGGCGCAGTTCCAGCCACGGGTTTTGCGGATCGACCGGAGGTTTTTCCATAAGACTCATCCCAAGTGCGCCAAGGCCTGGCGGAAGGCCGGCGGCAGGT
Organism: Pseudomonas glycinis; assembly: GCF_054871425.1. NCBI lineage: Bacteria > Pseudomonadati > Pseudomonadota > Gammaproteobacteria > Pseudomonadales > Pseudomonadaceae > Pseudomonas > Pseudomonas glycinis. The sequence continues at coordinate 218,548 of NZ_JBTYHF010000009.1, read as the reverse complement.
TGTTGCCGAAGCGAACCTTGCCGTCCGCCTGGGTGAAGATGCCCATGTTGGCCAGCCATTGCTCGAACTCTGGCGCCGGTTTCAGGCCCAGGGTCTGGCGGGCGTACAAAGCGTCGTGAAACGAAGTGGTCTGGTAATTGAGCATGATGTCGTCGGAGCCGGGGATGCCCATGATGAAGTTGATCCCGGCGACGCCGAGCAACGTCAGCAGGGTGTCCATGTCGTCCTGATCGGCTTCGGCGTGGTTGGTGTAGCAGATGTCGCAGCCCATCGGCACGCCGAGCAACTTGCCGCAGAAGTGGTCTTCGAGGCCGGCGCGGATGATCTGCTTGCCGTTGTAGAGGTATTCCGGGCCGATAAATCCTACGACGGTGTTCACCAGGAACGGCTTGAAATGTCGCGCCACGGCGTAGGCCCTTGTCTCGCAAGTCTGTTGATCGATGCCGTGGTGGGCGTTGGCCGACAGCGCGCTGCCCTGACCGGTTTCGAAATACATCAGGTTCTGCCCGAGGGTGCCGCGCTTGAGGCTGAGCCCGGCGTCGTAGCCTTCCTGCAATACATTGAGGTTGATACCGAAACTGGCGTTGGCCGCCTCAGTGCCGGCAATCGACTGGAACACCAGATCCAGCGGCACGCCACGGTTGATCGCCTCGATCGAAGTGGTGACGTGGGTCAGCACGCAGGCCTGGGTCGGGATGTCGTAGCGCTGGATGATCGCGTCGAGCATTTCCAGCATTGCGCAGATCGAAGCGATGCTGTCGGTGGCCGGGTTGACCCCGATCATTGCGTCACCGTTGCCGTAGAGCAGGCCGTCGAGAATGCTCGCGGCGATGCCGGACGGCTCGTCGGTCGGGTGGTTAGGTTGCAGGCGGGTCGACAGGCGCCCGGGTAAACCGAGGGTGCCGCGAAATTGGGTGACCACGCGGATTTTCTGCGCGACCAGCACCAGATCCTGCACGCGCATGATTTTCGACACGGCGGCGACCATTTCCGGGGTCAGGCCGGGAGCGAGGGCGCGCAGGCTGGTTTCGTCCGCCGCATCACTGAGCAGCCAGTCGCGAAAGCCGCCAACGGTGAGGTGGCTGACCACGGCGAAGGCTTGCTTGTCGTGGGTGTCGATGATCAGCCGAGTGACTTCATCGGCTTCGTAGGGAATCAGCGCTTCTTGCAGGAAGTGGGTGAGCGGGATGTCCGCCAGGGCCATTTGCGCGGCCACCCGTTCGCCGTCGTTGAGCGCGGCGATCTCGGCGAGAAAATCCCCCGAGCGGGCGGGGCTGGCCTTGGCCATGACGTCTTTGAGGCTGTCGAAGCGGTAAGTCTGCGCGCCGACCGTGTGAGCAAAACTGGCCATTCAGCGTTCTCCGTGACGGCGCAGAATGCCTCTGCGCCGTGGTTTTCGACAATCAGTGCAAGGCTTGTTCAGCTTTTTGAATCGCCGCGAATTCTTCTTCCGGCGTGCCCGCTACCAAGTGATGCCGACTGTAGAAAGCAAAGTAAGCAATTAACACTCCATAGATGATCGCCGCGCCGATCACCACCCGTGGATCGACGAGGAAGCCCGCCACCACGGCGATGCACGCCAATACCAGCGCCACACCCGAGGTGAAAATGCCACCCGGCGTGCGGTACGGCCGGTCCATTTTGGGGCGACGGATGCGCAGGGTGATGTGCGCGGCCATCATCAGCACATAGGAAATGGTAGCGCCGAACACCGCGACCAGAATCAGCAGGTCGCCCTGGCCGGTCAGCGACAGACCAAAGCCGATGATGCCGGGAATCACCAGGGCCAGCACCGGCGCCTTGCTTTTGTTGGTCTGCGACAGTTTGCGCGGCAGGTAACCGGCCCGCGACAGCGCGAAGATCTGCCGCGAGTAGGCGTATATGATCGAGAAGAAACTGGCGATCAGTCCCGCCAAGCCGACGAGATTGACGAAGCTGCCCATCCACGTCGAGCCACCGTAGGCCTTGCTCAGTGCTTCGACCAGCGGGTTACCCGACGTCAGCAGCGAATTCGCACCGGCGCCGCCGGGACCGACGATCAGAATCAGCAGGGCAAACATCAGCAGCACCAGCATCGCCCCGATCAGGCCACGCGGCAGGTCGCGCTTGGGGTTTTTGGTTTCTTCGGCGGCCAATGGCACGCCTTCAACGGCAAGGAAAAACCAGATCGCATAGGGAATTGCCGCCCATACGCCGACATAGCCGAACGGCAGAAACGCACTGGCGCCGACCGCAGTGGTCACCGGGATGTCGAGCAGGTTGGCGACGTCGAAGTGCGGCACCATCGCCACCAGAAACACCCCCAGCGCCAGCGCGGCGACGGCGGTGATGATGAACATCAGCTTGAGCGCTTCGCCGACCCCGAAAATATGGATGGCGATGAAGATGATGTAGAACGCCAGATAAATCATCCAGCTGCCAATACCGAACAGCGACTCGCAATACGCACCGATGAACACCGCGATGGCAGCGGGGGCGATGGCGTACTCGATGAGGATCGCGGTGCCGGTGAGAAACCCGCCCCACGGTCCGAAAGCACTGCGGGCGAATCCGTAGCCGCCGCCAGCGGTGGGAATCATCGAGGACAATTCGGCCAGGGAAAAGCACATGCACAGGTACATGGTCGCCATCAGCAGCGTGGCCAGAAACATACCGCCCCAGCCACCCTGGGCGAGGCCGAAATTCCAGCCGGCGTAGTCGCCGGAAATCACATAAGCGACGCCGAGGCCCACCAGCAGCACCCAGCCGGCGGCGCCTTTTTTCAGTTCGCGTTGTTGGAAATAATCGGTGCCGACTTTTTCGAAGTCGACGGAGGAGCCGGTCGCCGGAGCGCCGGCCGGGGATTCGCTTGGCATAGGGTTCACCATTTTTATTGTTTTATTGGCCCGGCTACAGCCAGGCCATTGGGTTGAATGGCACAACGCTTTCGCGAGCAGGCTCGCTCCCACAGGGGGTTGCGTACGACCATGAATCACCTGTGGGAGCGAGCCTGCTCGCGAAGACACTCCAGAGGGCGAAGCAGGAAGCACCTGCCTCACCCCGTCTGGATCAGAAGAATCCCAACGGATTGATGTCGTAGCTCACCAGCAGGTTCTTGGTCTGCTGGTAATGGTCGAGCATCATTTTGTGGGTTTCACGCCCGACGCCGGACTTCTTGTAACCGCCGAACGCGGCATGCGCCGGATAGAGGTGGTAGCAGTTGGTCCATACGCGACCGGCCTTGATCGCCCGGCCCATGCGGTAGGCGCGGTTGATGTCGCGGGTCCACAGGCCGGCGCCGAGACCGAACTCGGTGTCGTTGGCAATCGCCAGGGCTTCGGCTTCGTCCTTGAAAGTGGTGATGCTCACCACCGGGCCGAAGATTTCTTCCTGGAACACGCGCATCTTGTTGGTGCCCTTGAGCAGGGTCGGCTGGATGTAATAACCGGTGGCCAGGCTGCCCTCGAGTTTTTCCACCTTGCCGCCGGTGAGCAGTTCCGCGCCTTCGCCCTTGGCGATTTCCAGGTACGAGAGGATCTTGTCGAATTGCTGCTCCGACGCCTGAGCGCCGACCATGGTATCGGTGTCCAGCGGGTCGCCACGTTTGATCTGGCTGACTTTCTTCATCACGGCCTGCATGAATTCGTCGTAGATCGACTCCTGTACCAGTGCGCGGGAAGGGCAGGTGCACACTTCGCCCTGGTTGAAGAACGCCAGTACCAGGCCTTCGGCGGCTTTTTCGATGAAGCTCGGCTCGGCCTGCATGATGTCTTCGAAGAAGATGTTCGGCGACTTGCCGCCCAGTTCCACGGTGGATGGGATGATGTTTTCCGCCGCGCATTTCATGATGTGCGAGCCGACCGGGGTCGAGCCGGTGAAGGCAATTTTGGCGATGCGCTTGCTGGTCGCCAGCGCTTCGCCGGCTTCTTTGCCGAAGCCTTGCACGACGTTGAGCACGCCCGGCGGCAGCAGGTCGCCGATCAGTTCCATCAGCACGCAGATGCCCAGCGGGGTTTGCTCGGCAGGTTTGAGTACCACGCAGTTACCGGCGGCCAGCGCTGGCGCGAGTTTCCACGCGGCCATCAGCAGCGGGAAGTTCCACGGAATGATCTGGCCGACCACGCCCAGCGGTTCATGAATGTGGTAGGCCACGGTGTTGCCGTCGATTTCCGCAGCGCTGCCTTCCTGAGCGCGCAGGCAACCGGCGAAATAACGGAAATGGTCAGCGGCCAGGGGGATGTCGGCGTTGAGGGTTTCGCGGATGGCTTTGCCGTTGTCCCAGGTTTCGGTGATCGCCAGCAGTTCGAGGTTTTCTTCGATGCGGTCGGCGATTTTCAGCAGGATCAGCGAGCGCGCCTGCACCGAAGTGGCACCCCACGCATCGGCGGCGGCGTGGGCAGCGTCCAGCGCCTTGTCGATGTCTTCGGCGGTGGAGCGGGGGAATTCGGCAATTGGCTGGCCATTGACTGGCGAGGTATTGGTGAAGTACTGACCTTTGACCGGCGCGACGAACTCGCCGCCGATGTAGTTGCCGTACTTGCTCTTGAACGAGACTTTGGCGCCGTCAGTACCGGGGTGGGCGTAACGCATGATGATGTTCTCCTTGGCTTTGTACTTATTAGAGAAACGCGCAAGTGCGCTTGCTATAAGCGTAGAGCAAGGCTCGGGCCACTGCCGTGCAGGTCAGGCAAATCAAGGGCTTGGCCAGTTTGTCTCGGACGAATGGAGTGGCGCTGTGACGGTTTCGGTACAGCACGGGTGACAGTTTGTACCGCTTGCGGCACAGCCCGTGACCGGGCGGTCTTGCCAGCATTGCATTGCCGGAGCCGCTGGAGGATGCTGGGCGTCACCTCATGCTTTGGGCCATCGCGCCCCGGGGAGAACAATAAGAAATGCACGACAACCATTTGAGTCGCCATGCCCGCCAGGTTCTCACCGTCACCCAGGGCAAACCGCACCTGCACGGCCCCGGCGCCGATCCATCGATCGCCCGTTCGTGGCTGCGTTGCCTTGAGGACTATCACCTCGATCCTTCTGTGACCATGGCGCCGACCGTGCTTGAGCATGGCCGGGTGCTGGAAAGTCGCGAACGTCTGCAACAAGTGCTGCAAATTGCCGGCACCGAGATGAGCAGCCTGCATCAGCAACTCTCCGGCGCCGGCCATGCGGTGCTGCTGACTGACGCGCGCGGTGTGATCCTCAATTGCGTCACCGCGCCGGCCGAACGGAAGATTTTCGAGCGCGCCGGGCTCTGGCTCGGCGCTGACTGGAGCGAAGCCTGCGAAGGCACCAACGGCATCGGTACCTGCCTGGTCGAGCGTCAGGCGCTGACCATTCACCAGGACGAACACTTCCGCGGCCGCCACACCGGGCTGACCTGTTCGGCGAGCCCGGTGTTCGATCCCCATGGTGAGTTGCTGGCGGTGCTCGATGTGTCTTCGGCGCGGCCGGACGTCTCGCGGCAGAGCCAGTTCCACACCATGGCGCTGGTCAACCTGTCGGCGAAGATGATCGAGAGCTGCTACTTCCTGCGCTGTTTCGACAATCAGTGGTTGCTGCGTTTTCATCTGCAGGCCGAGTCCGTCGGCCTGTTCAGCGAAGGGCTGCTGGCGTTTGACGGCGAAGGGCGGATCAGCGCAGTCAACCAGAGTGCGCTGAACCTGCTCGGGCATATTCGCGGTGGTTTGCTCGGTAAACCGGTGGAAGCGTTTTTCGATTGTTCGCTGGATGACCTGCTTGGCCGCGCGAGTGCCAACGCCAGCGCCAGTTGGCCGCTGCGCACCCGTGATGGCCGGCATCTGTTCGCGGTGTTGCGCGGCGAATCGCGCAAACCTACTGCCATTGTTCCAGCGCCAATCGCTGCTCCAGCGCCACGCCTGTCCGGCATCTGCCTCGGCGATGAAGCGTTGCAGGCGGGATTTCGCAAAGCCCTGCGCGTGTTTGAGCGCGACGTGCCGCTGTTGATCAACGGCGAAACCGGCTCGGGCAAGGAAGCGTTCGCCAAAGCTGTGCACCAGGCCAGCCAGCGCTGCGGCAATGCTTTCGTCGCACTCAATTGCGCGGCCATTCCGGAAAGCCTGATCGAGAGCGAACTGTTCGGCTATCGCGGCGGCAGCTTCACCGGCGCGCGCAAGGACGGCATGCGCGGCAAGCTGCAACAGGCCGATGGCGGCACCTTGTTCCTCGACGAAATCGGCGACATGCCACTGGCGTTGCAGACGCGCTTGCTGCGTGTGCTGGAAGATCGGCAAGTGGTGCCGATTGGCGGCGAGCCGCAAGCGGTAGACGTGCGCATCATCAGTGCGACGCACCGCAATTTGCTCGAACGAGTCGAGGACGGCAGTTTCCGTGAAGACCTGTATTACCGCTTGAACGGGCTGGAAGTGGCGTTGCCGGCGTTGCGCGAGCGAAGTGATAAATCGCAGTTGCTGGATTTTCTCCTGGCGGAGGAGGCGGGAGGCGAAACGATTCTGATCGACGAAGCGGCGAGGGACGCATTGCTGGCGTTCAACTGGCCGGGCAATGTGCGGCAGTTGCGCAATGTCCTGCGCACGCTGGCGGCGTTGTGTGATGGCGGCCGGGTCGGCGTTGAGGATTTGCCGGTGATGATTCGGCAGGCGCGGCCGGTGGTTGTGGCGGCGCAGCCATTGGAAGATGCCGAACGACTGGCCTTGCTCAATGCGCTTGAGCAGACGCGCTGGCATATGACCCATACCGCTGAACAGCTGGGCGTCAGCCGCAATACGCTGTACAGAAAGCTTCGCAAGCACGGCATCGCCCGCTCTGCCTGACCGACCTGATCGTTCCCACGCTCCGCGTGGTAACGCCTCCCCGGACGCTCCGCGTCCGCTTTGGGACGCAGAGCGTCCCGTGCTGCATTCCCACGCAGAGCGTGGGAACGATCAGGTCGAACAGGCCCGCCCCTCAGCTAAAGAGTGCCATTTCCCCCTCCCTACGCTAACCTGCGGCCATGTTTTACGAGGTCGACTATGCACATTCATATTCTGGGTATCTGCGGGACTTTCATGGGCTCGATGGCGGTGTTGGCCAAAGAGCTGGGCCATCACGTCACGGGCTCCGACGCCAACGTCTATCCGCCGATGAGCACGCAGCTCGAGGCCCAGGGCATTCAGCTGACGCAGGGTTATGACCCGGCGCAGCTCGATCCGGCGCCGGATCTGGTGGTGATCGGCAATGCCATGTCCCGTGGCAACCCGGCGGTGGAATATGTGCTGAACAAAGGCCTGCCGTACGTCTCCGGCCCGCAGTGGCTGGCTGACCATGTGTTGCAAGGTCGCTGGGTGCTTGCCGTTGCCGGTACGCACGGCAAGACCACCACCAGCAGCATGCTTGCCTGGGTGCTGGAACATGCCGGCATGAGCCCGGGTTTCCTCATCGGCGGCGTGCCGCAGAATTTCTCGGTGTCGGCACGCCTGGGCGGTACGCCGTTTTTTGTGATCGAGGCTGACGAATACGACAGCGCGTTCTTCGACAAGCGCTCGAAGTTCGTCCACTACCGTCCGCGCACCGCGATCCTGAATAACCTTGAGTTCGATCACGCAGACATCTTCCCGGATCTGCCGGCCATCGAACGTCAGTTCCACCACTTGGTGCGCACCATTCCGAGCGAAGGTCTGGTCATCCACCCGACCACCGAGCCAGCGTTGCAGCGCGTGATCGAGATGGGTTGCTGGACCCCGGTGCAAACCACCGGCGCTGGCGGTCAGTGGCAGGTCAAACTACTGAGCGAGGACGGCTCGGCGTTCGAAGTGATGTTCGAAGGCGTGTCCCAGGGCACCGTCGAGTGGGAGTTGACCGGTCAACACAACGTCGCCAACGCCTTGGCCGCGCTGGCTGCGGCGCGTCATGTTGGCGTGGTGCCATCGATGGGCATCGCCGGTTTGAGCGCGTTCAAGAACGTCAAACGACGCATGGAGAAAGTCGCCGAGGTGCGCGGCATCACCATTTACGACGACTTTGCCCATCACCCGACCGCCATCGCTACTACCCTCGACGGCCTGCGCAAACGCATCGGCGACGCGCCGCTGATTGCGATCATCGAGCCGCGCTCCAATTCGATGAAGCTCGGCGCCCACCGTGACGGTCTGCCGGACAGCGTGGTCGATGCCGATCAGGTGATCTGGTATGCCCCGGCCAACCTCGGTTGGGACCTCGGCGCCACCGCAGCGTTATGCACCGTGCCGTCCATCGTCAGCGATTCTCTGGAAGGCATCATCGAGCGCGTGAAGAGCCAGGCGCAGCCCGGTACTCACGTGGTGATCATGAGCAACGGCGGCTTCGGCGGCCTGCACGGCAAGCTCGCCGAGGCACTGCAATGAACACTTTTTCCCAGGCCGGCGGCCCGGAACGCATCACCCTGGCGATGACCGGTGCTTCGGGCGCGCAGTACGGCTTGCGCCTGCTCGATTGCCTGGTGCGCGAGGATCGCGAAGTGCACTTTCTGATCTCCAAGGCCGCGCAACTGGTGATGGCCACCGAGACCGATGTGTCCCTGCCGAACAAACCGCAGATGATGCAGGCTTTTCTGACCGAATACACCGGCGCCGCTGCCGGGCAGATTCGCGTGTATGGCAAGGAAGACTGGATGTCGCCGGTAGCCTCCGGCTCCGGCGCGCCGGCAGCCATGGTGGTGGTGCCGTGTTCGACCGGCACGCTGTCGGCGATTGCCACCGGCGCATGCAACAACCTGATCGAACGCGCGGCGGACGTTACGCTGAAAGAGCGCCGCCAGTTGATTCTGGTGCCGCGCGAGGCGCCGTACTCGAGCATTCATCTGGAGCACATGCTCAAGCTGTCGAATCTGGGCGTGACGATTCTGCCGGCCTCGCCGGGCTTCTATCACCAGCCGCAGACTATCGATGACCTGATCGACTTCGTTGTGGCGCGGATTCTTAACCTGCTCGGCATCCCGCAGGACATGCTGCCGCGTTGGGGCGAGCATCACTTGAGCAGCGATGAATAAGCTGCTGGTGCTCGTGCTGGCGCTGCAAATGGGCGCGTGCGCCACCGTGCGCACGCTGGATGCGGCCAAACCCGGCGCACCGGTGGTGTACGCCGGGACGCGCCTGGATTTGTATGCGTTGAACGGCGGCTGCTGCGCCATGGACCGGTTCGGTGCCGAGGCGCCCAGCTATCCGGGAGTGGACCTGCCGGCCAGCGCGTTGCTCGATACGCTGTTGTTGCCGTTGTCGTTGCTCACCGTGATTGGCGTAGGTTTTCAAGCGACTGGTGGATTGTAGGGGGGGCGCACAACCTCTGTGGCGAGGGGATTTATCCCCGCTGGGGTGCGAAGCGCCCCCCAAAAAAATATAAAAGCGACGACTGCTGCGCAGCCGAACGGGGATAAATCCCCTCACCACAAAGTCCCGGAGTTATTTGCCTAACTTCCTCAGTTCATCCGACTCGATCACCCGCACCCCATCCTGTTCTTCCAGCGCCAGGCGCCACATCGCTCGCGCCAACTGGCACGCTTCGATGCCGTGGTATTTGCCCGGAATCAGCTTTGACAACGGCCCGGCGAGTTGCTCGACCAGACGCGGTTCGGTGCGTTCGCCAAGCAACAGCGAAGGTCGGCAAATGGTCAGCTGCGGCCAGTTCTGCGCGCGCAGCGCCTGTTCCATTTCACCCTTGACCCGGTTGTAGAACACCGAGGAATTCGGATCGGCGCCAATCGCACTGATCACGATCAGGTGCCGCGCGCCCATCTCCCGCGCGCGCTTGGCAAACGCCACGACCATGTCCAGATCCACCGCGCGAAAGGCTTCTTCGGAGCCGGCCTGCTTGATCGTCGTGCCGAGGCAGCAGTAGGCGATATCGACCCGGCCACTGAGCTGCGGCAGAAACGCCTGCGGGTCACCGACCGGGTTTTCCAGATGCGGATGCTCGGCCAGCGGCCGGCGCGAAGGGGCGAGGACACGGGTAATGGTTGGCTCGTTGAGCAAACGGTCGAGCAGATGTTCACCGGTCAGTCCGGTAGCTCCGGCAAGCAATACGTGCTGAGGCGTCAAGTACATAGTGTCTCTCCCTTGATACTGTTCAGCTTAGTTGCCTTTTTTCGCCGCGTCGTTCAATGCGCTGCTGTGCAAAGCTTTGCGCGCTTGCTGTTTTCGCAGCAGTTGCCAGTGCGACAGCACGGTTTTCGGCGCCCAGATCTGCGGCTCCGAGGCTTCGAAGCCGTCGGCCAGCTCACGTTCGGCGACGGTGGCCTTGGCCAGTTTGAATGCCTGTTCGAGGTCGTCGGTCTGGTTCAGCGCCTGGGCGAACAGCGCGTCGCCGAAGTAGGTGAAGTTGGCTTCTTCCGAGCAACCGAACGACACCCGATCGGCGCGCGAGGCGGTCATGATCAGCGTGCGTTCGTCTTTCAGCGCCGGGATGAAACCGCCGGAATAGCAGGAGGAAATCACGATGACCTTGTCGCGATGCTTCAGCGGCGCGAGCACGGCGGCGAGCTCATCGGCGGGCAGGTCGGCCAGTTCCATGCGCGGCTGATCGAGCACCAGTTCGTGCTCGGCGGTGCCGTGGCTGGTCAGATAAATGAACAGCAGATCTTCCGGCCCGATGCGTTCGGCAAGGGCTTGCGCGGCGCGGCGCAGGTTTTCCCGGGTGGCCATCGGCCGGTCGCCGAGATGATCGCGATGATTGACCAGACGAATCTGGCCGAAGGCGCCGAAGCGCGTATTGAGCATGTTGGCGACATAGTCTGATTCACGCAGGAACACGCTTTGCTTGCCGTCGCCGCCGAGGGTCAGGGTGTACAACTCGACTGCCGGAGTCGAAGCGGGGATCGCCGCCAGTGCGTCGTCCAGCAACCGACCCTGGGCGAGCAAACCGAGCTCGAGGGTGTCGGGGAGCAATTTGCCGTCGGCGTCGCGCACGCGTTGGCCGTTGATCCAGGTGCCGCTGAGCACGCTGCCATCGGTCAGCACCAGCGTGCCGCGTCCTGAATAGCTGTCGTTGTCGAAGCCGCCGATGTAGAAGCTGCCATCGGCGAGGTTCAAACGGCCCTGGCCGGTAAAACGCCAGTCATTGAACACACCGATGTAATGGCTGCCATCCGCGCCGATCAATTCGCCCTTGCCGGTCAGCGCACCTTCCTTGAACTGGCCGAGCCAGACGTCGCCGTCGGCGTTCTCGTAGCGGCCCTTGCCGTGCAGTTGATTGTTCTTGAAACCGCCGACGTAGATATCGCCGTCGGCGCTGTTGTAGGTGCCGTTGCCTTCCAGTTGGCCGTTGACGAAATGCCCGCTGAACGAATTGCCGCTGGCATCGCCGCGCTGGCCTTCGCCGTTGGGTTTGCCGTGGGCGAACTGGCCTTGATAGGAGCTGCCGTCGTCCATTTCCAGACGGCCGAGGCCGGAATACTGGTCAGCCTTGAACTCGCCGCGATAGGTCATGCCGTTTTCTTTCAGCGTGCCTTCGCCATCGCGCCGGCCCTGCTTGAAGCCACCGGTGTAACTGCTGGCGTTGGTGCTCAGGCTGCCCTGACCATCGAACAGACCTTGCTGAAACTGGCCGCGATAGACCTCGCCGTTGCTGCCATGCCATTCGCCCTGCCCGTGCCACTGACCCTTGTCGAACTCCCCGGCGTACCAGCTGCCGTTGGGGTAGTCGACGCGGCCCTGACCTTGCAGCAAGCCGTCGACCAGTTCACCGCGATAGCGACCGCCATCGGGCAGGCGCGCATCCGGCGGCAACAGCGATTCGCCGTCGCCGCAAGCGGTGAGCATCAGGGTCAGGGCAAGGGGTGCAAGTCGAGCGATTGAGCGCATAGCGGGATCCGGGCAATTAGGCGACCGAGTATGCCGCAGCTATGCGTCGCATATATACAGACGTGACGCGAAACAGCGTGCGCTGCTTCGCATCCGGGATGATCAGACGAAGCAGAGTGACAGCGGCTCGGCGATGTAGGCCGGTTTGTCCGAGCCTTCTATCTCCAGTGTCGCGGTAGCCTTGAGCAACCACTGGCCGGGTTTTTTCTCGGTGACTTCGACCATGTCGACCTTCAGTCGGACTTTCGAGTTGACCTTGACCGGCTGGATGAAACGCACGCTGTCCAGGCCATAGTTGACGACCATCTTCACGCCTTCGGGCAGCACGAGGATGTCTTCCATCAGTTTCGGCATCAGCGACAGCGACAGGAAACCATGGGCAATCGTGCTGCCAAACGGCGTTTGCGCAGCCTTGACCGGATCGACGTGAATGAACTGAAAATCACCGGTGGCTTCGGCGAACAGGTTGATGCGCTCCTGATCGATGGTGAGCCATTCGGAACGTCCAAGTTCCTTGCCGACATAGTCTTTGAGCTCTGCAACGGGAACATAGGGCATTGAGACTCTCCTTGGGTTCATCGGTTTTATAGTTTTTCAGGGGGCGGATTTGACCGGCCTGCGAACCACTGTAGATCATCATGGCGATTTGCTCAGGTCAACCGACCATGCTTTTGGCGAATGCCGGTCCATAGCGCCGGCATGCTTATAATGCCGAGCCCCTGCTGGCTGAAAATGTAAGACGGAGATGTCGGATGTTGTTACGTGGCCTGACCCTGCTGGTGCTGTTCCAATTGCTTGGCACCGCGCTCAATCACTTGCTGTTGCCGATATTGCCGGGGCCGATCATCGGGCTGCTGCTGTTGCTGGTGTTCCTGATCATTCGCGGTGAAGTCGGCGAGCCGTTGAATCAGGCAGCGGGCAGTCTGCTGCGTTATCTGCCGTTGCTGCTGGTGCCGCCGGCGGTGGGCGTGATGGTGTATGCCACGGCGATTGCTGCGGATTTCTGGGCGATTGTCGGCGCGCTGGTGGTCTCGCTGATCCTGTCGATGGCCTTTGCCGGCGTGCTCATGCAGCGGCTGGTCAAACGTCACGCGCCACCGGCGGAGGAGTCCTGATGCTGTTTGACTGGCAAGGCGCGTGGGCGTCGGTGATTCATCATCCGCTGTTCGGCATCGGCATCACCCTCGGCGCCTATCAACTGGTGCTGGCGGCGTTCGAGAAAACCCGCTGGATCTTTCTGCAACCTGTGCTGGTCTCCATGTTGTTGGTGATCGGTGTGCTGGTCGGCTGCGGCCTGACCTACGCGGAGTACCGCAAGAGCACCGAGATCCTCAGCATTCTGCTGGGGCCGGCCACGGTGGCGCTGGCGGTGCCGCTGTATTTGAATCTGCGGCGCATTCGCCAATTGTTCTGGCCGATTTTTACTACGCTGGTGATAGGCGGGGTGGTCGCAACGGGCATGGGCGTGGCGCTGGGCTGGTGGTTCGGTGCCGATCACATGATCCTGATGACCATGGCGCCGAAATCGGTGACCTCGCCGATCGCCATGCTGGTCGCCGAGCAGATCGGCGGCGTGGCGGCGCTGGCCGCGGTGTTCGTGCTGATCACCGGGGTGATTGGCGCGATCTTCGGCCCGGCGCTGCTGACCCGCCTCGGTGTGCACAGTCCCGAAGCGCGCGGCATGGCGCTGGGCATGACCGCGCATGCGGTCGGCACGGCGGTGGCGATGCAGGAAAACGATGAGTGCGGCGCGTTCGCCGCGCTGGCAATGAGTCTGATGGGCGTGGCCACGGCGGTGTTCCTGCCGTTGGCGGTGTCGATGGTGGTGTAAGGAAATGTCTATGAGTCTGCCGCTTTTTCCGCTGAACACGGTGCTGTTCCCCGGCTGCAACCTCGATCTGCAGATCTTCGAGGCGCGCTACCTCGACATGATCGGCCGCTGCACGAAACAGGGCGTCGGTTTCGGTGTGGTATGCATTCTGGAGGGCAGCGAAGTCGGTGTGGCACCAGTAGGTTTCGCAATGGTCGGCTGCGAGGCGCGGATCACCGATTTCGATCAACAGGACAACGGCCTGCTCGGCATTCGCGTGCAAGGCGGGCGGCGTTTCACGGTGTTGCGCACCGAAGTGCAGCGCGATCAGTTGATTGTCGCTGACGTCGAATGGCTGGACGATGAGCCCGAGCAACCGTTGCAGGACGAGGACGCCGACCTGGTCGCGCTGCTCAAGGCGCTGGCCGAACACCCGATGGTCGAGGCGTTGAACATGGGCACCGAAGCCGCCGGGCAACAGGCGCTGGCCAATCAGCTTGCCTATCTGTTGCCTTTTGCCGAAGAGGACAAGATCGATCTGCTGCAACTCGACGACCCACAGCAACGGCTGGATGCGATCCAGGCATTACTCGATGAACTGCAGGGCGAACTGTTCGCCTAGTTTCACTTTGAATCAACTCAAGCTGCCTGCCAGTATTGTTTCGCTTTTGTCTTTGTCTTAATTTCAAGTTGCTCGCAGGATGCGAACAACTTGAAAACAACAAGGATAAATCATGACTTTATATGAAGATGAACGGGCATTCTGGGACGATATTGCTGGCAAGTATATCTTGAAGCATGCCGGTACTGATCATAACGTTGGCCACGTCATTGAGGCGGCAGCGATTTATGCGGATCGCATGGTAATGGCCCGGCGGAAACGAAAAACCGAAAACATTCCGGATGGCGATGTTCTGCGGATGTCGGCAACAGCCACAGTCGCTATCTGATCCTTTTCCTTTTTCAACTTTTCTGTCGCTGTCTTGAACATGACAGCAGAGTGTTTACCAATGGGTAGTTCTATGTCTTTGGCAAAAGTAAACAATGAAAGCTTCAGTGCCAATCTTTATCTGGACGGTCTTCCGGTAGTTCTTAATCAGCAACGCCTGCAACAGACCCTGCGCCACAAGCGCATAACTCAAGGCGAAAAACTCGATGCTGAAGTGGGGTTGGCCGACTCGCGGACATCCGCCCTTATCACCCTGGCTGACAATGAGGACGATGCTCCGTTACTGTTGAAGTTTGTTCCTGAAGGTAACTTTTACGCAATCCAAGTGATCCATCCGGGCGTGTTTGACGGAGCGCGATTATTCATCGAAGACAAGACACACAATTTGCTGGTCAGCACCAGTGCTCCGGCACAACTCTATTCAATCAGTACCTACGGCGTGGCCAAGGCTTCTTTAAGCAATATCGCATCCGGCCCGGCTTATATCGAATTGAACAGCGAGCCGAAAGATAAACCGCTGTATCGTCAGGTAAGCGATGGCATGAGCAAATTCCTCGACGCGAACCCCAACGGGACAGGGCATAACGCCTTCAATCCAAAACCTGCAAGGTTTGTGATCAGCGTGCTCAAATAGCGCAACGCCGCCATTGAAGGACAGACGCCATTCGTTATCGAATGGCGTCTGGATTTCACGGCCGATAATGTTCAGCAACGGGCCAGACTATATCGTTGGAACATGTTTTCCTGCCCTTGGGCAACCTCACTATGGGGCCCTTGGAGGCAGCTACGCGATCGATCAACTGGTCGTATGAATTGTTGTGATTGCCCCCGGCCCAAGTGTGCTCCTCGATATCCGCGGCATCGCCTCCGGCCTTCCTGAAAACATCCTCGACTCTTGCCGCCCGACTCAGGTCCGAGCGCACCAGCCATATCCGCTCGGCACTGATGCCCCGCGTGGGCATGGAAATACGTCCTTCGTGGCTGTCGCCATCAAAATCCCTGTTGTTCAGGTAAAGGTTTTCCACCCGTGGGACCACTTCGATGCCGCGGGTGTCGATGACATACAGGAAACCATGTGTCTGTTTGCGTCGCAGCAACGGATAATCGCGCGAATTATCCATTTCAAATGAGGTGTCTGACTCTTCACCCGAACTGTGTCGATTTCCGCTGGATGAGTCACTGTCGGAAAAATGCCCCGGATAGCGATTGGCCTGGCTGTTGTAGTGCCGAGGGTTGGAGTAGTAATCAAAACGCAGGTATTGAATGCCGTTGCCCAATGAAAACGTCGAGCTCAAGGCATGCCGGGTTGTCGAGTCGGAAGGGTTGCCCCGCAACTTCACCAAACGTTTGTCCCGCGCCAGTTCGAAGGGCGTGCGCAAATCGGCGCGGAACATTGCCGGAATATCCGTACGGTAAAGATAATCATGCTTGTTGCGCATGTAGCCGGCATGTTCCAGATAGCTTTGCAGAAAGTCTGCTTCGTAACGCTGTTGGACAGGCGGCAAGTCACCCTCAATGCTTTCACCTTCTTGCCGCAGTCTGAGACTGATGGGGCCAAGCTCTTCGGCAATCTGTTCGAAGCGTCTGGCATCCTGCACATTTCGGGTCAGGCTTTTGTGCTGTTCGGCCCATGCGGGAAAGCCGTTTTCCATGTCCGGACGCAAGCGTTTTTGTTGCGCGGTGCTGAGATTGTAGGTGCGCAAAAGCTCGGCGCACTCACTGCGAGTCTTTTGCGGGTGGGACCATTTCATGGAATCCAGAAGGAATTTGTAGTGACTTTTGATATCTCTGCGTCTTGCCCAGCCCGGCGGGCCCCCGATGGCCTCGGCCTCGGTACGAAAGGCAAGAATTTCTGCGCCGCGCAGGCTGTACACATCCCATAGTTCGCCATCGGTCCAGTGCGCCAGCTTCAGCGGCAAGGCGGCATCCGCGCGTGCTTCGTTCGGGTCTGCCTTGATCAGGCGGCCGTATTTGCCCTTGAATGCGAAGCCGACATTCAGCCGTGTAATCACTTGCCCTTCATAGGGATTTTCCGCCCATTCGTGTACCGCGTAATAACCTTGTTCGTTCGGCACCGGCTCGGAACGCGGCTTGGCCAACTCATACAGGGTGTAGCGGTCGGGCGGGTACTCTTCGATGGGCTTGTTCAAACTCCACAAATCAGTGTCCGCGACTCGATAAACAGGCGGTCCCGATGGCGTCCGTTCACTGGGCAATCTGGCGCGCCAGGCTTTGATCAGATCGTGGTACGCCACCATCACCGTCTGCCCTGCGGCCGATCCGTCGTCGTTGGCGATGTCTGCGAACTTGCGCCCCTTGTATTCTTTCAGGCCGTCTGCATCCGGGCGTAGAGTCCCGTCGATGTCTTGCAGGTAAGGCTCCAGCGGCGACATGGCAGACCGCTGAGTAGGCCTCTGCGCATCAAGGATCCGGCTCACCGTTATCACGGGTTCCGGGCTGGCGTGACTGCCGTGAGGACCGCGGGCGAGAATGTCCGGCGATGTGAGCGAGCCGTCCGGCCTGACGCGGCCAGGCAAGCGTGCATCAAGATCGATGGGACGATCCAGGCTGATCGGGCGGGAGGTCGAGGTGCCCGGCGTTTCCGGTGTCGGTAATGGGCGAAGTGTCCCGGGTTTCTGGCGCATAAAGGTCATTCCATGTAGTGAACCCGGCCAGTCATTGGCCGAGGTGATCAAGTGCCGGAATGGAGCTCAGGTCCATCCCGGCACGTTGTTGAAACCGGCAGCGCGCGGTCAGTTGATGTTGACGGGGATGAACAGGTCTTCGCGTTTGACGCGTGTCTGCCGATCAGTCAGCAGGCTCCAGTGGCTGTTTACCGAGTTGTAAACCAGCGTGCCCACTGTGTCGGGCTGGTAGCCGATGTGAGTCACGTAGACCCGCGCTGCCAACTCGTTGCGCTGCCGGTGTTGCTCGATATCGGCCAACAGCGCATCGACGCTGGCGTAGCCTTGGGCATTGATCACGTACAGCTGCAAGATCTCGAACAGCAGCGAGACTTGATAGAGATTGCCGGCGGTGGTCGCCACGCTGACCGATTCCACCGGTGTGTCATCGCCGATATCCGGCAATTGGACAGTCACGCTGGCGATGCGCAAGCGGTTGTCCTGCAATTGGATTTCGTCGCGAGTGACGGTTTCGTCCATTGTCCTGGTGTACAGATTCCAGCTTGAGGCGTTGGCCGTTTTTGCCGCAGCCCCAGGTGTGGCCAGGCGCACGATGCAGTTGCTGGCCAGGTAGATGTCGTATGTGGCGCTGTGACCCTCAAGCAGATAAATGCCGGTATGCGCCCGGGATTCGATGACGATTTTGCTGGGGCGATCGGTCAGCAGCGGCTTCTCACTGATGGCGGGCCGGGTGAACGGGTATTTGCCGTTGCGCCGTTTCAGCCAGCTTCGAGTGCTGACCTGCCGTGCGCCGGGGTTGTTGGCGTCCTCTTCGTAGTCCAGGTGCGGCAGTTGCAGGCGATAGGACACTCCGTCCCGCATGACCACAACGATGTCTTGCGCCAATTGCGGCGTGGTGACTTTGAGGCTGTTGCGCCCGCTGTACCCGGTGGCGGCAGCGATCGGTTGGATCACGCCCTTGAATGCCAGCACTTTTGCCGGCAACCGCAGCGACAGGCAGAAGTCTTTGTAGGTCAGGTGAGTATTGCCCGAAACGCCTTTGCGCACCTGGACGGCATAGCTGAGCTCGACGTCGATGATTTCGTCGTCGCCGTAGTCCAGAAAAACGCTGCGCGGCCTGGTGGCGCTGCGTGCGATGACGAACTCGACCTCGCGCTGAGTACGGGTGACAAAATGTCGGCCCAGGCTCTGATTGTCGATCGTCACCGTACCGCCATTGACGATCGCCGGGGCAGGGGCGGGCTGACCAATGACGGTCACGGCGACATCGATGTCCTGACTCAGCGCTGGACCTGGTTCCTGAGGGAGCTGAGCCAGCAGTTCGTAGCCATCCTGGGTGCGGAACAGCCATCGATCGTTATGCAACCGACGCTGGCCGTCGACCATTCGATAGACGTTTTCCAGGGTCAGCACGTGGTCTGGGTCGTCGCCGTCCTTGCCGCGCAAGGAATTGATCACCAGCGAGGTGCCGATGATCTGCCAGCGCTGAATCACCGCGTGCGGCCAGCCCATTTCGATCACGCTCGAATGCGCGCTGTCCTCGGTGATTGTCGTGCGTGCGTTGGTGTGAGCGATGTAATAGCGATCGACGCCGCTACCGCCGTCCACGTGACATTCGAGGCCGTAGATGGCAATCGTGTCGTTGCCGGCACCGGCGCTGACGCGATCATGGCCATGGGCGGAGATCTGGTTGGCCTCGGAACTGCCGATGACGTGGCTGCTGCCTTTGCGCAGCGTCGAAACGTTCTCGAACGATGTCAGGTGCGCGACTTCAATGCCTGGGCCTTCCGGGTCCAGACCACGCAGCGTGACCTTGCCGCTCGGCAGGTCAATCCGATGGCCGATGTATCGTGTATCAGTGGCCGGCCGCTGGCCTTCAAACGCAAACGTATCGCTACCGTCGCCGCCATCCAGCACATTGATGTGCGGTGGTTTGGTCAGCCGATCCAGTTCCTCGTCAGCGACCTGCTGATAGAACGCATCGTTTTTGTCGCCACCGCTGAGCGCCTTGTGTCCCTGGCGGTAGGTAAACAGGTTGGGCTGCGCCTTGACGCCAGTGACACGGTCATTGCCGTCGCCCAGGCGCCAGAACACGCCTTTGCCTTCGCCTGCACTGCCGTTGACAACGCCCTTGAGGTTGTCGGGTAATCCATGGCTTGCATCGATGATATCGTCGCCGCCAACGATCACCGCCTGGCTGTCGAGTCTGAACGGCAGCTGCCCGACGTTTTCGTCCCACTGGTAACGCCATAGTTCGACAGGGCGCAATTCGGCGCGAAACGCGCCATTGACCACTTGGGCGATGGAGTCGCTGTAAGCGCCGGCAAGCATGTCTTTGGCCGACAGTTCGAGCTGTTTTTCGTAGTCACTGGAAAGCCTGGACAGCTTGAAGCGATCCATCACTTCGGCGTCCAGTTCCTTGCCGGTAAAAGCGAACCATCCCGAGCGCAGACGCTCGAGTGTTGTCAGTTCGATGTAATCATCGATCTGGTCGACGACCCTGGCGGCTTGATAGATCAATGAACCGGAGATGAGCAGTGCGGCAGCCGCGAGGCCGAGCGGGCCGGCAACACTGCCGAAACCGGCCAGCGCGGCGACGCCCAGCACCAGGCTGATGCCAGCGCCCGCTACACTCAGGGCAGCGCTGAAATAATGGTCCTGAGCTTCTTTGCCCGATGACGCGGCGGCGGCGTTGAACGATTTGATCGCGTCGACAATGTCGAACGGCAAGGTGATCGCGCTGGCGAACATTCCCGCGCCACGGCTCATGTATTTGCCGATCGTGGTCAGCGCAAAGCCCCTCAGTACATTGCTGCCCTGAGTCAGCATCGCCTGGCCTGTTCTGGCCAGACCCCGCTCAATGATCAGCGAGCCGAGTTCTGCCGCGATGGATCCGCCGTAGTAGAGCATTTCCAGCGCCTCGCCTTTTTTGATCGCATCGGTCAGGGCCATGTAGCCGCTGTAGATGCCGAAGGCTTGCATGCCGACTCCTGCGCCGCTCATCAAATAGCTTTTGGTCTTGTTGATCCAGCCGGGCGCGTGTTCGATCGCGTCCGCCCGGTGGATTTCCAGCTTTTGCGCAGCCTTGCCCAATTTGTTGAGACGATCCATGGCGCTGCCCGAAACCAGCGGCGTATCACTGACGAACAATGGGCCGGCATCGACCGAGCGCTTGCAGGCAATCTCATAGAACAGCAGTGCCGCCATGTCATTGTCGGGAAAGTCCACAGCTTGCAAGCGGGACTGCACCTTTGCGGACTCGAAATGGAGTCCGTCCAGAAAAGCCTGATCCACGCGCTTCATGTTGGCATTCGCCGGACTGACAGGTTGACCGTCGACGGTCGCCCCCAGCGCTTGCAACTCGACCCGACTGATCACGACCTCGCCGATACGCAGTGGGCCCAGGTGTTTGTCGATTGCCTTCAGAGTCTGGCGAAGGGATGGGGGGCTGTCAGGCACCCCGCCTGGCACGTCCGCTCGATCGGCCATGGGTGGGGACGGCGTATGGGCATTGGCCGAGGCGTCTATGGGGGTAACTTGAAGCGCGCGCACGTGGGCGACATGAGCCGCGGGAACGATGAGTTTCGACACGTATTAATCCTTTAATGGTGTGCATGAGGAGCCGGTTTCCCTGGCGGCTTTACTTGAGCATTTGAAGTTCGGGCCAGGCGATGTCATGGGCAAACTCGTCCTTGTTGCCTGAGAGCCTGAGTATCGGCAGGCCCGCCGCCTCCACCTGGTCGATCAACTGGTCGTATTCGAACCGGTTGGAGTGCCCGGCATGGGTGGCCGCTTCGATGCGATCAGCGTTTGCCCCAGCCTGCTCTTTGATGTCTTCGACCCTGGCGCCCTTGGTCAGGTCTGTGTTCAGTAACCAGACACGCTCGGCTGAAACTCCGCTGCGCGTGACCGAGATCAGCCCTTCGAAATCGTCGGAGGGGAACCAGGTCGGCGGGGTGTCACGCGCAGCGGAATTGAACATCATGTTTTCTTCGTGGGGGACGACCTCCAGATCGCGCGTGTCGAGTGCGTAGAGAAACATTTCCGTCTGCCGCGTGCGCGTGGACCGGTAGCCGCGCTCGTGATCCCATGCCACAGGGCTGTCAGGATCCGACCAGTCTGACGAGGAGTCACTCGGTGTCTCACTGGCGTCGCTTGCGCCGCTTTCCGAACCGCTGTCGCCCGTGTCGCGTCCCGGGTATTTATGGGTCTGGCTGTTGAAACGCAGGTATTCGGGATCGGGGGTGCGGGCATATCCCTGTCCTGCCTGGAGACTGAACGTCGCGCTGATCGGCTTGTGTGTGGTCGCGCCGGGTTCGTGGTGATAGCGCGGCAGCATGGTGCCGTCGTTCGCCAGCTCGAACGGCGTGCGCTCGTCACCGCGAAACAGCGCCGGAATGTCCGTGCGGTACAGGCAGTTGTTCTTGTTGCGCAGATAACCGAGCTGTTTCAACAGCGCTTCGCGCACCTCGGGGGTCAGGCTGTTTTCTGCGTCATACCAGTCGTGGCGGGCATTGCGCTTGAGGTTGAGCTGCTCGAGCGCATCGGCGGCAAACTGGTCGAAGCGTTGCGGGTTGCTGACGTCCTCCAGCAAGCGCTTGTGCGCCAGTGCCCACGCCGGGAGCGTCAGATGGCTGGCCATTTCCTGCTGCAAACGCGACAGTTGCCTGGGCAGCAGATTGAACGATTGCAGAAAGGCTTCGCGCTCGGCAAAGCCCATCTGCGGGTGCAGCCAGCGCAACGAGTCGCGCAGCAGATCGGTCCGCGGATTTTCCGTGGTTGTGGGGTGTGCCCACTGTGGCGGCGTGCCGGTGGCCTGGGCTTGGACACGAAAGCGCGCGATGTCCTCGCCCTGTACCCCATATAGCTGCCATATCTCATGATCGGTCCACTGTTTGAGGTGGAGCGGCGACGCTGCGAATCCACCCGCTGGAGGATCAACCGCTATGTAATTGCCATATGAATCCCGGAAGGCGAACAGCATGTTGTCTTTGCGTGAGCCAAATAGCGGATTCATTTCGTAATAGCCCTGAGCATCCGGCGAACGCCAGGATGGGCTGTAACGACTTTGATTGATGGGTGTTGTCACGGGGGCGAGGCGCGGTCGCTTTGGCGCGGGTTGTTCGGTCAGGCGCCAGGTGGGGCTGTCTGCGTTTTTGTACAGGCGCGGTCCGGAGGGAACGCGCTCGGTGAGTAACTTGCTGCGCAATGCGCCGGTTTCATCCTCACCCACATGCGTGGTTTGCACAGCTCCCTGATATTCGACGTCTGCGAACTTTCTGCCAACGATCCAGCGAAATCCATCATTGTCGGCAGGCTGCATTCCACGCACAAAGGTCTCCGATAACCAGTAATCGTTTATTGAAGTGGAATGTTCCGAGCGATAGGCGCTGTGTGCCGGTAACTGAAAGATTTCAACCGCTGGTAACCGCGGATTTGCATCGGCAAGGGCGCTGTCGAAGTTGCTACTGTGCAGCGCAAGATCGGGGATGCCGGCTCTTGGCGATATTTCAATGCTGCTGACATCAAACATGGGCCGATGTGGCGTTGGCACGTTTGCATCAGTTTGATGCGTGGTTGTGACTGACGTCTTGCGGGGTATTTTTGGACTCATGAAAGACTCGATAAGAAATGGATTGTTGTATGACTCGGCAGAACTTCAATGCGTGGTTTGAATAAATATGGATAGCCAGCAAATGTCCGAGTCGGGCCCATCAATCTAACGGTTTTTCAAAAGCGCGAAACACTGAGCAGGCATGTTTCAACTTGAATATGTAACGCTAGTTTTGCGTCGATCGAGAATGCGGAAATGTCGGTTTTATAACCAGGAAAGTTAACCGGGAGGGAGGAAGTTTGCGTAGGTTGCAAGCGCCGCTCTTGTCGGAATGTTCCGAAAGAGCGGCGTATAAGAAATGTCGCTTGTAAATTGCCTGTTTTAGTAGGCGTAACGCAACAATGTATGTGGCAAGTGGCGCATAACGAAGAATCCGAACAGCGCGACCATGGACGGCAGGATCAGCCACCAGATCTTGAAAGGCATGGCGTTGAGCGGCGCCTGCCGCTGGTTTGACCACAGCATCGCGGCGCAGACGCAACTGGCAAGCATTGCACCGGCCAATATGTCGGTTGGCCAGTGCGCGCCGAGATAGACCCGCGACAAAGCAATGGAGAATGCCGGGATGCAGGCAATCAGCAGCCAGGTCAGGCGCATGCGTGGCGGCTGCCCGCGTCCGGCCAGGACACCCAGCGTCAGGAACAGGGCGAATGCGCCAGAAGCATGGCCGCTGGGCATGCTGTAGGTGGTCAATGGATCGCTGAGCACTTCCGGACGTACCCGGGCGAAAAAATACTTGGTGCCGGTGTTGGCCATGGCGGTGATCAGCATGGTGGCGCCCGCGAACACTGCCTGGCGCCACTGCTTGCACAGCAACAGCAAAATGACGAGCAGGGCGCTGAACAGCAGCATGTTGCGGAATTCGCCGATCAGGGTCAGCGTCACGGCGATTTCGTCCAGCGCTGGCTGGCGATGTTCCTGCACCAGAGTCATCACACCGTTGTCGAGCGCGCTGAGGTATGGATAGCCGATAAACAGCCCGATCAGGATCAACAGGCTCATGCCGCCGATCCAGATCGTCGCCCGACGATGGCGGCGCACGCTGCTGTTGACGCTCAGGCCGACCATCACCGCGATGCTGGCCGCGACAATTCCGGCTTCGAGCCAGAAACCTTCAGGCAACGGCAGGCGGAACGCCGCGCCCGTGGCCCAGCCCGGCAACAGATAAGCCAGGCTCCAGCCAGCAGCGGCCAGCAGGCTGACGGCGAAGAAACGCGGGAAGGGCATGTCGCACATCCCGGCGACCATCGGCAGCATCGGCCGCAGCGGGCCGATGAAACGCCCGACCAGCAGGCTGGCGATGCCATAGCGCTGGAAGTACGACTCGGCGCCGGCCATCCATTCCGGATGATGGCGTAGCCCGGGGAGGCGGCGGATGTTCTGGTGGAAATGGCGGCCGAGGAAGTAGGAAATCAGGTCGCCAAGAATGCCGCCAAGAAAGCCCAGCAGCAGCGTTTCGCTCAATGACAGCGCGCCGCTGCCGGCCAGCACCGCCACGGCAAACAGCAACACCGTGCCCGGCACGATCAGCCCGGCAATCGCCAGACATTCCACGCACGCCACGATGAACACCGCTGCGGCCAGCCACTGCGGATTGGCGCCGAGCCATCCGGTGATGCTATCGAGCCATGGGCCCATACAGAAAAACTCCATTCATTCTTTAAGTAATTGTTACGCGGTGGACTGCTGACCTGTGGGAGCGAGCCTGCTCGCGAATGACGCTGTGTCAGACGATAGAAGCGTTGGCTGGCACGACCCCTTCGCGAGCAGGCTCGCTTCCACAGGGGAGGTCATCATTCATTGACAGATGCGGCGTCGGTTACGGGAAGCAAAATATAATCCCGGCCTTCGACCTGACCCCGTCGCAGCGGGTTCCGCGTGCACCATTGCGCATACGCAGCGTCAACGAAGCGATACATCAGGTGTTCATCACGGCCCAGCGGAATGCCCAGCCGGGTGGTTTGAATAATCTGCGAAGGTGCCGGCCCCGTATCTTCGACCAGCAACAATTCATGGTCGAAACGCTTGGCGTCCCACATCGGTACTTTCAAACCCAATGCCTTGCACAACAACGTCTGCCCGGCGCACAACTTCTGCGTCGGCCGCGGTCGGCCCTGGGCATCGGGATTGTTCAGCAGCATCTGCGCCAGACTCGCCGGGCCGCTGACCTCGTCGACCCACGGATAGGCGGATTTGATCAGCACGGCATTGCCCGGACCTTGCGCACTGAAGTTCAGCGAATCACCGCCGCGTGCGTAGTACATATAGATGTGGCCGCCATCCAGAAACAAAGCCTTACGCTTTTCTGTGTAACCGAGCGAGGCATGACTGCCTTTTTCCGCGAAGTAATAGGCTTCAGTCTCGATGATTCGCGCACTCAGCCACAGGTCGCCGATGCGATGGCGGATGACTTTGCCGAGCAGGGCCTGCGCCAGCACCTGGGCGTCGCGGTCGAAAAAACTGTCCGGCAGGCCCACGGGCAGGCGTGCGGACTCGGGGCAAAGGGGCACGTTGGTCATGACGGGCAAGGTTTATCCAGGCTCAAGAGGTCGTGATCATAACAACGCTGAGCTTAATTACGTCTGAACGCCGGCCAAA
The DNA here is from genome assembly GCF_054871425.1 of Pseudomonas glycinis. Lineage (NCBI taxonomy): Bacteria > Pseudomonadati > Pseudomonadota > Gammaproteobacteria > Pseudomonadales > Pseudomonadaceae > Pseudomonas > Pseudomonas glycinis. The sequence continues at coordinate 193,164 of NZ_JBTYHF010000009.1, read as the reverse complement.
CGCAGCTCATTTCGACCATCCGCCCGTCACCGCTGTTAGTCCCGGGACGCGACAGCTATAATCTGCCGCTTTCCCCTTTGCCAAGACCCCAGCAGACCATGACTGAGTCCGTTCTTGACTACATGACCCGATTGGGTCGCGCCGCCCGCGCTGCCTCCAAGGTCATCGGTCGCGCCAGCACCGCGCAGAAAAACCGCGCCCTGCAGGCTGCCGCCAATGCTCTGGACGCTGCGCGCGCCGAGCTGGCCGCTGCCAATGAGCTGGATCTGGCTGCCGGTCGCGCCAACGGTCTGGAGCCGGCGCTGCTGGAACGTCTGGAACTGACCCCGGCACGCATCGACGGCATGATCGTCGGCTTGCGTCAGGTCGCTGCACTGGCGGATCCGGTCGGCGCGATCCGCGACATGAGCTTCCGTCCGTCGGGCATTCAGGTCGGCAAGATGCGCGTGCCGCTGGGCGTGATCGGGATCATCTACGAATCCCGTCCGAACGTGACCATCGATGCCGCCAGCCTGTGCCTGAAGTCCGGCAACGCGACCATCCTGCGCGGCGGCTCCGAGGCGATTCATTCCAATCGCGCGATTGCCGCGTGCATTCAGCGCGGTCTGGCCGAAGCCGAACTGCCCGCCGCCGTGGTGCAAGTGGTCGAAACCACTGACCGTGCCGCTGTCGGCGCGCTGATCAGCATGCCGGAATACGTCGACGTCATCGTGCCTCGTGGCGGTCGTGGCCTGATCGAACGCATCAGCCGCGATGCCCGCGTGCCGGTGATCAAGCATCTGGACGGCATCTGCCACGTTTACGTCAGCGAACACGCCGATCTGGCCAAAGCCCAGCGCATCGCTTTCAACGCCAAGACCTATCGTTATGGCATCTGCGGCGCGATGGAAACCCTGCTGGTCGATCAGGCTGTTGCCAGGGATTTCCTGCCGTCGATGGCTGCGCAGTTCCGCGGAAAAGGCGTTGAACTGCGCGGTTGCGAGCGCACCCGGGCGATCATCGAAGCGGTCGCGGCCAGCGAAGACGACTGGCACACCGAGTACTTGGCGCCGATTCTGTCGATCCGCGTGGTCGACGGTCTGGAGCAGGCGATCGAACACATCAACCATTACGGCTCCCATCATACCGACTCGATCGTCAGCGAAAACCTCGCCGACACCCGGCGGTTCGTGGCGGAAGTCGACTCGGCCTCGGTGATGATCAACACGCCGACCTGCTTTGCCGATGGATTTGAATACGGATTGGGTGCCGAGATCGGCATTTCTACTGATAAGCTGCACGCCCGCGGCCCGGTCGGGCTCGAGGGGCTGACCTGCGAGAAGTACATCGTTGTCGGTGATGGCCAGTTGCGCGGCCAGGCGACGGTCTGACTTGACCGACCTCGACCTGACAGCGCCGCACACCGGCAGCGAGTCGCGCCCGCAACGCATTGGCGTGCTGGGCGGTACGTTCGACCCGGTGCACATCGGCCATTTGCGTGGCGCGCTGGAAGTTGTCGAAGCGCTGGCGCTGGATGAGTTGCGCCTGATGCCGAACGCGCGCCCGCCACATCGCGGGACGCCGCAGGTGTCGGCGCAGGATCGGCTGGCGATGGTCGAGTGCGCGGTGGCCGGATTGCCGCCGCTGGTGGTGGACGCCCGCGAATTGCAGCGGGACAAACCGTCCTGGACCATCGATACCCTGGAGTCGCTGCGCGCAGAGATGCCCGCCGAGACCCAGGTTTTTCTGCTTTTGGGCTGGGACGCATTTTGCGGCCTGCCCACTTGGCACCGCTGGGAAGAGTTGCTCCAGCATTGCCACATCCTGGTGCTACAGCGCCCGGACGCCGACAGCGAACCGCCGGATGCCTTGCGCAACCTGCTGGCAGCGCGTTCGGTGAGCGACCCGCTGGCCCTGAAAGGGCCGAGCGGACAGATTGCATTCGTCTGGCAGACACCGCTCGCGGTTTCCGCCACCCAGATCCGTCAACTGCTGGCCAGCGGTAAGTCGGTACGTTTCCTGGTGCCCGACGCGGTCCTGGCCTACATCGATGCGCACGGTCTGTATCGTGCGTCGAACTGAACAAGGCGTGCTTCACTGATACGAATCACCGTATCCCCAAGCCGCCGAATACATGAGCAAAACGAGTTACATATGACTGATAAAGATCTACCGAAAGTAAAGCGCAAAGGCACGTTCAAGAGCGCACCACTGCCGGAAGCCGTCAACACCAACGAGCCGCTCAAGGGCGACGAACTGGTCAAGATTGCCGTCGCTGCGCTGGAAGACGTCAAGGCCCAGGACATCCAGATCATTGATGTGCGCGACAAGCAGAGCATCACTGACTACATGATCATCGCCACCGGTACCTCCAATCGCCAGATCAACGCGATGCTGGACAAGGTCCGCGAGGAAGTGAAGAAGCAGGGCGCCAAGCCACTGGGCGAAGAAGGCAAGGGCGACAGCGACTGGGTTCTGCTCGACCTCGATCTGGTGATCGTGCACATGATGACTGCCTCGGCGCGTCAGTTCTACGACCTGGAGCGCCTGTGGGCCGGTGCCGAGCAAAGCCGTGCGGCCGATGCCAAGCACCACAGCCCGGAAAACACCCACGAGCACTTCACCAAGCTCAACAAAGACCAGTTCTAAGGGATCGCTGTGCGACTGCGCCTGATCGCCGTCGGTTCACGCATGCCCAAGTGGGTGGAAGAAGGCTGGCTTGAATATGCCAAGCGTCTTCCGTCCGAGCTGGCGCTGGAACTGGTGGAAATTCCGCTCAATACCCGTGGCAAGAATGCCGACGTGGCCCGTTTCATCCGCCAGGAAGGCGAAGCCATGCTGGCCAAGGTCGGGCACAACGAGCGGATCGTCACGCTGGAGGTTCACGGCAAGCCGTGGAGCACCGAGCAACTGGCGGTCGAACTCGATCGCTGGCGCCTGGATTCGCGCACGGTCAACTTCATGGTCGGCGGCCCGGAAGGGCTGGCACCGGAAGTCTGTGCCCGCGCTGACCAGCGCTGGTCATTGTCGCCGCTGACCTTGCCGCACCCGCTGGTGCGGATCCTGATCGGCGAACAGTTGTACCGTGCCTGGACCGTGTTGTCCGGCCACCCTTACCACAAGTAAGCCTGCCCTCATGTCTCAGCCGATCCGCATCAAGGACCACGAAAAGGACGCCCGTCTGGTGCGCAGCCGTGTCGTGTTCGGTGCGATCGTGATCGTGGCGCTGATCTGTGTGTTGATCGCGCGTCTGTATTACCTGCAGGTGATCCAGTACGAGTACCACTCGACCCTGTCGGAAAACAACCGCGTCCATGTGCAGCCGATTCCGCCGACGCGCGGGCTGATTTTCGACCGCAACGGCGTAGTCGTGGCCGACAACCGGCCGAGCTTCAGTCTGAGCATGACCCGCGAGCGCTCCGGCGATTGGCAACAGGTGCTCGACGTCATCGTCGAGGTGCTGGAGCTGACGCCCGAGGACCGGGTGATCTTCGAGAAACGCATGCGTCAGGGGCGCCGGCCGTTCGAGCCGGTGCCAATACTGTTCGAGCTGACCGAAGAGCAGATCGCCCGGATTGCGGTGAACCAGTTCCGCCTGCCCGGCGTGGAAGTGGTCGCGCAGCTGGTCCGGCATTACCCGCAGGGCGCGCATTTTGCGCACTCGGTGGGCTACATGGGGCGGATCAACGAGAAAGAGCTGAAGTCGCTGGATCCGGTCAACTACAGCGGCACCCACCACATCGGCAAGACCGGCATCGAGCGGTTCTACGAGCCGGAATTGCACGGTCAGGTCGGTTACGAGGAAGTCGAGACCAACGCCCGTGGCCGCGTGTTGCGGGTGCTCAAGCGCACCGATCCGATTCCCGGCAAGGACATCGTCCTGAGCCTCGACATCAAGTTGCAGGAAGCCGCCGAGGCCGCGCTGGGCGGGCGCCGTGGCGCGGTGGTGGCGCTCGATCCGAAGACCGGCGAAGTGCTGGCGATGGTCAGTCAGCCGAGTTTCGACCCCAACCTGTTCGTCACCGGCATCAGCTTCAAGGCCTACGCCGAGTTGCGTGATTCCATCGACCGGCCGTTGTTCAACCGCGTGCTGCGCGGTCTGTACCCGCCGGGCTCGACGATCAAACCGGCGGTAGCGATTGCCGGTCTTGACGCCGGCGTGGTCACGGCTTCGAGCCGGGTGTTCGACCCGGGCTATTACATGCTGCCCAACTACGACCACAAGTATCGCAACTGGAACCGTACCGGTGACGGCTTCGTCGACCTCGACACGGCGATCATGCGGTCCAACGACACCTACTTCTATGACCTGGCGCACAAGCTCGGCATCGATCGGCTGTCGACCTATATGAACAAGTTCGGCATCGGCCAGAAGGTCTCGCTGGACATGTTCGAAGAATCCCCCGGCCTGATGCCGTCGCGCGAATGGAAACGGGCGACGCGCAAACAGGCGTGGTTCCCCGGCGAAACCCTGATTCTCGGGATCGGCCAGGGCTACATGCAGTCGACGCCACTGCAACTGGCCCAGGCCACGGCGCTGGTGGCCAACAAAGGCATCTGGAACCGTCCGCACCTGGCCAAGTCCCTCGACGGGGTGAAGCCGGTGGATGAAAACCCGATGCCGAACATCGTCCTGCGCGACCCGTCCGACTGGAACAAGGTCAACCACGGCATGCAGCAGGTGATGCACGGTGCCCGTGGCACCGCGCGCAAAGCGGCGATCGGCGCGCAATACCGCATCGCCGGCAAGTCCGGTACCGCGCAGGTGGTGGCGATCAAGCAGGGCGAGAAATACGACCGCTCCAAGGTCCAGGAACGCCACCGCGACCACGCCCTGTTCGTCGGCTTCGCCCCGGCCGATGATCCGAAAATCGTCGTGTCGGTGATGGTCGAGAACGGTGAGTCCGGTTCCGGCGTTGCCGCGCCGGTGGTGCGCCAGGTCATGGACGCCTGGCTGCTCGACCAGGATGGCCACCTGAAAGCCGAGTACGCCAGCCCAATCACTGCGGAGGCCCCGGCCCGTGATGAATAATTTCGATCGCATGCTCTCCAGCGAGGATGTGATGCGTCGCCGCGCGACGTTGCTGCAAAGACTGCATATCGATGGCCCGCTGTTGATCCTGTTGCTGATTCTCGCCGCCGGCAGCCTGTTCGTGCTGTATTCGGCCAGCGGCAAGAGCTGGGAGCTGCTCGGCAAGCAGGCCACATCCTTCGGCATCGGCCTGGTGGCGATGATTGTCATCGCCCAGTTCGAGCCGCGTTTCATGGCGCGTTGGGTGCCGCTCGGTTACGTGATCGGCGTGGTCTTGCTGATCGTCGTCGACATCATGGGCCACAACGCCATGGGCGCCACGCGCTGGATCAACATCCCCGGGGTGATCCGCTTCCAGCCCTCGGAATTCATGAAGATCCTGATGCCGGCGACCATCGCCTGGTATCTGTCCAAACGCACCTTGCCGCCGCAGCTCAAGCACGTCGGCATCAGCCTGATGCTGATCGGCGTGCCGTTCATTCTGATCGTGCGCCAGCCCGATCTCGGTACCTCGCTGCTGATTCTCGCCGGTGGCGCCTTCGTGCTGTTCATGGGCGGCCTGCGCTGGCGCTGGATTCTCAGCGTGCTGGCGGCGGCGGTGCCGGTGTCGGTGGCGATGTGGTTCTTCGTCATGCACGACTATCAGAAGCAGCGTGTCCTGACTTTCCTCGACCCGGAAAGCGATCCGCTCGGTACCGGCTGGAACATCATCCAGTCCAAAGCCGCGATCGGTTCCGGTGGCGTATTCGGCAAAGGCTGGCTGCTCGGCACCCAGTCACACCTGGACTTTCTCCCGGAAAGCCACACCGACTTCATCATTGCTGTGCTTGGCGAAGAGTTCGGTCTGGTGGGGATTTGCGCGCTGCTGCTGATCTATCTGTTGTTGATCGGTCGCGGGCTGGTGATCACCGCCCAGGCGCAAACGCTGTTCGGCAAATTGCTCGCCGGCGCGTTGACCATGACTTTTTTTGTTTACGTTTTCGTCAACATCGGTATGGTCAGTGGCCTGTTGCCGGTCGTGGGGGTGCCGTTGCCGTTCATTAGCTACGGAGGAACTTCGCTGGTGACGCTGCTGTCAGCGTTTGGGGTTTTGATGTCGATCCATACCCATCGCAAGTGGATCGCACAGGTTTGAATAAGGTGAAGAGTGCAATGCAAGTAATGCGTGGCTGGGCGACTCGATGCGCGCCGCTGGTTGGCCTGATGGGCCTGCTGGGGAGCGTGCAGGAAGCGCTGGCCGGCGACTATGAAGGCTCGCCGCAGGTGGCCGAATTCGTCGGCGAAATGACCCGCGACTACGGTTTCGCCGGTGAACAACTGATGGGTGTGTTCCGCGAGGCGCAACGCAAGCAGTCGATTCTCGACGCCATCTCCAAACCCGCCGAACGGGTCAAGCAGTGGAATGAATATCGCCCGATGTTCATCACTGACGCGCGCATCGCCCGGGGTGTCGATTTCTGGCGTCAGCACGAGGCGACCCTGGCCCGTGCCGAGCAGGAATACGGCGTGCCGGCACAAGTGATCGTGTCGATCATCGGCGTCGAGACCTTTTTCGGACGTAATACCGGTAATTTCCGCGTGATCGATGCTTTATCGACCCTCGGCTTCGACTATCCTCCCCGTGCCGAATTTTTCCGCAAGGAATTGCGTGAGTTCCTCCTGCTGGCCCGTGAAGAGCAGGTCGACCCGCTGACCCTCAAAGGCTCGTACGCCGGGGCCATGGGGCTGCCGCAGTTCATGCCGAGCAGCTTTCGTGCCTACGCGGTGGATTTCGACGGTGACGGCCACATCAATATCTGGAACAACCCGGACGACGCCATTGGCAGCGTCGCCAGCTACTTCAAGCGTCACGGCTGGGTCGCCGGTGAGCCGGTGGTCAGCCGCGCCGATGTGCGGGGCGAGCAGGCCGATGAAGGCCTGACCACCGGTATCGAGCCGGTGAAGACGGTCGCAGAGTTGCGGGCGCTGGGCTGGTCAAGTCATGATGCGCTGCGCGATGATATGCCGGTTACCGCATTTCGCCTCGAAGGCGACAACGGCCCTGAATACTGGATGGGCCTGCAGAATTTCTACGCGATCACGCGTTATAACCGCAGCGTGATGTACGCCATGGCCGTACATCAACTGTCTGAACAGCTGGTACAAGCACGGGGCGTCAAGTAATGCAGGCATTGCCTAACAATAAACCCCTGAAGCTGGTGGCTTTCGCTGCGTTGGCAGTCCTGGTCGCCAGTTGCACGACCAGCCGTACGCCGACGCAGAAAACCCCGTCCACCGCTGTCCGCGCCCAACCGGGCCTGGACATCAACCGCGCGCACAAAGACGGCGCGCCGTGGTGGGATGTCGATGTTTCGCGCATCCCGGATGCGACACCGACCCTGCACACCGGCCCGTACAAGGCCAACCCGTACACCGTGCTGGGCAAGACCTATTTTCCGTTGCAGGAATCCAAGACCTACGTGGCTTCGGGCACAGCGTCCTGGTACGGCACCAAGTTCCATGGCCAGAACACCGCCAACGGCGAAGTGTATGACCTGTACGGCATGAGTGCGGCGCACAAGACCTTGCCGCTGCCAAGTTACGTTCGGGTGACCAACCTGGACAACAACAAGACGGTGATCCTGCGCGTCAACGACCGTGGGCCGTTCTACTCCGATCGCATCATCGACTTGTCCTACGCAGCGGCGAAGAAGCTCGGCTATGCCGAAACCGGCACCGCGCGGGTCAAGGTCGAAGGCATCGATCCGCAGCAGTGGTGGGCGGCCAAGGGCCGTCCGGCGCCGCTGATGCTCAATGAGCCGCAAGTGGCGCAGAATAGCGCGCCAGTGATCACGGCGTCGGCCGGCACCGTCGAGCAATGGACACCGCCGCCGCAGCAACACGCCGCGGCCGTGGTGCCCGTGCAGATCGATGCAAAAAAAAACGCTTCTGCACCAGCGTCTGGCCAGTATCTGCAGGTGGGCGCGTTCGCCAACCCGGACGCTGCCGAACTGCTGAGGTCGAAGCTCAGCGGGATGGTGAGCGCGCCGGTGTTCATCAGCTCGATCGTGCGCAATCAGCAGACCCTGCACCGGGTACGCCTGGGGCCGATCGGCTCGCCGGGTGAGATCGCCCAGGTGCAGAACAGTGTGCGGCTGGCCAATCTGGGTTCGCCCAGCGTGGTCACCGAGTAACACGTAGACCTTGATTGACGGTTCACTTGCGGTATTCGGGGGGTGAACCAGGTTGTTGGCTCGTCGAAGAACAAAAGCCCGGCAAGGGTGACTGGAGTGAGCAACTGAACACGCGATGGCCCGTTAGAAGGCTGTCTGAATAAGTTTTGCCTTCGGGCAAGTTTCCATTAGCGATTTCGAGAGACGGATGAACATCACCACCTTTGCCAAACGCCTGTGTCTGCTAGTCCCGCTGCTCCTCTCGCCAGCCGCCTTCGCGGCCGAGATGATGCCGTCGCCACCACAACTGGCCGCCAAGGCCTATGTTCTGATGGACGCCAGCAGCGGCAACGTGCTGGTCGAAAACAACGGCGACCAGCGTCTGCCACCGGCCAGCCTGACCAAGCTGATGACCGCGTACATCGCGACCCTGGAAATCCGTCGCGGTCAGATCGGTGAAAACGATCCGGTGACCGTCAGCGAAAACGCCTGGCGCACCGGCGGTTCGCGGATGTTCATCAAGGTCGGTTCGCAGGTCACTGTCAGCGACCTGCTGCACGGCATCATCATCCAGTCCGGTAACGACGCCAGCGTCGCCCTGGCCGAGCACATCGCCGGCAGCGAAGACGCCTTCGCCGACCTGATGAACAAGACCGTCACCGAACTGGGCATGACCAATACCCACTTCATGAACCCGACCGGTCTGCCAAACCCTGAACACTACTCGTCGGCGCACGACATGGCGATTCTGGCCCGTGCGATCATTCACGAAGACCCGGCTCACTATGCGATCTACTCGCAGAAAGAGTTCTTCTGGAACGGCATCAAACAGCCTAACCGCAACCTGCTGCTGTGGCGCGACAAGACCGTTGACGGTCTGAAAACCGGCCACACCGATGAAGCCGGCTACTGCATGGTGTCTTCGGCTGTACGTGATGGCCAGCGCCTGATCGCCGTGGTGTTCGGCACCAACAGCGAAGTGGCCCGCGCGGCTGAAACCCAGAAGCTGCTGACCTACGGTTTCCGCTTCTTCGAAACCCAGACCTTCTACCAGAAGGGCACCGAACTGGCGCAGGCGCCGGTATGGAAAGGCACCACCAGCCAGGTCAAGGCCGGCCTGGCGCAAGACCTGACCATGACTCTGCCAAAAGGCCAGCTGAAGAAGCTCGCTGCCAGCATGACCATGAACCCGCAACTGGTTGCGCCAATCGCCAAGGGCGACGTGATCGGTAAAGTCGAAGTCAAACTGGAAGACAAGGTAGTGCACAGCGCCGACCTGATCGCTCTGGACGGCGTCGAGGAGGGTGGTATCTTCCGCCGCATGTGGGATAGCATCCGTCTATTCTTCTACGGCTTGTTCAACTGATTTTGTGTTGACCTGCATGGCCCCGCCCCGATCCGGTGCGGGGCCATGTGCGTTACCACGGCTTGCACTCTAGAGGCCGTTACGCCATGACCGATACCGAAGTAAAGGCGCCAAAGATCGAATTTCCCCAGACCGATTATCCGATCAAGGTGATCAGTGATACGGGTGTTGGCAACAAGGACAAGATCATCGCGATCGTCCTGAAACACGCGACCATCAATGATGAGCGCATCGACGAGCGTCAAAGCAGCAACGGCAAATACACCACCATCCAGTTGCACATCGTCGCCACCGACCAGGATCAGCTGTACAACATCAACAGCGAACTGCGGGCTTCCGGCATCGTGCACATGGTGTTGTGATGCACGGCACGCTGGGCTTTCGCGAGCTGGGCCAGATGGCTTACGAGCCGGTCTGGCATGCCATGCAACGCTTTACCAACGAACGCGGCAATACTGCCGCCGACGAAATCTGGCTCGTCGAACACCCGCCGGTGTTCACCCAGGGCCAGGCCGGCAAGGCTGAACACCTGTTGCTGCCGGGAGATATTCCGGTGGTGCAGGTCGATCGTGGCGGCCAAGTGACTTATCATGGCCCCGGGCAACTGGTGGCTTATCTGTTACTGGATGTACGCAAGCTGGGTTTCGGCGTGCGTGATCTGGTCAGCCGCATGGAAGCCTGCCTGATCGAACTGCTGGCCAGCTACGGCGTCACCGCCGCCGCCAAGCCAGATGCTCCCGGCGTATACGTCGATGGAGCGAAAATCGCTTCTCTGGGTTTGCGCATTCGCCACGGTTGTTCCTTTCATGGCCTGGCCCTGAACGTGGATATGAACCTGGAACCGTTTCGACGGATTAATCCCTGCGGTTACGCCGGGCTGGCCATGACCCAGCTGAGCGATCACGCAGGATCGATTGAATTTGCCGAGGTAAGTGCCCGGCTGCGCGCGCAGCTCGTCAAACACCTCGACTACGCTGAGCAGACGACCCTCACGGGCGGAATCGACTGATATGACTACTGATGCAGTGCAAACCATGATCCCGACGCTCGACGTGACCGAGCGCCCGGCCCCGCGTCCCAAGGTTGAAGCCGGCGTCAAGCTGCGCGGCGCCGAGAAGGTTGCACGCATCCCGGTCAAGATCATTCCGACCACCGAACTGCCGAAGAAACCCGACTGGATCCGCGTGCGCATCCCGGTTTCGCCGGAAGTCGACCGCATCAAGAGCCTGCTGCGCAAGCACAAGCTGCACAGTGTCTGCGAAGAAGCGTCGTGCCCGAACCTCGGCGAATGCTTCTCCGGCGGCACCGCAACCTTCATGATCATGGGCGACATCTGCACCCGTCGCTGCCCGTTCTGCGACGTTGGCCACGGTCGTCCGAAACCACTGGACGTCAACGAGCCGGAAAGCCTGGCCATCGCCATCGCCGACCTCAAGCTCAAATACGTGGTGATCACCTCGGTTGACCGTGACGACCTGCGTGACGGCGGTGCCCAGCACTTTGCCGACTGCATCCGCGAAATCCGCAAACTGTCGCCAAACGTGCAGCTCGAGACCCTGGTTCCGGACTACCGTGGCCGCATGGACATCGCCCTGGAAATCACCGCCGCCGAGCCGCCGGATGTGTTCAACCACAACCTGGAAACCGTGCCGCGCCTGTACAAGGCTGCGCGTCCGGGCTCGGATTACCAGTGGTCGCTGACCCTGCTGCAACGCTTCAAGCAGATGATGCCGCATATCCCGACCAAGTCCGGCCTGATGCTGGGTCTGGGCGAGACCGACGAGGAAGTCATCGAAGTCATGAAGCGCATGCGCGAACACGACATCGACATGCTGACCCTCGGTCAATACCTGCAACCGTCGCGCAGCCACTTGCCGGTGCAGCGTTTCGTGCACCCGGACACCTTCGCCTGGTTCGCCGAAGAAGGTTACAAGATGGGCTTCAAGAACGTCGCTTCGGGCCCGCTGGTACGTTCCTCGTACCATGCCGACGAGCAAGCGAAGCTGGTCAAGGCCGAGCTGCTGGGTTCCTGATTCACTGCTGATGTAAAAATGCCCGCCGAGGACGGTTCCTCGGCGGGCATTTTTTTGCCTGAGACAAGGGGCTTTTGTTTGTCTCTTCAGCTGACTACTGTGTGTGCATGACTTTACCGCTGGAGCCCAAGGATGACCGTTCGACCGAGCCACACCCTGATTGCCCACCGAGCCGTACCGGCGCTGCCCTCCGAAGGGACGATCGGCGTCATCGCGCCTGCAGGCCCCGGCGCCCTCGACACTGAAAAAGCGCTGCAATGGATGCGCGCGCGCGGCTATGGGCTGAAGGTGTTTCCAGGTGTCTATGAGAAGGACGGCTATCTGGCTGGCAGTGATGACGTACGCCTGCGCGATCTGCACGCGGCGTTCGCTGACCCCGAAGTCGACGCGATCATTTGCCTGCGCGGCGGCTACGGCACCCCGCGTCTGCTGGACCGAATCGATTACGACCTGCTCAGCCGGCATGCCAAGCCGTTTGTCGGCTATAGCGACATCACCGCGCTGCACTTGGCCATCAGTCGCTACGCCGGGTTTGTGACCTTTCACGGCCCGCTGCTCAATGCCGACCTGCTCGGCGACAAGGAGCCGCCGACCGTCACGTCATTCTTCGCCATGCTGCGCGGGCAACTGAAGTCAGGGAGTGTACTGAGCCATCCGGCGGCTTATCCGTTATCAACCGTCGAACCGGGCATCGCTCACGGGCGTTTGCTCGGCGGCAATCTGGCGATGATTGCTGCAACCCTCGGCACGCCCTACGAGATTGATGTCGAAGGCGCAGTTCTGTTCATCGAGGACATCAACGAGCCGCTGTATCGCATTGATCGCCTGCTGACCCAGATGCGTCTGGCCGGCAAGCTGGCCCGACTGCGCGGTGTGCTGGTCGGTGATATCGCCGGGGTGGAGGTCGACGCGCTGAATCGCCTGCTCAAGCAAACCTTTGAGCCGTTGCGGATTCCGGTGCTGTCGGGCTGGCGCAGTGGCCATTGCGACCCGAACCTGACGCTGCCGTTGGGCGCGCTGGTGCGCCTGGATGCAGGGAAGCAGGAGTTGCTGCTGGAGCAGGATGTGGTGATCAAAGTCTAGAAATTGGTCGCGTGATATTCAGTCATCGCGGGCAAGCCCGCTCCCACAGGTTTTGAGTCGAATACACAATTGTGTTTCAACCAGAACCCCTGTGGGAGCGGGCTTGCCCGCGATGCTTTTATTGAGCGCGCAGGCTCTCAAGCAACTTGTGCGTCGGATAGCCATCCGCCGGCCAGCCCAGCGCCTGCTGGGCACTGCGAATGGCCTTGCGGGTATTGGCGCCGATAATCCCGTCCGCTGTGCCGGCGTCGTAATTACGCGCGCTCAATAGCGTCTGCAGTTCGATGCGCTCGGTGCGGCTCAGCGGCAGATCATCTTTCGGCCAGTCGCCATTGATCAGGCCCGCGCCTTCAAAGCGCTCGGACAACAGGCTCACCGCCAGCGCATACGACGACGAATTGTTGTACTTGAGAATCGCCCGGAAGTTGTCGAGGATCAGGAACGCCGGGCCGCGATAACCGGCCGGCAGCAGCAGGGCGGCGGACAGTTGTTCGGAACCGGCCGGCACCTGCGCGCCATTGGGCAGGTTCACGCCCAGTTGCCGCCATTCGGCGACGCTTTTGCGAATCGCGCCATCGGCCAGCGTGTAGTTGAAACCGCTCGGCAATTGCACTTCGAAACCCCACGGCTGGCCGCGTTGCCAGCCCGAGCTTTGCAGGTAATGCGCGGTCGAGGCCAGCGCATCGGCGGGGCTGCCCCAGATGTCGCGGCGACCGTCACCATCAAAGTCCACGGCGTGGGTGTTGTAAGTGGTCGGAATGAACTGGGTCTGGCCCATCGCGCCGGCCCAGGAACCGAGCATCTTCTCCGGGGTGATATCGCCCTGTTGCAGAATCTGCAGGGCGGCGATCAGTTGCGCGTGAGCAAAGCCCGGACGACGGCCTTCGTAGGCAAGGGTGGCCAGCGAGTTGATCACCGACTTGCTGCCCTGAAACTGACCGAAATTGCTTTCCATGCCCCACACCGACACCAGTGCCTGGCGATCAACGCCATAACGCTGCTCGATGCTTTGCAGAATGTCGGCGTACTGATTGATCAACGCCTGGCCCTTGCGGACGCGCAATGGCGACAGCGCACCATCGAGGTATTCCCACACCGGGCGGGAAAACTCCGGCTGACTGCGATCGGCACGGATCACGCTGGCATCGAAGCTGATATTGGCAAATGCCTGATCGAACAGCTCGGGGCGAATCCCGGCGGCGAGGGCGTCCTTGCGGAAGCCCGCCTGCCATTCGGCAAAGGTCTGGGTCGGTTGAATATCGAGCGGGTCGGCGGACGGCACTACCGGCGGAATAATCGCTGGGGCCGTGGTAACCGGGGCGGCTTGAAGCGGTTGTGCATCGGCGGCGGTGGGTTTTTCCGCGCAGGCGACAAGCAGGATGAAGCTGGAGGCAGCGATCAATTGGCGCACGGGCCAACGACGGGAAAGACTTGGGGGCATGCACAGTTCCAGGGAAACGAATCAGGTGCAGACCTTAACATGAGCGAGGGGTAGTGCGCTTCAGGCAGCCAGAAAGTAAAAAGCCTCCCGGTTGTCAGACCGGAAGGCTTCGCGGCGGTAGCTGCCTTTGCCCTTGGCTGGTCGTTCCTGGCGGCTGCGGAACAAGGGCTGGGCGACGATGGATTTGGCCTTGTTGGGGCCATGCTTTGCTGGCTTTTTGCTCATGAGGGTTCTCTGGATTGAGTGGGTTTGGCGCGGCAAATAATCTGCCGATGTTGGGCGTCTGTCCAGTGCCTGTTGTGTAGGAATGTTCTGGCGCTTTCGCGAGCAAGCTCGCTCCCACATTTGGAATGCATTTCAATGTGGGAGCGAGCTTGCTCGCGAATGGCCGTTATGCGGGAAACAGGTTATTCGGCAGGAAGTGCCAGGCGCTGGCCTGCCATCAACAACGCCAGACGACTCAAGCTCATCCACGGCGAACCCGCCGCCTGGCCCTTGATCTGCGCGTCGATACGCTGCGCTTCAAGCAGCAATTGCGCCCAGCGTTGCGCCGAGTAGCGTTGCAAAGCCTTGCTCATCAGCGGCTTGCGCTTGTCCCAGACCGGCGGTTTCGACTGGCTGAAACACTTGTCCAGTGGCGTGCCCTGGCTGTATTGCAGGGAAATGTTGGCCAACAGGCGCAACTCCCGCGCCAGTGCCCAGAGGATCACCGGCGGTTCGACGCCTTCGCCGCGCAAACCCTCAAGCATGCGCAAGGCGTGGGCCGGTTCGCCGTTGAGTACCGCGTCGGTCAGGCCGAACACGTCAAACCGGGCACTGTCGGCCACGGCGGCCTGCACGGTTTCAACGGTGATCTGCCCACCTTCGGCCATCAGTTTGAGCTTTTCGATTTCCTGGGCGGCGGCGAGCAGGTTGCCTTCGACACGCGCGGCAATCAATTCGACGGCGTCCTGACAGGCCGACAAGCCTGCCTGGGACAGGCGCTGACGAATCCAGCTCGGCAGCTGATTGGCATCCACCGGCCAGATCTGCACAAACTGGGTCTGTTGGCCTTCGACCAGTGCCTTGCCCCACTTGGTTTTCTGCGCGCTGCCATCGAGCTTCGGCAAGCTGATCAGCAGGACAGTGTCTTCAGCGGGGCGTGAGCAGTATTCGATCAGCGCAGCGGCGCCTTTGTCGCCAGGTTTACCGGACGGCAGGCGCAGTTCCAGCAGGCGTTTTTCGGCGAACAGCGACATGCTTGCGCCGGCCTGCAGCAACGTCCCCCAATCGAAATTGGCGTCGGCGGCGAAGACCTGACGTTCGTCGAAACCTTGCTGACGGGCAGCGGTGCGGATGGCGTCGGCGGCTTCCTGACACAGCAACGGATCATCGCCGCTGATGATGTAGACCGGCGCGAGTGCGCCTTGCAGGTGTTTGCCGAGTTGCGCGGGAGCGAGCTTCATAAAGAAGGGCGAGCGGGGCGCCTGAGCGCCCCGACCGTCTTACTGCTGCGGGATTTCGAGCGGCGACTGACGCGGAGTTTCCGCTTCAGCCTTTTGCGCCGCTTCCAGCGCATCGGCTTCAGCCTTGGCGCGGTCGTTGGCGGTTTGCTGCAGTTGCTGCAACTGGCCCGGGGTCAGCTGCGACAGGCGCAGCATCATGCGTTGCACCAGCTCGCGACGGATTTCATGACGGGCGTCGTTGGCTTCCTGATCGGAGCCGACGAGGTTGTTGCCGTCGTGAATGAACACCTTCTGCACTTCGAGCTTGTCGCTAAGCAGGGACAGGTCTTTGTCGCCGCGGATGTCATAGCTCAGCACAGTGTTGACCTGATACTCGCCTGTGCGCCCGGCACCGGCATAGCTGAGAATGCGCTGGCTTTCCTGTTCGTCAGCCAGATACAGCTTGTACGGCGCGCCTGTGTAGACCTTGACGCCGCTGGACTCCAGCGTCTGACGCAGCTGTCTTACGGTTTCGCCATAAGCGTTACGCGCGCTCAGGTCGATTTCCTTGATCGACAGTTCGTTGGTGCCGGTACCACGCAACTGGAAACCGCAGGCGCTCAGCAGAACGGCGAGGCCCATCACCAGCAGATTGCGTTTGATCATTGTGTTGCTCCCCTTGAAACCAGGTGAGCCGACTCTGCGGCCCGAAAGGTTTTACTGGCTGCCAGGCGAGCCTGGCAGCCGATCCAATTTAGCTGGCGACGATGTTGACCAGTTTGCCCGGTACCACGATCACTTTGCGAATGGTCAGGCCGTCGACGAAACGCAGCACGTTTTCGTTGATGCGTGCAGCGGCTTCGATCTCTTCGCGGGTGGCGCTGGCCGGCATTTCGAGCTGCCCGCGCAGCTTGCCGTTGACCTGAATGACCAGGGTCAGGTTGTCCTGCACCAAGGCACTTTCGTCCACGGCCGGCCAGCCTGCATCGATCACCGCATCGGCGTGACCCAACTGCTTCCACAGTTCGTGGCTGATGTGCGGGGTGATCGGTGCCAGCAGCAGGGTCACCGCTTCCAGACCTTCGTGCAGCAGCGCGCGGTCCTGTTCGGTGCCTTGGGCGGCTTTTTCCAGCACGTTCATCAGCGTCATCACCTGAGCGATGGCGGTGTTGAATTTTTGGTTCTGGCCGACGTCATGGCTGGCCTGCTTGATCGCCAGGTGAATCGCACGACGCACGGTTTTCTGTTCGTCGTTCAGCGCGGCGATATCCAGCTTGCCCGGCAAGCCCTGGGTCACGTGGGCTTGCGCCAGACGCCAGACGCGCTTGAGGAAACGGTGCGAACCTTCAACGCCGGAATCGGACCATTCCGCGCTCATGTCAGGCGGCGAGGCGAACATCATGAACAGGCGGCAGGTGTCGGCGCCGAACTGGTCGATCATCGACTGCGGGTCGACGCCGTTGTTCTTCGACTTGGCCATCTTCTCGGTACCGCCGATTTCCACCGGCAGGCCGTCGGACTTCAGCTTGGCGCTGATGACCTTGGCTTTGCTGTCACGCTCAAGTTCCACGTCTGCCGGGTTGAACCAGGTGTAGGCACCGTTGGCTTCGCGACGATAGTAGGTCTCGGCGATCACCATGCCCTGGGTCAGCAGGTTCTTGAACGGCTCGTTGGAGCTGACCAGACCTTCGTCGCGCATCAACTTGTGGAAGAAGCGCGCGTAGAGCAGGTGCAGAATGGCGTGTTCGATACCACCGATGTACTGATCCACCGGTAGCCAGTGGTCGGCGGCGGATTTTTCTACCAGGCCACCTTCAAAGTGCGGCGAGGCGTAGCGGGCGTAGTACCACGACGACTCGACGAAGGTGTCCATGGTGTCGGTTTCACGTTTGGCCGGCGCGCCGCATTTCGGGCAGCTGCATTCGTAGAACTCGGGCATGCGCGCCAGCGGCGAACCGGCGCCGTCCGGCACCACGTCTTCCGGCAGAACGACAGGCAGTTGATCTTCCGGCACCGGCACGTCGCCGCACGTTGCGCAGTGGATGATCGGGATCGGGCAGCCCCAGTAGCGCTGGCGGCTGATGCCCCAGTCGCGCAGGCGGAACTGGGTGCGCGAGGCGCCGAGTTGTTTCTTGATCAGGGCCACTTCCATGGCGTCGAACGCGCCGGCGAAGTCGAGGCCGTCGAACTCACCGGAGTTGATCAGCGTGCCGTGCTCGCCATAGGCGTCCTGCCATGGCGCCGGGTTGGTATCACCGGAGCTGGTGCGCACCACCGATTTCACCGGCAGGTTGTACTTGTGCGCGAATTCGAAATCGCGCTCGTCGTGCGCCGGCACCGCCATGACTGCGCCGTCGCCGTAGTGCATCAGCACGTAGTTGGCGACCCACACCGGCAGCTTCTCGCCGGTCAGCGGGTGCTCGACGAACAGGCCGGTCGGCAGGCCTTTCTTTTCCTGGGTGGCGACATCGGCTTCAGCGACGCTGCCGCCCTTGCATTCAGCGATGAACGCTTGCAGCTCGGGATTGTTCTGCGCGGCCAGGGTGGCCAGCGGGTGCTCGGCAGCGACGGCGACGTAGGTCGCACCCATCAGGGTGTCCGGACGGGTGGTGAAGACTTTCAGGGTGCCGGCTTCGCCGATCGAATCGACGTTGTACGGGAACTGCACTTCCATGCCACGGGACTTGCCGATCCAGTTGCGCTGCATGGTCTTGACCTGTTCCGGCCAACCAGTCAGTTCGTCGAGGCTTTCCAGCAGCTCGTCGGCGTAAGCGGTGATCTTGAAGTAGTACATCGGGATTTCGCGCTTTTCGATCAGCGCGCCGGAGCGCCAGCCACGGCCGTCGATGACTTGCTCGTTGGCCAGTACGGTCTGGTCGACCGGGTCCCAGTTCACGGTGCCGTTTTTACGGTAGATCACGCCTTTTTCGAACAGGCGGGTGAACAGCCATTGTTCCCAGCGGTAGTAGTCCGGCTTGCAGGTGGTCACTTCACGGGACCAGTCCACCGCGAGGCCGAGGCTGCGCAACTGCGACTTCATGTAGGCGATGTTCTCGTAGGTCCACTTGGCGGGCGCTACGTTGTTTTTCATTGCGGCGTTTTCCGCCGGCATGCCGAACGCATCCCAACCCATGGGCTGCAGAACATTCTTGCCCTGCATGCGCTGGTAGCGCGAAATCACGTCGCCAATGGTGTAGTTGCGCACGTGGCCCATGTGCAGCTTGCCGCTGGGGTAAGGGAACATCGACAGGCAGTAGTAGGTTTCCTTGCCTGGCTGTTCACTGACTTCAAAGGACTTTTGCTCATCCCAGAACGACTGGGCGGCGGCTTCGATCTCACGTGGCTGATATTGTTCGTGCATGGCTACTTTTGTACTGGATAGGGGTGGCCTAATCCTCTTCGACGGCGGCATCCGGGATGGCCCGGGTGCGCTGGAAGTGGAATGACAGGAAGCGCCGTAGCATACATGACCGCGCTTGGCCGAGGGAAACCCTGATTACAGCTGTTTGCCCGAGCTTTTGGGCGACGAGGGCCGTTGGTCGCGGCGTGTAGCCGGTTCGTGCAGCGAAGCTAAGCTCTAATTGGGGAGTGAGTCTTATCTTCAATGAGGTGAGGGATGGTGGAGCAACGGAAAAAGAACGTAACGAAACCCGAGTTGTATGAAAGGTTGATCGATCGTCTGGGCATGGCGCTGGACGCCGTGAAAACCGCTGACCGGCTGCGCGACGAGCGCCCCCTGGAACTGGAATTGCGTGGCTTGAGTCCCGCCGAGTTCAAACTGGTCAAGGCCTATCTGGATCGCAGTGAACGTGAAACGCAGGGATGCCTGTCTCAAGCAGTGAAGCAGCTCGATGCAGCACATTCGGCCAAGGTCATCTGGCTCAAGGACAAGGCGCCGCGCAGAGACACCGGCAAGGTGCGTTCTGTGCAGGCCAAGTAAGCGCATGGCAGGTCATGAAACGGATCTTTTGCAACCGGATCCGGCCTACTGGTTGTAACGCGTAATCAACACTCTTAGGCTTCGGGCATCTTTGGAGATGCCCGATGCCCCTTCGCTATTTCATCAAACAACTTTTACTGCCGCCCGGCATTCTTTTGCTGCTGTTGCTGGCCGCCTGGTGGCTGCGCCGCTCGCGGCCGCGTCTGGCGGGTGTGTGTTTTGCCCTCGGTTTTGGCGGCCTGTGGCTGATGAGCCTGCCGGTGGTCGTGCAGTGGAGCGCCAAGGCGCTGGAACGAGAGCCGCCGCTGGCGCGGCAGGAATGGGCAACGCTGGCGCAACGCGCCGATGCGATTGTGGTGCTGGGCTCGGGGCGTGAGCGCGGTGATCTGGCCTGGGGCGAAGACCAGCCGACCGGCGTCGGCCTTGAGCGCCAGCGTTACGCCGCACGCTTGGCCAAGGCCTCGGGCCTGCCGATTCTGACCAGCGGCGGCCTGCATTACGGCACGCCCCCGACCGAGGCGAAGTTGATGGCGGATTCGTTGCGTGATGACTTCGACGTGAGCGTGCGCTGGCAGGAAGGCGAGAGCCGCACCACATGGGAGAACGCGAAGATGACGGCAGATATTCTCTTGCCGCAGGGGATCAAGCGCGTCGTCGTGGTGACGCAGGCGTGGCACATGCCGCGTGCGGTGTGGAGCTTTGAGCAGGCGGGTTTTGAGGTGGTGCCGGCACCGGTGGGTTTCCTCGGTACCGATAACGCACGGCCATTTGGCGGCTGGCTGCCGGAGTTCAAGTCGATCTGGCAGAGCGGGCAGTTGCTCAATGAAGCGGTGGGGCAGGTGGGGTATTCGTTGTTTTACCGCTGAAGATCATTGTGGCGAGGGGATTTATCCCCGATGGCGCGCGTAGCGGCCCCTCTCTTACCTTCAGAAGAGGGGACTGCTGCGCACTCCAGCGGGGATAAATCCCCTCGCCACATTTCTCAGAGGGTCTTCGACATGCGGCTGGCCATCAGCGCCCAGCCAAACAGCAGCAGGCACAACACGATCAGCGGCCACGAACGCCATTGCAGATATGGCGTCAGGTCGTGCATCGGCACCACTTCGCCATACAACACGCCTTGTTCGAACTGCGGAATCTGTTCGGTGATCTGCCCGAACGGATTGATCAGGCCGGTAACGCCGTTGTTGGTCGCGCGGATCATCCAGCGTCCGGCTTCCAGCGCGCGCATCTGCGCCATCTGCAAATGCTGCAGCGGGCCGATGGACGTGCCGAACCAGGTGTCGTTGCTGATCGTCAGCAACAGATCACTGCGTGCCGACAGGCCAGCGGCGAATTCCGGATAGACCACTTCGTAGCAGATAAACGGTGCGATCTGGTAACCCTTGGCTTGCAAGAGCGCTTGATCCGACGGGCCGCGCGCGAAGTCCGACATCGGCAGGTCGAAGAACGCGATCAAACCGCGCAACACATCCTGCAACGGCACGTATTCGCCGAACGGCACCAGTTTCTGCTTCAGGTAAGTGCCGTCGCCTTCGCCGACCACGGTGATGCCGTTGAAGAAGCGCCGTTCGTGATGCACGGTCTGGCGGATCGGCACACCGGTGATCAACGCTGATTTACGCTCGGCGGCGAAGTTGCCCATCATCGTCAGGTAGCCCTCGGCGGACTCCTTCAACACCGGCACGGCGGTTTCCGGCCAGATCAGCAGATCGACCGGTTTGGAGCGGAAACTCAGATCACGGTACAGCGCCAGTTGCGCGTTGAGCTCGGCCGGGTCCCATTTCATGCTCTGCGCGACGTTGCCCTGAATTGCGGCCACGGTCAGCGGTGCGCCGGACGGGCTGGTCCACGCGTGGCCTTTGAGGGCGATGCCTGCTACCCAAGGCCCCGCCAGAAGTACCACACCGGCCGCGATGAAACCCTTGCGTCGCGCCTGCAACAAGCGCGACGCGTTGTAGATCAGCGCTGCGGTAAGTGCCAGAACAAACGATACCAGCCACATGCCGCCCACCGGAGCGAGCCCGGCCAGCGGGCCGTCGAGCTGGCTGTAACCGGAATAAAGCCACGGGAAACCGGTAAGGAACCAGCCGCGAAACGCTTCCTGGCCGACCCACAGCGCAGCAAAGGCCAAGGCATCTGCCAGCGGTGCTTCGTTACGCCGCAACCAGCGCGCCCACAGCCACGCGGGCAGGGCGAAGAACCAGGCAATCGCCGCGGTGAACAGCAGCATCAGGAACCCGGCGAGCAACACCGAAGCGCCACCAAAGTGGTGGATGCTGTAATAGATCCAACTGGTGCCGGCACCGAACAGGCCGAAGCCGAAGCACCAGCCACGGCCGAGCGCCTGACGCGGGCTCAGCTCACGCAAACCGGCGTAGAACAAACCGACCGCGAGCAAAGCCAGCGGCCAGATGTTGAAAGGTGCCAGAGCGAAGGTGGTAATTGCACCGGCCGCCACGGCCAGCAGGTTACCGGGCCAGCCGGGGCGGGTTGTCCAGCGCATTTCAGTCCTTAGAATTAACGAGCGATAGGCGTCAGTCGCAGCAAATGAATCCGACGGCTGTCGGCGTTCAGGATGCGGAAACGATAAGCGCCGATTTCAGTGGTTTCGTTGCGTTTTGGCAAGTGGCCGAACGCGCTCATCACCAGACCGCCGACGGTGTCGAACTCGTCGTCGGAGAACTCGCTGTCGAAGAACTCATTGAAGTTCTCGATCGGCGTCAGCGCCTTGATCAGGAAGTCACCGCTGGGCAGCGGCTTGATGTAGCTGTCTTCTTCGACGTCGTGCTCGTCCTCGATGTCGCCGACGATCTGCTCGAGCACGTCTTCGATGGTCACTAGACCGGCGACGCCGCCGTACTCGTCGATGACGATCGCCATGTGGTTGTGGTTGGCGCGGAATTCACGCAGCAACACGTTCAGACGCTTGGACTCCGGCACGAAGGTGGCCGGGCGCAGCAGGTCCTTGATGTTGAAGCTGTCGCCGTTCTCCTTGAGGATCAGCGGCAGCAGATCCTTGGCCAGCAGCACGCCCATCACGTCGTCGTGGCTTTCGCCGATGACCGGATAGCGCGAGTGGGCCGAGTCGACCACGGCAGGGAGGAATTCGCGGGGTGTCTGGGTCGCCTTGATGCTGATCATCTGCGAGCGCGGCACCATGATGTCGCGCACTTGCAGGTCAGCCACCTGGATGGCGCCTTCGACGATGGCCAGCGCTTCGCTGTCCAGCAGTTTGTTCTGATGTGCATCACGCAGCAGCTCGAGGAGCTCCTGACGGTTCTTCGGCTCGTGGGCAAAAGCCTGGGTCAGTTTACCCAGCCATGACTTCTGCCCGTTGCTCGATCGATCTTCGCTCATAGCGATTACTCTGAATCCTTTGTTGTAACGATGGGGGAGTGTTCGGTTTCGTCATCCGCGTACGGATCGGGATAGCCCAGTTCAGCAAGCAACTCGCGTTCCAGTGCTTCCATTTCTTCGGCTTCGTCGTCATCTATATGGTCGTAACCGAGCAGATGCAAGCAACCGTGAATGACCAGATGTGCCCAGTGGGCCTTTAGTTCCTTGCCCTGCTCGGCGGCTTCGCGTTCGACCACGGCCACGCAGATCACCAGATCGCCGAGCAGCGGAATATCGAGAAACTCGTCAGGCACTTCCGCCGGGAACGACAACACATTGGTCGCGTAGTCCTTGTGGCGCCAGGTGTGATTGAGCTCGCGGCCTTCTTCCTCGTCGACCAGACGAATGGTCATTTCCGAATCAGCGCTGCGCTGGCGCAGGGCCAGTTCGCACCACTGGCGGAACTCGGCTTCACTCGGCGCGCTGGCCTCGGTGGCGATTTGCAGATCCAGCTCAAGCATCGCGCGAGGCTTCCTTCGCAGCTTCGGCACGGGTCTCGAAGCGCTCGTAGGCCTCGACGATCCGCTGCACCAACGGGTGGCGCACGACGTCTTTGGGCTGGAAATGGGTGAAGCTGATGCCCGGCACGTCTTTGAGCACTTCGATCACATGGTGCAGGCCGGACTTGGTGCCGCGCGGCAGGTCGACCTGAGTGATGTCGCCGGTGATCACGGCGGTGGAGCCGAAGCCGATGCGCGTGAGGAACATCTTCATCTGCTCGACGGTGGTGTTCTGGCTCTCGTCGAGAATGATGAAGCTGTTGTTCAGCGTACGACCGCGCATGTAGGCCAGCGGCGCGACTTCGATCACCTGTTTCTCGATCAGCTTGGCGACGTATTCGAAACCGAGCATTTCGTACAGCGCGTCGTAGAGCGGGCGCAGGTACGGGTCGATCTTCTGCGACAGGTCGCCGGGCAGGAAGCCGAGTTTTTCCCCCGCTTCGACCGCCGGACGCACCAGCAGGATGCGGCGGATCTGCTCGCGCTCCAGCGCATCTACCGCGCAGGCCACGGCCAGATAGGTCTTGCCGGTACCGGCCGGGCCGATGCCGAAATTGATGTCGTTGCCGAGGATTTCCTTCACGTAGCGCTGCTGATTCAAGCCGCGTGGGCGAATCATGCCTTTCTTGGTGCGCAGGGCGACGGTCGCTTCGGCAGGGGCCGGGTTGTCGATATCTGCTGATTCCTGAATGAACAGGTGCACCAGGTCTGGCGACAGCTCGGTACCCTTAGTTTCGCGGTACAGGCGGCGCAGCAGGTTTTCCGCGGACGTGGTGAGTTTTGGATCGCCAATCAACTCGAACTGGTTTCCGCGATTGCGGATCTCGATGGCCAGGCGCTGTTCGATCAAGCGCAAATGCTCGTCGAATTGCCCGCACAGATTGGCGAAGCGGCGAGCCTCAAAAGGCTCGAGGAGAAAACGATGTGGTTCGATGGGTGCGTTCAAGGTCGTATTTAGCCGCCCTGGGGCAATTAGGATGAAATCAAGGATAACGCCAGTGGCGTGGGTGCGAAAGCTCTTAAATATCTCAGCCGATCAGCGCCGCTGCGCTTTACCTGTGGGAGCGAGCCTGCTCGCGAAGGCGGCGACACATTCAAAATTGATGTGTCTGACAGACCGCCTTCGCGAGCAGGCTCGCTCCCACAGGAGAAATGCGGCGTTATTGAATTAAAGAACCACGCAGTGAGTGCGGTTGCGCGGCGTCGATGTGCACGTCGGCGAACTGGCCGATCAGAGTAGGATTGTCGCAGCGAAAGTTGACGATACGGTTATTCTCGGTGCGGCCCTGCAGCTCGCCCGGGTCTTTCTTCGAGTAATCGGTCACCAGAATGCGCTGGATCGAACCGACCATTTGTCGGCTGATTTCGAAGCCCTGCTGATTCAAACGATGTTGCAGCGCGTTCAGACGTTCTTTCTTCAATTCTTCCGGGGTGTCGTCGGCCAGATCGGCAGCGGGCGTGCCCGGGCGCTGGCTGTAGACGAACGAGTAGGAGAAATCGAAGCCGACATCGGCAATCAGCTTCATGGTCTGCTCGAAGTCTTTCTCGGTCTCGCCCGGGAAGCCGACGATGAAGTCCGAACTGATGCAGATCCCCGGTACGGCGGCGCGCAATTTGCGCAGCTTGGATTTGTACTCCAGCGCCGTGTGGTTGCGCTTCATCGCCGCGAGAATTCGGTCCGAGCCCGACTGCACTGGCAAGTGCAAGTGCTTGACCAGTTCCGGCACTTCGGCGTGGGCCTGAATCAGGCTGTCGGAGAACTCCAGCGGGTGCGACGTGGTGTAGCGGATGCGGTCGATGCCATCGACAGCGGCGACCACGCGAATCAGCTCGGCCAGGTCGGCCAGGCGACCGTCGTGGGTCTGGCCGCGATAGCCGTTGACGTTCTGCCCGAGCAAGGTCACTTCACGCACGCCGTGTTCGGCCAGGTGAATGATTTCCGCGATCACGTCGTCGAACGGTCGGCTGACCTCTTCGCCACGGGTATACGGCACCACGCAGAACGTGCAGTACTTGCTGCAACCTTCCATCACTGACACATAAGCGCTCGGGCCGTCGATACGCGGCTCCGGCAGGTGGTCGAATTTTTCGATTTCCGGGAACGACACGTCGACCTGCGGCAGCTTGCTGCTGCGCGCGGCGTCGATCATTTCCGGCAGACGGTGCAGGGTCTGCGGGCCGAACACCACGTCAACGTACGGAGCGCGATCGCGGATCGCCGCCCCTTCCTGACTGGCCACGCAACCGCCGACGGCGATGACCATATCGGGGTTGGCCAGCTTCAGTTCGCGCCAGCGGCCGAGTTGCGAATACACGCGGTCTTGCGCGCGTTCGCGGATCGAGCAGGTATTGAGCAGAATCACGTCGGCGTCTTCCGCGCGAGCGGTGACTTCCAGGGCCTGATGTTCGCCCAGCAGATCGACCATGCGCGAGCTGTCGTACTCGTTCATCTGGCAACCGTGGGTTTCGATGTAAAGCTTCTTGGCCATGGATTCGGGTCGTCACGTGATTCAAAGAACCGCGCATTATAGGGAACAAGCCATCAGGTTCCTACCGCTGTGCGTCCGGTGGCTATGCTATAGTTCGCGCCCTCATTTTTACCCCGATGTTATCCGCCCGCCATGACCAAACGCGAAGCTCCAATCTACAAGGTGATTTTCCTCAACCAGGGCCAGGTGTTCGAAATGTACGCCAAGCAGATCTATCAAAGTGATCTGTGGGGTTTCCTGGAAGTTGAAGAATTCGTCTTTGGCGAGCGTACGCAAATGGTCGTCGATCCGAGTGAAGAGAAGCTCAAGGCGCAATTCGAAGGCGTGGTGCGCAGCTTTGTACCGATGCATTCGATCGTGCGCATCGACGAAGTGGAACGTCTGGGCACGCCGAAAATCAGCGAGGCCCGGGGCGCGGTCGGCAATGTCATGCCGTTTCCGATGCCGATGCCTGAGAAGTAAGCACAGCTTTGGATTTGGAATGATGTTGTGGCGAGGGGATTTAGCGAAACGTCGCACCGCCCCGCTCGGCTGCGAAGCAGTCGCAATCCATCCAGCAATATGTGTCAGACAGAACCGGGTTGCAGGGTTTGGGGCTGCTTCGCAGCCCAACGGGGATGAATCCCCTCGCCACAGGTCATCTCCCCAGCCTTTAGGGCAGTGGGGAGAATGGCGTGCGCCCGTCGGCGTTCTGCAGTTCCATCAGGTATTTGCGGAAAATCTGCCCGAGCACCTGAGTGGCGGTTTCGAGATCTTCGCGGGACATTTTTTCCGAGACTTCGTCAGCCGTGTCCAATGCCTCTTCAGCACCGTTGACCGCTGCCATCTTCAGCACGATGTAGGCCTGGATATTGTTGGCCTGCACGCCTTCGCCGTGGAAGAACATGCTGCCGAGCTTGAATTGCGCCTGGGCGTGGCCTTGCAGCGAGGCCTTTTCGAAATAGCTCAGGGCTTGATTGAGGTCGCGCGGCGCGTTCTTGCCGTCGTAGTAGAACTCACCCAACTCGTACTGCGCTTGCGCGTCCCCTTCGTCCGCCGCTTTCTGGCAGGCGGCCAATGCCTGCGTGACGTCTTGCGGCTGAGTATTGAGGGTGCAACGACCCATCGCCGGGATCAACAACGAGTTGCCGCCTGCTTGTGCATGCGCGAGCAGGGGCTGAAGGAGCAACAGGCAGCCCAATGCAAGGGTGCGGCCGGTGCGGTTCATGGGAATCGACTTACCTCTGAAGGGCACGCGGACCCGTCGAGGGATCCAATAAGCGCGCATTATGAAATAAGCAGGGCCAACCTTACAAAGTCTTTACTCGTTTTTCTGCTGCGTGGGGAATATATCGCCCGATTCAGGCAGGATTTTCGCAGACGCGTCGGAAAAACCGAGCGGATGTAGGCGAAAGCTGACGCTGGCGATAGCCAACGTCAGCGGTACGGCGATTATTTCAATGCGGCGAAGGCACGCTCGGCGGCGTCCAGCGTCAGTTGCAATTCGGCTTCGCCATGGGCGATCGAGGTGAAACCGGCTTCGAAAGCGCTCGGCGCCAGGTACACGCCACCTTCCAGCATCAGGTGGAAGAAGCGACCGAACATTGCTGCGTCGCTGGCCATCACGTCGTCGAAGGTGACGATGTCGTCGGCGCCGCTGAAGTACAGACCGAACATGCCGCCGGCCTGAGTGGTCACGAACGGGATGCCCGCAGCATCGGCACGCTGTTGCAGACCGTCGAGCATGCGCGCGGTGTAGTCGGTCAGTTCGGCGTGGAAGCCCGGGCGGCTGATCAGACGCAGGGTCGTCAGGCCGGCAGCCATCGCCAGCGGATTACCCGACAACGTACCGGCCTGATACACCGGGCCCAGTGGGGCGATGCGCTGCATGATCTCGCGCTTGCCGCCGAAGCAGCCCACCGGCATGCCGCCGCCGATGATCTTGCCAAATGTGGTCAGGTCCGGCGTCACACCGTAGTGCGCCTGGGCACCGCCGAGGGCGACGCGGAAACCGGTCATCACTTCGTCGAAAATCAACACCACGCCGTGCTTGTCACACAGCGAACGCAGGCCTTCGAGAAAGCCCGGCGCTGGCGGCACGCAGTTCATGTTGCCGGCGACCGGTTCGACGATGATGCACGCCACGTCCTCGCCCACTTCGGCGAGCATCGCTTCAACCGCGTCGATGTCGTTGAACGGCAGGGTCAGGGTGTGTTTGGCGAACGCTGCCGGCACGCCGGCCGAGCTCGGTACGCCCTGGGTCAGAGCGCCGGAACCGGCCTTGACCAGCAGGCTGTCGGAGTGGCCGTGGTAGCAGCCTTCGAATTTGATGATGCTGTCGCGACCGGTGTAACCACGGGCCAATCGGATCGCGCTCATGGTCGCTTCGGTGCCGGAGCTGACCATGCGCACCATGTCCATCGACGGCACCAGCGAGCAGACCAGATCGGCCATCTCGGTTTCCATCGACGTCGGCGCGCCGTAGGACAGGCCGTGTTGCAGCTGATTGCGCACCGCGTCGAGCACGTCCGGATGGCTGTGGCCGAGGATCATCGGCCCCCACGAACCCACGTAATCGACATAACGCTTGTCATCTTCGTCGGTGACGTAAGCGCCTTCGGCGTGTTTGAAGAACAGCGGGGTGCCGCCGACGCTCTTGAACGCGCGCACCGGCGAGTTGACGCCGCCGGGGATGTGTTTCTGAGCATTGGCAAACAGGGTTTCGGAACGAGACATGATCGGGCTCTCAAATCAGATTTTCAGAAGTTCGTTGAAGGCGCGGGCGCGGCGGGTCACTTCGGCGCTGCTCTCGGCGCCGAACAAACCGTGGATCACGGCGAGCAGATCGACACCGTGCTCGACCAGCGGCGCGGCGTTATCGAGGGTGATGCCGCCAATCGCGCAGACCGGCAAGTGCAGCGTGCGTTTGGCTTCGTCGAGCAAGTCGAGGCTGCAACTCGGCGCACCGGGTTTGGTGGTGGAATTGAAGAAGCGGCCGAAGGCGACATAACTCGCACCTTCTTTGGCGGCTTGTTCGGCCAGAGCTATTTGCCCATGGCAGGTCGAACCGATGATGGCTTTCGAACCGAGCAGGGCGCGGGTCGGCGACAGCGGGCCGTCGGTCTGGCCCAAGTGCACGCCGACGTTGAGGCGTGCGGCCAGCTCGGCGTCATCGTTGATGATCAGCTGCGTCTTGTAGCGCTCGCACAGGTTGCGCAACGCCTCGGCCTCGCGCAGACGGCGGGCCTCGTCGCTGCTCTTGTCGCGGTATTGCAGCAGGGTGACGCCGCCGTCGAGCGCCGCCTCGACGTAAGACAGAAACTTGCCGGCCAGCAACTGGCTGTCGGTAATGGCATACAGGCCACGGAGTTTCATCGGGCAGACCTCACGACGTTACGAGCAGAAATCCAGCGGCAGGCGACGCGGCACGAACTGGCCTTTGCCCAGTTGTTCGGCATCGCGCAAAGTGCGCCAGGTGTAATCCAGCGCACTGCGCACGGCACTGGCCAGGTGTTCGCCCTGAGCGAGTCGCCCGGCCAAAGCGCTGGCCAGCGTGCAACCGGAGCCGTGATAGCTGCCCGGCAGGCGTTGGCAGATAAAGGTTTCGCGCAGGCCGTCGCGGCTGTACACGCGGTTGTGGATTTCAGTTTCGTCGCCATGGCCGCCGGTAATCAGCAGGTTTTTGACGAATGGCAGGAGTTTTTCCGCGCACTCGTCGGCCGTGCCTTCGGGCAGTTCGGCGAGGATGCGCGCTTCAGGAAGATTGGGCGTGGCAATGATCGACAGCGGCAGCAGACGTTCGCGCATCGCGTAGCCGACCTCGTCCTTGCCCAGGCGTCCGCCGCCGCCGGCACGCAGCACCGGGTCGCAGACCACTGGCAGGTGCGGGTGCGCCGAGAGCAGTTCGACCACGGTGTCGACCATCTCCAGCGAACCGAGCATGCCCAGTTTCACTGCGGCGACTTCGGAGTCGTTGAGCACGGCGTTGGCCTGGGCCAGTACCCACTCACGGTCGAGGACGCGGAAGTCAGTGACATTGACGGTGTCTTGCACGGTCAGGGCGGTGACGGCCGGAGCCGCATGGCAACCCTGCGCGAGCAGGGCTTCGATATCTGCCTGCAAGCCGGCGCCACCACTGGGATCGTGGCCGGAGAGACAGAGGACAACGGGGCGGGAGCTGTAGATATTCATGGTGCGCGAGCTTACCACCAAAGCTGATTTTGGGGTGTGGGTGGCAGAGCAAGATAAATGCAGGAGCTGCCGGAGGCTGCGATCTTTGACGTTCCTGACCATTCCAACAGCTCTATCTCGGTGCTTTGCCCTGGAACGCCCGTTCTAGAGCTGTTGTAGGAAAAATTTCCATGGTGCTCAATGGCCATCAACGGCTATGCTAGGCTGGATCCAAACAATCACAGGTAATACCGGTTTTACGTCTACTCAAAGGGAATGGGGGGCTTCCTGACACAACCGGACGAGCCACGCTGGGGCTTCAATGCGCTATTTGCTGATGTTGCTGTTCTGCTTGCCCCTTATGGCGAGCGCCGTCGAATTCGACGAATTCACCCAGAGCCTGCCACTGGGCCGATCGCTGCAAGTGTTCGAAGACCCGAGCGGTCAGGCGACGATTGCCGACGTCCGTGCGCAAGACGCCGCCGGCCAGTTCAAAGCCCACGACAAAGCCACGCTCAATGCCGGTTACTCGCGTTCGGCGTTCTGGCTGAAGATCGACCTGCATTACCGCCCGAGCAACCCGGCCGCCCAGCGCACCTGGCTACTGGAACTGGCCTATCCGCCGCTTGATCACCTCGACCTTTACTTGCCCGACGCCAGTGGCGCCTACCGACTGGTGCGCCAGACCGGCGATGCCTTGCCTTTCGCCAGTCGCGAGATCCGCCAGAACAATTACCTGTTCGACTTGCCGTTCAAACCGGATCAACAGCAGACGCTGTACCTGCGACTGGCCAGCGAAGGCTCGATCCAGGCGCCGGTGACGTTGTGGTCGAGCACCGCGTACCTCGAAGACCAACCGGTGCGCCTGTATGTGCTCGGCATCATTTATGGCGTGCTGCTGGGGATGCTGGTCTACAACCTGTTCATCTACCTGAGCGTGCGCGACACCAGTTACCTCTATTACATCTTCTATATCGGCTCGTTCGGCCTCTATCAATTGTCGGTGAATGGCGCGGCGGTCGAGTATTTCTGGCCGGACAACCCATGGTGGGCCAACGCCGCGACGCCATTCTTCATCGGTTGCGCCGGGCTGTTCGGCAGTCAGTTCGCCCGCAGTTTCCTGCAGACCAAGACCCACAGCCCCTGGCTGGATCGTTTGCTGATCGGCCTGATTGCCTTCAGTGCGCTGGTGATCAGCCTGTCGCTGATGACCAGTTACGCCCTGGCCCTGCGCCTGGCGACCACACTGGCGCTGACCTTCACCGTGGTGATCTTTGCCGCCGGGATTCTTGCCTGGTGGCGCGGCCTGCGCGTGGCGCGTTACTTCATCATCGCCTGGTCGGCGTTCCTGCTCGGCGGCATCGTCAACACGCTGATGGTGCTGGGGCTGCTGCCCAACGTGTTCCTGACCATGTACGCCAGCCAGATCGGCTCGGCGATCGAGGTGGCGCTGCTGTCGCTGGCGCTGGCCGATCGCATCAACGCCATGCGCGAACAACAGGCGCAGACCTTGTTCGACGCCGGGCAGAAACTTGAAGTGCTCAACCAGCAACTGGCCCACAGCAACAAGCTCAAGGATGAATTCCTCGCCACGCTGACCCACGAACTGCGCACGCCGATGAACGGCGTGATCGGTTCGCTGGAGCTGATGCAGACCGTCGACCTCGATCCCGAGCTTGAGCAATATCAACAGACCGCCGCCGGTTCCGCCCGCGACATGATGCGCATGGTCAATGGCATCCTCACGCTCACTGAGTTGCAGGCCGGCAAGCTCAAGGCGACGCCGGGCAGTTTCAGCCTGCGCGCAGTGGTCGAGGCGTTGCGCGTGCAGTTCGAAGGTAATGCAGCGAGCAAGTCGCTGGACTTCAAGGTAGAGGTGCTGCCGACCCTGCCGGATCGCTTGCTCGGCGACAGCGCGAAACTGGCGCAGTGCCTGGAATGCCTGCTGGACAATGCGATCAAGTTCACCCGCGTCGGCGGGTTGGCGCTGCGCGTCACCGGGCGGCCGTCGGCGGATGAGCGCATGGCGCTGTCGTTTGCGGTGATCGACACCGGTATCGGTTTCACTGATCTGGGCGAGGCGACCCTGTATCAGCGTTTCTTCCAACTCGATGGTTCGATGACTCGCGAATACGGCGGCCTCGGTGTTGGTCTGGCGATCTGTCGGCAACTGGTCGAATTGCTCGGCGGCAAACTCACCCATCGCTCCGAGCCGGGACGCGGCAGCCGCTTCCAGCTTGATGTCGAATTCGAACTGCCGGTGATCGAAGCGCCTGCGGATCAGCCGACCCGCGATTGCATTCGTGCGCCGCAGGACTGCACGGTGCTGCTGGTGGACGACAACAGCGTCAACCAACTGGTGATGCGTGGCATGTTGCTCAAGCTCGGTTTCCGCGTGCGCAGCGCTGATAACGGCGCCGCGGCGCTGGACTGCCTGCAACGGGAAAGCTTCGATGCGGTGCTGATCGATTGCCAGTTGCCCAGCCACGAAGGCGCATCGCTGTGCTGCCAGATCCATGCATTGCCAGGCTGCGCGCATTTGCCAGTGTTCATGTTGGCGCTGAGCGCTGACCGCGAGCAATGCGCCCCGGGCGCGCCTATCGACTATCTGCACAAACCGGTGAAATTCGAGGATCTGCAGGCTGCGTTGCAGCGCCGCGTGCTCAGTTGCTGATGGGGTAAAAGCGCCGCAAAAACGGCGCCTATGACACTTTGTTCAAAAAAGCACCAGTGCTTAACTGGTGCCATTGCTGAACACGGAGCGCCGTCATGAACCTGCATCAGTTCGCCGAAACCCACGAAGTCACCAATCAGCCGCCGTCGCTGGACGGCAGCAACCTGTACCGCATCGACCTGCCGCTGCGGGAGTGGTCGCGGCGTTTTGGTGCCGGTTGGGCCGAGTCGCGCATCGATGCCTATGGCGCACTCGCGGGTGGGCCTTTGATGGAGGCGGGGTTTCTCGCCAACCAGAACAAACCGGTGTTTGCCAGCCATGATCGCTACGGCCATCGCATCGATCTGGTCGAGTTTCACCCGGCTTACCACGAGCTGATGCGCACGGCGATCGAACATGGCCTGACCTCGCTGCCTTGGGCACACCCGCAGGACGGCGCGCATGTCGCCCGCGCTTCGATGACCTATCTGCACAGCCAGGCCGAGGCCGGCAGTGGTTGCCCGCTGACCATGACCTTCGCCAGCGTGCCGGCCCTGCGCTTGCAGCCGGAGCTGGCTGAGCAGTGGCTGCCGAAAGTCCTCGCCACCGAATACGATCCGCGCAACGTCGGCATGGCGCACAAGGCCGGCGTGACCATCGGCATGGCGATGACCGAGAAGCAGGGCGGCACCGACGTTCGCGCCAACACCACCAAAGCCTATCCGGTCGGCGCCAGCGGCCCGGGTCAGGCCTATGAACTGGTCGGGCACAAGTGGTTCTGTTCGGCGCCGATGTGCGACGCCTTCCTGACATTGGCGCAAACCGACAAGGGTTTGAGTTGCTTCCTGCTGCCGCGACATCGCCCGGACGACACGCGCAATCAGTTCTACATCCAGCGTCTGAAAAACAAACTCGGCAACCAGTCCAACGCCTCCAGCGAAGTGGAGTTTCGAGGGGCGCTGGCGTGGATGATCGGCGAAGAAGGGCGCGGCGTGCCGACCATTATCGAGATGGTGGCGATGACCCGTTTCGATTGCATGGTCGGCTCCAGCTCGCTGATGCGCCAGGCACTGACCCAGGCCAGCCATCACTGCGCGCACCGCAAGGTCGGCGGCAAACTGCTCAGCGAGCAGCCGCTGATGCAAAACGTACTCGCCGATCTGGCGCTGGAGAGCGAAGCGGCGTTGGCGCTGAGTCTGCGCATGGGCAAGGCGCTCGATCATCTGAATGATCGCCACGAAGCGCAGTTCGCGCGGCTGGTGACGGCAGTGGGCAAATACTGGATCTGCAAGCGCGCGCCAGGAATGATCAACGAAGCCGCCGAATGCATGGGCGGTGCTGGATATGTCGAGGACAGCATCCTGCCGCGCCTGTACCGGGAAGCGCCGGTGAATTCGACGTGGGAAGGGTCGGGGAATGTGCAATGTCTGGATGTGCTGCGCGCATTATCGAAGGAGCCGGGTGTGTTGGATGTGCTGTTCAGCGAATTGGGCGATGGCCATGGCGACAAGCGTCTCGCCGCACATATCCAGCAGTTGCAGGCGCAGTTCAAGGACACCAGTGACATTCAGTATCGGGCGCGGCAGTTGACCGAAGACATTGCCCTTGGATTGCAGGCCAAACTGTTGCTGGAGGCTGGGAATTCCGTGGTCAGCGATGCCTTCATTGCCAGCCGTCTGAGCGGTAGCGGTCGCGTCTACGGCGCGTTGCCGCGTGGGCTGGACGTTGAAGCGATCGTCGCCCGCTCGACTCCACAGCTTTTCTGACCCACCTCAAATCTCCCCCTGTGGGAGCGAGCCTGCTCGCGAAAGCGGTGTGTCAGTCGACATCTTTATTGGATGATCCACCGCATTCGCGAGCAGGCTCGCTCCCACAGGGGACATCATTGGTCTGCAGATTTAAGTATCGCCACAACGCCACTGTTCCCGTGCGTCCACGATGCAGGCAAGATGAAGCTCTGCAAGTCAGAACACAGGAAGCTGATCGTGACCGAAGCGTTTATTGTCGTTCAAACCGCTGAACAAGCCGTGGATCGTCTGGCCGAGCTGCATGAGCGGGCCACCACTGCGCTGAATTCTGCCCTCAAGCGTTACCTCAAGGACCGCGTCGAACCCGACGCCGAACAGCGTGCTCTGTTTCGTTATCCCGAACTGCGTCTGACCTACCACTGCCAGGGCGAAGTGCCGCAGACCACCCGCGCTTACGCCAAGGTGCAGTTGCCGGGCACTTACAGCGTCACCGTCACCCACCCGGCGGCGTTTCGCAAATACCTGCTCGAACAACTGACGCCGTTGATGCACGACTTCACCGTGACCGTCGAAGTCGGCGTCAGCCAGCAGAACATTCCGTATCCGTATGTGGTCGAGCAGGGCGATGAACTGGCCGGTTCCGGCGTCACTGCAGCGGTGCTGGCGCGGGTGTTCCCGAGTACTGACCTGTCCGCCGCCACCGATGGCATTGCCGACGGCCTCTACGACTGGGAAAACACCGATCCGCTGCCACTGGCGCTGTTTGATGCGGCGCGCGTGGATTTCTCGCTGCGCCGGCTGGTGCATTACACCGGCAGTGACTGGCGCCATGTGCAGCCGTGGATTCTGCTGACCAACTATCACCGCTACGTCGATCAGTTCATCGTTCATGGTCTGGAGCAGTTGCGCCGCGACCCGCGGTTCGTGCGCATGGTCCTGCCGGGCAACGTGATCATCGAGAAGAGCATGGACCACGGCGAAGCCTCGGCGATTGCCGCCGGTGTGGTCTGGCACCGTTACCAGATGCCGGCCTATCACCTGATCGCCAGCGATGGCCACGGCGTGACGCTGGTCAACATCGGTGTCGGCCCGTCCAACGCCAAGAACATCACCGATCACCTGGCCGTGCTGCGCCCGCATTGCTGGCTGATGATCGGCCACTGCGGCGGCCTGCGTCAGTCGCAGACCATCGGCGACTACGTGCTGGCTCACGCCTACATGCGTCGCGACGGCATTCTTGATCGTGTGGTGCCGCCGAATATTCCCATCCCGGCACTGGCCGAAGTGCAGCTTGCTCTGCAGCAGGCGGCGGCGAATGTCACCGGCGAGAAGGGCGACGATCTGAAGAAGCGCCTGCGCACCGGCACGGTTCTGACCTACGACGACCGTAACTGGGAACTGCGCTGGGCTCAGGAGCGGCCGCTGATCAACCTGTCCCGCGCGGTGGCGGTGGACATGGAAAGCGGCACGATTGCAGCGCAAGGTTATCGCCTGCGTGTGCCTTACGGCACGTTGCTCTGCGTTTCGGACAAGCCGCTGCACAGCGAAATCAAACTGCCGGGCTCGGCCAACGCCTTCTATGAGCGTGCGGTCAGCCAGCATTTGAAAATCGGCATCGAAGCGGTGGATCTGCTGCGTACCGAACTCAACTCGCTGCACTCGCGCAAACTGCGCAGCTTCGACGAGCCGCCGTTCCGTTAACGGTTAGTCGTGGTCATTTGGCGGTCGGGGCACTAGCATTGTCAGCCCTGATCGCTAAATGTTCTGTCTCTTATGTCCCGTCCCCCGCGTCCACCTTCCCGCCGTCCCGGCGTGAAGCCTCAGTCTTCTGCCCCGCGCCGTGTTGCCAAGGCACCACCGGCCGAGCCGAAACTGATCCTGTTCAACAAACCCTTCGATGTGCTGACGCAATTCAGCGACGGTGAAGGGCGGGCGACACTCAAGGATTACATCGATGTGCCGGGGATTTACCCGGCCGGACGTCTGGATCGCGACAGCGAAGGCTTGTTGCTGCTGACCAACGACGGCCAGTTACAGGCGCGCATCGCCGATCCGAAACACAAACTGGCCAAGACCTATTGGGTGCAGGTGGAGGGCGAGCCGACGGCCGAGCAGTTGCAGCGCCTGCGCGATGGCGTCGAGTTGAATGACGGCATGACCCTGCCCGCCGAAGCGCGGCAACTGGCTGAGCCGCAGTTATGGCCGCGCAATCCGCCGGTACGCTTTCGCGCGACCATACCGACTTCGTGGCTGGAACTGGTAATTCGCGAAGGGCGCAACCGGCAGGTGCGGCGCATGACGGCAGCGGTCGGATTGCCGACGTTGCGTCTGGTGCGGGTCAGGATTGGTGACTGGACGATTGAAGGGCTGGATCAGGGCCAGTGGCAGGAAGTACCAGCGCGCTTATAAGGCGCCGGATTCGATCAGGCCGATCACCACACTCTTGATGATGAACGCGGCTACGCCCAGGCCCAGCACGAAAAACAGAATGAACGAGCCGAACCGCCCGGCCTTGGACTTCTTCGCCAGATCCCAGACGATGAAACCCATGAAAATGATCAGGATGCTGACCAGACCGGTCATCATCCACTCTTCGAACAGTGCTGGATCCATTGGCGATCTCCGGCGCGGACAGGGCTGAAAGGGCGGCGGCGAGTATACGCCATGGTCGGATGGCGGGGCATTGATCTGCGTCGCCTGTGCCGGCCCCTTCGCGAGCAGGCTCGCTCCCACAGGTTGAAATGCATTCCCCTGTGGGAGCGAGCCTGCTCGCGAAGCGATTTCAGCTACGCAAATGAGTCAGCGGCAGTTCGGTGCTGTTGAGCACCTGGTTCAGCACAAAACTCGACCGCACGCTGGTGACCCCCTCGATCCGGGTCAGATGCCCCAGCAGCAATTTCTGGTAGTGATCCATATCCGGCACCACCACTTTCAACTGGTAGTCAGCATCCACTCCGGTCACCAGACTGCACTCCAGCACTTGCGGCAATGTGCGGATCGCCGCTTCGAAATTCTCGAAGCGTTCCGGCGTGTGCCGGTCCATGCCGATCAGCACATACGCGGTCAGGCTCAAGCCGAGCATCTTGCGATCGAGCAGCGCCACCTGGCGCGAGATATAGCCATCGTCTTCCAGTTGCTTGACCCGGCGCGAGCAAGGCGAGGGCGACAGACCGATACGCTCGGCCAGTTCCTGGTTGGAGATACGGGCGTCGCGCTGCAATTCCGCCAAAATACTCAGGTCATACCGGTCGAGTTTGCTCATCAATCTGTCCTTGGTCGTAACTATTGCGGCGGATTATCTATCCAGGGTTAAAAATTGCGCAAGCAGTGTTTAATTGAGCAATTTTCGCAATCCTCTGTCGCGGCTTCAGGCCTATTCTTATCACCAGAATCACTGCTCGGTAACACAGTCCACGCGGCCCGCCCAATCAGGCCCGCCGCGGCCGCCACCCCCACCGGGGATGTGCCGGCCCCCGAGCTGCACACTGTCCAGAAGACGGGGTGAAGTGAGCCGACGTCAAAAGCGTCGAGCCAGGACGAAGTTCTCCAGAAGGGAGGCCGACGGGTCTCCCTTTTTTCTTGCCTGCGATTTCATGTTGGCGCCTCAATAAATAAGTCGCGCGACTGATAACCTGTTGCAGAACCCGGTGGGGCTGTTTCGAGTCTCAGCAACAAGCCCTGCCAACGACAGGCTCCCGCAGTGAGGAAAAGCATGAATTCGCGCATCTGGCGTCTGGCCGGTGTTGGTTTGCTGTGTGTGGGTGTCGGTGCGCAAGCGCTGGCCGATGAGCCGCAGATTCGTGGGCCGGGCAACGGGCCGCAGAACGACGGGATCATCCGTGGCGACAACAGCCGTCAGTTCGAGCACAACGGCCAGCCGCATAACAATGACGGTCAATGGCAGAACCGCAACCGTGCCGATGAGCGTCCGCAACCGCCTCGCCAGCCCGGTAATAACCTGCCGATCCAGCCGCGACCCGACGCCGTGCGCCAGACCCAGGAACCGCGTCAGGGTTACTACCGCGACGAGCGCCCGCAGAACGGTTACCACAATCAGCAATGGCAGACGCAGCCGCGTCCCGATGACAACCGCTGGCCGGGACGGCCGAACGGTCATGGCAATGGCTGGGGTCCTGGCCCGCAGTATCGTCCGGGCCATGTGATCGACCGTTTCCCGGATCGTGATTACCGCGTGCCGTATCGCGGTCAGGATTACTTCTATTCCGGCGGCTACTGGTATCGCCCGCAAGGCCCGCGCTACATCGTCGTGCAACCACCGCGCGGGATCCGCATTCAGTATTTGCCGGATTACGCCCGTGAAGTGTGGATCGGCGGCTCGCTGTTGTTCCTCGCTGCCGGCTCGTATTACGCCTATCAAGAGGCGACGCAGGATTACGTGGTGGTCGAGCCGCCGCTGCAGCAACCGCCGCAACCGCAAGCTCCGGGCTATGACGTCGAAGCCTATCCGGCCAACGGCCAGTCACCGCAGCAGGTGCAGCAGGACGGTTACCAGTGCTCGCAGTACGCGGTGCAGCAAAGCGGTTTCGACCCGCGCGCCGCGACCTATCAACCGGCACCCGAAGTGGTTCAGGCCTATCGCCAGGCGCAGGGCAACTGCCTGAGCAGTCGCGGTTATCAGGTCAATTACTGAGTGCGGGCGGCGAGCACTACTTCCTGTGGGTCAGCGTGCACCAGCACTTCGGCCTTCGGATAGGCCTTGTGAATCGCCGCCGCCGCTTGGTCGCTGATGCCATGGGCGACTGACAGGGTCAGTTCGCCCGGCAATTCCAGGTGCAATTGCACGAACCAGTGGTTGCCGGAAATCCTCGTGCGCAGGTCATGTGCACCGAGCACCCCCGGCACGCTGCACGCCAGTTCGAGCATGTGCTGGCTGACATCGGTCGGCAGTTCCTCGTCCATCAGCACCGAAAAACTTTCCCGGGCGATCTGGATCGCACTCCAGAAAATGTACACGGCGACTCCCAGCCCGAACCACGCGTCCAGTTGCGCAAAACCCATCGCGGCCAACACCAGCGCGATCAGGATGCTGCCGTTGAGCAGCAGGTCCGAACGGTAATGCAGTGAGTCGGCACGCACGGCGTTGGAGCCGGTCTGCTTGATCACCCGGTGCTGCAACATCAGCAGCGCGGCCGTCAGCAGCAGGGAAAACACGATCACACCGATGCTCAGCCACGGTGCGCCAAGCGGTTCCGGTGTCTGCAAGCGTTGGTAGGCCTGAAACGCGATCAACACCGCGCTGCCACCGATGAACAACGCCTGGGCCATGCCCGCCAGCGATTCGGCTTTGCCGTGGCCATAACGGTGATCATCATCCGCCGGGCGCAAGGCGTAATGCACTGCCAGCAGATTGAGCATTGAAGTGACGCCATCCAGCGCCGAGTCGGTGAGGCCGGCGAGCATGCTCACCGATCCGCTGAGCCACCAGGCAATCGCCTTGGCGACGATCAGCGTGCAGGCGACCGCCACCGAGGCGCGGGTCGCCAGCCGCAGCAGGCGGGCGTGTTCGGGGCTGGAGGTCATTGAACGTCCTTATTCAAGCGGCCGGTTGCAGGCCGAACATCGCCAGTTGCTGAGTGCTGCCCTTGTGCTGGATCAGGCGCGGATCATCCAGAGGGAAATCTCGGCCCAGCTCGCTCTCGAGAATCGCCTGCAACTTTTGATTGTCGACCCGTCCATCCGGGCCAATGGCTTGCTTGAGCTTGGCCGGATCGATCTGCGCGGTGTGGCCCGGTTCGAAATAGATCGCCCCGGTGGCGAAGTCGACGGCAAACGCGATCAGCCCGGGAATGATGTAGAACAGCAGGCCGACGGCATCGAGCACGGCAATCGCCGGGTCGATCTTGCCGTCGATCTGGCCACGCCGGTCTGGGTAGAAAATCGAACCGCACGCCGACAGTTGCGTGAGCAGAGTGGCAACCAGAACACCGCCGATCAGGCGAGAGGGTAAGCGCATGGAAATGTCTCCTGAGTCATCAAATAACGAAGCTTCGTCTTGTGAAGTTAAGACCCTGACGAACGCCCGGCAGTTCGCCGTTATACTCGGCCCTCTGTTTGGGAGCCAGCATGATTTCTTTGCCGATCGACGATGTTTTACCCGCCCTGCGTGAAGCCCTCGCGTCACGCCACGAAGCCGTGCTCGAAGCACCGCCCGGCGCCGGTAAAACCACCCGCGTGCCCTTGGCCTTGCTCAACGAAGCCTGGCTGGCCGGGCAGACCATCGTCATGCTCGAACCCCGACGTCTGGCTGCGCGGGCGGCGGCGGAGCGTTTGGCCAGCGAGCTCGGCGAGCAGGTCGGTGAAACCGTCGGCTATCGCATCCGCCTCGACAGCAAGGTCGG
Source organism: Pseudomonas glycinis (assembly GCF_054871425.1). Classification (NCBI taxonomy): domain Bacteria; kingdom Pseudomonadati; phylum Pseudomonadota; class Gammaproteobacteria; order Pseudomonadales; family Pseudomonadaceae; genus Pseudomonas; species Pseudomonas glycinis. Next base: position 152,417 of record NZ_JBTYHF010000009.1, on the reverse strand, counting down.
CCCGAAGACGCGTATCGAGGTGGTCACCGAAGGCATCCTCACCCGGCGCTTGCAGGACGACCCGGCGCTGGAAGGCGTGGGCCTGCTGATCTTCGACGAATTTCATGAACGCAGTCTCGACGCCGATCTGGCGCTGGCCCTCAGTCTGAACGGTCGCGAGCTGTTTCGCGCTGAACAGCCGCTGAAGATTCTGCTGATGTCGGCCACCCTCGAAGGCGAACGCCTGGCGGGCTTGCTCGATGACGCGCCGATCCTGCGCAGTGAAGGGCGCATGTATCCGGTGACGATGCGCTGGGGCCGGCCGTTCCAACCGGGTGAATACATCGACCAGCGCGTTACCCAAACCGTACTCGAAGCGCTGCACGACGAGACCGGCAGCCTGTTGGTGTTCCTGCCGGGACAGGCGGAGATCCGTCGCGTACATCAGCAACTGGTCGACGCAATCGGCGAGCGCAAAGACGTTCTGCTGTGCCCGTTGCACGGCGAACTCGACCTCAATGCGCAACGTGCAGCGATCGATCCGGCGCCGCCCGGTCAGCGCAAAGTGGTGCTGGCAACCAACATCGCCGAGACCAGCCTGACCATCAACGGCGTGCGCGTGGTCATCGATGCCGGATTGGCGCGGGTGCCGCGCTTCGACCCGGGCAGCGGCATGACCCGCCTCGACACCCAACGCATCTCCAAGGCCAGCGCCACCCAGCGTGCCGGCCGCGCCGGGCGACTGGAGCCGGGCGTGTGTTATCGCTTGTGGTCACAGGATCAGCACGAACAACTGGCGGCTTATGGCAGCGCGGAAATTCTCTCGGCGGATCTGGCCAGCCTCGCTTTGCAACTCGGGCGCTGGGGCGTGACGCCGGGCGAACTGGTCTGGCTCGACGTGCCACCCGCCGCCGCGTATGCCCAAGCGCAGGATCTGCTGCAACGCCTCGGCGCCTTGCACGGCGACACGCTGACGGCCCACGGCCAGGCCATGGCCGAACTGCCGGCGCATCCGCGCATCGCGCATTTGCTGTTGCGCGGTCAGGCATTGGGGCTGGCGGCGATGGCCTGCGATGTGGCGGCGCTGCTCGGCGAGCGCGATATCCTGCGCGGCGCTGGCGCGGATCTGCACAGCCGGTTGGTCCTGCTTTCCGGCGAAGAACGTGCCGGTCGTGGCGCGCAGGGCGGGGTGCAACGCGCCCGGCAATTGGCTCGGCAGTATCGCGGCTACTTGCGCGGCAAGCCGAGCGAACCGGTAAACGATCCCGAGCATCCGCGCTGGCTCGGCGCGCTGCTGGCGCTGGCCTACCCGGATCGCGTCGCCCAGCAACGGCGTGCCGGTGGGGCCGAATACCGTTTGGCCAACGGTCGCGCGGCGCTGTTCGCTGAGGCCGATAGCCTGATGAAGCACGAGTGGATTGTTATTGCCGACCTCGGCAGCCGTCAGGGCCAGCGCGAAGAACGCATCTATCTGGCGGCGGATTTCGATCCGGCGCTGTTCGATTCGGTGCTCGCCGAGCAAGTGCGCAGCGTCGATCAACTCGATTGGGATGAACGCGAGGGCGTGCTGCGTGCCGAGCGCCAGCGCAAGGTCGGCGAGCTGATTCTCAGTCGCGAACCGTTGACCGGTCTGGATGAAAACGCGCGCAGTCAGGCGCTGGTCAATCTGGTGCGGCGCAAAGGTCTTGAGTTGTTGCCGTGGACGCCGGAACTGCGCCAGTGGCAGGCGCGGGTGGCGCTGTTGCGTCAGCTCGATCTGAACACTCAGGACGACAGCCAATGGCCGGATGTCAGCGATGCGGCATTGTTGAATACCCTGGAAGACTGGCTGATGCCGTATCTGGGCAAGGTCTCGCGGCTCAGCCATTTCGCCAACCTCGACCTGTCGAGCATCGTGCGTAATCTGCTGCCGTGGCCGCTGCCGCAGAAGCTCGACGAACTGGCGCCGCATCATTTGAGCGTGCCGTCGGGGTCATCGATTCGTCTGGATTACAGCGAACATCCGCCGATTCTCGCGGTGCGTTTGCAAGAGCTGTTTGGTCTGGCCGATACGCCACGAATCGCCGGCGGCCGGCAAGTGGTCAAGCTGCATCTGCTGTCGCCAGCGCGGCGGCCGGTGCAGGTCACGCAGGACCTGGCCAACTTCTGGCGCAGCACCTATGCCGAGGTGAAGAAGGATCTCAAGGGGCGATATCCCAAGCATTATTGGCCGGACGATCCCTTGGTCGCCGAAGCCACGGCGCGGGCGAAACCACGCGGCACCTGACCCGCAATGGCTGCGCGCCATTAGCCCATCCGTGCTAATTGCCCTTGGTTGTTCCGGCTCGCAAAATCGCCGCCTGAACAATAACAGCCTTGTTGCCTGGCAACTTGCGCCCAAGGAACGGAACTGCCCATGACCACTTTTTTCAAGCTGAAGAAGTTGATCTTCTTGTCGGCTGCGCTATTGGCCGCCTCCAGTTCGGCCATGGCCGAAGAGCCCGATCCGATTGGCGACTGGTGGATTATCTACGGCAACGGCGTGCCCCAGAAAAACATCATGTACGTCGCCGATGCGACGTCGGTGGTGCCTTCGCAGAAAACCAAAGGCGCGACCATGGTCGCGGTGACGCTGGTGTATGAAGAACCCGGCAAACCGATGATCGACGTCTACAACCTCGAAGCCCAATGCTCTACGGGCAAGGTGCGTTTTATCAATGGCCAGTCCATCGAGCGTCTCGCCTACACCATGCGTCATCTTAAAGTTGCCAACCAATGGCAGACCCCGAAAGAGTTCTGGGTCCAGCAAGCGCTGAAGTTTGCCTGCGCCCCTGGCAGTCGCGCGAAAAACGACATGGCCGCCGTGGGCAAGATGGAATACCTGCAGATGATCGAGATGCTGCAGCAGATGTTTTTCAAGCTCGCGCCGATCCAGCAAAAGAGCCAGATGATGGACAACATCGACAGCCTGCTCGAACTGAAGAAATAAGCCGAGGCATCCAATGACTTACACACGTTTATGGCTGGCAACCCTGCTGGCAGGATTGCTCTTGAGCGGCTGTTCCACTATCGCGCAAAGCCGCTGGGAAGGCCGTGATATGCAGGAAGCACTGGACCTGTTCGGCACGCCCGACTCGATGGCAAAGGAAACCGGCCCGAACGGCGAACCCTTGGCCGTACTGACCTGGCACAAGTCCGCGAGCTGGACCTCCACCGAAGCGGCCGGCACTTCGATGACCCATACCGGCAATGGCATGGTGTACACCGAGCACTACCAACAGGTCGGCCACAGTTCTACCTGCAAGTTGCAGGCGAAGATCAATCAACAGAAGAAGATCGCCCAGTTCCTGATTGAAGACGGGCGAATACTGCATGGCAAGTGCGCCAATGTCCGCTATGTTCCGGGCTACGTTCCGCCCGGCTTATAAGGGCAAAGCGCTCAGGGCGCAGCGGGCAGGAGGAACCGCGCAATCACCGGCAAGTGATCGGAGATGCGCAGGGTATCGTCCTGCCGCACCTGCGCTTGCAGGCGTTTGAGCTTCGGGCTGTAGAACAGATAATCCACTGTGCGATCCGGGCCGTTGAGGCCGGGGTCGTTGGGGTAATGGGTCAGCCATTTGGCCCGATCGATACCGCCGGCCTCGTTGTTGGTCGGGATCATCGGGTACTTGTCCCACAGCAGATGCAGTTCGCTGTCGGCAGAGTAGGGCGTGCGGCGCTCGACCGGCAGGCGTCGATACTGGCCCAGCGGCAGCAGATTGAAGTCGCCACCGATCAGCCACGGCAGGCCTTGGCTTTCATACTTGTCGAGCACCTTGGCCACGGCAGCCACTTGCGCCTGCACGTTGCCGTCCGCCTGGCTGGCGCGCTGCAAGTGGGTGTTGAACACGGTCAGTTGTCCGCCATCGCTGAGCGGCAGTTTGACTGCGAGCAAAGCGTCTTTGGGCTGGAACTGGCGGCTGATGAAGTTGCTCGGGGCCACGGGCAGTTGCAGGCGTTCGGCGTGTTCGATGCGATAGCGGCTCAGCGTGGCCAACTGGCGGCCGACGCTGCCGTAGATATGTGGCTCGGGGACGAAATCGGCTTTCCAGTCGAAGGCGCTGGCACTGCACGGATACAGGTCGGCGACGCGTTCCTGCAACAGCTTTAGCTGATTCTGGTAGTCACTGGCCTTGGCGCCGTCGTCGAGCTCCTGCAACAGCACCACATCCGGTTGTTCGTCACGGATCACCCGCGCTACTTCGTCGAGGCTGAAGGCCATGTCTTCGGCGGTCGGCGCTTCATCGTCGCCTTCAGCCAGATCATTCCAGAACACGTAGCGCTTGCCGGCGAGGAACTGCACGTTCCAGGTCATGACTTTCAGTGCTTGCCCGGGCACCAGTGTCGGCGCGGTGGTGCCGCAACTGACCGGCAGGGTTTCGCGGGCATCGGGGCGCCAGGTCAGGCTGAACAGCAGCACACCGCACAGGACGACGGCGAGGATGACGAGGAGCAGGGTGTAGCGCAGCAGACGGGTCATGGCTCGGCTTATAGCGTTACAGAAAGTGGCCCCGAGCATACCTGACGGCAGCGGCGAAGCCCAAGCACGGCGCGGTCAGACTGCGCCGTTACGTTTGTCAGGCAATTCGCTGATCAGCATGAACAGACGGAACAGCACCACACTGGTGAACAGTTGCAGAAAGCTGTGAGCGCTGTCGATCAGCCCGGCAATCAGCGGATTCTGCGGCTCGGGGTACACCGCCAGCGTCGCGCCCTTGAGCAGCCACAACGGTGTCATCACGCAGAGAATGCACAGCAGGATGCGCCAGAAGTGCCCACGGGTCAGGCGCAGACTTTCCTTCATCGCCTGCAACGGTCCGAGGCCGCGCAGCACCAGCAGGTATTCGGCGAAGGCGAGCATGACCATCAGCATCAGGCCAGGCAGGAAGTACAGCGACAGGCCGAGCAGGATCAGCAAGGTATTGAGCGCGGTCAGCACGGCGAAGCGCGGCCACAGGGTGGCGGCCATCGCCAGCAGGTCACGGTTGCGCGGCGACTCGCCACGGCTGCGTGCATCGAGAAACAGGATCAGCGCGGCGGTGTACAGCGGATACACCAGCAGGCCGACGATGATGCTGACGCCGGCGAAGGTGTCCGGCCCGGTGGCGTGATCGACCGCCTGCTGCAAGAAAGCTTCGACAATCACCAGCGGCAGGCACAACTGCACGATGCTGCCCAGATGGCGTTTGAAAAAATACAAAGAGTCGCGCAGTACTTCGAGGGCATTCATCAGTCGGTATCGCAGGTTGAAAACAGTGGCTCACTTTAACCGATGCAACGCGGGCCGACACAAACGTAAACATTCGGTAAAGGCCATTGAAACGTTTTGTCACTGTCTCCATTACAGGAGAGCATCGCGCTCAGAGTGGGCGCGGGCACGTTATTACCGGCAATCTACGAGGTCGCCATGAACAGCGAAGAGCAAACCCTGATCGATGGACTGTTTTCCCGGCTGCAACAGGCCGAGATGGAGGCAGCCCCGCGCGACGCCCAGGCCGAGGCGCGGATCAAGGAACACCTGACGCGCCAACCGGCGGCAGGCTATTTCATGACCCAGGCGATTCTGGTGCAAGAGGCCGCGCTGAAAAGCCTCGATGAGCAGAACAAGCAACTGACTCAGCAAGTCCAGCGTCTGCAGGCCGAACTGCAATCGGCCAAGGCCCAGAGCGGCGCACCGGCATCCAGCGGTGGCGGTGGCTTCCTGTCGAGTATCTTTGGCGGCGGCAATTCACGTCCGGCGCCGAGCCAGAGCGCCGCACCGTCGTCCTCCGGCGGCTGGCGTGAACCGGCACCGCAGCAGAGCTACCAGACTCCGGCACCGCAACAGAACTTCGGCGCCGCGCCGCCCAACTATGCGCAGCAGGCAGCCCCGGCGGCGGGCAACAGCTTCCTCGGCGGCGCGCTGAAAACCGCTGCGGGCGTAGCCGGCGGTGTGATGCTGGCGCAGGGCATCAGCAGCCTGTTCCACCACAATCAGCAACCGGAAGAAATCGTCGAGGTCATCAAGGAAGAACCGGCGCAGGTCGCCGACCAGAGCAACAACGGCTGGGGCGATGATCAGCGGGTGGCGGACAACGGCTTCTCGGGCAATGACCAGGGCGGTTTCAGCGACGCCGATTACAGCAGCGACAATTCGTCGTTCTTCGATGACGACGACTCCTTTGTCTGACATCGCCTCTGAAGGCTGACATGTACACTGTGGCGAGGGGATTTATCCCCGCTGGGCTGCGCAGCAGCCCCGCTTTTCCTGATTGGAGCGAGGACTGCTGCGCAGCCCAACGGGGATGAATCCCTTCGCCACACTCACCACTCGTCAGCAGCACCTTTGCGCCTGTGGCCGATTATTCGCGGAACCCTCCTTCGGGCTGGCATACTGAGCGCCTTTTTCAGGCCTGATCGCCTGACCCCGCTTCGTGCGCTTGCGCGCTCACAGGAACTCCGGTGAAAAAAATCGCAGTGTTCGCCGATGTGCAGAACCTCTACTACACCGTGCGTCAGGCCTATGGTTGCCACTTCAACTACGCCGCATTGTGGGCCGACATCAGCAAGAACGGGCAGATCGTCGAGGCTTACGCCTACGCGATCGACCGTGGCGACAGCAAGCAGCAGCAGTTTCAGCAGATCCTGCGCAACCTCGGTTTCACCGTGAAGCTCAAGCCCTACATCCAGCGCAGCGACGGCTCGGCCAAGGGCGACTGGGATGTCGGCATTACCCTGGACATCATGGACGCCGCCGACCATGTCGACGAAGTGGTGCTGGCCTCCGGTGACGGCGATTTCGACATGCTGCTCGAACGCATCATCAACAAGCACGGCGTGCAAGCGGTGGCCTACGGCGTCCCCGGCCTGACCGCCAACTCGCTGATCCGCGCCGCCAGCCGCTACGTGCCGATCGAAGGCGCGCTGCTGCTCAAGAGCTGAGCTGAACAACAGATTTGAACGGAGTACACCCCGGTTTGGAACGCATTGCAGTCATCGACTTTGAAACCACCGGCCTGTCGCCGAACAGCAGCTGCCGCGCCACGGAAATCGCCGTGGTCATGCTGGAAAACGGCCGCATCGTCGAGCGTTACCAGAGCCTGATGAACGCCGGCGTGCGCGTCCCCGCGTTCATCGAGCAACTGACCGGCATCAGCAACGCCATGCTGCGCACCGCGCCGCCGGCCGAGCGGGTGATGGAAGAGGTCAACGAGTTCGTCGGTTGTACGCCGCTGTTGGCGCACAACGCCTCGTTCGACCAGAAGTTCTGGGATTTCGAACTGGGGCGGATCAAACGCACCCGCCTGCAGAATTTCGCCTGTTCACTGCTGCTGGCGCGGCGCCTGATGCCGGCGGCGCCGAATCACAAGCTCGGCACGCTCACCACTTTCGCGCGGCTACCGCATACCGGTCAGGCTCACCGGGCCATGGCCGACGCCGAGATGGCGGCCAATCTGATGGCGCATCTGGCGCAAGAGTTGCGGGGCAAGCACGGGGTGCGCGAGTTGAATCACGACCTGTTGTGCAAGTTGCAGAAAGTCCCTGCGGCGAAAGTCGGCGAGCATTTGCAGCGTTATCGCTGATTCCAGGCACTCCGACTGATCGTTCCCACGCTCTGCGTGGGAATGAAGTCCAGGACGCTCGGCGTCCCTTTCAAAGCCGAACGCAGAGCGTCCGTTGAGGCATTCCCACGCGGAGCGTGGGAACGATCCAAGATGGATGTCTGCTGATGCACCGCCTTCGCGAGCAAGCTCGCTCCCACAAGGACCTTGTCGGTCTCAGCTGCTTTCATGCAAAAGTGTACCGGCGCGAAAAACAGGTTTTGTAACTTATTTTTGCGCGGCGGTCTTTCTAGAATGACCGGTCCACAGAAGTCTGACTGTCGAGCTGCCCATGCCTGCCTTGCGCCGTTTTTCCCTGCCATTGATCGCTGCGTTTTTTGCGTTGTACGTGATTTGGGGGTCGACCTATCTGGTGATCCGCATCGGCGTCGAATACTGGCCGCCGCTGTTGCTGGCCGGGGTGCGCTTTGTCATTGCCGGCAGCTTGATGTATGCCTGGCTGCGCTGGCGCGGGGCTGCGGCGCCGACCTGGGCGCAGTGGAAAGCGGCGGGGCTGGTCGGCATTCTGCTGCTCAGTTTTGGTAATGGCGCGGTCAGCGTGGCCGAGCACACTGGTGTGGCTTCCGGCGTCGCCGCGCTGGCGGTGGCGACGGTGCCACTGTTCACCTTGTTGTTCGGCTACTTCTGGGGCGCGCGCAATACGCGGCTGGAGTGGGCCGGTGTGGCGTTGGGGATTATTGGCATCGCCATGCTCAACATGGGTTCCAACCTGCAATCGAGCCCGCTCGGCGCGATGTTGCTGATCTTCGCGGCGGCGAGCTGGGCGTTCGGTTCGGTTTGGAGCAAGCATCTGCCGCTGCCAGCAGGGGCGATGGCCAGCGCTGTGGAAATGCTCGTCGGCGGCGTGGTCTTGCTGATCGGCAGTGCGCTGAGCGGCGAGCACCTGCAAGCCATGCCGCCGCTCGAAGGGTGGCTGGCGCTGGCCTATCTGATCTTCTTTGGCTCGATCATCGCCTTCAATTCCTACATGTATCTGCTCAAACACGTGCGCCCGGCGGCAGCGACCAGTTATGCCTACGTCAACCCGGCGGTGGCGGTGTTGCTCGGTGTGGTGTTTGTCGGCGAGACCATCGGCATCGAAGAAGCGCTGGCGATGCTGGTGATCATCAGCGCGGTGCTGCTGATCAGCCTGCCGCAGTGGCGTCGACCTGCGCAGCCACCCGTGGAAGAGGCGAAAGCCGTTCCGACGGAAGCGCGTACGAATTAGGGTAAACTGCGCGGCATTGCATCCCCGCGTCATTTTTTCCTACGGTACTCCCATGACTTTCGCCTCCCTTGGCCTGATCGAACCCTTGCTGCGCTCCCTCGAGACGCTCGGCTACCAGACCCCGACGCCGGTGCAGGCGCAAGCCATTCCGGCGGTGCTGGCCGGTCGCGACCTGATGGCAGCCGCCCAGACCGGCACCGGTAAAACTGCCGGTTTCGCCTTGCCGCTGTTGCAGTTGCTGGCCATGGAAGGGCCGAAAGTCACCGCCAACTCGGCGCGTGCGCTGATTCTGGTGCCGACCCGCGAGTTGGCCGAGCAGGTCCACGAAGCCGTGCGCCAGTACGCGGAAAATCTGCCGCTGCGTACTTACGCGGTGTATGGCGGTGTCAGCATCAACCCGCAGATGATGAAGCTGCGCGGCGGCGTCGATGTGCTGGTCGCCACACCCGGTCGCTTGATCGACCTGTTCCGCCAGAACGCGCTGAAGCTCAATCAGCTGCAAACGCTGGTGCTGGATGAAGCCGACCGTATGCTCGACCTGGGCTTCTCGGAAGAACTGGCGAACATTTACCGCATGCTGCCGAAAAAGCGCCAGACCCTGCTGTTCTCAGCGACCTTTTCCGATGACATCCGCCTGCTTGCCGGGCAGATGCTCAACGATCCTTTGAGCGTCGAAGTCAGCCCGCGCAACGTCGCTGCCAACACGGTCAAGCAGTGGATCGTCACCGTAGACAAGAAGCGCAAGGCCGAACTGTTCGTGCACCTGATGCGCAAGAACAAGTGGAAACAGGTGCTGGTGTTCGCCAAGACGCGCAACGGCGTCGATGCGCTGGTGGAAAAGCTTCAGGGCCTTGGTGTGAATGCTGACGGCATCCATGGCGACAAACCGCAGGCTACGCGCCAGCGCGCGCTGGACCGGTTCAAGCTCAGCGAAGTGCAGATTCTGGTCGCGACCGACGTCGCCGCTCGTGGTCTGGACATCGAAGACCTGCCGCTGGTGGTCAACTTCGATCTGCCGATCGTCGCCGAGGATTACATTCACCGCATCGGCCGGACTGGTCGCGCGGGTGCCACCGGTGAGGCGATTTCGCTGGTGTGTGCGGACGAAGTGAACATGTTGTCGGCAATCGAGATGCTGACGCGGCAGAACCTGAAGCGCCAGAACGAACCGGATTTCGAACCCGAGCACCGCGTGCCAGACACCGATGCCAGCGGTCAGGTGATCAAGAAGCCGAAAAAACCGAAGAAGCCGAAAGCGTCGGGCGGTGGCGGTGGTAAGCGTAATCTGGGCAAGTGGGTCGACAGCGGCGAGACCTCGGCACCGGAGCCATCGATCAAGCCGGTGCGCAAAGTGCCGGTGTTCAATACTGGACCGCGTAAGCGCAAGCCTTGAGATCAAAGATCAAAAGCCCTTCACCCTAACCCTCTCCCGGAGGGAGAGGGGACTGATTGGGGAATGCTTGAGAGTTACGTCGACGTGATATATCAGTTGTGAATCCCTAATCGACACGATCGTTCAGGTCGTGCATGACGTCAGACACCTCGGTCGGCTCCCTCTCCTAGGGGAGAGTTCTGGGGTGAGGGGCGAGGGCGACTCAGTTCCCGCGCCCTAACCAGCTCAACATCCCCAACCCAGCCGCCCGCCCGCTGGCAAAACACCCGGTCAGCAAATACCCTCCGGTCGGCGCTTCCCAGTCGAGCATCTCGCCCGCACAAAACACCCCCGGCAGGGCCTTGAGCATCAAGCGCTCATCCATCGCTTCGAACCTTACGCCACCGGCACTGCTGATCGCTTCGTCCAGCGGACGGGTTTTCACCAGAGTCAGCGGCAACGCTTTGATCGCTCGCGCCAACAGCACCGGATCGGCGAACGTTTCGGCGTCGGTCAGCTCGCGCAACAACGCGGCTTTAACCCCATCAATCCCCACCTGACTGTGCAGATGCTTGGCCATTGAGCGCGAACCACGTGGTTTGCTCAGCGCCGCCTGCAATTTATCCACAGGCCGGCCGGGCAGCAGGTCGATGTGGATAACCGCTGCGCCGTAGCGATTGATTTCCTCGCGTATCGGCGCCGACAGCGCATAGATCAGGCTGCCTTCAATGCCGGTGGCGGTGATCACGCATTCGCCCAGACGCGGGATATCGTCGTTTAACCCGATGGCGATGTTTTTCAGCGGTGCGCCGGCGAATTTGCTCACCATCAGCTCGCTCCAGGCTTGCACCTCGAAGCCGCAATTGCTTGGCTGCAACGGCGCCAGATCCACGCCGCGCTGCTCCAGCGGCAACATCCACGCGCCATCCGAGCCCAGGCGCGACCAACTGCCGCCGCCGAGGGCAAGCAGGGTGGCGTCGGGGTTTACGCTGATTTCGCCTTGCGGGCTGGCGATGCGCAGTGCACCGCTTGCGTCCCAGCCGAGCCAGCGATGGCGGGTGTGGATAACTACGCCGCTGTCGCGCAGGCGCTTGAGCCAGGCGCGCAACAGTGGCGCGGCTTTCATGTCGGTGGGGAACACGCGGCCGGAGCTGCCGATGAAGGTTTCGATGCCCAGTTCATTAATCCACTGGCACAGCGCATCGGCATCGAATGCGCGCAGCAGCGGGGCGATCTGCGGTGCGCGTTCGGCGTAACGGGAGAGGAACGCCGGGTAGGCTTCGGAATGGGTGATGTTCATGCCGCCGACCCCGGCCAGCAGGAACTTGCGCCCGACCGAGGGCATGCCGTCGTACACGTCGACGCGGATTCCGGCCTGGCTCAGCACTTCGGCGGCCATCAGGCCGGCGGGGCCACCGCCGATGATGGCGACGTGGGTGTTGGCGGGGGCGGAATTCTGGGTCATGGGCGTGCGCTGCGGTATGGCGGGACAAGGCGCGCATTCTAACAGCGCTGAACTCTGTGGGAGACACCATGTGGGAGCGAGCCTGCTCGCGAACGCGGTCTGTCAGTCAATTAGATGGTGTGGGTGCTAAAGCTTTCGCGAGCAGGTCGCTCCCACCGGGGCTGCGGTGTATTTCGAGGCTGGTTAAAAAATAAACAGTGCGCTGGGCGCCTTGGCCAGCATGGCCTGCAGTCCCTTTCACTCAGGTTATCCACAGGCAGTTCCACAGCGATTGTGGGTAACGCAGCACGTTTCAATGACAGCCGTGTGAATCCCACACTCGTTGCGCGCTGTGATGGAGGATGCCGTGGCGGCGGGCGAGGGCGTGGCGATCCTTGCTGTAGCCGCCGCCGATCACCCCGACCACCGGAATGTCGCGGCCCAGGCAATGGCGCATCACCCGTTCATCGCGCTCGCCTACGCCCTCGTCGGTCAGTTGCAGATAACCAAGGGCATCGTCCTTGTGCACATCGACGCCGGCGTCGTAGAGCACCAGATCCGGTTGATACAGCGGCAACAGGTAATTGAGCGTGTCATCGACCACCTGCAGATAGTCGGCATCGCCCATGCCTTTGGGCAGCGGAATATCCCAGTCACTTTCGGCTTTGCGTGCGGGAAAATTCTTCTCGCAGTGCAGGGAAACGGTAATCGCCTCCGGCGTGTCGTGCAGAATCCGCGCGGTGCCGTCGCCCTGATGCACGTCGCAATCGAAGATCAGCACGCGATTGACCCGGCCGCTCTGCAACAGGTACTGGCTGATGATCGCCAGGTCATTGAAGATGCAGAAGCCGGCAGGGTAATCGTAGTGAGCGTGATGGGTGCCGCCGGCCAGATGACAGGCGAGGCCATGCTCAAGGGCTTGCTCTGCCGCCAGGATCGAGCCGCCCACCGCGCGCACCGTGCGTCGCGCCAGCGCTTCGTTCCACGGCAGGCCGAGGCGCCGTTGGTCTTCGCGGGACAACTCGCCGCTCATGTAGCGTTCGATATAGCTGCGGTCATGGGCGAGGGCGAGGATGTCGTTGGGACAGATCTGCGGGCGCAGCAGGTCGGCGTCGCGGGTCAGGCCGCTGTCGACCAGGTGATCGCGCAGCAGCCGGAACTTGTCCATGGGAAAGCGGTGATCCGCGGGAAACTCGGGGCTGTAGTCTTCGTGATAGATCAACGGCAAGGGCATGGCTTGTTTCGCGCAGAACCAGGGAAAGAATGAACGATCCTACCAGCGATGTAGACTCAACGGCATGGAAATGGAGGGGACGATGGAGCCGATACTGGAGCTGCAAAGCGCGCGTTTGTTGATGCGTCAGTGGCAGGACGAGGATTTGCCGGCATTCGCCGCGATGTGCGCCGATCCACAGGTGATGCGCTACTTTCCAGCGCCGTTGACCCGGCTCGAAAGTGCCGCGCTGATCGGTCGCGTGCGCGGGCATTTTGCCGAGCATGGCTTTGGCCTGTGGGCGCTGGAGCGCAAAGACACGGGCGAGTTCATCGGTTTCACCGGGTTGGGCGTGGTCGGTTTCGATGCGCCGTTTACCCCGGCGGTGGAGATCGGCTGGCGTCTGGCCAAGGAACACTGGGGCCTGGGTTACGCCAGCGAAGCGGCGTGGACCGCACTGCGCGCGGGTTTCGACCAGTTGAAGCTGGAGGAAATCGTCTCGTTTACCGCCGGGCAGAATGCGCAGTCGGAGAAGGTCATGCAAGCGATCGGCATGCATCACGATCCGCAGGATGATTTCGATCACCCCAGGCTTGCGCTCGATCACCCGTTGCGCCGCCATGTCCTGTATCGCATCAGCCGCGAACAATGGCTGCAAACCTTGCATGAATAAGCCGACACGGACGTTTACAATGGCCGCCATCGTATTTGGCCCGTGCCAGAACCTGAATCGTCCGCCGCAGCCAAGACTGCGCGGCCATTGCTTTGTGTGAGGAGAGTCTGAATGAGCCAAGTGCTGGAAGATCTGGTCGATCTGCTGACCCTGGAACCGATCGAAGAAAACCTGTTCCGTGGTCGTAGTCAGGATCTGGGGTTCCGCCAGTTGTTCGGCGGTCAGGTGCTCGGCCAGTCGCTGTCGGCGGCCAGTCAGACGGTGGAAGAGGCGCGCCATGTGCACTCGCTGCACGGTTATTTCCTGCGCCCGGGCGATGCCAAGTTGCCGGTGGTCTATTCGGTTGATCGCGTGCGTGATGGCGGCAGCTTCAGCACCCGCCGCGTGACGGCGATCCAGAAGGGCCACCCGATCTTCACGTGCAGCGCTTCGTTCCAGTACGACGAAAAAGGCTTCGAGCATCAGGGCCAGATGCCGGCGGTGGTCGGCCCGGAAAACCTGCCCTCGGAGCTGGAACTGATCCAGCAGCGTGCGCATCTGATTCCCGAGCACATGCGTGAAAAACTGCTGTGCCCGAAACCGATCGAAGTACGCCCGGTCACCGAAAAGGATCCGTACAACCCGCAACCGGCCGATCCGATCAAATATGTGTGGTTTCGCGCCGACGGCGCCCTCGCCGATATTCCTGCGCTGCACAAATACCTGCTGGCCTACGCCTCGGACTTCGGCCTGCTGACCACGTCGATGCTGCCCCACGGCAAGTCGGTCTGGCAGAAGGACATGCAGGTCGCCAGCCTCGATCACGCGCTGTGGTTCCACAACGACCTGCGCGCCGATGACTGGTTGCTCTACGCGATGGACAGCCCGTGGGCCGGCAACTCCCGTGGTTTTTCCCGTGGCAGCGTGTTCAACCGCGCCGGGCAACTGGTCGCTTCGGTGACTCAGGAAGGCCTGATCCGCCATCGCAAGGACTGGGCATGAGCCTGACCGAGGTTCGTCATTGGGTGTTCGATATGGACGGCACGCTGACTGTCGCCGTGCATGATTTCGCGGCGATTCGTGTGGCGCTGGCGATTCCGCCAGAGGACGACATCCTCACCCATCTCGCTGCATTGCCAGCGGATGAAGCAGCGGCCAAGCATGCCTGGTTGCTCGAGCACGAACGCGATCTGGCGCTGGGCTCGAGCCCGGCCACCGGCGCGGTTGAGCTGGTGCGCGACCTGCATGCGCGCGGTTATCGCCTCGGCATTCTCACGCGCAATGCGCGTGAGCTGGCGCACGTGACGCTGGAGGCGATCGGCCTGGCCGACTGCTTTGCGGTCGAGGATGTGCTGGGTCGCGACGAAGCACCGCCGAAGCCGCATCCCGGCGGTTTGCTGAAACTGGCCGAAGCCTGGCAAGTGCCGGCCAGTAACATGGTGATGGTCGGCGATTACCGCTTTGATCTGGATTGCGGCCGAGCAGCGGGGGCGCGGACGGTGTTGGTGAATCTGCCGGATAACCCGTGGCCGGAGTTGACGGATTGGCATGCGAAGGATTGTGTTGAGTTGCGGCGGATGCTGTTTGCCTGACATCTTCGTCGCCTGAGCCGGCCCCTTCGCGAGCAAGCTCGCTCCCACATTGGATCTTCAGTGCACACATATTTTGTGCATGTCATAGAGCTATGTGGGAGCGAGCTTGCTCGCGAAGGGGGCGGTGGATTCAGAAAAAAACCTACTGATCAAACAACGCCTTCTGCCCCTCCGCCGACGTCAGCATGCCATCCCCGTCATGCCCGACTCCCGGCACTTCCACCAGCCGCTGATTGACCCCCTCGGGATGCCGGCGCAGTAAGTAGCCGAAATACATTTTTCCGCGCATCAACCGGTAAGCCCCTTGCGCCTCGGCCGCACAGCTCTTGTCCAGCGCCGGGTGTTCCGGATCGACGTCCTGCTGCCCGAGCAGATAAATCACCTCACGTTTGACGTAAGCGCTCTCGACCTGCAACGGCGTTTGCCCGCCGGCATACACCGGCATGTCCGCCAGGCCGTACTTCCAGCGATTGAAACCAGGACATTGCGCGTGATCGAACGCCACTGGCCGCTGCTCGTTGAAGTACGCATAAGAAGAAGGATTGGCTACCACATAGCGCAAGCGAATGCCGTTGGCCTTGAGCGCTGGCTGATCCTTGGCCAGCAGGGCGTAACGCTGCACCACCTGGCCCCCGCCAGAGTGGCCGAAGATCACGATCTGCTTCACGTCCGGAAACTGTTTGCGATCGCTGACCCGCGCGACGATTTCATCCAGCGCCGCGTAGGAACTCAGCGGATTCGGCCCGGTGGACAAGCCGCCGCCCATCCACTCGTTGCCCTGCCAGCGCAGCACTGTCGGCGGCAAGGAATACAGGGTGACGTCACTTTCATTGAGAAACTGCGGAGCGATCACCAGCGTGTGCGCAGTTTGCCCGGCGAGTTCGGCGGCACTTTCCGCGCTTTTGCGGTAGGTCTCGGCGTTGCGCAGGCGACCGTGAATGACGATCAGCACCCGCTCGATCTTTTCCGGTGCCGGGCCGATGCCCACTGCCATTTCCCCGGCCTTGAGTTGCAGGCGACCGGGGCTGATCGCATCGACGCCGGCCGCTTGCGCGGTGCCGACGATGAACAGTAACGCCACAAGCCATTTATGCATTTACAGGGTTTTCGCCGCGAAGGTGTCGCACTGGCTTACCTGGCCTTGCGCGAATCCGGTTTTGAACCAGCGCACCCTTTGCGCTGACGTACCGTGGGTAAACGAGTCCGGCACCACACGGCCCTGACCCTGTTGCTGCAAGCGATCATCGCCGATGGCGTTGGCGGCGTTCAAGGCTTCCTCGATGTCGCCCGGTTCCAGCCAGTTCAGGCGTTTCTGCGCGTTATACGCCCAGACGCCGGCGAGACAGTCGGCCTGCAATTCCTGGCGAACCAGCAAGCCGCCGTCGCCCTCCATCTGCCGGCCTTGCTGACGCGCCGCCTGCATCTTCGCCGAGACGCCCAGCAGCGTCTGCACATGGTGGCCGACTTCGTGCGCAATCACGTAAGCCTGAGCGAAATCGCCAGCGGCTTTGAAGCGCTGCGACATCTCCTGAAAGAAGGCCATGTCCAGATAGACCTTCTGGTCGGCCGGGCAGTAGAACGGGCCGGTGGCAGAAGTGGCCATGCCGCACGCGGAGTTCACCCGATTGCTGAACAGCACCAGTGTCGGGTCTTTGTATTGGCGTCCGGCCTGCTGGAAGATCGGACCCCAGGTGTCTTCGGTGTCGCCGAGGATAGAGCGGACGAATTCAGCCTGTTCATCGTTGGCCGGCGGTGCCTGACGGGTTTGCGAGGTGGGCGCCGGTTGTTCCATCTGCCCGGTCAACTGGCCGAGAATCTGCATCGGGTCCTGGCCGGTGAGCCAGCCGATGCCGACGATCAGCACAATAGCGGTCAGGCTCAGGCCCTTGCCGCCACCGAAGCGCATGCCGCCGCCACCGCCGGCATCATCACCCCGGGCGTCGACGACGTTGTCACTGCGTCGGCCTTTTTTCCATAGCATGTGGGAATCCTCTTTCTATTGCCGGTGATGAATCTGCTGGTGATGAGTGTTGCCGCTGTGTGAGTGTGGCGCCAGTCCGGTCGTCCGTCCATGCACACGCGCCCACATGGTGCGGGCCTGGTATTGACGGTCGAGCGGGCCGTGAATTCAATCCCGAGTGGAATTTCTTCCGTCGAATTCATGAACCCGCTGTTTCGACGGCAGTCTGTGATGTTGCACACTGGCCGGGCGCCGAAGTGGCGGGAATCTTGCGTCACGGTTTTGCTCAACGGCGGTTTCCCGGCGAAGAAGAGTGCAACCTGTGCGGTTGCTGAAAGCTCAGCCGACTATGATTGCCACAACGATTGCCGCCAGCGCGAACGCTCGCCCGGATTTTTTTCAGAGATTGCCAATGACCGTCAGCACCCCGCTCTCCGGTGTCAACCAGCCCTTCAAGGGGATTCTGCTGATTGTCGTGGCGACGTTCCTGTTTTCCAGCCACGACGCGTTGTCGAAATACCTCTCCGGTTTTTATCCGATCGTGATGGTGGTGTGGGCGCGCTATGTGGTGCACACCTTGTTGATGGCGGGGATTTTCCTGCCGCAGTCGGGTTTGCGCGTGCTGCGCACCAAGAAACCGTTATGGCAGCTCGCCCGTGCCCTGTGCCTGCTCGGCACCAGCCTGTTTTTCACCACGGCGTTGCTGTACATCCCGCTGGCCGAAGCCACGGCGGTCAACTTTCTCGCGCCGGTATTGGTGACGGCGTTATCGGTGCCGTTGCTCAAGGAACGGGTGACGCGCGGGCAGTGGATCGCGGTGATCTGCGGCTTCATCGGCGTGCTGATCATCGTCCACCCGGGCGGCGAACTGTTTACCCCGGCGATCCTGCTGCCGTTCTGTTCGGCGCTGTTCTTCTGCTTCTACCAACTGCTGACGCGCAAACTCGCCGAAGTGGACAGCCCGACCACCAGCAACTTCTTTGCCGGGCTGTGCAATACCCTGGTGATGAGCGCGCTGGTGCCGTTCTTCTGGCAGGTGCCGACGTGGACTCACGCCGCGCTGATGCTCGCGCTGGGCAGTTGCGGGATGACGGCGCATCTGTTCCTGACCCAGGCCTTCCGTCACGCCGCACCAGCCTTGCTGGCGCCGTTCGGCTATTGCCAGATCGTCTTTGCCGGGTTGTTGGGCTGGCTGCTGTTCAATCACACCCCGAGCGGGTTGACGGTGATTGGTATTGCGGTGATCTGTTGCAGCGGATTGGCGGCAGCGTGGCAGCAGAGCCGGCGCTGAGGAGCGGATCCCGGTACAACTTGTGGGAGCGAGCCTGCTCGCGAAAGCGGTGGGTCAGTCGCCATATTCAGCGGCTGACGTGACGCCTTCGCGAGCAGGCTCGCTCCCACAATGGGATGTATGCAGGCAGGTTATTCGACGGTCGGAATCTTGCGCGGTGCCATGAAGTACATCCACGTCAGTGCGAGGAAGTACATCGCCGGAATCAGCGTGAACAGCACCGTGTAGTTGTTGTTGGTGACGGTGAGGATGTGGCCGACGATCTGGGTCATGAACATCCCGCCGATCGCCGCGCACATGCCGCCGAAGCCGAACACCGTGCTCATCATGTGCTTGGGCGTGTAGTCCATCACCAGGCTCCAGATGTTCGCCGTCCAGGCCTGATGCGCGCCGATCGCCAGCGAGATCGCCGCCACCGCCACCCACAGGTTCGCCGAGCCGGCAGCCATCACCACGCCAATGATGCAGCAGGCAAACAGCAACATCGACAGCAGCCGCGCCTTGATCGAGTTCATCCCGCGACCGATCAGGAACGAGGACAGAATCCCGCCGCCGACACTGCCGAAGTCAGCCGTGACATAAATGATGATCAGTGGAATACCCATCTGCGTCACGTTGATGCCGAGGTTGTATTGCTGATTGAGAAACGGCGGCAGCCAGTACAGATAGAACCAGAACACCGGCGCGGTCAGCGAGTAGGCGAGGGCGAAGGCCCAGGTGCCGCGCATGCGCAGGATCTTCGAGAACGGCACGCGCGCCTGTTCCGGTTCGACTTGCTGCTGGATGTAATCAAGCTCCGACTGTTTCACCGTTGGGTGATCTTCCGGATTGAAGTACTTCAAGCCCCAGAACAACAGCCAGATGCCACCCAGTGCCGCCATGCACAGAAACGCGGCTTGCCAGCCCCACACATGCAGGACCAGTGGCAGCAGCATCGGCGTGAACATCGCGCCGACGTTGGTGCCGGCGTTGAAAATGCCGGTAGCGACTGCACGTTCACCGGCCGGGAACCACAGGCGCGTGGTCTTCACACAGGCCGGGTAGTTGGCCGCTTCCGTCAGGCCGAGGATAAAGCGGCAGACCATGAAGCCGACCGCCGAGGTCGCCAGGCCATGGGCGCCGGTCGCCAGGCTCCAGAGCAGCACGGCGCAAAAGAACACGCGCTTGACGCCGACCCGGTCGATCAGGCGTCCCTGCAGGACAAAACCGATCGCGTAGCCGACCTGAAACCAGAAGTTGATGTTGGCGTAATCCATCGCCGTCCAGCTCATTTCCTTGGCGAGGATCGGCTGCATGACGCCGAGGGCGGCGCGGTCGATGTAGTTGAGGGTGGTGGCGAAAAACACCAGCGCCAGCATGCCCCAGCGGGTCTTGCCGACAGCCATGGCGCCGCGGATCTTGTCGCCTATGCCACCCGTGGCAGTGCTCATGGCCGGAGCCATGCGGGAAGTCTGTGAAGGAATCATGTGTTCCACCCGTTTTTGGATTTGTTATTTGGTGTTCTTTTCTGTCGAACACCTTGCCCGGTGGTTAGTGGCCGGACTCGATGTGCAACCGATGTTGGGCAGTGAACAAAAAATCGTCAATTCGCCAAATCGCCTTAGTGTTCGATAATCGCACGCAAAACTAACCGGGTAGTACACTTTAAATTGCTGCGCGCAGGGATGCAGCCAATAATTTGCTCATCCTATAAAAGCGGCGCGGCTCACGCAGCCGCCGTCTCCAAACGGGAGTTGAAACATGCAGCGTTCCATTGCCACCGTTTCCTTGAGCGGCACCCTGCCGGAAAAACTCGAAGCCATTGCCGCCGCCGGGTTCGACGGCGTGGAGATTTTCGAAAACGACCTCCTGTACTACGACGGCAGCCCCCGGGAAATTAAACAGATATGCGCCGATCTGGGGATCGCCATCACCCTGTTCCAGCCGTTCCGTGACTTCGAAGGCTGCCGCCGCGATCGCCTGGCGCGCAACCTCGAGCGTGCCGAGCGCAAGTTCGATCTGATGCAGGAACTTGGCACCGACCTGGTGCTGGTCTGCAGCAACGCCTCGCCGGACAGTGTCGGCGATCAACAAATCCTCGTCGATGACTTGCGCCTGCTGGCCGAACGCGCCGGCGCCCGTGGCTTGCGCATCGGTTACGAAGCGCTGGCGTGGGGCCGTCACGTCAATACTTATCAACAGGTCTGGGACATCGTTCGTCAGGCTGATCACCCCAACCTTGGCGTGCTGCTCGACAGCTTTCACACCCTGTCGCTGAAGGGCGATCCCAGCGCGATCGCCGACATTCCCGGCGAGAAGATCTTCTTCGTGCAAATGGCCGACGCGCCGATCCTGGCCATGGACGTGCTGGAGTGGAGCCGGCATTTCCGCTGTTTCCCGGGGCAGGGCGAATTCGATCTGCCGGGTTTCCTCGCGCCGATCATCAAGAGTGGTTATACCGGACCGTTGTCGCTGGAAATCTTCAACGACGGCTTCCGCGCCGCGCCCCCGCGAGCCAACGCCGCCGACGGCTTGCGCTCGCTGCTGTATCTGGAAGAGAAGACCCGTCAGCGTCTCGAGCAGGAAGCGCCGCCGGTGGCCAACCGTGAAATTCTTTTCGAAACGCCGCCGGCCAGCCAATACAACGGCGTTGAATTTCTCGAGTTTGCCGTCGACGAAGCGCTGGGCGCGAAGCTCAGTCACTGGCTGCAACGCCTCGGTTTTGCCAAGGCCGGGCAGCATCGCTCCAAGAGTGTCAGCCTGCTGCGTCAGGGCGATATCAACCTGATCCTCAACTCGGAGCCGTATTCGTTCGCCCACAGCTTTTTCGAAGCCCACGGCCCGTCGCTGTGCGCCACGGCGGTGCGGGTCAAGGACAGCGCCAGTGCGCTGGCACGGGCGGTCGCTTACAAGGGGCAGCCCTATCGCGGGCTGGTCGGGCCGAATGAACTGGAGCTGGCGGCGGTGCGCGCACCGGACGGCAGCCTGATTTATCTGGTCGATGCGGACGCCGACGTGTACGGCACCGATTTCAATCTGTTGCCGGACGCGCAGACCGGCGGCGGCCTCAAGCGTATCGATCACATGGCCATGGCCCTGCCTGCCGACAGCCTCGACAGTTGGGTGCTGTTTTACAAAAGCCTGCTGGATTTCGAAGCCGACGATGAGGTGGTCTTGCCCGATCCGTACGGTCTGGTGAAGAGCCGCGCACTGCGCAGTCGCGACAGCTCGATCCGGCTGCCGCTGAACATCTCCGAGAACCGCAACACTGCCATTTCGCATGCGCTATCGAGTTATCGCGGTTCCGGTGTGCACCACATCGCCTTCGATTGTGACGACATCTTCGCCCAGGTCAGTCGCGCCAAAGAGGCCGGCGTGCCGCTGCTGGACATCCCACTGAATTACTACGACGACCTTGCGGCGCGTTTCGATTTCGACGATGAATTCCTCAGCGAACTGGCCTATTACAACGTGCTCTACGACCGTGATGCCCAGGGCGGCGAGTTGTTTCATGTCTACACCGAGCCGTTCGAGGGGCGGTTCTTCTTCGAGATCATCCAGCGCAAGAATGGCTATGCCGGCTACGGCGCGGCCAACGTCGCGGTGCGGCTGGCGGCGATGGCCAAATCCCGCAGTGGTGCGGTGCGTCAGGCGAAGTTGTAGGGAATTCGTAAACGCGGGATCAAACACCGGCTGCGCGGCTTCCTTCACTGTCCCGCGCGGCCCATAATCGCCGCTTGTGCAGTGATGGCCGTGAGCCCGCGATGACCATGAATTCAGAACTTTCCGCCGCTGCTGTCGAGTCAGAGGCAGTGCCGCGCAAGAGTCGCAAGAACAATCCGGAAAAGACCCGCGAGAACATTCTGCAGGAGGCGATCGTCGAGTTCGTCCAGCAGGGCTTGTCCGGCGCCCGCGTCGACGCGATCGCCGAGCGCATCCACACCTCCAAGCGCATGATCTATTACTACTTCGGCAGCAAGGAGCAGTTGTACGTCGAGGTGCTGGAGAAGCTTTACGGCGATATCCGCAGCACGGAAAACCGCCTGCACCTGGACGAACTGCCGCCCGAGCTGGCGATCCGTCGGTTGGTGGAGTTCACCTTCGATCACCATGACCACAACGTCGATTTCGTGCGCATTGTCAGCATCGAAAACATCCACAACGCCGAGTACGTAAAGCGTTCCGATGCGATCAAGGCGCTGAACAACACGATCCTCGATACCTTGGGCGGGATTTTGCAACGAGGCGCGGACGAGGGTTTGTTCCGGCGTGGCATCGATGCGCTGGACGCGCATCTGCTGATCAGTTCGTTCTGCTTCTATCGCGTGTCGAACCGCCACACGCTGGGAGAAATCTTCCAGATCGACCTGCCGGACGAAACCATCAAGCAGCGCCACCGCGAGATGATCTGCGAATCGGTGTTGCGCTACCTGAAGGCCTGAATCGATCTTCCCTGTGGGAGCGAGCCTGTTGTTCAGCCATTCATGCTCTGAAAATGCTCGAGCATGCGCTGCGCATCCGGCACCACGCCGCTGAACAGTTCAAACGCCTTCACCGCCTGAAACACCGCCATGTTGCCGCCATCCAGCGTGCGGCAACCCAAGGCGCGTGCGTCGCGCAGCAGTTCGGTTTCCAGCGGGAAATACACAATCTCCGCGACCCACATTGCCTTGCGCAGCAACCCGGCCGGCACCGGAGAGCCCGGCAGCTTGGCCATGCCCATCGGCGTGGTGTTGACCAGACCATCGGCCTGCGCCAGCGCCCTGGGCAAATCCGCTCCGGCCTGTGCGCGACTGGGGCCGAAATGTTGATTCAGATTGTTTGCCAGGCTCTCGGCACGCTCGCGGTCGACATCAAAAATCGTCAATTGCCGTACGCCTTCGCTGAGCAGCGCGTGGGCCACTGCCGCGCCAGCGCCACCGGCGCCCATCTGGACTACACGTTCTCGGGCAGCGTCTGTCAGACCCCGGCGAAAACCCTCGGCGAAACCGAGGCAATCGGTGTTGTGGCCGACACGCTTGCCGTCCTTCAGCACCACGGTGTTGACCGCGCCGATACCGCGTGCTTCCGGGGACAATTCGTCGAGCAGCGGGATGACGGCCTGTTTGCACGGGAAAGTGATGTTCAGTCCGGTGTAATTCATCCGCTCCGCCGCTTGCAGCAAGTCGGGCAGAGCCGTGCTGTCGAGGCGCAATTGATCGAGGTCGATGAGCTGGTACAGATACCGCAGGCCCTGCGCATCACCTTCGTGCTCGTGCAGTGCCGGCGTGCGTGAAGCCTGAATCCCGGCGCCGATCAGCCCGGCGAGTATCACCTTGGAACGCGACATGGTTCTTACCTCTGCAACCGCTGGCTGAAATGCTCCAGCGCCAGGCGATAGCCATGGCTGCCGAACCCGCACATCACCGCCGTGGCAATGCCGGAAACAAATGAATGATGACGAAACGGCTCACGGGCGTGGACATTGGACAGGTGCACCTCGATCACCGGCAATTCACTCGCGACCAGCGCATCGCGAATCGCCACGGACGTATGCGTCCACGCCGCCGGATTGATCACGATCCCGGCACAACGACCGCGCGCGGCGTGAATCCAGTCGAGTAACTCGCCTTCATGATTGGTCTGGCGAAATTCCACGGTCAGACCGAACTCGTCAGCCGCGCGACCACACAGCGCGGAAATATCCGCCAGGGTTTCATGACCATAAGTCGCCGGCTCGCGGGTGCCGAGCAGGTTCAGGTTCGGGCCGTTAAGCACCAGAACGGTAGGGGACATGGGGTAACTCCACTTCTTGTTTTTGGCATCGGCCGAGAGGTTCCGGCCTGTGGAGATAAAATGTACTAGATGGTTACATCGGTCAATTGCCGAGAAATGACCAAGGCGTTTTGTGTTCGGTGATCGCACAGGCGCGCAATCAGGCGAGCCGTGAGAACTTTGCTTACTCTTTTTCTGCTCCTGCCGCTGTTCCGGAACGGATGACCACGCTAGCCTTCGGCGCGCTATGACCCCGACGAAGACAAGGTGCTGCTGTCCTTGATCGGCAAGTTGGAAGGAGTTGAGATCGAATTATGAAAGTCATCAAGGCAAAACCGTCGGTGCATCGCCCCCTGACGGAAGAGATGCTCAATGCCGCCATCACACTTGGCGAAGCACGACAGGCCAATAGTTTGCAGGCCGTGTCAGTGAGCTTCGAAGAATCCTCTTTGGTCATTCGTTTCGAGGACGGCAGCGGTGTGTTGCTTCCGGTGAAGCTGTATCCCGAATTCGCGGGGTTTGAAGCGGCCGATTATGCAAGCCTGACGATCGGCTTCGCCGGCACTGCGCTGTGCCATGAGGGCAAGGATCTGGATATTTCCATTGCCGGCATGATTTCAGCGAGCCCGCCGCTTATGCGGATGGCCGCGTCGGTCGTCGCCTCGCGCAACGGGCGTCAAAGCAGCGCTGCGAAATCTGCGGCAGCGCGAGCCAATGGCAAAAAAGGCGGGCGTCCACGCAAAACTGATATCGCGCCATAGCACCCAAAAAAAAGCCGTCAATCACGACGGCTTTTCCGTATCAGCTACAGGAATCAACGCCGGGTCAGCAGCACACCGGATTCCATGTGATGGGTCCACGGGAACTGGTCAAACATCGCGCACTTGGTAATGCGGTGGGTGTCATGCAACTGGGCGATGTTGGCCGCCAGGGTGTCCGGGTTGCAAGAGATGTAGAGGATATTGTCGAAGCGCCGGGTCAGTTCGCAGGTGTCCGGGTCCATGCCGGCGCGTGGTGGGTCGACGAAGACGCTGCCGAATTCGTAGCTCTTCAGATCGATGCCGTGCAGGCGACGGAACGGGCGCACTTCGTTGAGCGCTTCGGTCAGTTCCTCGGCGGACAAGCGCACCAGCGTGACGTTATCCACAGCGTTTTCGCTGAGATTGCTCAGGGCCGCGTTGACCGAAGTCTTGCTGATTTCGGTAGCGAGCACTTTGCGCACGCGAGTTGCCAGCGGCAGGGTGAAGTTACCGTTGCCGCAGTACAGCTCGAGCAGATCGTCGCTGCGATCGCCCAAGGCTTCGTATGCCCAATTGAGCATCTTCTGGTTCACCGTGCCGTTGGGTTGGGTGAACGCGCCTTCGGGCTGGCGATAGCTGAAGGTGCGGCCGCCGACTTCGAGTTTCTCGACGACATAGTCCTGACCGAGCACTTCGCGCTTGCCTTTGGAGCGGCCGATGATGCTCACGCCCAGATCCGCCGACAACTGAGTGGCTGCCGCATGCCAGTGCTCGTCCAGCGGACGGTGATAGCACAGGGTGATCATCGCGTCGCCGGCCAGCGTGGTCAGAAATTCGACCTGGAACAGCTTGTGGCTCAGCGCCGAACTGGCTTGCCACGCGGCCTTCAACTGCGGCATCAACTGGTTGATGCGCAGGCTGGCAATCGGGAATTCTTCGATGAGTATCGGCGTGCGCTTGTCGTCCTGAGAGAACATCGCGTAATGCCGCTCGCCGCCCTCGCGCCACAGGCGGAATTCGGCGCGCAGGCGGAAGTTCTGCAGAGGCGAGTCAAACACCGTCGGCTCGGGTGCATCGAACGATGCCAGCAGATCACGCAAGCGCGTGACCTTGGCCTCGAGTTGTTCGGCGTAGGCTTGGGAATCGAAACTCATGCGTTGAACCAACCCAACTTGATCACAAACAGAATCGACAGAATCACCAGAGCCGGGTTCAGCTCACGGGCACGGCCGGACAGCAGCTTGATGGCGGTCCAGGCGATGAAGCCGAAGGCGATGCCGTTGGCGATCGAATAGGTGAACGGCATGGCCAGTGCGGTGACCACAACCGGCGCCGCCACGGTGATGTCGTCCCAGTCTATTTCCGCCAGGCCCGAAGTCATCAGCACGGCGACGAACAGCAGCGCTGGCGCGGTGGCGAAGGCCGGAACGCTGGCCGCCAGTGGCGAGAAGAACAGCGCCAGCAGGAACAGGATTGCCACGACGATGGCGGTCAGGCCCGTGCGGCCACCGGCACTGACGCCGGCAGCGGATTCGATGTAACTGGTCGTGGTCGAAGTACCCAGCAGCGAGCCGGCCATGGCCGCCGTACTGTCGGCGATCAGCGCACGGCCCATTTTCGGCATGTGGCCGTCCTTGCCCATCAGGCCGGCGCGCTTGGCGACGCCGATCAGGGTCCCGGAGTTGTCGAACAGGTCGACGAACAGGAAGGCGAAAATCACGCTGACCAGACCGATGTCCAGTGCGCCTTTGATGTCCAGTTGCAGGAAGGTTGGCGCCAGCGACGGCGGCATTGACATGATGCCGCCGAACTCGGTGACGTTCAGTACGATCGAGGCGATGGTTACGGCGAGAATGCCGATCAGCACCGCGCCGCGCACTTTCAGTGCTTCGAGGGCGACGATCACGGCAAAGCCGACGGTGGCCAGAATCGGCGCCGGTTTGGTCAGATCGCCGAGGCCGACCATGGTCGCCGGGTTGCTGACCACGATACCGGCGTTGTGCAGGGCGATCAGCGCCAGGAACAGGCCGATACCGGCGGCAATCGCCGAGCGCAGTGGCAGCGGAATGGCGTTGATGATCCATTCGCGGATGCGGAAGATCGACAGCAGGAAAAACAGCACGGCGGAAATGAACACCGCACCCAGCGCCACCTGCCAGGTGTGGCCCATGTGCAGCACCACGGTGTAGGTAAAGAAGGCGTTCAGGCCCATGCCCGGAGCGAGGGCGATCGGGTAGTTGGCGATCAGGCCCATCACGGTCGAGCCGATGGCGGCCGCCAGACAGGTGGCGACGAAAATTGCGCCCTTGTCCATGCCGGTCTCGCCGAGGATGCTCGGGTTGACGAACAGAATGTAAGCCATGGCCAGGAAAGTCGTGACGCCCGCAAGAATTTCGGTGCGCACGTTGGTGTTGTGTGCCTTGAGTTGAAACAGCCTTTCCAGCATGTCTGCTCCCCGTGGCGCGCGTGGCGCCGTGAATGTATCGACCTCAACAGCAAAGCACAGACCGTCGCAAGCGCCTGGGAAATTGTCGTGGGTCGGAAAAAGCCGCGCATCATACCAGCCGCGTGAGGAATTTGGCGGATGTTGGTGTCGATCGTCGGCGAAGTTTTGCGCAGCCGACAACTGCGCCATACTGCGCGCTGATTTTTTGGAGTGGGCAGGCATGCGCAACGGCGGGATCAGGATTTTCGGATGGATTGCAGCACTGCTGCTGACAGCTCCAGCGTTCGCGGCATCGGCGCCGCCGTTGACCGAGGTGAAGGTGATCAAAGTGCAGTCATCGTCCTGCGGCCTGGAAGATATTGCCGATAACCAGCCGCAAACCCAATGCAATCACAGCGGGCCGAATATCAAAGTCTATGTGCTGGAAGTCGGCTATGGCCAGAACCAGCCACACGTGACTTTGGATGGCTTCGAGGTCAACGGCACCCGAGGTCCGGTGTGCGCCTTCGATAATGGCAATCTCACTGAATGCACCCCTGGCAGCAAAACCGTCGGTTCTCTTTATACCTTCGATCTGGCCGGCAAACAGCAAGGCACCTTCAACTTCAGCAACACCTCGATCAACGCTCCGCGCAACACGCTTTCGACTCAGCTTTACATCAAGTAACGGCTGTCTGCGAACAAGGTGGGACAAAGCTGACTACGCTTGACTGACTACCCAGCGGAAAGCGCCCATGACTTCCAGAGCCCTGATTGCCCTCGCCGAAGGCATCGACGATTTGCAAAGCGTGACCTTGATCGACGTGCTGCGCCGCGCCGGCATCGAAGTGGTCGCCGCCAGCATCGAAGGCCGGCGCATGCTGACCTGCGCACGCGGCACCCGGCTGACCGCCGACGGCATGCTCGTCGATGTACTGGCACAGACTTTTGACCTGATTGTCCTGCCGGGCGGTGTCGTCGGTTCCCTTCATCTGGCGGCGCATCAGCCCTTGCAGCAGTTGCTCAAGGACCAAGCCAGCGCCGGCCGCCTGTTCGCCGCCATCGGCGAAGCCCCAGCCACCGCCCTCCAGGTATCAGGCGTGCTGCGCCAGCGACGCATGACCTGCCTGCCCGGCGCCAGCCATCAGTTGTCCGGCTGTACGTTTGTTGATCAACCGGTGGTGGTCGACGGCAACTGCATCACCGCCCAAGGCTCGGGCGCGGCGCTGGAATTTGCCCTAACCCTGGTTGAGCAGCTTGGCGGCAAGGCGTTGCGGGCGAGGGTGGCGGGGGAGTTGATGGCCTGACGGGTCAGCCGTGGGCTGCGAGGGGTTCTATCATGGGTTGCTCACGGTGCTCCGCTTGCCAAAGATCGTAGTCGGTTTGGACGCCTAGCCAAACGCGCGCCTTGCCGATCCCTGCACGCTCAAGTCGTACTGCCAGATCCGGGCTGATTGGCGCATGTCCGTGCAGTACGCGTGAAAGATGCGGGCGTGCAAAGCCAAGGTGCCGGGCCAATTCGCTCACGCTGATACCAAGCTCGGGCAAGACATCCAGCAGCAGGGTTTCACCGGGGTGTGGCGGGTTGTGCATGGGCATGAGCCTGCCTCCTGTCAGTGGTAGTCCAGATAATCGACCAATTCGATATCCGAACCGACAAAACGAAAGATCACTCGCCAGTTGCCTGAAACGCTGAGCGACCAGTATTCACTCAGCTCGCCTTTCAACGGATGCAGGCGCCAGCCCGGCAAGTCCAGATCGCCGGGAAGTGTTGCTCGATCCATGAACTGCAACATGCGCGACAGCCGTTTTGCATGGTCGGCACGAATTCCACGAGTCGTACCTGTTTCATAGAAGCCACGAAGGCCTTTGTGCTGAAAGGATTTGATCATGGCGGCGAGTGTAAGGCGATACATTACACTCAGTGCGGTAACTATGTACCGCACGTTGTCGCTTGATATGTGCTGAGCAGGTGAGTTTTTTCCAAAAACCTCAGACCTTCTCTTCCACCGGCACATGCATCCGGTCCCGATTCGCCAACGTCGGAAACAGTTTGATCCACGTCCCCGTCACCACCAGGGTGCCGATCCCGCCCATAACCACCGCCGGCACGGTGCCGAACCAGTGGGCGGTGAGGCCGGATTCGAATTCGCCCAGCTGGTTCGAAGCACCGATGAACAAGCCGTTGACTGCGCTGACCCGGCCGCGCATTTCGTCTGGGGTTTCCAATTGTACGAACGAGGCACGGATGACCATGCTGATCATGTCCGCTGCGCCGAGCACCACCAGCACCGCCAGGGAGAACCAGAACGAGGTCGACAAACCAAACGCGATAGTGGCGACGCCGAAGATGCCGACGGCGGTGAACATCACCCGGCCGACATTGCGTTCCACGGCAAATCGCGCCAGAAACAGTGACATCAGCAACGCACCCACCGCCGGCGCCGAGCGCAACAGGCCAAGGCCCCACGGGCCGGTCAGCAGAATGTCCTTGGCGAACACCGGCAGCAACGCCGTGGCGCCACCGAGCAACACGGCGAACAGGTCCAGCGAGATCGCGCCGAGGATGTCCGGGCGGCTGCGGATGAAGCGAATCCCCGCCAGCAGCGAGTCCAGCGTGGCTTTGCCTTTATTCAATGGCGTCTGGCGTGCCGGCAGGTTGAGCATCAGCGAACAGGCGATCACATACAGCAGCACGGTCGGGCCGTAGACCCAGACGCTGCCGAATGCATAGAGCAAACCGCCGAGGGCCGGGGCGACGATGGTGGCCGACTGTTGCGCCGATTGCGCGGCGGCAACTGCGCGGGGGAAAAGCGCACTGGGGACGATGCTCGGCAGCAGCGCCTGAGTCGTCGGCATCTCGAACGAACGGGCGGCGCCGAGCAGGAAGGCGAGGATGAAAATCATCTCGCGGGTGACGTGATCGGTTGCGCTGCCGATGGCCAGTGCCAAGGCAATCAACGCCTGCAACGACTGGCAAAGCGCGGCGACCTTGCGCCGATCGTAGCGATCAGCGACATGCCCGGTGTGCAGCATGAACAGCACCCGTGGGGCGAATTCGACCAGACCGACCAGGCCCAGATCCAGCACGTTGCCGGTCAGTTGATACAGGTTCCAGCCGATCGCCACGGTGAGCATCTGGAACCCGCTGGCGGTGAAAATCCGCGCCAGCCAGAAAGCCATGAACGGACGATGGTGACGTAACAGCAGGGGCTCTTGTGTGGGCATCTGAAGGCAGGTCTTGGACGAGTGAACGGCGAGATTATCACCAGTCTGTAACAGGAAGTTGCTACGAGAAACAATTCAGTTAGCCAGACATCGATCTTTCATGCTGACAATCAGCCCTGTGGTGAGGGGATTTATCCCCGTTGGGTCGCGCAGCGGCCCCAAAATCTCGAAACGACGACTGCTGCGCAGCCGGACGGGGATAAATCCCCTCGCCACAGGGGAGTGAGGCAACTTGTCACGCGGCAAACCACCACGCAGTTCATTGGCAAAAATGGGACTACTCTTTCAACGTTGCTTGATCCAGATCAAGACCCCGACCGGAACTGATCTGGCGGCCATTTGGCCAGACTCCCTGCGTTGCGATGGTTGCAAAAAAAGAACGAATCCGAATTCGCCGCACTCCATATCCGTGGGGGCAGTGGTGCAGGCCTCCGGGCCAGCTACCCGTATTACCTGACAGAGGAAGCCATATGTTCGGTTTAGAGGCTCTCGATCTCGCCCGAATTCAGTTCGCGTTCACCATCTCGTTCCACATTCTGTTCCCGGCCATCACCATCGGCCTGGCGAGTTACCTGGCAGTGCTCGAAGGTTTGTGGCTGAAGACCCGCAACGACACCTACCGCGATCTCTACCATTTCTGGTCGAAGATTTTTGCCGTCAACTTCGGCATGGGCGTGGTTTCCGGGCTGGTCATGGCTTATCAGTTCGGCACCAACTGGAGTCGTTTCTCCGACTTCGCCGGTGCCGTCACCGGGCCGTTGCTGACCTATGAAGTGCTTACGGCGTTCTTCCTTGAGGCCGGTTTCCTCGGCGTGATGCTGTTCGGCTGGAACAAGGTCGGGCGCGGCCTGCACTTCTTCTCGACGGTGATGGTAGCGATCGGCACGCTGATTTCGACCTTCTGGATTCTCGCCTCCAACAGTTGGATGCAGACCCCGCAAGGCTTTGAAATCGTCAACGGTCAGGTGATCCCCACCGACTGGCTGGCAATCATCTTCAACCCGTCATTCCCTTACCGGCTGATGCACATGGCCACGGCGGCGTTCGTCGCCACTGCCTTCTTCGTCGGCTCGTCGGCGGCCTGGCATCTGCTGCGCGGCAGAGACAACCCGGCGATCCGCACCATGCTGTCGATGGCCATGTGGATGGCATTGATCGTCGCGCCGATTCAAGCGGTGATCGGCGACTTCCACGGCCTCAATACGCTCAAGCATCAGCCGGCAAAAATCGCTGCGATCGAAGGCCACTGGGAAAACCATGGCGACGAAGCGACGCCGCTGATCCTGTTCGGCTGGCCGGACATGAAAGAAGAGCGCACCAAGTTCGCTGTGGAGATTCCCTACCTCGGCAGCCTGATCCTCACCCACTCGCTGGATAAACAAGTACCGGCGCTGAAGGAATTTCCACCGGAAGACCGGCCGAATTCGACCATCGTGTTCTGGTCGTTCCGGATCATGGTCGGCCTCGGTTTCCTGATGATCTTCACCGGGTTGTGGAGCCTGTGGCTGCGCAAGCGTGACTCGCTGTATACCTCGCGGCCGTTCTTGCATCTGGCGTTGTGGATGGGGCCGTCCGGCCTGATCGCGATTCTCGCCGGCTGGTTCACCACGGAAATCGGCCGTCAACCGTGGGTGGTCTACGGCCTGATGCGCACTGCCGATGCTTCGTCGAACCACAGCTTCATGCAGATGAGCATCACCCTGATCATGTTCGTCGTGGTCTATTTCGCCCTGTTCGGCGCCGGTCTCGGCTACATGATGCGCCTGGTGCGCAAAGGGCCGAAGATCAGCGAAGGCAGCGAAACACCGGACGGTGGTCCAGGCAAAAAACGCACCCCGGCGCGTCCGTTGTCCGCAGCCGACGATCCGGCCGAGGGCGAGCACGAAGACAACACTCGCTTGACCAAGGAGATTTGACTCATGGGTATTGATCTTCCGCTGATCTGGGCCGTGATCATCATCTTCGGCATCATGATGTACGTGGTCATGGACGGCTTCGACCTGGGCATCGGCATTCTCTTCCCGTTCGTACCCGGCAAGACCGATCGCGACGTGATGATGAACACCGTCGCCCCGGTCTGGGACGGCAACGAAACCTGGCTGGTGCTGGGTGGCGCGGCGTTGTTCGGCGCCTTCCCGCTGGCCTATTCGGTGGTGTTGTCGGCGCTGTACCTGCCGCTGATCTTCATGCTCATGGGCTTGATTTTCCGTGGCGTGGCTTTCGAATTCCGCTTCAAGGCCAAGGATGAAAAGCGTCACCTGTGGGACAAGGCATTTATCGGTGGTTCGATCGCGGCGACGTTCTTTCAGGGCGTTGCGCTGGGTGCGTTCATCGATGGTCTGCCGGTGGTCAATCGCCAGTTCGCCGGTGGTTCACTGGACTGGCTGACGCCGTTCACGCTGTTCTGCGGTGCGGCGCTGGTGGTGGCCTATGCCTTGCTCGGCTGTACTTGGCTGATCATGAAAACCGAAGGCAAGTTGCAGGAGCAGATGCATGACCTGGCGCGACCGCTGGCGTTTGTCCTGTTGGCGGTGATAGGTATCGTCAGCCTGTGGACGCCTCTGTCGCATCCGGAAATCGCCTCGCGCTGGTTCAGCATGCCGAATCTGTTCTGGTTCATGCCGGTGCCGATTCTGGTGCTCGTCACCTTGTACGGCCTGATCCGCGCGGTGGCACGCAATGCCAACTACACGCCGTTCCTGCTGACCCTGGTGCTGATCTTCCTCGGCTACAGCGGCTTGGGCATCAGCCTGTGGCCGAACATCGTGCCGCCGTCGATATCGATCTGGGACGCCGCCGCGCCGCCGCAAAGTCAGGGCTTCATGCTGGTCGGCACGCTGTTCATCATTCCGTTCATCCTGGGGTATACCTTCTGGAGCTACTACGTGTTCCGCGGCAAGGTCACCCACGAAGACGGTTACCACTAAGCGAAACCCTGTGGGAGCGGGCTTGCCCGCGATGGCGTCGCCAGCGGCGCCATCAATTTTGAAGAGGTTTGAAGAAAATGACCGGCAAACATTCCCTGCACGACATTGAAGAAGCCGAAAAAAAGCCGCTGTGGCAGCGGCTCGGCTGGTTGGCCCTGATCTGGGTTGGCAGTGTCGGCGTGTTGTTCATCGCCGCCAGCCTGATGCGCATGTTCATGAATGCCGCAGGTTTGACCACCCACTGAAACATCCCGTCCCGGCGCCTTCGGGTATGGACTTGCGACCCTCCTCACGGAGGGTTTTTTTATGCCGCAGATTTATTTGCGCGCCTTGAGGATGACGAATTTCGGCGTTGCCGCCACTTGCTCGACACCGCGGAACAGGCGCGCCAGTTTGCTGTGATAGCCCAGATGCCGATTGCCGACAATGTACAGCGCACCGCCGACCACCAGTGCCTCGCGCGCCTGCTGGAACATGCGCCAGGCGAGGAAATCGCCGACCACCTGCTGCTGATGGAACGGTGGGTTGCACAGCACCACGTCCAGCGACTGCGGTGCCTGCCCGGCCAGACCATCGCCAGCGCGCACGATCACTTCGCGATCGCCCAATGCCCCGCGCCAGTTTTCGGCAGCCGACTGCACTGCCATGAACGATTCGTCGACCAGCGTGTAGTGCGCATCCGGGTTCTGCAGGGCGCTGGCAATTGCCAGAACACCGTTGCCGCAACCCAGGTCCGCGACCCGTGCGTTGCCAAGGTTTTTCGGTAGATGCGGCAGAAACGCGCGAGTGCCGATGTCGAGGCCTTCGCGGCAGAACACATTGGCGTGGTTAAGCAATTCGATCGCCGGTTCGTCGAGGCGATAGCGAGTGGGGTAGGGCGATGTGGCGGGCGCTTTGCTTTCAGGTGTGGCGATCAGCAATCGCGCCTTTTTCACTGCCAGCGATGCCTGCACAGGACCAACGTAGCGCTCCAGCAAGTCGCCGGCAGCGCGCGGCAGATGCTTGACCATGGCGGCGGCGATCACTTGCGCGCCGGGAGCGAGTTGTCCTTGCAGGCGGATCAGCTGTTCTTCCAATAGCGCCAGAGTTTTGGGGACGCGGATCAGCACCCGGTCAAACGGCCCGACCAAGGGCTCACTGGCCGGAATCGGACGAATCGCATCGAACGCCTGACCATTGCGCAGCAGATTCTTTTCCAGCCCGACGAAACCCAGGAACGAGTCGCCGCTGCTGCTCACCTCGACCTTGCCCAGCAGGCTGATTGCCAAGGCGCCAAAGCTGTCATTGAGCACCAGCACGCGGGTGCTGCTCGCAGGTTGTTCGCTGGCGAGATGATTGAGCAGGTATTCGTCCGCCGCATCGAAGGCTTGCAGTGGTTCATTCTGCTGTTCAGGCTGGCGGATCAGGTCGAGCTGGGCGAAAGGCGTTTCGAGCAAAGGCATGGGGCGGGGACTCAGGATATTCGGCAGATATCCCGTTGCCGGCAGATGGTGCGACGGGATCCGATCGAGTGGACTGCGATGCAAGCAGGTTGCGTCATCACTCGGAAAGGCCTGAATGGTACGTTTTTTTGCGCCTAAATACTCGCAGGATTACCGCGCGATAACGCTCAGCTGTCAGATAATGCCGGCACGAGCGGCGGCAATCACTGCGGAAATCTTGTTGCAGACGTTGAATTTTTCGATGACGTTTTGTACGTGATAGTTAACGGTGCGTTCGCTCAGGCTGAGGATTCTCGAGATATCGTGAGCGGTCTTGCCTAAGGCGGACAGTTTCATGATTTCCAGCTCCCGGGACGATAGCCTGGGCTTGCTGGGCTTGGCCGGTGTGGGAACGGTGCGGGCATACAGGTCACTGAAGTGTCGGTTGGCAAAAAACAGATAACCGTAATGCTCGTACAGCTCGAGCGGGCTGATCGGGCAGTGGGTGCGCGCCAGGCTGATGATGCTGCACAAACCACTGGTGTCGTCATGAAAGGCCTGCGACCAGCCATGCTGCAGTCCATTTTGCTTTAACGCCAGCCACAATTCTGGCGCATCGGTGAACACTCTTTCTTCCCAGACGATCGGCAATACCGAATGATTGCAATGCGCTATTACCGGATCAATATTGCGGTAGTTCTCTTTGTTGTACTGAATGTTCCATTCTTTCGGATAGTTATTGATTTGCAAGGCATTCAAATGGACATCGCGATGGGGGGAGGTGACCGCTATCGCACAATAGTTAAAGCCCAGATTCTCGGCAAATCTCAGCAGTATCGGGTATGCCACCTCAATGCCTTTGGCAAATGTCAGTTGTTTCAATTGTGATTCCTTCCACGTTTCCATGAACTTTGCCTCCATCCTGATATAGGGGCGCCAAATGGATCCAAAAAATCCGGCACGAATCGAAGTGTAGGATCTTTCCTGCGAAACGCCTTACATTTTTTCGAGATTGAAACTTTGATGTTTTTTATAAAGTGTTCTTAGCAATACAGGCTGTTATATTTTAATTGGCATCTTAAAGTTATTGCTCTAGATTCAGCATTGCCAGCAAAACGAATGTCTAGCGCTGATCCCGTCAATACCATTACCAATCACGAGTGTTTGGCAGCGCGATTTTGCGGGACACTGTGGGCAATCGTTTCAAGGAGTGCCTCATGACTGCCAGTGCCGAGAAGTACACCACCCAGACCTTGCTCGATGTGCAACCGTTGACGCCGAACCTGTTCACGCTGCGCACCAGCCGTGATCCCGGCTTTCGCTTCCGTGCCGGCCAGTTCGCCCGGTTGGGCGTCACCAAGGCCGATGGCAGCACGGTCTGGCGCGCCTATTCGATGGTGTCGTCGCCGTTCGACGAGTTTCTCGAGTTCTTTTCCATCGTCGTGCCGGGCGGCGAATTCACCAGTGAGCTGAGCCGGCTACAGATCGGCGACACTTTGATGGTCGAGCGCCAAGCGTTCGGCTACCTGACGCTGGATCGTTTTGTCGACGGCCGAGACCTGTGGTTATTGTCGACCGGCACCGGGGTGGCGCCCTTTCTGTCGATCCTGCAGGACTTCGAGGTCTGGGAGAAATTCGAGCGGATCATTCTGGTTTACAGCGTGCGGGAGGCGCGGGAACTGGCCTATCAAGAGTTGATCGCCGGGTTGACGCAACGTGACTATCTGAGTGAATACGCCCACAAGCTGCAATTCATCCCCACTGTCACCCGCCAAGCCCACCCAGGCGCGTTGCAGGGCCGGATTACCACATTGATCGAAAACGGCGAACTGGAGCGAGCGGCAGGGGTTGAGCTCTCGCCAGAGCATTCGCGTGTGATGTTGTGCGGCAACCCGCAGATGATCGACGACACCCGCGCCTTGCTCAAACAGCGCGATATGCGCCTGAGCCTGACGCGCAAGCCGGGGCAGGTTGCGGTGGAGAATTACTGGTAACGAAAACGGCACCCGCGGGTGCCGTTTTGATGTGTAGCGAATGCCTCAGGGCCGCTCGTTCTGCGCCTTGAGCAGGTCGCGGATTTCGCCCAGCAGTTGCTCTTCCTTGCTCGGGATCGGCGGCGCGGTCGGCGCCACGGCTTCTTCGCGCTTGAGGCGGTTGATGGCTTTGACGCCCATGAAGATCGCGAATGCGACGATCACGAAATCCAGCACCGTCTGCAGGAATTTGCCGTAAGCCAGCACCACGGCGGGCGCATCGCCCTGGGCGGCTTTGAGCGTGACGGCCAGATCGCTGAAGTCCACCCCACCGATCAACAGGCCAATCGGCGGCATGATCACGTCGCCGACAAACGACGAAACGATCTTGCCGAACGCCGCGCCGATGATGATACCGACGGCCATGTCGACCACATTGCCTTTGACCGCGAAGGCCTTGAACTCGCTAAGCACGCCCATAGTTATTTCCTTGTTACAGATGAGTTTGGTGTAGGCAGTGTAAATCAGCGAAACGCCTCCTGCGCGAAACACCTTCTTACAATGCCCGTTTTTATCGACACATCAATTGACGATTAGTTTGCAAAATGCCAGCAATCGCGCGCGGAATACGCGCTAACCCGCTGACGGGAAAGCCAATTTCTTCAATCATCGCGTTACGTTCTTTCTATTTATGTTCCTCGGCACGGGCCTCTAGCCTTGCTGTGGCGCACCTGGATGCGCTCAATAAAACCAGAGGAACCTGATATGACTTCCGCTCTTGGACTGGGGGCTTTTCCCCATCGCCGCACTCTCGGCGTTTTCACCGCCAGCCTGCTGACCTTCTCGGTCAACGCCGCTCCGCTGACCCGCGACAACGGCGCTGCTGTCGGTGACAATCAGAACTCGCAAACCGCCGGCGCCACCGGCCCGGTGCTGCTACAAGATGTGCAACTGATCCAGAAGCTGCAACGCTTCGACCGTGAACGTATTCCCGAGCG
This sequence comes from Pseudomonas glycinis, assembly GCF_054871425.1. Taxonomy (NCBI): domain Bacteria; kingdom Pseudomonadati; phylum Pseudomonadota; class Gammaproteobacteria; order Pseudomonadales; family Pseudomonadaceae; genus Pseudomonas; species Pseudomonas glycinis. The sequence goes on along the minus strand of NZ_JBTYHF010000009.1, from coordinate 114,643 downwards.
CGTGGTACATGCACGCGGCACCGGCGCTCATGGCACCTTCACCGTGACCGATGACCTCAGCGACCTGAGCAAGGCCAAGGTGTTCGCCGCAGGCCAGAGCACGCCGGTATTCGTGCGGTTCTCGGCGGTGGTGCATGGCAACCATTCCCCGGAAACCCTGCGCGACCCGCGTGGTTTCGCCACCAAGTTCTACACCGCTGACGGCAATTGGGATCTGGTCGGCAACAACTTCCCGACCTTCTTCATCCGCGATGCGATCAAATTCCCGGACATGGTCCACGCCTTCAAGCCCGATCCGCGCACCAACCTCGACGACGATTCGCGCCGGTTCGATTTCTTCTCCCATGTACCGGAAGCCACCCGCACACTGACCGAGTTGTATTCCAACTACGGCACTCCGGCCAGTTATCGGGAGATGGATGGCAATGGTGTTCATGCCTATAAGCTGATCAATGCCAAGAATGAAGTTCACTACGTTAAGTTTCACTGGAAGAGTCTTCAAGGCATCAAGAACCTTACGCCAAAACAAGTCAGCGAAGTTCAAGGTCAGGATTACAGTCATATGACCAAAGACTTGGTGAGTAATATCAACAAGGGCAACTTTCCGAAGTGGGACTTGTACGTGCAAGTTCTCAAGCCGCAGGATTTGTCCAAGTTTGATTTCGATCCACTGGATGCAACCAAGATCTGGCCGGGTATTGCCGAGCGCAAAGTTGGACAAATGGTCTTGAACCGTAATCCGGCCAATGTCTTCCAGGAAACTGAACAAGTTGCCATGGCACCGGCCAACGTAGTTCCGGGTATCGAGCCTTCGGAAGATCGTTTGTTGCAGGGCCGAGTGTTCTCTTACGCCGATACGCAGATGTATCGCCTCGGTGCCAACGCTTTGCAATTGCCGATCAACGCTCCGAAAACCGCAGTGAACAATGGCAATCAGGATGGCGCGATGAATTTTGGCGCCAGCCAGTCCGGCGTCAACTACCAGCCAAGCCGCCTGCAACCGCGTGAAGAAACGCCAGCGGCGCGTTACAGCCAGTCGGCGCTGGCGGGCAGCACGCAGCAGGCGAAGATCCAGCGTGAGCAGAACTTCAAGCAGGCCGGTGATCTGTATCGCTCGTACAGCAAGCAGGAACGCCGCGACCTGATCGACAGCTTCGGCGGCTCGCTGGCCACCACCGATGACGAGAGCAAGCACATCATCCTGTCCTTCCTGTACAAGGCCGACCCTGAGTACGGCAGCGGTGTAACCGAAGTGGCCAAGGGCGATCTCAGCCGTGTGAAAGCACTGGCGGCCAAACTGACCGACTGATAGCGATGCGGCGCACGCGAGGGTCTGTCTTGCCTCGCGTGCGTTCAAGGAGAGTGCTCGATGCGTATTTTTCTTTTATGCCTGGCCGGGTGCCTGTCGTTCACCGCGTGGGCGGCACCGGTCGAGCAAAGCCCCGAGGCAATCAAGGCGCAGTTGCAGGATTACTACTTCGACGCCGCACGGCGTGGCGACGTGCCGATGCTCGAGACCTTTATCGAGTCCGGCTATTCCCTGGATACCCGCGACAGCAAGGGTTACACCGCGCTGATTCTGGCGGCCTATCACGGTCAGGCGCCGGCGGTTGAGCGACTGTTGGCAGCGGGCGCGGATGCCTGTGCTCAGGATCAACGCGGCAACACGGCGCTGATGGGCGCGATTTTCAAAGGCGAGTTGCAGATCGCCCGGCGCCTGATGGCCACCGATTGCAGCCCCGACCAACGTAACGGCGCCGGACAGACAGCGGCGATGTACGCCGGGCTGTTCAAGCGTCTGGAATTGCTTGATGCGTTGAAAGCCAAGGGCGCCGACCTCAATGCCGAGGATCCGCTGGGTAACAGTGCCGCGCGTCTGGCCAGCGGCGAAATCCGTACCGCTGCGCCGCGCTGATCGGCGATGGCTGCGTTATCATCGCGTCTTTTGTTCCGGGGGTTCTGATGGCCAAGGCCAAGCGCATGTACGGCTGCACCGAGTGCGGCGCAACCTTTCCCAAGTGGGCCGGGCAGTGCGGCGAGTGCGGTGCCTGGAACACCCTGACCGAAACCATGATCGAAAGCGGCGGCGCCACGGCTCCCACCGGGCGCACCGGTTGGGCTGGCCAGCAGGCACAGATCAAGACTCTCGCCGAAGTCAGCATCGAAGAGATTCCACGTTTTTCCACCGCGTCCGGTGAGCTCGACCGCGTGCTCGGCGGCGGGCTGGTCGATGGCTCGGTGGTGCTGATCGGCGGTGATCCGGGGATCGGCAAGTCGACAATCCTGCTCCAGACCCTGTGCAATCTGGCCAAAAGCATGCCGGCGCTGTACGTCACCGGCGAAGAATCCCAGCAGCAGGTGGCGATGCGCGCTCGCCGTCTCGGCCTGCCGCAGGATCAACTGCGGGTGATGACCGAAACCTGCATCGAAACCATCATCGCCACCGCCCGCCAGGAAAAGCCCAAGGTGATGGTGATCGACTCGATCCAGACCATTTTTACCGAACAACTGCAATCGGCCCCGGGCGGCGTGTCGCAGGTGCGCGAGAGCGCGGCGTTGCTGGTGCGCTACGCCAAGCAGAGCGGCACGGCGATTTTCCTCGTCGGCCACGTCACTAAAGAAGGTGCGCTGGCCGGGCCGCGTGTTCTGGAACACATGGTCGACACGGTGCTGTATTTCGAAGGTGAATCCGATGGTCGACTGCGTCTGCTGCGGGCGGTGAAAAACCGTTTCGGCGCGGTCAACGAGTTGGGCGTGTTCGGCATGACCGACAAGGGCCTGAAAGAAGTCTCCAACCCGTCGGCGATTTTTCTTACCCGTGCTCAGGAAGAAGTCCCGGGCAGTGTGGTCATGGCGACGTGGGAGGGCACCCGACCGATGCTGGTGGAAGTGCAGGCCCTGGTCGATGACAGCCATCTGGCCAACCCGCGTCGGGTGACGTTGGGGCTGGATCAGAACCGATTGGCGATGTTGCTCGCGGTGTTGCACCGTCATGGTGGAATCCCGACCCACGATCAGGACGTGTTCCTCAACGTGGTAGGCGGCGTGAAGGTGCTGGAGACGGCGTCGGATCTGGCGTTGATGGCGGCGGTGATGTCGAGTTTGCGCAACCGGCCGCTGCCCCATGATCTGCTGGTGTTCGGTGAGGTGGGCTTGTCCGGCGAGGTACGCCCGGTGCCGAGCGGGCAGGAGCGGTTGAAAGAAGCGGCCAAGCACGGCTTCAAACGCGCGATCGTGCCGAAGGGTAATGCTCCGAAGGAATCGCCTCCCGGCTTGCAGATCATCGCCGTGACCCGTCTCGAACAAGCACTTGACGCATTGTTTGAGTGAACGCCGGACCTCTGTGGTGAGGGGATTTATCCCCGTTGTGGCGCGTAGCGGCCCTGAAAAAACGGGTCTGCTGCGCAGCCCAACGGGGATAAATCCCCTCGCCACATCAATCCCCTCGCCACATAAATCCTCTCACCCCATAAATCCCCTCACCCTATAGATCCCCTCCCCACAGGAGCATTCCGAATCGGGATTGGGGGGGGCTAGATTTCGATCAGGGCACCCAGTTCGCGCTCCAGCTCGGCCTCATCCGCCAGATTCAGTTCGATGAAGCGGCGCAGGCGCTGGATCGATTCCAGGCTGATGTGCCGGCAGATGAACCCCAAGTGGCCGTTTTCCTCATGGGCCAGATGCACGTCCATTTTGATATCGACGTCTTCGCTCAGATGAATGTCGACGAAGAAGTCCTGCTCTTTATCTCCAAGCCACGGCTCCGGTCGCTCGATCAGCAGGCCCTTGAGCGACAGGTCGATCAGTTTGACCGGCCAGATGTACTCGCCCTGTTTCAGCTCGGTTCGGGCATCGAACGCAATACGTTTGAAACGACGTCGATTGGCGGGGTGCTCGCTCATGGCGCAATCCTCATGAAGGTTCGCTGACTATAGACCGCGAATGCGGGCGCCAGCCAATCGCTCAAGCGTCTAGACCTATGTCGGGGTATGGCCTTTGGCGCCGTAAGCGCTAAACTCGGGGTGGCTGTCTTTCTTGTCCACCCTGGCTGGAATAATAAAATGAAAAATAATAATAGCCTGCTGCGCCACTTACCCTGGCTCGTGCTGGCAATCGTAGGAGCGTGCGCCCTTGGCGTAGTGGCATTGCGCCGCGGCGAGGCGATCAACGCCTTGTGGATTGTGGTCGCTGCCGTGGCCATTTATCTGGTTGCGTACCGTTACTACAGTCTGTTCATCGCCAACAACGTGATGCAACTGGATCCGCGTCGGGCCACCCCCGCCGTGCTCAACAACGATGGTCTGGACTATGTGCCGACCAACAAACACATTCTTTTCGGTCACCACTTCGCGGCCATCGCTGGCGCGGGGCCACTGGTCGGTCCGGTGCTGGCGGCGCAGATGGGGTATCTGCCCGGCACACTTTGGCTGATTGCCGGTGTGGTGCTGGCGGGCGCGGTGCAGGACTTCATGGTCCTGTTCATGTCGACCCGACGCAACGGCCGTTCCCTGGGCGATATGGTGCGTGAAGAAATGGGCCGGATTCCTGGAACCATTGCACTGTTCGGCTGCTTCCTGATCATGATCATCATCCTCGCGGTGCTGGCGCTGATCGTGGTCAAGGCCCTCGCCGAGAGCCCGTGGGGCATCTTCACCGTGATGGCGACCATCCCGATCGCGATGTTCATGGGCATCTACATGCGCTACATCCGCCCGGGCCGCATCGGCGAAATCTCCGTGGTCGGTGTATTGCTGCTGCTCGGTTCGATCTGGCTGGGCGGGCAGATCGCTGCCGATCCGGTATGGGCCAAAGCCTTTACCTTCACCGGTGTGCAGATTACCTGGATGCTGGTCGGCTATGGTTTCGTCGCTGCATCGCTGCCGGTCTGGCTGATCCTCGCGCCACGCGACTACCTGTCGACCTTCCTCAAGATCGGCACCATCGTCGCCCTGGCGATCGGCATCCTGATCACCATGCCCGAGCTGAAAATGCCGGCGCTGACCCAGTTCGTCGACGGCACCGGGCCGGTGTGGAAGGGCGGTCTGTTCCCGTTCCTGTTCATCACCATCGCCTGCGGCGCGGTATCGGGTTTCCACGCACTGATCTCGTCGGGCACAACGCCTAAGCTGCTGGATAACGAAACCAACGCCCGCTACATCGGTTACGGCGGCATGCTGATGGAATCGTTCGTGGCGATCATGGCCATGGTTGCCGCTTCGGTGATCGAGCCGGGTGTGTACTTCGCCATGAACAGCCCGGCCGCAGTCGTCGGCAGTGACGTCGCTTCGGTGGCGCAGGTTGTCACCAGCTGGGGCTTTGCGATCACACCGGAAGCGCTGCAAGCGGTTGCCCATGACATCGGCGAAACCACCATTCTGGCTCGCGCCGGTGGTGCGCCGACTCTGGCGGTCGGTATCGCGCAGATCCTGCACAGTGTCCTGCCGGGTGAAAACACCATGGCGTTCTGGTACCACTTCGCGATCCTGTTCGAAGCGCTGTTCATCCTCACCGCTGTGGACGCCGGCACCCGTGCCGGGCGTTTCATGCTGCAGGACCTGCTCGGTTCCTTCGTACCAGCGCTCAAACGCACCGAATCGTGGGGCGCCAACCTGATCGCCACCGCCGGTTGTGTGGCGATGTGGGGCTGGTTGCTGTATCAGGGCGTGATCGATCCACTGGGCGGCATCAACACCTTGTGGCCATTGTTCGGCATCTCCAACCAGATGCTCGCCGGTATTGCGCTGATGCTCGGCACCGTGGTCCTGATCAAGATGAAGCGCCAGCGCTACATCTGGGTCACCCTGTTGCCGGCCACCTGGCTGTTGATCTGCACCACCACTGCTGGCTTCATCAAGCTGTTCGACGCCAACCCGGCGATCGGCTTCCTGTCCCTGGCCAAGAAGTACAGCGATGCGCTGGCCAACGGTCAGGTGCTGGCGCCGGCGAAAAGCGTCGAGCAGATGCAGCACGTGATCTTCAACGCCTACACCAACGCCACACTCACCGCGCTGTTCCTGTTCGTGGTGTTCAGCATTCTGTTCTATGCGCTCAAGGTCGGCATCGCCGCCTGGGGCAAAAAAGAGCGTACGGATAAAGAATCGCCATTCCAGGCCCTGCCGGATGCGTAACCAGAGGATTGCAGCATGTTCAATGACCTGAGTCGCCTCGGTAAATACCTCGGTCAGGCCGCGCGCCTGATGGTCGGCATGCCCGACTACGACACCTACGTCGAGCATATGCAAACCAAACACCCGGACAAACCGGTGATGAGCTACGAGATGTTCTTTCGCGAACGTCAGGAAGCCCGTTACGGTGGCAAGGGTGGGCCGAAGTGCTGTTGAGCTGACAGCATCAGGTTGAGGTAATCCCTGTGGGAGCGAGCCTGCTCGCGAATACGGAGTGTCAGTTGATGAATGATTTGACTGACACACCGCTTTCGCGAGCAGGCTCGCTCCCACATTTGTTTTTGTGTTCTTTTCAGGAGATCGGGTTTTGTCTTCTCCCATTCCGGTAACGGTCCTCAGCGGTTTCCTCGGCGCCGGCAAGACCACCTTGCTGCGCCATTTATTGAAAGCCGAGCACGGCCTGAAAATCGCCGTGATCGAAAACGAATTCAGCGACGCCGGCATCGACACTCAGTTGCTGGGTGACGAGCCGGTGCAAGTCATGACCCTGGCCAACGGCTGCGTCTGCTGCACCATTCACACCGACCTGACCAAGGCGCTGTACTTGCTGCTCGAGCGCCTGGACAGCGGCGAGATCGCCTTCGATCGTCTGGTGATCGAGTGCACCGGTCTCGCCGATCCGGCACCGGTGGCGCAGACCTTTTTCATCGACGAAGAGCTGCGCGAGCGTTATCTGCTCGACGGCATCATCACCCTGGTCGACGCCGCTCACGCTGACGTGCACCTGACCCAGACCATCGCCCAGGCGCAGATCGGTTTCGCCGATCGCTTGCTGGTGAGCAAGACCGATCTGGTCGATGAACCGACGTTCACTGCGCTGAGCGAGCGCCTTACGCGAATCAACCGCCGCGCGCCGATCCGCGTGGTCGAGCATGGCAATATCGATCTGGCTGAACTGCTGGATGTGCGTGGTTTCAACCTCAATGCTGACCTGGGCGGCGGTCTGAGCCTGCGTCCGGTGAGCAAGGCGCCGTCGATCGATCGCATCTCCAGCCTGGTGTTGCGCACCGATCAGGCGCTGGATATCGATCAGCTCAGCGAGTTCATGAACGAACTGCTGGAAGAGCACGGCAAGCAGTTGCTGCGCTACAAAGGCGTGCTGAACATTGCCGGCGAAGATCGGCGGTTGGTGTTTCAGGGTGTGCTGAAACTCTATGGTTTCGACTGGGACACCGAATGGGCCGAGGGCGAGGCGCGCGAGAGTGTGATCGTGTTTATTGCCGATGACTTGCCGGAAGAGAAGATTCGGGTGGGGTTTGCCAGGGTTGCAGCGCAACAAGCCTGATAATTTCAACAGCTCAAAAGGCCTCTTCGCGAGCAGGCTCGCTCCCACAGTAGAACGCATTCTGTCAGGAGGAATGCAATCCACTGTGGGAGCGAGCCTGCTCGCGAAGGCGGTCTAACCGACAGCACAATGCTCAAGGTCTGGACCGAGCAGTTTCTGCTCAAGATGATCCAGATGCCGATTCATCAACATGCCGGCCTTGGAAACATCACCTCGCTCCACAACCTCAACCAGCGCCAAATGCTCCTGCCATGCGCAACAGCTTCGCGTCGAAGCCTCACTCCGCGCAATCGCCAACGACGTCAAGGGCACCAGACTGCGCAGAAAATGCGCCAGCGGCAGATTTCCCGCCATCCGTGCCAATTGCAGATGAAACTCCCCCGACAACCGAATCGCCGCCCCGCGCCGAGCCTGCTCGATGGCGCGCTTCTCGCGCTCTATCAACGTGCGCAAACATTTCAGATCGTCTGGCTGCGGACGCTGACAGGCCAACCGCACCAAGGTGTGCTCAGCCAGCCGTCGCGCATGCAAGGTCTGCCGGATCAGCTCCCGATCAGGCGCGGCCACTCGTGGTCGATGATTGGCGCGCAATACCACGATCTGCTCGTGGGACAACTGCGTCAGCACCCGTCGTACATCGGCGCGGCTGGCGCTGAACATCGCCTTCAGGCTGTCTTCGGTGAATCGACTGGCTTCATCAATTCGCTGTTCGAGAATCGCGTCGAACAGTCGCGGATACAGGTCTTCCGTCGGCGTGCCCAGGCGAGAGACGGGCAGGGCGGTCGAATTGGCATGCGAGGCTGAAGCAAAACTGTTCATGGCCGTTCTCCTGGCAAATCAGGTGGGCAGGTTGTCGTCCGGGATGTTCAGCTCAACGCCCATGCGCTGGCCTTCGCGCAGAATGTGCCGACGCATTTCGGCGCTGGCCTGAGCGCTGTTCTTGCTGCGGATCGCGCGGACTACCGCTTCGTTTTCTTCCAGGCGTTCGGCCAGATGTTCCGGGGAATTGCGCAATACCTCGGCGCTTTGCTTGAGGGCGTTGCTGGTCTGCTGTACCACGCTCTGGAAAATCGGGTTCGAGGTCAGCGTGAACAGTTCTTCGTGGAAAGCGATGTAGGCACTGACTCCGGCCTCACTGTCACCGGCCTCGAGGGCTTCGCGCATGTCCATCAGGGTCAGGCGCAATTGGCCGACTTCCTTGCTGCTGATCGATTGCGCGACCAGCCCGACGATGAACGGCTCAAGGGTGTAGCGCAGTTGCAGCACGTCTTCGAGACTGGCGCTGGCCACCGCGCTATCGTGGCTCTGGCTCTGGCTCTGGCTGTCGCTGAGTTGTGCGTCGAGGACGACTACGCCTTTGCCCGGCATCGAGCGCACCAGGCCGAGGGTTTCGAGGACGATCACCGCTTCGCGCAGGCTCGGTCGGCTGATGCCCAGCTGTTCGGCCAGTTCGCGCTGGCCCGGCAGCATGTCGCCGGAGCGCCATTGCCCTCGAGCCAACGCGGCGCGGAGTTTTTCCACCACTGAATTGACGACGGTTGAAGTTGTAATCACGTATTGGCTCCCTGCGCCGTGCCTGCATATTGGCAGGCACGGCACTCATTCAGAATTCTTTCGCCGCCGCCTGAGCGACGGTTTTTCGCGGTTGAAAGTTATAGCCCTGCTCACCGTTGAGCACCTTGTTCGCGCGCTGTACATCGATGTCCTTTTCCCAGCGGGCGATGGCCACGGTGGCGACGCAGTTGCCGATCAGATTGGTCAGCGCGCGACCGATGCCCATGAACCAGTCCACGGCCAACACCAGCACCAGACCAACCACGGGAATCGCCGGGATCGCCGTCAGCGTCGCGGCGAGAATCACCAGCGCCGAACCGGGAATGCCGTGGGCGCCTTTGGAGGTGATCAGCGACACCAGCAGAATGGTCAGCAAATCGGTCATCGCCAGTGGCGTGCCGGTGGCGTTGGCGATGAACACGATGGCCAGGGTCAGGTAGATCGAGAAACCGTCGAGGTTGAACGAGTACCCGGTCGGGATCACCAGACCGACCGTCGAGCTGCCGATACCGAGGTGTTCGAGCTTGCGCATGATCTGCGGCAGTACGGCGTCGGAAGAGGCGGTGCCCATGACGATCAGCAGTTCTTCCCGCAGGTACTTGAGCAGCGGCCACATGCGCAGACCGGAAACGCGCATCACCAGACCGAGGATCAGCGCGACGAAGGCGACGCAGGTCAGGTAGAACAGACCGACCAGACTGCCCAGGTGCTGCAACGAATCCAGGCCGTATTTGCTGGTGGTGAAGGCGATGGCGCCGAACACGCCGATCGGCGCCAGACGCACGATCATGCCCATGATGCGGAAGATCACGTGGCTGAGTTCGTTGATCAATCGCGAAATCCCGGAAGCCGCTTCGCCAACCAGATTCAGCGCACTGCCGAACAGCACCGAGAACAGCAGCACTTGCAGAATATTGTTGTCAGCGAAGGCACCGATCACCGAGGTCGGGATCAGGTCCATCAGAAATTGGGTGGTGGTGTGCATGTGCTGGCCGCGCTCGGCGAGGTCGCCCATGTCGGCGCTGGAGAGTTGCTCCAGATGAATGTTCGCGCCGCTGCCAATGCCGGTGCTGAAGGCGAACACCAGACCGATCACCAAGGCGATGGTGGTCAGCACTTCGAAATAGATCACCGACTTGAGGCCGATGCGCCCGACCTTCTTCAGATCGCCCGCGCCGCTGATGCCGCTGACCACCACACAGAACACGATCAGGCCAATGAGCATCTTGATCAGTTTGATGAAGCCATCGCCGAGCGGTTTCAGCTGGGCGGAGTATTCAGGAAGGGTCAGCCCGCAGACGATGCCGAGCATCAGTCCGAGAACCACTTGAAGGAAGATTGAACGCGAGCACCATCTGAGCATGGGAGGAATCCTGGGTCGGTGTCCTGGCTGCCGTACGCGTGGCGCAGCGGATTCAGGACTTAATTATTGTGGTCTTACCGGTATGTCCAGTGCAGGCGCAGTCTAGGCGCAGGTTTTCCCGGATCGCAAGGGAAAATTAGAAAATTGGCATGACCGGTCTTACCAGTTGTCTGGATGGCCCGGTCTTGAGCATTTGAGAGAAAAATTGGCGGCTACGCCTTTTTTCGTGGGCGGGGTGTGAGTCACGTTTTGATGACTGGTACATGCCTTTCGACGATGCTCAGGATGAAAGTGATCTTTGAACGTTCTTCGGTTTTGCCCAGATAGACGTAAGGCAGACTTGTGATTTTTATACCGCCCAGATAGGCATGATTTTTCAGTTTGAGAGAAACAGCTGTATGTACACCCGTTAAGTTGTCCAGCGTAATAGCGGTGCCGCTATGGTCGACGAGAATAAACGTAGTCAAGTTGTCAGTGTCTGGCTTGACGGCCTCGACGGTGTCCAGCCAGTGATTGCTGATCACCTGATTGAAATAGTTGCCCTGGTTTTTCACGGTGAGGATGTAGCCGTCAGGGGTATGACCGAAATGCAGCTTCAGCGGTTTCATCCGGCCGCTCTGCTCGTTGCTCCGGATGCCGAGCAGGTGGGACTGATCCCGTGTTTGCGGGCGTCCGGTATAGAAACCGCCGCTGAACAGACTGATGGTAGCCATCGCCGGTTTGCCGTACAGCTGTTCAAGAAAGCCGACCCTGTGGTCGAACATTCTCAGCGTTGCGATGAAAGATTTTTCGATATTGCTCGTCATGATGAAATCCATTTATCAAGTCGGGTTTCAGACTAAGCGGTTTTCATTTATGGCGGTTTGCATGTGTGTTGCAAGAGTTTGGTTTGAACAACGAGATGAACAATCCTGCTGGACGGGATTAGCAGGTTGCTGCTTTATTCGGGTGGTATTTTTTTATTGAATTCATGGCAATAAAAAACCGGCCATCGTGGCCGGTTTTTTATTGCGGATTAACGAGGCATCAAGCGCCGTACACCGGCAGTTTCTTGCAGATGGCTTTGACTTTCTCGCGAACGGCGTCGATCACCGCTTCGTTGTTCAGGTCAGCCAGGATGTCGCAGATCCAGCCGGCCAGCTCTTTGCACTCGGCCTCTTTGAAACCGCGAGTGGTCACAGCCGGAGTACCGAAGCGCAGGCCGGAGGTGACGAACGGCGAGCGTGGATCGTTAGGCACGGAGTTCTTGTTCACGGTGATGAACGCTTTGCCCAGAGCGGCGTCAGCGTCTTTGCCGGAGATGTCCTGCTTGATCAGCGACAGCAGGAACAGGTGGTTTTCAGTACCGCCCGAAACCACGTCGAAACCGCGTGCGATGAACACTTCGGCCATGGCCTTGGCGTTCTTCACCACTTGTTGCTGGTAAGCCTTGAACTCAGGCTGCAGCGCTTCCTTGAAGCAGATCGCCTTGGCCGCGATCACGTGCTCCAGCGGGCCACCCTGGGCGCCCGGGAATACTGCGGAGTTGAGCTTCTTCTCGATCTCGGCGTTGGCACGGGCCAGGATCAGACCGCCACGTGGACCGCGCAGGGTCTTGTGGGTGGTGGTGGTCACGACGTCGGCGAACGGCACCGGGTTCGGGTACACACCCGCGGCAACCAGACCGGCGACGTGAGCCATGTCGACGAACAGGTAAGCGCCAACCTTGTCAGCGATTTCGCGGAAGCGCGGGAAGTCGAGGATCTGCGAGTAGGCCGAGAAACCGGCAACGATCATTTTCGGCTTGTGCTCGACCGCCAGGCGCTCGACTTCGTCGTAGTCGATCAGGCCGTTGGCATCGATACCGTATTGAACGGCGTTGTACAGCTTGCCCGAGGAGGAAACGCTGGCGCCGTGGGTCAGGTGACCACCATGGGCCAGGCTCATGCCCAGAATGGTGTCGCCACCTTGCAGCAGAGCCAGGTAAACAGCGGCGTTGGCCTGGGAACCGGCGTGCGGCTGAACGTTGGCGTAATCGGCGCCGAACAGTTCCTTGGCGCGGTCGATGGCCAGTTGTTCAACCACGTCCACGTATTCGCAACCACCGTAGTAACGCTTGCCCGGATAGCCTTCGGCGTACTTGTTGGTCAGGACCGAGCCTTGAGCTTCCATCACCGCTGGGCTGGTGTAGTTTTCCGAAGCGATCAGCTCAATGTGTTCTTCCTGACGCTGAGCTTCTTGCTCCATGGCGGCAAAAAGGTCGGCGTCGTACTTGGCAATAGTCAAATCACGGCTGAACATGGCGGTCCTCAAGGATCGGGGGCAGAAAAGGGGGGCATTCTAACCCAACCGCTTTTGGATGACATATGAAACGACGTCATGTCGCAGACAAGTGGCGTTCATGACAGATGTGCGGTGCTTTTGCCGGCCCCTTCGCGAGCAGAGGGGCATTGATCGTTCCCACGCTCTGCGTGGGAATGCAGCCCGTGACGCTCCGCGTCAACTGCCGAAGCGGACGCAGAGCGTCCAGTGAGGCATTCCCACGCGGAGCGTGGGAACGATCGAAGGCTGCGATCTTTTCGGGCGCGCCGCAGATCGTCAGTCGAACATGAACAGCGCGTCGTTACAGAACTGCGCTTCAAACCGTCCCGCCGGCATCGGCCGGCCGAACAGATATCCCTGCACCTCATCGCAGCCATGCTCACGCAGGAAGTCCAGTTGCTCATGGGTTTCCACACCCTCGGCGATCACCGCCAGGTTCAGGCTGTGGGCCATGGCGATGATCGCCCGGGCGATCTGCGCGTCCTGTTCCCCGGACGGCAGGCCGTCGACGAAGGTGCGGTCGATCTTCAGCACGTCGATCGGGAATTGCTTGAGGTAGTTCAGCGATGAATAACCGGTGCCGAAGTCGTCGACCGCGATGCTCAGGCCGAGGTTTTTCAGCCCGGCAAGAATCTGCATCGCCTCGCTGACTTCGCGCATCAGGATGCTTTCGGTCAGTTCCAGCTCCAGACACGCCGGCGGCAGGCCGGTTTCGCGCAGGATCGTCGCGATTCGCGTGCCCAACTGGCCGTCGGAGAACTGCCGTGCGGAAATGTTCACCGACACCTTCGGCACCCGCACCCGTTGCTGGTGCCAGGTTTTCAGCTGTCGACAGGCCTCGCTGATGACCCAGTCGCCAACGTCCACCACCAGACCGAGCTCTTCCAGCACCGGAATGAAATCCCCCGGCGGCACCAGCCCACGACGCGGATGGCGCCAGCGCAGCAGCGCTTCGGCGCCGGTCAGGCGCTTGCCGTCGCCACTGAACTGCGGCTGGTAATACAGGACGAATTCGTTCTGCTCCAGCGCATGGCGCAGATCGCTTTCCAGTTCCAGACGCTCCAGCGCACTGGCGTTCATGTCGGCCTGATAGAACTGGAAGTTGTTCTTGCCGCGCTCCTTGGCGTGGTACATCGCCGTGTCGGCGTTCTTCATCAACTGGCTGAGTTCGTTGCCGTCCTGCGGACTCAGGGCGATGCCGATACTGGCGGTGACGAAGAACTCGCGGCCCTCGAGCACGAACGGACGCACCAGGCTGGCGAGAATCTGCTCGGCGACATGAATCGCCCGGTTCAGCGCCAGTTCGCGGTTGGAGCGATGCTGCAGCAGCAAGGTGAATTCGTCGCCGCCCATGCGCGCCACGGTGTCATCGTCATCGACGCAGGCCAGCAGGCGCGTGGCCATGTCCTTGAGCATGCGGTCACCGGCGGCGTGGCCGAGGGAGTCGTTGATCGGTTTGAAACGGTCGAGGTCGAGGAACATCAGCACCACCCACGACTTCTGCCGTTCGGCCGCTTGCAGCGCGGTGTGCAGACGATCCTGGAACAGCGTGCGGTTTGGCAGGTGGGTGAGGGCGTCGTAATAGGCGAGGCGGTGGATGCGCTGCTCGCTGGCCTTGCGCTCGCTGATGTCGCTGAAGAAACACACGTAACTGGCCAGATCGCCCTCATCGTCGAGCACGGCAGTAATGCCGACCCACGCCGGGTAGTGCTCGCCGTTACGGCGCTTCATCCATACTTCGCCTTCCCAGGTGCTGTGCTCGTGCAACTGCTTGAGCACGTAGCGCAAGTGCGCGTCCTGCTGCTCGTCGACGGTGAGCATGTTCGGCAACTGGTCGAGCACTTCGCCGACGCTGTAGCCGCTGACCCGACTGAAGGCTTCGTTGGCCTGAACGATATAACCGGCCGGGTCGGTGATCAGGATCGCCGAGGTAGAGTGCTCGAATACCGTGGCGGCCATGCGCAAATCTTTTTCGGCACGGCGCTGCTGGCTGATATCGCGGCCGACGCCGAGCACGCCTTCGAACGCGCCGTGTTCGTCCCAAACCAGCACCAGGCGCAGTTCGATCGGAATCTTGCGGCCATCGGCACGCAGGCAATCGAAGAGGAACAGCTGCGTTTGCACCTGGCTGCGCAGCAATGCCAGTTGCTCGGGCTTGTCCAGCGCCTTGCTGACGCGGTCCATCAGCACATGAATGCCGTTCAGTTGCCCGGGATTGGCGATGATCGATTGCCAGCCGTTCTGGAAGATCCATTCGGCGTTGTAGCCGAGCACGGCCTGCACCGAAGGGCTGACGTAGTTCAGCGAGAGCTTGCTGTCGGTGGAGAAAATCACGTCGCTGATGCTTTCGGCGAGCATGCGGTAGCGCTGCTCGCTGTCACGCAGCGATTCGCTCGCCTCAATCTGTTCGGTGATGTCCTTGGCCACGCCGATGATCCGCGTGACCTGATCATGCTTGTCCCGCGCCAGCGCCTGTTCACGGATGTCGAAGCGCCGCCACTTGCCGTCGCGATGGCGGAAGCGCAATTGGCATTGCAACAACTGGCTGTAACCGGCGTGACGCTGCAACTGCCGCGAGCGATGGTAATAGTCGGCGTCTTCCGGATGCAGAAGGATTTCCCAGAAGTATTCGCCCATCTGATGCAGTTCAGTGCGGTTGTAGCCCAGGGTCTGGCCGAGGTGGTGGTTGCTGAAAATCATCCGCTGGCTGATCACGTCCTGCACATACAGATGATCGGGCACGGTGCGCACCACGTCCGACCAGAAGCCTTCACGCTCCAGCAGCGACAGCTCGATCAGCTTGCGGCTGGTGATGTCGTTGATGCTGAGAATCACCGCTTTATAGTCGTGCTGCTCGCTCGGCAGGCGCAGGACCATCCACAGGTGCTGGTCGCGGCCATTGCTGTTGGGCAGTTTGATCTCCAGTTCCAGCTGCTTCTGCTGCTGCAGGACGGCGTCGAGGATCTGCTGACCGATCGCGCACTGCGGATGGCGCTGGCCATCGATCAGCAGTTGCCAGGCATCGTCACAGGAGTGCACATCGAGCAGTTGCAGGGCGACCTGATTGACCTCGGTGACGCGCATTTCCGCGAGCAACTGCTGGCGCTGCTGCGGTTGGTCGAGCCAGGCCTTGAGCTGGTCGCTGGTCTGGATCTGCGCCTTGTCGAACGTCTGCTTGAGGCCGGACAGGTCGAGTACGCACAAGGCCACGCCGGTGCCTTCGAAAATATCCTGATAACGCCGCCGGCCTTCATGCACCTGGCGCTGACGCCGACGCATGTTCAGCAGCGCGATCACCGGCAACATCGAGAACGCCAGGCCGAGCAGGCATTTGCCGATGAACGCCGGCAGCAACTCTTCCAGTACGCGCTGGCGGTCGAACAGCCCGCGCAATTGCCAGTCGCTGCTGCTCAGCGGCACGGTCAGCACGGTATTGGCGACATCGTCGGGCGTCAGCCCACCAGCCTTGACCGAGGGCAGCCCGGCGTCGCGGCTGATGATCTGGTGATTGAGGCGGTTTTCCACCAGCCACAACGGGCGCAGGGCGGTGGCGTCCTGTTTGGTCAGCGAGTCGAAGAAGGTTGGCGTCAAACGCAAGGCCCAGTAACCGCGACTGCTGCCGCTGGCCTGATGCAGTAGCAGATGCACCACCGAGCCGTCATCGGCATTGCTGAAGTAATGCGCCTGGGCACGGCTGCGGCGCACCAGTTCAGTCAGGTAATCGGCGTCGGAGCTGTCGGTGGCGCTGTCGCTGATGATCCGGCCGGAGGGCGAGAGCAGGGCCATGCTGCGTAGATCTGGCAGCGAGCGTTGCAGTTTGCGCAGGAGCATCTGCTGTTCGTCGGCGGTTTGCGGTTGTTCGACGATCGGTAGCAGATTGAGGGCGATTTGCGCGTTCAGCGCCATGTTCAGGCTGACCTGGGCGGCGAGGTCGGCGGTGTAGTCGATGGTGTATTGGCGCTGATTTTTCTGAGTTTCGCGCAATTGATCGAGCAGTTGCCAGAACAGCAACGCGAGCAATAACAGCACGAGGGTGGCCAGCGCACCCTTTAATGTTCCGCGCAGGGGCGAGCCGGGCGCCGGTGGGGTGCTGCTCACAGAGGCTGGCGGAGTGACATTGGTCAAGCTGTGATCCTGCGATTTGGCTGGACTGGCGCGACGTGCACTATAAGCCGGACGCCCGAAGGGCGGCTAGCATGCCTTGACTCGTGGCGAAGTGCCAGCCCCTCTCGGCTGGACTGCCTTCCAGCATTAAGGTAGCTTTGCCGGTTAGACCGGGGGCGTTCCAGCCCCTACAATCAGACTTTTTCCAGCGCGCACGCATTGATTGCGATCAAGTGAACGACGCGCACAGTCTGGCCAGGCATCGCCTGCGCTCCAATCATTCATCTGTCACTGACCCAAGGTTCTCCATGGCTCAATACGTCTTCACCATGCATCGGCTGGGCAAAGTTGTTCCGCCGAAGCGGGAAATCCTCAAGAACATTTCGCTGTCCTTCTTCCCCGGCGCCAAGATCGGCGTGCTCGGCCTCAACGGTTCGGGTAAATCCACGCTGCTGAAAATCATGGCCGGCGTCGACACCGAGTTCGAAGGCGAAGCCCGTCCGATGCCGGACCTGAACATCGGTTACCTGCCGCAAGAGCCGCAGCTCGACCCTGCCAAGACCGTGCGTGAAGTGGTCGAGGAAGCGGTCAGCGTGATCAAGGATGCGCAAGCGCGTCTGGACGAGGTCTACGCGGCCTACGCCGACCCGGATGCCGACTTCGACAAGCTTGCCGCTGAACAGGCCAAGCTCGAAGCGATCCTGCAGGCCAGCGATGGCCACAACCTCGAGCGCCAGCTGGAAGTCGCCGCCGATGCGCTGCGTCTGCCGGCCTGGGACGCGAAAGTCGAACACCTGTCCGGTGGTGAAAAGCGCCGTGTCGCCCTGTGCCGTCTGCTGCTGTCCGCGCCGGACATGCTGCTGCTCGACGAACCGACCAACCACCTGGACGCCGATTCGGTGGCGTGGCTGGAGCATTTCCTCCACGACTTCCCGGGCACCGTGGTCGCGATCACGCACGACCGTTACTTCCTCGACAACGTCGCCGGCTGGATTCTGGAACTCGACCGCGGCGCGGGCATTCCTTACGAGGGCAACTATTCGGGCTGGCTCGAAGCCAAGTCCGATCGTCTGGCCCAGGAATCCAAGCAGCAGTCGGCTCATGAAAAAGCCATGAAGGAAGAACTGGAGTGGGTGCGCAAAGGCGCCAAGGCCCGCCAGTCGAAATCCAAGGCACGTCTGCAACGCTTCGAAGAAATGCAATCGCAGGAATTCCAGAAGCGCAGCGAGACCAACGAGATCTACATCCCGGCCGGTCCACGCCTGGGTGACAAGGTCATCGAGTTCAAGAACGTCACCAAGGGCTACGGCGATCGCGTGCTGATCGACAACCTGTCGTTCTCCATGCCGAAGGGCGCCATCGTCGGCGTGATCGGCGGTAACGGTGCCGGTAAATCGACGCTGTTCCGCATGCTGATGGGCAAGGAAACCCCGGATTCGGGCAGCATCGAAATCGGTGAAACCGTGCAGTTGGCCTGCGTCGACCAGAGCCGCGAAGACCTCGATGGCAGCAAGACCGTGTTCCAGCAGATTTCCGACGGTTCCGACCAGATCCGCATCGGCAACTACGAGATCCCGTCGCGTACCTACGTCGGTCGCTTCAACTTCAAGGGCGGCGATCAGCAGAAGTTCGTCAAGGATCTGTCCGGCGGTGAGCGCGGTCGTCTGCACCTGGCGCTGACCCTGAAGGAGGGCGGCAACGTCCTGCTGCTCGACGAACCGTCCAACGACCTCGACGTGGAAACCCTGCGTTCGCTGGAAGAAGCCCTGCTGGACTTCCCGGGCGCGGCGATTGTGATCTCCCACGATCGGTGGTTCCTTGACCGTGTCGCCACACACATCCTGGCGTACGAAGACGACTCACAAGCGGTGTTCTTCGAAGGCAACTACACCGAGTACGAAGCCGACCGCAAAAAGCGCCTCGGCGAAGCAGCGGCCCAGCCACACCGGGTACGTCACAAGAAACTGGCCTGATTCGGGTTGGTTGCACAAGAGCGGAGCCTTCGGGCTCCGTTTTTTTGCCCTGGGTTTTTCCTGATAAACCGAGTTGCGGCTTTCGCGAGCAAGCTCGCTCCCACAGGAGAATGCATTTCAAATGTGGGAGCGAGCTTGCTCGCGAAGACGGTGTAACTGTTGGTGCAAGTCTTGGATCTGAACTCCCCACTCAGGTGCAAAAACGGATCAAAAACCCCTTGGATTTATATCCTGTGCACCATTTAATTTCATAACTGCGACATCTTGCTCTGTTCCTGTGCGCAATTCGTTTGTTACAGTCCGGCCCAATCTCCTCCAACGACAATAAATTTGCCGAGACTTTGCCCATGATCGAATCCGTCGAATCCTTCCTAGCGCGCCTGAAAAAACGCGACCCGGACCAACCCGAATTCCACCAGGCTGTCGAAGAAGTCCTGCGCAGTCTTTGGCCGTTTCTCGAAGCCAATCCGCATTACCTGACTTCAGGCATTCTCGAGCGTATCTGCGAGCCGGAGCGCACGCTGGTTTTCCGGGTGTCGTGGGTCGACGATCAGGGCAAGGTCCAGGTCAATCGCGGCTTCCGTATCCAGATGAACAGCGCCATCGGCCCGTACAAGGGCGGCTTGCGTTTTCATCCGTCGGTGAACCTCGGCGTGTTGAAATTCCTCGCCTTCGAGCAGACCTTCAAGAACTCGCTGACCTCCCTGCCCATGGGCGGCGGCAAGGGCGGTTCCGACTTCGATCCGAAGGGCAAGAGCGATGCTGAAGTCATGCGCTTCTGCCAGGCGTTCATGAGCGAGCTGTATCGCCACATCGGTGCCGACGTTGATGTGCCGGCCGGTGACATCGGCGTCGGTGCGCGGGAGATCGGTTTCCTTTTCGGCCAGTACAAGCGCCTGAGCAACCAGTTCACCAGCGTCCTCACCGGCAAGGGCATAACCTACGGCGGCAGCCTGATTCGCCCGGAAGCCACCGGTTTCGGCTGCGTGTACTTCGCCGAAGAAATGCTCAAACGCCGCGGGCAGAGCGTGGAAGGCAAGCGCGTGGCGATTTCCGGTTCCGGCAACGTCGCGCAGTACGCGGCGCGCAAAGTGATGGACCTGGGCGGCAAAGTGATTTCCCTCTCCGATTCCGAAGGCACGCTGTACTGCGAAGCAGGACTGAGCGAAGCACAGTGGCTGGCGCTGCTGGAGCTGAAAAACATCAAGCGCGGGCGCATCAGCGAACTGGCAAGCGCCCATGGTCTGGAATTCCGCGCCGGCCAACATCCGTGGTCGCTGCCGTGCGACATCGCGCTGCCCTGCGCGACGCAGAACGAACTCGACGCCGAAGCCGCGCGCACGCTGCTGCGTAACGGCTGCGTCTGCGTGGCTGAAGGCGCGAACATGCCGACCACGCTGGCGGCTGTGGATATCTTTATCGAGGCCGGCATTCTGTTCGCACCGGGCAAGGCGTCGAATGCCGGCGGTGTTGCCGTGAGTGGTCTGGAAATGTCGCAGAACGCCATGCGCCTGCTGTGGACCGCGGGCGAGGTCGACAGCAAGCTGCACGCGATCATGCAGTCGATCCACCACGCCTGCGTGCATTACGGCGAAGACAACGGTCAGATCAATTACGTCAAGGGCGCGAACATTGCCGGCTTCGTCAAAGTCGCCGATGCGATGTTGGCGCAAGGCGTGGTTTAAGCCGGTTCGATGCGGATCACTTCGATCAGTTGATCGCCGGCAGGTCGCTGCCATAGCACTTCATCGTTGAGCCGGGCGCCGAGCAGGGCCCGGCCCAGCGGTGAGGCCCAGTTGATCAGGCCCTGACTGGCGTTGGCCTGATCCTCGCCGACCAGTTGCACGCGGTGTTCAGTGTCGTGTTCATCGGCAAAAGTCACCCAGCTACCGATCTGCACCTTGTCGGTGGAGGTCGCAGCGACTGCGACTTGGGCACTGCTCAGGCGTTGAGTGAAATAGCGCAGATCCCGTTGCAGATCGGCCAGACGTTGCTTGTCGGCTTGCTCGCCCTTGGCCGTTTGCTCGGCGTGCAGGCTCTGCAACTCGGCGACTTTCGCCTGCAACTGCGCCAGACCTTGCGGGGTGACGTAGTTGGGCTGCGTGCTGACCTGACGTTCGACCGGCTGATCGGCCTGCGCGGCGGCGTTGTCTTCGTTGACGAATGCGCGACTCATGAAGTCCTCCTGTTAAAGGATTTGGGCCATGGTTGCCGGCATTTGGTTTCAACGGATGTCTGCAAGCGACCTATTGCGAGCGATAGGCCCGCCCGATGTCCTGGTCCTTCTGCTGCTGCCAGGCGCGTTCGCGTTCGTCCCAATGCTCGTTGCGATATTGCTCGCGATCCCTGTTTTCGAGCATCGCCTGACATTGGCGGAAGCCGTCGACCCAGCCGTCGGCGTATTGCTGATCCTTGAGATAGCGCGGCACGTTCTTGCGAAACTCGCCGCTGATCGAGCCCGCCGCTTGCCGGCCGCTGACGCAACCGTCATCGAAACCGTCGGCGAAGGCCGGTGGATAACCCTTGGCGATCAAGTCTTCATGGGTGGTCTGGCAACCGCCCAGCGCCAATACAACGGCCAACAATCCCACGCACCGCCACATCGCACTCTCCCGCGCCGGTTTTCGGCTGATACGGGAAGTCTAGAAGGCGATTCATGAGGCGGCTGTCGAAGGCCTGTGAAAAATCCATTGCACACCACAAAGCACCTGTGGGAGCGAGCCTGCTCGCGAAGGCGTCGTGTCAGGCAACACTACTATTGACTGAACCACCGCTTTCGCGAGCAGGCTCGCTCCCACAGGAAGATTTACACAGGCTCGGGATCAGTAGTGATACCACTTCACTTCCAGCATGACTTCCGTTTCCGGGCTGGCGAGCTGGCTGAATTCGCGCTGCGCGCTCAGGCGCAAACCGAGGTTGCGCGACAGTTCCCACTGCTGATTCAGGCTCAGGCTGCGGCGCACTTCACCGTTGAAGAAGTAGTCGCCCTTGGCTTCCAGGCTCAGATTGCCCAGCGGGTTTTTCCATAGCACGCCGGTGTTGAAGCCACCGGCCGGGGAAACAAACTCGGCGAAGTCGTTGTTATGTTCCACGCGCACCGTGCCCAGCGCAAAGCCGAGCACGTCTTCGCCCAACTGCCACGTGCCGCCGCCGCCACCGTTGACATGGCTGACCAGCGTTTCGTCGTCATGCTTGCCCGGCACGCGCTCAAGGCCACCGGTGACTTGCCACGACAATGGTTGCAGCAGCTCGTTGCGCGGGGTCAGCGAACGAATGGTCGCCAGGTCCAGTTGCTGCAACTGCCAGTCATTGCCTTCGTATTGGCGCAGCTTCAGTTGCAGGATCTCGATCTGCGCGCCGAGAGGAAAGCTTTCGGCGTTGTCATTGAGGTCGTGATAAGCCATGCGCAGGCCATATTCGCCGAACGCGCGATCGCCGCGCGTACCGAGGCCGGCCTGCCAGGTGCGGGACTCGTGGCCATCTTCGGGCAGACCGGGTTGCGGTATTTCCAGCTCCGGCGCCGGGTTCTTGTTGATCGCCCGCAGCAATTCGAAACTGCGCTGCGCTCGTTGCGGGTCGCGCTCCTGACCGTTGGCGCGGTAGCGCTCCAGACGATAGGCGGCGTCAACGATCAACGCCTGACGTGCGCGCGGCAGCGCTTTGAACGTTGGCTCTTGCAGGACTTTTTGATCGGCGCTGACCTTGAGCACCCATTGTTGTTCGTCATCGCTCAACGGTTCGGCGCGGCTGAGCAGTTCACGTTCGCGGGATGGGCGATATTCGATTTGTTCGACCAGCCCGGCCTCTTTCACCGCTTTGACGGTGTCGGTGGGGATTGCGGTCAGCGGGAATTGCTCGGTCAGGCGCAGGCTCGGCCGCGCGACTTGCAGCAACTCGAGCAAGCGATAGGAGCAGTTTTCGTCGAAGAAGAAATAATCGAACTGGATCTGCTTGAGCTCCCACACATGTTCGACCATGCGTGCGGTTTCTTCCTGAGTCAGGTTGAGGCGGTATTCCCACAGATCGCGGTTTTCCAGGCTGCGGTATTCCGACAGTTTTTCCTGATACGGCACCAGCGCGAACAGCCCCGGGTAGCCGCCCATCAAGCCTTTCCAGGCATACAGAATGCTGTTGTCCGAGCCTTCGATGTAGGCACCGAAGTTGATCGCGTAGCTGAGCAGCGAAGTCTTGTCGGCCTGAACGTCCGCCTGATCGATGCGCAGCAGGGTGTGGCCGAACATCGACGACGGGCTGTTGAGATACGCCGCCGGGAAAATCATCACCGCACTGTGCGGCGAGACGTCCTTGAACCATTGCTTGTATTCGGCGCATTCCGGCGCTGGCAGGTCAGCGAGATTGAGCTGCGCTTTCAGCCAGCGCGTGCGCGCGGGGTATACGCATTGTGCGTGTTGCTCGCCGAGGCTGGCCGGGGCGTACAGCGCCTGCACGGTGGCGGCCAGTTCGCGGTCCGGATGCTCGTTGCCGTCGGGGGCGAGAAAGAACTTCTTGTCGCTGACATAGCTGCGCCAGCCGCCGAGTTTGGCGGTTTCGTAATGACCGAGGGAAATCCAGAAGCGGTCGTTGGCCAGTTGCTGCAAACGTTGAGGATCGATGTGAGGCGCGGCGGACAGCGGGGCGCAGACACAGAGCGCCAGCCAGGCAAGGCGTTTGAGCATAGGTGGCAACTTAAGTCGAAAGAAAACAAATCCCGGATCGGGGGTAATCACACACCCTGTGGCGAGGGGATTTATCCCCGCTGGGCTGCGAAGCGGCCCCATAAGCTGTGTCACCAATGCATCGGATACATCGCATGCACAGGTTTTACGACTGCTTCGCAGCCGAACGGGGATAAATCCCCTCGCTACAGACCGTATTCAAAATAAAACCCGCTTCCCGAAGGAAGCGGGTGGGGTCGAGCTTAAGCCTGAGTTGCGTACTTGGCCAGACGTGGGTCCGATTTCAGTACTGCCAGGGTGTTGGTATGCACGTCTTCAGCGGTCACGTCAGCTTTGCTGAAGATCTGCTGGAAGTGCTCGTGGGTCACTTGCGCGAAGTGCGCGCGATCTTCCGGTGCTACGCCCAGGACCACGGCATAGGTGGTCAGCGCTTCGCCGTTGCCTTTGGCCATGTCTTCGGACAGCTCGTTCATCATGCCATTCATGGCGAACCAGGATTTGCCGCCATAAGTCAGGGACGCGTTGGTCGAGCAGCCGTTGGTGCCGGAGGTCATACCGAAGGTAGCGTTACCGGAAGTGCCGTTGGTGGTGGAAGCAAGGAAGTGCGCCGGGGTGCCACGCTGACCTTCGAACAGCATGTTGCCCCAACCGCAATCCGGGCCGCCCGGGGCTTGCGCCATTGCGTTGATGGATACAGCGGTGAAGAGAGTACCGAGAAGAATCCGTTTCATAGCTTTGTTCTCTTTATGTGCATACCAATGGACAGGGTTCTGGCCCTTCGCGCTCTGCCCGAGGACAAAGCCGAAAGTGTCAGTGGGCCGGTATTAGTTCCAGCCGCGCAGTTTGGAGTTTAGGCACGTTCCAGCGGTTCCGTGACTTTTTGCAAAATATTTGGAATAAACCTCTGATTTATCGGGACGCGTCGGCCGGCCGCGCGCTTGTCTATGCTTTGTCATGTGGCGCGCCTTGCCAGTGGGGCACGGGCAGCGCCAGAATGCCGCTACCTGCCCCGCCTGATTGTTAAGGAAGCCCGATGCCTGATCCTGTTGCTGCCAGCCTGCGTCTTGCGCCCGAAGCGCTGACTCGTCCGTTTTCCGCTGAACAGTTCAGCTTCACTAGCACCAATGATCTGGAGCCCTTTCGCGGTGTGCTCGGCCAGGAACGCGCGGTCGAAGCCTTGCAGTTCGGTGTGGCGATGCCACGCCCCGGTTACAACGTATTTGTCATGGGCGAGCCCGGCACCGGCCGTTTCTCGTTCGTCAAACGCTACCTGAAAGCCGAAGGCAAGCGCCTGCAGACCCCGGCGGACTGGGTCTACGTCAACAACTTCGATGAGCCGCGCGAACCGCGCGCACTGGAGCTGCCATCGGGCACGGCGGCCTCGTTCATCGGCGACATCAACGGCCTGATCGATAACCTGCTGGCGACTTTTCCAGCAGTTTTCGAACACCCGTCCTACCAGCAGAAAAAAAGCGCCATCGACCGCGCCTTCAATCAGCGCTACGACAAGGCGCTGGACATCATCGAGCGCCTGGCCCTGGAAAAAGACGTCGCCCTGTACCGCGACAGCAGCAATATCGCCTTCACCCCGATGCTCGACGGCAAGGCCCTGGACGAAGCCGAATTCGCGCAGTTGCCGGAAGCCGAGCGCGAGCGTTTTCACGATGACATTTCCGGCCTCGAAGAGCGCCTGAACGAAGAACTCGCCAGCCTGCCGCAGTGGAAGCGCGAGTCGAACAATCAACTGCGTTCGCTCAACGAAGAAACCATCACCCTGGCCTTGCAGCCGTTGCTGGCGCCGCTGTCGGAGAAGTACGCGGAGAACGCCGGGGTCTGCGGTTACCTGCAAGCGATGCAGGTCTACCTGCTGAAAACCGTGGTCGAACAACTGGTCGACGACAGCAAGACTGACGCCGTCGCGCGCAAGTTGCTGGAAGAACAATACGCACCGAGCCTGGTGGTCGGGCATCCGGCCAGCGGCGGTGCACCGGTGGTATTCGAGCCACATCCGACCTACGAAAACCTGTTCGGCCGCATCGAGTACACCACCGATCAGGGCGCGCTCTACACCACTTACCGGCAGTTGCGTCCGGGTGCGCTGCACCGCGCCAATGGCGGTTTCCTGATTCTTGAAGCGGAAAAAATGCTCAGCGAGCCGTTCGTGTGGGATGCACTCAAACGCGCCCTGCAATCGCGCAAACTGAAAATGGAATCGCCGCTGGGCGAGATGGGCCGCTTCGCCACCATGACCCTGAATCCGCAGCACATCCCGTTGCAGGTCAAAGTCATCATCATCGGTGCGCGGCAGCTGTATTACACGCTGCAGGATCTCGATCCGGACTTCCAGGAGATGTTCCGCGTTCTGGTCGACTTCGACGAAGACATCCCGATGGTCGACGAAAGCCTCGAGCAGTTCGCCCAGCTCCTGAAAACCCGTACTTCGGAAGAAGGCATGGCGCCGCTGACCGCCGATGCGGTGGCACGACTGGCGACCTACAGCGCACGGCTGGCCGAGCATCAGGGGCGCTTGTCGGCGCGCATTGGCGATCTGTTCCAACTGGTCAGCGAGGCGGATTTCATTCGCCATCTGGCCGGCGATGAAATGACCGACGCCGGCCATATCGAACGCGCCCTGAAAGCCAAGGCCACCCGCACCGGGCGGGTCTCGGCGCGGATTCTCGACGACATGCTCGCCGGAATCATCCTCATCGACACTGACGGTGCGGCGGTCGGCAAGTGCAACGGGCTCACGGTGCTCGAGGTCGGCGACTCGGCGTTCGGCGTGCCGGCGCGGATTTCCGCCACGGTGTACCCGGGCGGCAGCGGCATCGTCGACATCGAGCGTGAGGTCAATCTCGGCCAGCCGATTCACTCCAAAGGCGTGATGATCCTCACCGGTTATCTGGGCAGCCGTTACGCCCAGGAATTTCCGCTGGCGATCTCGGCGAGCATTGCGCTGGAGCAGTCGTACGGTTACGTCGACGGCGACAGCGCATCGCTGGGCGAGGCGTGCACGCTGATTTCGGCGCTGTCGAAAACCCCGCTCAAGCAATGTTTTGCCATCACCGGTTCGATCAACCAGTTCGGTGAGGTGCAGGCTGTCGGCGGGGTCAACGAGAAGATCGAAGGCTTCTTCCGCCTCTGCGAAGCACGCGGCCTGACCGGCGAGCAGGGCGCAATCATTCCCCAGGCCAACGTCGCCACGCTGATGCTCGATGAAAAAGTCCTCGCCGCCGTGCGCGCCGGCCAGTTCCACGTATATGCGGTGCGTCAGGCCGATGAGGCGCTGAGCCTGCTGGTGGGCGAGCCGGCCGGGGAGCCGAACGCCGATGGCGAATTCCCCGAAGGCAGCATCAATGCGCGAGTGGTCGAGCGCCTGCGCGATATCGCCGAGATGATCAGCGAAGAGGACCTGAAAGAGGCTGAGAAGGAACTGGCGCAGGAGGCTCTCGCCGAAGCCAAACCGGCCTGATCAGTTCACGCCAGACCCTGTGGGAGCGAGCCTGCTCGCGAAAGCGCTGTATCAGTCGACGAATGAGTTGGCTGATCCATCGTCTTCGCGAGCAGGCTCGCTCCCACAGTGCTTTTCCAGATTGATCTCTGCGGGGATCTTCGGGGAATGTGCCACTACTCTGACGCCAATATTCACACAATGACCATTCGGCGCCTTCTGGTTCCATTTGGCTTGCGCGGGACACTTTTCTTCTATTCTCAGGTCAAGGATATCGACAGTATCACTGGATCGAGCCAGTCCTCCCGTGGGGGCTGAATACCGGCTTTACCGAGGGTCGCCGCCATGTCGCGCAACCTCTGTCTCACCCGTCAATGCCTGGGTCTGGTGACCCGGATCGAATGCGCCGTCAAGCCGCTGGCCGGCGACAACGGCATGTGGACGCTGCTCTTCGCGGCCGGCATGGCCGGCGAACAACCTTCCGCGATCAAAGCCCAAGGCCCGTTCCACGGCCCGGTGGCGGCCGAGTCGATTCTCGACACCATCGTTGAAAGCCTGACCTTGCATGGTTACGAACTGGCCGATGATCCGCAGATCTGGAGCTTGCATCTGCAAGCGCAGTTGCGGCAGATCAACGGCGGCCGTGGGCGCAGTCTCAACGGTTAAGGCGCTGTCTGGTCCACCTGCGCCTTGTCGAGCTTGACCTCAAAGCCGTATTGCACGGTCGCGAGGTCGGTGCGCTGATAGGTCTCCACGCGAGTCGGGCGACCATAAAAGTAGTGCACGCCGAGTAGCGCGGGGCCTTCGGTGCTGGCGTCGTGGCTGACCGAAAGAATCTGCTTGAGGTAGTGGCCACTGTCGTCCTTGACGAAGAAACGCCATTCGTTGGCCGGGAAGGTTTTCAGGTCGACTACCAGCGTGTTGTCCTTGATCGCCAGGCCTTTGGGCAATGACTGGGCGTCGTAGGATTGCTTGGCCACCGTGGCCAGAAACAACGGCATCGAGCCCACGGCAATCGCCGGGGTTTCCGGAAACAAGTTCAGATCATAAGTAATCGTCGCTTGCAGCGGATCGACCTGGTACGCCTCGGGCGGCAGTTCGATCGGCTCGTCGAGTTTGCCGCCGCGCTTTTCCGTGAAGAAGGTCACGGGACTGACGCCGGGGTTGAGTTCGTCGCCAAGCAATTCGTCATTGAAGGTGCGGCGGTGGGAAAACTCGATACGCGCCGCGCTCGGCTCTTCCACCGATTGATGAATGCGCACGCCGGCCTTCAATTGTTGCTCAGTCAGGTCCGCGCCTTTGAGCCAGTTGGCGGCGAGATCGTCATACACCACCACGGGCAGGTCCAGCGGCTGCACGGCTTTGGCCGTGGTGTGCGGATTGAAGGTGCGCACCGGCAGATCCAGGGATTTGCGCGTCACCGTCGCCGAGGAGAAGTCGAGCACGCTGACTTCCAGTGTCTCGATCGGGCCGTGGAAATACACCTTGTTGTAGCGACGCGGGTGGTCTTTCTCGAAGGCTTGCTGGTCGTCGCTGAGCTGTTTTTCCAGGGTGTCGCTCCAGCTCTTCTGCTTCTGTAACTGCGTGAGTTGTTTCTGGTAAAACGCGACCTGCTCCGGGCTTTCGTTGATCGAACCAGCGCGCACCAGGTATTGGCCGCTGGCGTCGCGGGCCTGGACGATCAGCGGATTGATCCGGGTTTCGGCGACTTCCGCTGCCAGCGGCAGGCTGTTGCTGACTTCGACCTCGGCATAGTTCTTTTCCAGCTTGAGCAATTTGACGCTGAGGTTGTCGTTCGTGCGAGTCTGGCCGACGTCTTTCTGCGTCAGGTCGAAGCTGTACAGCCGCCGGGGCGCGATGACTTCGACCTGGCCTTGCAGGCTGACCGGTTGCGGCAGGCTTTTTTTGTCGACATTGAGGCCATCGATGAACGGGTAGGTCACCGTCAGGTCATCGGGGTTGGTCACGTTGGAGCTGGACGGGCTGAGCTGAATGCCCGGATCGGTTTCCGACCACTCCGGCTGCCAGGCGATCACGCGTTTGTTGCTCAGCGTCACCGAATGCCATTCGATGCCGTGCGGAAACAGGAACCCGCCGGGAATGTTCAGGTTGAACGGGAATACCGGTTGCAGATCGGTCAGGTAATCCGAGCTGGCGTCCTTGTGCAGCACGAACAGACCGTTGATGAAGGTATCGACCAGCGCTTGCGGGGTAGGGTAGTGCTTGAGCACGGCGAGGGCGTCGGCACCGTATTCGGTGTGCGGCGCGATGTCGTCGAGCTTGAGCCGGGCGCGTTCGAGCAACAGCAGCGAGCCGCCGAGTTCGGTGATGGCGTCCTTGAGCTTGGGATCGCTGATCGTGTCCAGTGACTGTTCGAAGGTGGCGGTCTTTTCGTCGAGGTTGGCGACTTGTTTTTCATCGCCGGGCGAGCAACCGCCGATGAGCAAGGCGAGGCAGATTCCGGCAGTCGTCAAGGCTGATCGCACATCCATTTCCACGCGTCCTGTCCACTGTCATTGGGCTGTCAATGCTTTGGACACTAGCAGAAAAACTTTGTCACACACACGCAGGTGGCGGATTTTCCGGCGGTTTCTGGCTGTCACAGCGGGCTGTTATACTCGCCGCCATTTCCAGCCCCTTGTGTGAGAGTCAATGGAACGCTTTATCGAAAATGCAATGTACGCCACCCGCTGGCTGCTGGCGCCGATCTACATCGGCCTGTCCCTCGGTCTGCTGGCGCTGGCATTGAAGTTCTTCCAGGAAATCATCCATATCCTGCCCAACGTCTTCGCCATGGCTGAATCGGATCTGATTCTGGTGCTGCTGTCGCTGATCGACATGGCGCTGGTGGGTGGTCTGCTGGTGATGGTGATGATTTCCGGCTACGAGAACTTCGTCTCGCAACTGGACATCGACGAAGGCAAAGAGAAGCTCAGCTGGCTGGGCACCATGGACTCGTCGTCGCTGAAAATGAAAGTCGCGGCGTCGATCGTGGCGATTTCTTCGATCCACCTGCTGCGCATCTTCATGGATGCCAAGAACGTCGATCCCGAGCATCTGATGTGGTACGTGATCATTCACATGACTTTTGTGGTGTCCGCGTTTGCCATGGGTTACCTGGACAAGGTCACCAAGCACTGATCAGCCGATCAAGGCAAAAAAACCGCCCGTCTGTTGCGAAACAGACGGGCGGTTTCGTTTGTGGCTTGTGCTTTCAAGCGCAGCGGCCTATGCCTGTAACGGTGCGATTCGCCACGGTGTGAGGTGCTTCCATGAACCTGCAAGAGTTGAACGCGTTTGCTGTTGCCAAAAAGGTCGACGAGTTGAACCTGATCTCCATGGAAGGAGGCATTTACCTGTTGGAAGCGAGGATGCATGGGACGGCGTATCCGTTGAGCGATCTCAAGGGCAATATGCTGACGCTGCGCTCAGTGGAGCACGCGCGGGATCTGCTGCATGCTTTCCCGGTACTGCCCTTCAATCTTGTGCACACCTCGGTCCACGACGAAATGTGTGGCCTGGTCGGTGACCTCGATGAAAGCCTGAAAGTGCCGCTCGCCTGGCGCTCGGCCCTGTAGCCTCGGCCCCAAGTCCGGGGTATCTGTGCTAGTCTGCTCGCCCTTTTGGTTCCGGGCGCGCCGGGACGCGCTGTGCACGCACGGCAAGTCCTGTGGCCGTCCGCACAGCGGAGCAGTGTCATGTCCGAAGTAAATCTGTCCACCGACGAAACCCGCGTCAGCTACGGTATCGGCCGTCAACTCGGCGACCAGCTGCGCGACAACCCGCCACCGGGTGTCAGCCTGGACGCGATCCTGGCCGGTCTGACCGACGCTTTCGCCGGCAAGCCAAGCCGTGTTGGCCAGGAAGAAATGTCCGCCAGCTTCAAAGTGATCCGCGAGATCATGCAAGCCGAAGCAGCTGCCAAGGCTGAAGCCGCGGCTGGCGAAGGCCTGGCCTTCCTCGCCGAAAACGCCAAGCGTGACGGCATCACCACCCTGGCTTCCGGCCTGCAATTCGAAGTACTGACTCAGGGCGATGGCGCCAAGCCGACCCGTGAAGACCAGGTGCGTACGCATTACCACGGCACGCTGATCGACGGCACTGTGTTCGACAGCTCCTACGAGCGCGGCCAGCCTGCAGAATTCCCGGTTGGCGGCGTGATCGCTGGCTGGACCGAAGCCCTGCAACTGATGAATGCCGGCAGCAAATGGCGCCTGTACGTGCCGAGCGAACTGGCTTACGGCGCGCAAGGCGTGGGCAGCATCCCGCCGCACAGCGTTCTGGTGTTCGACGTCGAGCTGCTGGACGTTCTGTAAAACCGAGCCTGCCTTGATGGCGGGCTGAAAAATGTGGGAGCGAGCTCGCTCGCGAAGGCGGTTTTTCAGTCGACTCATTCGTTGACTGATTTATCGCTTTCGCGAGCAAGCTCGCTCCCACAGGTTTTTTTAATGCTGCTCATATTTCGATCTTGTTGTGCAGCTCATTGGTCGGGCGCAACGCCCGGGCATAGCAGAACAGGAACAGATTGCGCACCAGCTCCTTGAGCACCAGCGGCTCGCTGGAATTGAGGCTGCTGACGTCCAGATCGCCTTGATCCTGCAGCTCATGCAACGCTTCTTCTTCAAGCACCGCACAGACTTCGCCGGTTTCCCGATGGAGGATTCTGAGGTACGGGTGTGGGCGATCCAGCCAGGCGTCGATCAAATAAGTCATGGGGTTCATCTCCTTGAAAGGTTTCAATGAGAATAATTCTTATTCATCAAATAGCAAGTGCCTATTGGCGGATCGTGGAGTTTTCCGGGTAAAGGTTGTGTCAGGTCAAAATGGCTGGCTGATGGCCATGCGCGGATTCATTGAGCTGAAGCGGGGAGGGCAAAGCTCCATCCCACGGCTGGCGCAGGATGGATGACGCAAGGCTCAGACTTTTCTGACGAACTCGGATTTGAGCTTCATTGGGCCGATGCCGTCGATCTTGCAGTCGATGTCGTGGTCGCCATCGCACAGGCGGATGTTCTTGACCTTGGTGCCGACCTTGACCACCAGCGATGTGCCCTTGACCTTGAGGTCCTTGATCACGGTGATGGTGTCGCCGTCCTGCAGGACGTTGCCGACCGAATCTTTCTTCACGGCATCATCGGCCGCCACTTCGGCTTCGCCGCTGGCAGACCACTCGTGGGCGCACTCGGGGCAGACCAGTTGGGTGCCGTCTTCGTAGGTGTATTCGGAATTGCATTTCGGGCAGGGTGGCAACGTGCTCACTAAGGTTCCTTGGGTATCAGGAGGACTAAAGGGCGCACATTGTATAGGGTTTTACGCGGAGGAGGGCATAGCGCAGAAACTACTGTGGGAGCGAGCCTGCTCGCGAAAGCGCTGTGTCAGTCAACATTGAGTCGATTGGCAGATTGCTTTCGCGAGCAGGCTCGCTCCCACAGGGGATGAATCAGTGCGTGCGGGCTACCGCGAACTCGCTCAGTTCCACCAGCGCATCGCGGTATTCGCTGGCCGGCAGCGCCTCGAGGCACTTGATCGCACGGGCCACGTAATCGCGGGCCAGTTGCGCGGTGTACTCCAGCGAGCCGGACGCTTCGACGGCGATGCGGATGCTTTCGAGGTCTTCGATCCCGCCTTTCTGGATCGCCTGACGCACCAGTGCCGCCTGTTCGGCCGTGCCTTCGCGCATGGTGTAGATCAGCGGCAGGGTCGGTTTGCCTTCGGCCAGATCGTCGCCGACGTTCTTGCCCAGGGTTTCCGCGTCGCCTTTATAGTCGAGCAGGTCATCAACCAGCTGGAACGCCACACCCAAGTGATCGCCGAACGTGCGCAGGGCTTCGCTCTGCTCGGCGGTCGCGCCGGCGAGCGCGGCGGCGCTGTGGGTCGAGGCTTCGAAGAGCATCGCGGTCTTGCCGCGGATGACTTCCATGTAGGTTTCTTCGCTGGTGCTGGCGTCACGCACCTTGGACAGCTGCAACACTTCACCTTCAGCGATGATGCGTGTGGCCTGGGAGAGAATCTTCATCACCGGCATCGAGCCCAGTTCGACCATCATTTCGAACGAGCGCGAGTACAGGAAGTCGCCGACCAGCACGCTCGGGGCATTGCCCCACATGGCGTTGGCGGTCGAGCGGCCACGACGCATGCCGGACATGTCGACGACGTCGTCATGCAGCAGGGTCGCGGTGTGCAGGAATTCGATGGTGGCGGCCAGCAGGCGCATGTCGTCGCCTTCGCGACCCAGGGCCTTGCCACACAGCAACACTAATAAAGGACGCAGGCGTTTGCCGCCGGCCGACGTGATGTAATCGCCGATTTTCGATACCAGCGGCACTCGAGACGTCAGCTGCTTCTTGATGATGCCGTCGACGGCGCTAAAATCGTCCGCCACCGCGCGGTAGAAAGCTTGGGGTTGCATCAGCGAGAGTCGCTCCAGAAGGGTTGCGCGGCATGCTAGGACCCCCGTCCAGACCTGTCAAGGCGCGATGGACGGCCACTTGCGCGAGGCAGATTGCTTGCGTACAATCGCGCACCCTGAACTTCCTGGGCAGCACCTGCCTTACGCAATTGCACTTGGGCCGTTCCAGCCCCATGCAGCCATGCCAGCCAATACCTCTTCTTATAAAGAGCTGGGTGAGCAGGATTATCGGAGAAATACCATGTACGCAGTAATCGTTACCGGCGGTAAGCAATACAAGGTCGCTGAAGGTGAATACCTGAAGATCGAAAAACTGGAAATCGCTACTGGCGAATCCGTGACTTTTGATCGCGTTCTGCTGGTCGCCAACGGCGACGACGTGAACATCGGCGCACCAGTTGTTGCTGGCGCAACCGTCAAGGCTGAAGTGATCTCCCAAGGTCGTCACGATAAAGTCCGCATCATCAAGTTCCGTCGCCGTAAGCACCACATGAAGCGTATGGGCCACCGCCAGTGGTTCACCGAGATCAAAATCACCGGTATTCAGGCTTAATTACAGCCTAATTCCTCACTAGGAGAATTGAACTCATGGCACACAAAAAAGCTGGTGGTAGTACCCGTAACGGTCGCGACTCAGAAGCCAAACGCCTTGGCGTGAAGATGTATGGCGGCCAGGTCATCAAGGCCGGCAACATCATCGTGCGTCAGCGCGGCACCCAATTCCACGCTGGCTACGGCGTTGGCATGGGCAAGGATCACACTCTCTTCGCTAAAATCGAAGGCGTGATCAAGTTCGAAGTAAAGGGCGCCTTCGGTCGTCGTTACGTGAGCGTAATCGCGGCTTAATCGCGAGATCGCTGGAGAAGCCCTGTCTTGCGACGGGGCTTTTTCGTTTGTGGGGTGAGTCTCTTGCAAAGCTGTTTGTATGGGCTGTCGGCGTGCGATGCAGGTCGTGTCTTGGGGTCGCTGCGCTCATTTTTGCAAGAGTCTTATGTCTTGATTGTTTTTCGGCTCGTCCGTACGGCGAGAGGCGTTGGTTATGAAGTTTGTTGATGAAGTATCGATTCGCGTAAAGGCCGGTGACGGTGGCAACGGTGCCATGAGTTTCCGCCGGGAAAAATTCATTGAAAACGGCGGCCCGAACGGCGGTGATGGCGGTGACGGCGGTTCCATCTACATGATGGCCGACGAAAACCTCAACACCCTGGTCGACTACCGTTACACCCGTCACTTCGATGCCGAGCGTGGCTCCAATGGTGGCAGCACCGACTGCACCGGCAAGAAGGGCGAAGACCTGATCCTGCGCGTGCCGGTCGGCACCACCGTGATCGACTCTGCCACTCAGGAAGTCATCGGCGACCTGACCAAGGCCGGTCAGAAACTGATGGTAGTGCAGGGCGGCTGGCACGGTCTGGGCAACACCCGCTTCAAATCCAGTACCAACCGTGCACCGCGTCAGACCACGCCAGGCAAGCCGGGCGAGCAGCGCGATCTGAAACTGGAAATGAAAGTGCTGGCCGACGTCGGTCTGCTCGGCTTGCCGAACGCCGGTAAAAGTACCTTTATCCGTTCGGTCTCGGCCGCCAAGCCGAAAGTCGCCGACTACCCGTTCACCACGCTGGTGCCGAACCTGGGTGTGGTCAGCGTCGATCGCTGGAAGAGCTTCGTCATTGCCGACATTCCGGGTCTGATCGAAGGCGCTTCCGACGGTGCTGGCCTGGGCATTCGCTTCCTCAAGCACCTGGCGCGTACGCGTCTGCTGCTGCACCTCGTCGACATGGCGCCGCTGGATGATTCCAGTGCTCCGGACGCAGCTGAAGTGATCGTCAACGAGCTGATCAAATTCAGTCCGTCGCTGGCCGAGCGTGATCGCTGGCTGGTGTTGAACAAGTGCGACCAGATCCTTGAAGAAGAGCACGATGCTCGCGTCAAGGAAATCGTCGATCGTCTGGAGTGGACCGGTCCGGTGTACGTGATCTCGGCCATCGCCAAGATCGGTACCGAGCGTCTGTGCCACGACATCATGCGTTACATGGAAGACCGTGCCGATCGCCTCGCCGCAGATCCTGCGTACAAGGAAGAGCTGGCCGATCTCGATCAGCGCATCGAAGACGAAGCCCGTGCGCAGTTGCAGGCGCTGGACGACAAGCGTGCCTTGCGTCGCAGTGGCGTGAAGTCGGTCCATGACATCGGCGACGATGACTGGGACGAAGAAGATGTGGATGACGAAGACGGTCCGGAAATCATTTACGTGCGTGACTGATCCGTTGCGATAAACTTGAACGCCGCTCAATCGAGCGGCGTTTTAGTATCCGGAAATCGATCGTTGGTCAGCAATCGCCACGATTAACGTCACGGGCAGCGCCAGGTCGCGCTGCCCTCAAGCTAAGGTTGAAGATGATGCGGAGCAAGGTGACAGGTGCGCAGCGTTGGGTCGTGAAGATCGGCAGCGCTTTGCTGACAGCTGACGGCAAAGGGCTGGATCGCGCGGCGATGAGTGTCTGGGTCGAGCAGATGGTGGCGTTGCATGAAGCGGGCGTCGAGCTGGTGCTGGTGTCCTCCGGGGCGGTGGCGGCCGGCATGAGTCGCTTGGGCTGGACCGCACGACCCAGTGCCATGCACGAGCTCCAGGCGGCCGCTGCAATCGGTCAGATGGGGCTGGTGCAGGCTTGGGAGTCGAGCTTCGCCGAGCATGGCCGGCACACTGCGCAGATTCTCCTGACCCACGACGACCTCTCCGACCGCAAGCGCTACCTCAACGCCCGCAGTACCTTGCGTGCGCTGGTCGAGCTGAAAGTCATTCCGGTGATCAACGAAAACGACACTGTGGTCACCGATGAAATCCGTTTCGGCGACAACGACACGCTGGCGGCGCTGGTGGCCAATCTGGTCGAGGCCGATCTGCTGGTGATCCTCACTGATCGCGACGGCATGTTCGACGCCGATCCGCGCAACAATCCCGATGCGCAGCTGATTTATGAAGCACGCGCCGATGATCCGACGCTGGATGCGGTTGCCGGTGGTACCGGTGGTGCGCTGGGGCGCGGCGGCATGCAGACCAAGTTGCGTGCGGCACGCCTGGCAGCGCGTTCCGGTGCGCACACCATCATCGTCGGCGGGCGCCTTGAGCGTGTGCTCGATCGCCTGAAGGCGGGCGAGCGCATTGGCACGCTGCTATCGCCGGAGCGTGGCATGCTCGCGGCGCGCAAGCAGTGGCTGGCCGGTCACCTGCAAACCCGTGGCACTCTGGTGCTGGATGAGGGGGCGGTGTCGGCGTTGTCCAAGGGCAACAAAAGTCTGCTGCCGGTGGGTGTGAAACTGGTTCAAGGCAGTTTCCGTCGCGGTGAGATGGTCGTCTGTGTGGCGCCGGACGGTCGGGAGATCGCTCGGGGTCTGGCCAATTACAGCGCTCTGGAAGCGCAAAAAATCATCGGTCAGTCGTCGGATGCGATTGTCGGTTTGCTCGGTTACATGGCGGAACCGGAACTGGTTCACCGTGACAACCTGATTCTGGTCTAAGGAAAATTCGATGCGTGTAGCGAAAGGATTGTTGGGCCTGCTGATGGCCATGCCATTGCTGGCCTCGGCCGAGGAAATCGGTCAGGTGTCGACGGTGTTCAAGTTTGTCGGGCCGAATGACCGGATCGTGGTCGAGGCCTTCGACGATCCGAAAGTCGAGGGCGTGACCTGCTACCTGTCGCGCGCCAAGACTGGTGGAGTGAAGGGTGGTCTCGGTCTGGCCGAGGATCGTGCTGAGGCGTCGATCGCTTGTCGTCAGGTCGGGCCGATCAAGTTCAAGGGTGAGTTGAAGGACGGCGACGAGGTGTTCAAGGAGCGCACCTCGCTGGTGTTCAAGACCATGCAGGTGGTGCGTTTCCTCGACAAGAAGCGCAACACGCTGGTGTACCTGGTCTACAGCGATCGCTTGATCGAGGGCAGTCCGCAGAATGCGGTCACGGCCATCCCGATCCTGCCGTGGGTGCCGGTCCAGCAATAAGCGCCACCAATCCGAACTGTGGGAGCGAGCCTGCTCGCGAAGAGGTCATGTCGGTCGATAGAAATACCAACTGGCAGATCGCATTCGCGAGCAGGCTCGCTCCCACATTTTTTTGCCTGTAGCTTGTTAAATCACAGGCAATAAAAAACCGACCCTGAGGTCGGTTTTTTAATGACTACGTCGATTAAGCGGCTTCTTTCAGCGCTTTGACGTGGCCATTCAGACGGCTCTTATGACGAGCAGCCTTGTTCTTGTGGATGATGCCTTTATCGGCCATACGGTCGATAACTGGCACAGCCAGAACGTATGCAGCTTGAGCTTTTTCAGCGTCTTTTGCGTCGATGGCCTTAACTACATTCTTGATGTAGGTACGAACCATGGAACGCAGGCTGGCGTTGTGGCTGCGACGCTTCTCAGCCTGTTTTGCACGTTTTTTGGCGGAAGGTGAGTTGGCCACCGTCGAGCTCCTCGAAAGACTTTTTAGGAAATAGCAAACAAAATAGGCCGCGAATCATGCCGATGAAGACTTGTCTTGTCAAGGGCACTTGAATCGTTCCGCTAAGTGGTAGGTATAAAGAGGCGGGATATTTATTTCCGGCGCTTGACCTGTAAACTCGCGAGCTTTGGCTCTGTGCTGTTGCGGCGCGGAGTATCGCACAAGTAGGCGCATTGTTCGCCTGCTGTTTATCGACAGGCACAAACTCTCTCAATGAATCTGCTCAAATCGTTGGCCGCCGTCAGCTCTATCACGATGCTTTCCCGGATTCTGGGTTTTGTTCGTGACACGCTGATCGCGCGGACATTCGGCGCCGGGATGGCCACGGATGCCTTCTTTATTGCGTTCAAACTGCCCAACCTGCTGCGGCGCATCTTTGCCGAAGGGGCTTTCTCCCAGGCTTTCGTGCCGATTCTGGCTGAATATAAAAGCCAGCAGGGCGAAGAGGCGACGCGCACCTTTATTGCCTATGTGTCGGGCCTGCTGACGCTGGTATTGGCGGTGGTGACGGCGCTGGGCATGATCGCCGCCCCTTGGGTGATCTGGGCCACAGCGCCCGGTTTTACCGATACCCCGGAGAAATTCCAGCTCACCTCCGATCTGTTGCGGGTGACCTTTCCTTATATATTGCTGATCTCGCTGTCGTCGCTGGCCGGCGCGATCCTCAACACTTGGAACCGCTTCTCGGTGCCGGCCTTCGTGCCGACTCTGCTCAACGTCAGCATGATCGTGTTTTCGCTGTTCCTCACGCCGTACTTCGATCCACCGGTCATGGCCCTTGGCTGGGCGGTGCTGGTCGGCGGTCTGGCGCAGTTGCTGTATCAGCTGCCGCACCTGAAAAAGATCGGCATGCTCGTGCTGCCACGCCTGAACCTGCGCGACAGCGGCGTGTGGCGGGTGATGAAGCAGATGCTGCCGGCGATTCTCGGCGTGTCGGTCAGCCAGATTTCATTGATCATCAACACCATCTTCGCCTCGTTTCTGGTTGCAGGTTCGGTGTCGTGGATGTATTACGCCGACCGCTTGATGGAATTGCCGTCGGGTGTGTTGGGTGTGGCTCTCGGGACGATTCTGCTGCCGACACTGGCCAAGACCTATGCCAGCAAGGATCGTCACGAATACTCGCGAATCCTCGATTGGGGGCTGCGCCTGTGCTTTGTGCTGGTGCTGCCGTGCGCATTGGCGCTGGGAATTCTTGCTGAGCCGCTGACTGTTTCGCTGTTCCAGTACGGCCAGTTCAGTGGCTTTGATGCCGAGATGACCCAGCGTGCGCTGATTGCCTATTCGGTCGGCCTGCTCGGGATTATCGTGATCAAAGTGCTGGCGCCGGGCTTTTATGCGCAACAGAACATTCGCACCCCGGTGAAAATCGCGATTTTCACGCTGGTCTGCACGCAGTTGTTCAACCTGGCGTTGATCGGGCCGCTGGCCCACGCCGGCCTTGCCTTGGCGATCAGTGCCGGTGCTTGCCTGAACGCCGGGCTGCTGTTCTACCAACTGCGCAAGCAAAAGATGTATCAACCGCAACCGGGCTGGGGCAAATTCGGCTTCAAGCTGGTCGTTGCGGTGACCGTGATGTCGGCGGTCTTGCTGGCCGGCATGCATTTCATGCCCGCCTGGGATGAGGGCCATATGCTTGAGCGCTTCTTGCGCCTGGGCGCGCTGGTGGTTGCTGGCGTGGTGGCGTATTTCGGTATGTTGCTGCTGTTGGGTTTCCGCCTGCGCGACTTCAATCGCAAGGCCTTGAGCTGAGGTTTCAGCCTTCATGAGCAGGCATGGGCCGGCGGTTTTGTCGGCTCGTTCACTTTGCGTTACGGTGTTGCCTGTCGTCGGCCGTCGGGTGTGGTTATAATCGACCACTTTATGAGCAAGAAGCGCGTTATGCAGCTGGTTCGAGGCCTCCACAACTTGCGCCCCCAGCATCGGGGCTGCGTCGCCACTATTGGCAACTTTGACGGTGTTCACCGTGGTCACCAGGCTATCCTGGCCCGGCTGCGTGAGCGTGCGCTCGAGTTGGGCGTACCCAGCTGCGTGGTGATTTTCGAGCCGCAGCCGCGGGAGTTCTTTGCTCCCGACACCGCACCGGCACGTCTGGCGCGGTTGCGCGACAAGCTGCAGTTACTGGCCGCTGAAGGCGTCGACCGGGTGTTGTGCCTGGCTTTCAACCAGCGGCTGAGCAAGCTCAGCGCCAGTGAGTTCGTCGATACCATTCTGGTCGATGGCCTCGGCGTGCAGCATCTGGAGGTCGGTGATGATTTCCGTTTCGGTTGCGACCGCCTCGGCGATTTCGATTTTCTCATGCAGGCCGGGCAGGTTCACGGTTTCACCGTCGAAGCGGCGCAAACCGTCGAGCTGGACGGCATTCGCGTCAGCAGCACGCAGGTGCGCAACGCCTTGGCTGCGGCCGATTTTGCCTTGGCCGAACGCTTGCTCGGCCGTCCGTACCGCATCGCCGGTCGCGTGCTGCATGGTCAGAAACTGGCCCGGCAACTGGGCACGCCCACTGCCAACATTCAACTCAAGCGTCGTCGCGTGCCGTTTACCGGGGTGTATCTGGTGAATGTCGACATCGACGGCAAGACCTGGCCCGGCGTCGCCAATATCGGCGTGCGCCCTACGGTGCAAGGGGATGGCAAAGCCCACCTCGAGGTCCATCTGTTAGATTTTGCCGGCGATCTGTATGACCGGCGTTTGACGGTGGTTTTCCACCAAAAGCTGCGTGAAGAGCAGCGCTTCGCCTCTCTGGAGGCATTGAAAACGGCGATCAATGCGGATGTCGCCACCGCCCGTGCACTAGCCGCACCTAGCGCCCATCGCTAATGAAGAGCCTTAAATGACCGACTATAAAGCCACGCTAAACCTTCCGGACACCGCCTTCCCAATGAAGGCCGGCCTGCCACAGCGCGAACCGCAGATCCTGCAGCGCTGGGACAGTATTGGCCTGTACGGAAAGTTGCGCGAGATTGGCAAGGATCGTCCGAAGTTCGTCCTGCACGACGGCCCTCCGTACGCCAACGGCACGATCCACATCGGTCACGCACTGAACAAGATTCTCAAGGACATGATCATCCGCTCGAAAACCCTGTCGGGTTTCGACGCGCCGTATGTCCCGGGCTGGGATTGCCATGGCCTGCCGATCGAGCACAAGGTTGAAGTGACCCACGGCAAGAACCTCGGCGCGGATAAAACCCGCGAGCTGTGCCGTGCCTACGCCACCGAGCAGATCGAAGGGCAGAAGTCCGAGTTCATCCGTCTCGGCGTGCTGGGCGACTTCGCCAACCCGTACAAGACCATGGATTTCAAGAACGAGGCCGGTGAAATCCGCGCCCTCGCCGAAATCGTCAAGGGCGGTTTCGTCTTCAAGGGCCTCAAGCCGGTGAACTGGTGCTTCGATTGCGGTTCGGCTCTGGCTGAAGCGGAAGTCGAGTACGAGAACAAAAAGTCCTCGACCATCGACGTTGCGTTCCCGATCGCTGACGAGGCCAAACTGGCTGCCGCGTTCGGTCTGGCCTCGCTGAGCAAACCTGCTGCGATCGTGATCTGGACCACCACCCCGTGGACCATCCCGGCCAACCAGGCGCTGAACGTGCACCCGGAATTCAACTACGCCCTGGTCGATATCGGCGACAAGCTGCTGGTGCTGGCTGAAGAGCTGGTCGAAGCCTGCCTGGCGCGCTATGGCGTGGAAGGTTCGGTCATCGCCACCACCACCGGTAAAGAGCTGGAGCTGATCAACTTCCGTCACCCGTTCTACGATCGTCTGTCGCCGGTGTACCTGGCTGACTACGTTGAGCTGGGCGCTGGCACCGGCGTGGTTCACTCCGCCCCGGCCTATGGCGTGGACGACTTCGTGACCTGCAAGAAATACGGCATGGTCAACGACGACATCCTCAACCCGGTACAGAGCAACGGCGTATACGTGCCGTCGCTGGAATTCTTCGGCGGCCAGTTCATCTGGAAGGCCAACCCGGCCATCGTCGAAAAACTGACCGAAGTCGGTGCGCTGATGCACACCACCGTCATCGAACACAGCTACATGCACTGCTGGCGCCACAAGACCCCGCTGATCTACCGCGCCACCGCGCAGTGGTTCATCGGCATGGACAAGGAGCCAACCAGTGGCGACACCCTGCGCGTGCGCTCGCTCAAAGCCATCGAAGACACCAAGTTCGTTCCGGCCTGGGGCCAGGCGCGCCTGCACTCGATGATCGCCAATCGTCCGGACTGGTGCATCTCGCGTCAGCGCAACTGGGGCGTGCCGATCCCGTTCTTCCTCAACAAGGAAAGCGGCGAGCTGCACCCGCGTACCGTCGAGCTGATGGAAGAAGTCGCCAAACGCGTTGAAGTCGAAGGCATCGAAGCCTGGTTCAAACTCGACGCTGCCGAACTGCTGGGCGATGAAGCGCCGCAGTACGACAAGATCAGCGACACCCTCGACGTCTGGTTCGACTCGGGCACCACGCACTGGCACGTTCTGCGCGGTTCGCACCCGATGGGCCACGAGAGCGGCCCGCGTGCCGACCTCTACCTGGAAGGTTCCGACCAGCACCGTGGCTGGTTCCACTCGTCCCTTCTGACCGGTTGCGCCATCGACAACCACGCGCCGTACCGCGAACTGCTGACGCACGGCTTCACCGTCGACGAGTCCGGCCGCAAGATGTCC
This sequence comes from Pseudomonas glycinis, assembly GCF_054871425.1. Lineage (NCBI taxonomy): Bacteria > Pseudomonadati > Pseudomonadota > Gammaproteobacteria > Pseudomonadales > Pseudomonadaceae > Pseudomonas > Pseudomonas glycinis. The sequence goes on along the minus strand of NZ_JBTYHF010000009.1, from coordinate 72,186 downwards.
AAATCGCTGGGCAACGTGATCGCGCCGCAGAAGGTCAACGACACCCTGGGCGCCGACATCATGCGTCTGTGGGTCGCTTCGACCGACTACTCCGGCGAAATGGCGGTGTCCGAGCAGATCCTGCAGCGCAGCGCTGATGCCTATCGTCGTATCCGTAACACCGCGCGCTTCCTGCTTTCCAACCTGACCGGTTTCAACCCGGCCACCGACCTGCTGCCGGCCGAAGACATGCTGGCGCTGGATCGCTGGGCGGTGGATCGCACGCTGCTGCTGCAACGCGAGTTGCAAGAGCACTACGGCGAATACCGTTTCTGGAACGTCTACTCGAAGATCCACAACTTCTGCGTGCAGGAGCTGGGCGGTTTCTACCTCGACATCATCAAGGATCGCCAGTACACCACCGGTGCCGACAGCAAGGCCCGGCGCTCGTGCCAGACTGCGCTGTTCCACATCTCTGAAGCGCTGGTGCGCTGGATCGCGCCGATCCTCGCCTTCACTGCTGACGAACTGTGGCAATACCTGCCGGGCGAGCGTAACGAGTCGGTCATGCTCAACACCTGGTACGAAGGCCTCACCGAGCTGCCGGAAGGCTTCGAGCTGGGTCGCGCCTACTGGGATCGCATCATGGAAGTGAAAGTCGCGGTCAACAAAGAGATGGAAATCCAGCGTGCGGCGAAAGCCGTCGGTGGCAACCTGCAGGCCGAAGTGACGCTGTTTGCCGAAGAGGCGCTGAGCGCCGATCTGGCCAAGCTGAGCAATGAGCTGCGCTTCGTCCTGATCACCTCGACTGCCAGCGTTGCACCATTCGTGCAGGCTCCGGCCGATGCAGTGGCCACCGAAGTCAGCGGTCTGAAACTGAAGATCGTCAAATCGGCGTTCCCGAAATGCGCGCGTTGCTGGCATTGCCGCGAAGACGTCGGCGTGAACCCGGAGCATCCGGAAATCTGCGGGCGTTGCGTCGACAACATCAGCGGTGCTGGCGAGGTTCGTCACTATGCCTGATGCCATTGGCCGTTTCGGACGGCTGAGCTGGCTGTGGTTGAGCTTGCTGGTTCTGGTCATTGACCAGGCCAGCAAGTTCTACTTCGAAGCCAAGCTTGAAATGTTCCAGCAGATCGTGATCATTCCCGATCTGTTCAGCTGGACGCTGGCCTACAACACTGGCGCTGCCTTCAGCTTCCTCGCGGACAGCTCCGGCTGGCAGCGCTGGCTGTTTGCCCTGATCGCCATTGTCGTCAGTGCCGTGCTGGTGGTCTGGCTCAAGCGTCTGGGCCGCAACGACACATGGCTGGCCGTCGCCCTGGCGTTGGTGCTGGGTGGCGCGCTGGGCAACCTGTATGACCGCATTGCCCTGGGCCATGTGATCGACTTCATTCTGGTGCACTGGCAGAACCGCTGGTATTTCCCGGCGTTCAACATTGCCGACAGCGCGATTACCGTTGGCGCGATCATGCTGGCACTGGACATGTTCAAATCGAAGAAAACCGAAGAGGCCGCTCATGACTGAACCGCTATCGACTGAGCAACGCATCGGCCAGAACACCGAAGTCACCCTGCACTTTGCCTTGCGCCTGGAAAACGGTGACACCGTCGACAGTACCTTCGACAAGGCCCCGGCGACGTTCAAGGTCGGCGATGGCAACCTGCTGCCGGGCTTCGAAGCCGCACTGTTCGGCTTCAAGGCCGGCGACAAGCGCACCCTGACCGTCGAGCCGGAAAACGCTTTTGGTCAGCCGAACCCGCAGAACGTGCAGACCATCCCGCGTTCGCAGTTCACCGACATGGAGTTGTCGCCGGGTCTGCTGGTGATCTTCAATGATGCGGCCAATACTGAATTGCCAGGAGTGGTGAAGGAATTCGATGACACGCAAGTGACCGTTGACTTCAACCACCCGCTGGCGGGCAAGACGCTGACCTTTGACGTGGAAATCATTTCCGTCAAAGCGATCTAAAAATGCAGGAGTGAGCTTCTGTGGCGAGGGGATTTATCCCCGCTGGGGTGCGAAGCGCCCCAGACCAGTCAACGGATTCTGAGATAAGTCCGTTGACGGTCTACGACTGCTAAGCAGCCGAGCGGGGATGAATCCCCTCGCCACAACAAGCAGGTCTCCACAGTCTGTTTTCCATTGTTTTCGCGCGCAAGACACGAGGCACAGCATGCAAATCAAACTCGCCAACCCCCGTGGCTTCTGCGCCGGTGTGGACCGGGCGATCGAAATCGTCAACCGCGCCCTGGAAGTCTTCGGGCCGCCGATCTATGTGCGTCACGAAGTGGTGCACAACAAGTTCGTCGTCGAAGACCTGCGCAGCCGTGGCGCGATTTTCGTCGAAGAGCTCGATCAGGTACCCGATGACGTCATCGTCATCTTCAGCGCCCACGGTGTTTCCCAAGCCGTGCGCAACGAAGCTGCCGGTCGTGGCCTGAAAGTATTCGATGCAACCTGCCCGCTGGTGACGAAGGTGCACATCGAAGTCGCCAAATACAGCCGCGACGGTCGCGAGTGCATCCTGATTGGCCACGCCGGTCACCCGGAAGTCGAAGGCACCATGGGCCAGTACGACGCCAGCAATGGCGGCGCGATCTACCTCGTTGAAGACGAAAAGGACGTGGCCGCACTGCAGGTGCGCGATCCGGAAAGACTCGCTTTCGTCACCCAGACAACCTTGTCGATGGACGACACCAGCCGCGTTATCGATGCCCTGCGCACGCGCTTCCCGGCGATTGGTGGCCCGCGCAAGGACGATATCTGCTACGCCACACAAAACCGCCAGGACGCCGTCAAGCAACTGGCCGACGAGTGCGACGTGGTGCTGGTGGTCGGCAGCCCGAACAGTTCCAACTCCAACCGTCTGCGCGAATTGGCTGAGCGCATGGCGACTCCGGCGTACCTGATCGACGGTGCCGAGGATCTGCAACAGAGCTGGTTCGACGGCGTCGAGCGCATTGGCATTACCGCTGGCGCCTCGGCACCGGAAGTGCTGGTCCGGGGCGTGATCCAGCAATTGCAGGCCTGGGGCGCAACCGGTGCCGACGAGCTGGCTGGCCGTGAGGAGAACATCACGTTCTCGATGCCGAAAGAGCTGCGCGTCCGTTCGATCTGACGCTTCTGCGTTTGTCGCACAGCGCCTGTTCGGTCTCCTGACTGCTCAGGCGCACGCGACCGGTCGCCGCCAGCACGATCTGCCGCTGGCTGACCGGTTCGCGCGGCGAGCAGACGTGTATTGTCCCTGCCTGAAACCGCCTTCCCGGCATCAGCGGTTGCCCCAAATGACTGAACCGCACATAGCGGCTCACCCACCAGTTGCCGACAATCGGCACTTTCGCCTCACTGGCGCGTTCAACCAGCAGCGGATTGCTGCTGTCCTCCGGCCCCCTGCCGCTTCGATCCAGAATGATCCGCCAACCCTGACTCCAGTCACCGTCGATGCCATGGATCACCACGCTCTGATTGTGCGTAATCGCCAGTGTGCGAGCGTGGCGGATGCCTTCGAGCAGCGACTGCGCCGCGTGGTCGCGTTGAGTCGCCTGTTTGAGTGCGGCGAACGCCGGGCTGACCAGCAGCAGAACAATTGCGCCAATCGCCAGTCCCATAAGCAGTTCAATCAGGCTGAAACCGTGTTGCGGCATGAAAAATCCCTCCGTGGAATGGTATGAGCAGCGCAATCCGTGCGCCGCGCAGGGCAAATCAGTCGGCGCGTGCCGAGCGAATGTTCTAGCGTGTAAAAGCAGGTATAGCCGACGGCAACGGAGGGCATCGATGGATCTTCGTACAAAAGGTTTCACGCTGGTCGAGTTGCTGGTCGCCATTGCGGTGTTCCTGATACTGATCACGCTGGCGGTGCCGGCCTTTACCCGTACGATCCAGAGCAGCAAGGCGGATACCGAAGTCGGCGACTTGCAGCGCGCGATCAATTTCGCTCGCCTCGAGGCAATCAATCGCGGCGTGACCACGCGTCTGCGTCCGACCGCCGGCGGCAGTGTCTGGACCGGTGAGCTGGCGGTCTACGACAGTACTGGCAATCCGGCCAATGTGTTGCGGGTTGTTCCAGCGATGAGCAGCGGCGCAACTCTGACGCTACCCTCAGGAGTGACCGCACTGGATTTCAACAATCTTGGTGGTCTGGCGGCACCGTCGACGGCGGTAGTCATCGGTTACACGCTGGGCACGCAAAGCAGGACGCTGAACGTGTGTTTGAACGGACGCATTCAACTGGGTGGAAATTGCGGATGAGGGCAGGGAGCAAAAACGCACAGGAGGGCATGACGCTGATCGAAGTGCTGGTCGCGCTGCTGATTCTCACCGTCGGGCTGCTGGGCGCAGCGGCGGTGCAGCTCAATGCGCTGAAGTACACCGACAGTTCGCGGATGACCAGTCAGGCCAGCTTCATCGCCTATGACATGATGGATCGCATCCGCGCCAATTCCGGCGCCAACTACACCGTCACGCCACCGACCTCGGGCAATCTCAGTAATGCGCGGGATCAGGATCTCTACGATTTCACCACCAATATCGCCAACTTCGGCGGCCCGACCGCGACGGGCAGTATCACCCTCAACCAGCGGGTCTACACCATCACCATTACCTGGAGCGACGCGCGCGCGGCCAACGCTGCCAGTGCCCAGCGCAGTTTCGTCCTGACCAGCCGGGCGGCGGTCGATCCGGTGGCCACGCCATGAAGCGTGCCAGCCGTGGTTTCGGCCTGATCGAATTGCTGATTGCTCTGGCTTTGGGGCTGATCGTCGTGCTTGGTGTGGTACAGATTTTCATCGCCGCAAAAAACACCTACGTCAGCCAGAACAGCGCCGCAGCGATGCAGGAAGATGCGCGCTTCGTCCTCAGCAAGATGATTCAGGAAATTCGTATGGTCGGCATGTTCGGCTGCCTCGGCACCATCGTCGACTCCAGTTCGGCAGGGGACTTCAACGCTGCGCAACTCATCCCGATCAACTGGGATAACGCCAGTCTCAAGCTGACCCTGGTCACCGCCGATGTCGGCAGCGGCGGGGGGACGCCGACCTGGACGGTGATTTCCGATTGCCGCAACAGCGCGGTCGCCTACAGCGGATTGCGCAACCCGACCACGGGCCAGATCGCGTTCCCGATCCGGCGCCTGATCTACAGCTTCAGCAATAACCAGATCCTCATGGGCACCGGCAGCGGCAATCCGGCGCAGCAAGTGCTGGTCAACAATGTCAGCGCCTTCAACGTCACCTTCGGCCTGGCCAGTTCGGCGACCGACGTCGCAGCCTCGACCTACAGCAGCAACCCTGGCGATCCGGCGCGCATCCGCAGCGTGCGCCTGAGCCTGACCCTCACCGACCCGAACAATCGGGTGCGCAATCAAACCTTCAACGTGGTTGCGGCATTGCGCAACCGCTTGCCATGAGGGGGCGGCGATGAGGATTTCCTTGCAACAACGTCAGGCCCAGCGCGGCATGGTCCTGTTGGTGAGCCTGGTGTTTCTGCTGTTGCTGACATTGATCGGTTTGTCCTCGATGCAGAGCGCCAACCTGCAAGAGAAAATGGCCGGCAGCGTCAGCCTGCGCAATCAATCGTTTCAGGCGGCCGAAGCGGCATTGCGTGTCGGCGAAAGCGCAGTGCAACTGGACAGTTACTCGTTGGCGGTGTGCGGCGGCGCGAGCCAATGTCTGCCGCCGGCGGAATCGTCATCGGTCAGCTCGGCAGGTTTCAATTCGACCTCCGGGGTGGCATGGATCGCCGCCGGTAATGGCTTTTATGGCGTGCAGAACATCGGCACGACCCTGACGGCGGTGAACGTGCCGAGTAACACTTCGGCGACGTTGTATCGAGTCACTGCGGTCGGCATCGCCGGCAATTCGCGTAGCGTGGTGGAGAGTGTCTATGCGAAGTATTGAGCGCGGCGTGTCGCTGCTGATCGGCATGCTCCTGAGTTGTTACCTGGCGGCACCGGCCTGGGCGTTCACGCCTTCCGATTCGCCATTGCTGAGCGCGGCTGCGGTGGCGCCCAACGTGATGCTGCTGATCGACGACTCCGGCAGTATGAACAGCATCATCTACGCCGCCGGATTCGACCCGAACGTCAACCGCACTCCCGCCCGGCAGTGCAATGCCTTCCTCGGATTGTGCTCTGCACTCAATGCGCCGCAGATTACAGGCGACACGGTGTTTCTATCGAGCCTGCCGACTTCCGGGTGCTCGGGAGGCGCCTATGCGTTCTACAACAACAGCGTGGCGCCGTTGTGCCTGAAACTGCCCGACCCCGTGGGAAACGAGAACACTCGGTATTCCGCCGATTACATTTCCTACATAGTCAGCCTGGCCAACAGCAACGGCACCCGCGACTTCACCACGGGGGCGATTCCCAACGATTACCGGATGAACGTGGCGCGCAACGTTTCCACCGCACTGGTGAGCAGCAACCGCACCTTGCGCATGGGCCTGTCGACGTTCAACCCGGCCATCAGCAGCAACCCGGGCAACGGCGGTTTCATCGCCCGCTCGATCACCGATTTGTCACCCGTCGCGGGCAGCGTCACCCAGGCCCAGGCAGACACCAACTACAACGCGCTGATCTCATCGATCAACGGCTTGAACGCCGTGGCCAACACGCCATTGGCCGAGAGCTATTACGAAGTCACCCGCTACATGCGTGGCTTGGCGCCTTACTACAACGGCACGCCGGCGACCTATACCAGTCCGATTCAATACCGCTGCCAGAAAAACTACGGCGTGGTGATTACCGATGGCTTGCCGACCTATGACCGTACCTTCCCGACCAACGATCCGCTGGCAGGCAGTCGCTTACCGAACTGGGATGGCGTGAATAACGATGGCGACAACCTCAACGGTGACGGCGAAGGCGACACGCTTTATCTGGATGACATCGCCAAATTCGCCTTCGACATCGACATGCGTTCGACCGGCACCGACGCCGCCGGCAAGAGCTGGAACGCGGTGGATTTTCCCCGGCAGAACATGAACACCTACACCGTGGGTTTCGCGGCGGATAACGATATGTTGTCCGACGCCGCCAGTTACGGGCAGGGCAGGTATTACCAGGCGACCGACAGCTCCGGGCTCAATGCGGCGTTATCGTCGGCACTGAGCGATATCACTTCCAAGGCCGGCTCCGGTGGTGCCGGTGTTGCCAGCAGCAGTACGTTGACCAGCGGCAGCAGTTTCTACCAGACCACTTACGATCCCAAGGATTGGCGCGGCACGATCAGGTCGTTCGGCTTTACCTCGACCGGCACGGTAAATACCTCGACGGCGCAATGGTCGACCGACACCACCATCGTGCCCTCTGCTACAGCGCCGACTTTCCAGTCATGGAACACCTTGAGCAACACGCCCATTGCTCTGGCATTCGGCGGCTTTTCCCCAGCCCAGCAGAACACGCTGAATCAGGGCCTGCCCACCGGTGTCAGCGGCACTGAACTGGTGGAGTGGAGCAAAGGGACCAACAGGGCCGGGCTCAAAGTGCGCACTGCGCTGCTGGGCGACATCATCAATTCGCCGCTGGTGCTCGCGTCGCCTTCGGACAAGACCGCATCCGACTTGACGGGTGACAGCAGTTACACCAACTACCTGACCACCAAGGCTGCGAACATGAATGCCAGTCTGGTAGTGAACGCCAACGACGGTTTCGTCAATGTGATCAATTCGACGAACGGCACCCGCCGTTATGCCTACATGCCCTCCAGCGTGCTGCCCTCGTTGCGGCTGATTGCGGATACCAATTACGTCAACGGCGTCAGCCACAAGTTTCTCGTGGACGGTCAGGTCGGCGTGTTCGATGCGCAGGCTGGCACCACCTGGAGAACGCTGGCCATTGGCGGAACGGGGGCTGGTGGCAAAACCTTCTATGGGCTGCAACTGTTCGATGCCTCGGCGGGCAATGTCATCAGGGCATTGTGGGAGGTCAGTGCGCCGGTCACTGCCAATACGTCGAACGCTTTCAATGACCTGGGTTACGCTTACGCCCGTCCGGAAGTGGCACGCTTGGCCAATGGTCGCTGGGCGACATTCATCGCCAATGGTTACGGCAGCAATTCAGGGGTTGCGGCTTTGTATGTACTGGATGCAATGGATGGTTCGCTGATCAGGAAAATCGTCATCGACAGCACGGAAACCACTAACGGTCTGTCTTCGGTAAAAATCAGGGTCAATTCTTCGAACGTGGTGCAGGCTGCCTACGCTGGTGACCTGAAGGGGCGTATGTGGAAATTCGACTTGAGCGCACCCGGGGCAGAAAGCTGGGGGGTTGCGTTTGCCGGCAAGCCATTGTTCACCGCCCCGGGCGGGGCAACGCAGCCGATCACCGCGCAACCGCTGCTGGCGGACAACCCACAGGGCGGCAAGCAAGTGTTCTTTGGCACCGGCAAGTTCAACGAGACTGCCGACAAGACCAACAAGGATCTGCAAGCGTTCTATTCAATCTGGGATGCAGAGGGTGGGGCCGGACAAATCACCGTCAGCAGTTTGCAGGCACAGGCGATTACCGGTTCGTTCTCCGGCAGTTCCGGGCAGTTTCTGACCACCAGCCAGAATGAAACGACCTATCCGGCAGAGAAAGGCTGGTATCTGCCGCTGGTGTATAACAACGTGCTGACCGGCGAGCGAGTGATCAACCAGGCCAGCATCGTGCTGGGGCGAGTCGTTTTTACCACCGCCAGCGTCGATACCACTGACCCTTGTTCGAGCTTTGGTACGGGCAGGTTGGTCGAACTCGATGCGTTCAACGGTAAGATGCTCAACTATGCCGTGATCGACACCACCGGCGACCGTTTGGTCGATGGCACTGACACGATATCAAGTGGCGTGGTATTCACCGGTGGCATTCCGACCCTTAACGTCATTTCAGCCGGTGGTACGGGAAAGGTCGTGACCGACACCAGTGGCGTCATCACCACCATTGTAGAGAAGGGTGGCGGCGGCAGCCGTCGTATCATGTGGCGACAAATCCAGTAAGCGAGAATTTGAGGCATGCGCAGATCCAGCCGAGGTTTTACCCTGATCGAGATCATGATCGTCATCGCGATTATCGGGATCATCCTCACCATCAGCATTCCCAGCTACAACGAGTACGTGAAGAAGGGCCGTCGCGCCGAAGTGGTCTCGCTGCTCTCGGAGCAGGCGCAGACCCTCGAACGCTTCTATACCCGCAACAACGTCTACACCGGCGTCACCGGACTGAGCACGGGCAATGATTTCTACACCATCACCCCGACGCTGACCGACCAGACCTTTGTGCTGACCGCAACGCGTAAAACCGGCTCGGCCATGGCCACCGACAAGTGCGGGGATTTCACCCTGACCAACACCGGCGTACGAAGCATGAACAACGCGACCACCGGAGTGACCGCCAAGGATTGCTGGGGCCGCTGACGCATTCTTTTTCGGGCGCCTTTTGCGCCCACTGTCTTTTTACGGTTGGATCAAACATGACCAGGCAACAGCAAGTGGTGATTGTCGGCGGCGGGGTGATTGGCCTGCTCACTGCCTACAATCTCGCCTCCGAAGTGCGCAGCGTGGTGCTGCTGGATCGCTCGAATGTCGGCCAGGAATCGTCCTGGGCTGGCGGCGGCATCGTCTCGCCGCTATACCCGTGGCGCTACAGTCCGGCAGTCACCGCGCTGGCGCATTGGTCGCAGGACTTTTATCCACAGCTCGGCCAGCGCTTGTTTGCCGACACGGGGGTTGATCCTGAGGTGCACACCACTGGTCTGTATTGGCTGGATCTGGACGATGAAGCCGCAGCCCTGGCCTGGGCCGAGCGGGAAAACCGGCCGCTGCGGGCTGTGGATATCTCGGCGGCACATGACGCGGTGCCGGTGCTCGGCAGCGGTTTCAGCCGAGCGATCTACATGGCCGATGTCGCCAACGTGCGCAATCCACGGCTGGTCAAATCGCTGAAAGCCGCGCTGCTGGCGCTGCCGAATGTGACGATTCATGAGCAATGCGAAGTCAGTGGCTTCGTCCGCGAGGGCGAACGCGTGGTCGGCGTGCAGACTCCGACGGGCGTGATCAACGGCGACCAGATTGTGCTGACGGCGGGGGCGTGGAGCGGTGATCTGCTCAAGACGCTGAACCTGACGCTGCCGGTCGAACCGGTCAAAGGCCAGATGATTCTCTATAAGTGCGCGGCTGATTTCCTGCCGAGCATGGTGCTGGCCAAGGGGCGTTATGCGATCCCGCGTCGCGACGGTCACATTCTGATTGGCAGCACGCTGGAGCACGAAGGTTACGACAAGACCCCGACCGATGTAGCGCTGCAAAGCCTCAAGGCCTCGGCGATCGAATTGTTGCCGGCGCTGGCGGATGCCGAGGTGGTCGGGCATTGGGCCGGGCTGCGGCCGGGGTCGCCGGAAGGGGTTCCGTTTATTGGCCGGGTGCCGGGGTTCGAGGGGTTGTGGCTGAACTGCGGGCATTACCGCAACGGGCTGGTGCTGGCGCCGGCATCGTGTCAGTTGTTTGCTGACGTGATGCTGGGGCGGGCGCCGATTATTGATCCGGCGCCGTATGCGCCTGAGGGCCGGATTTAGTCAGAGGCGGGTAGACCGCCTTCGCGAGCTGGCTCGCTCCCACAGGAGTACTCATTCCAAATGTGGGAGCGAGCCTGCTCGCGAAGGGGCCTTTAATCCAGGCCCAATTTCTTCAGCCGATAACGCATCGACCTGAACGACAGACTCAACCGCTGCGCCGCCGCCGTGCGGTTCCAGCGGGTTTCCTCCAGCGCCTGCAAAATCAGCTTCCTCTCGACGCTCTCCAGATAATCCTCAAGATTGTCGACCTGCGTCAGATCGGCCATCGCCCCGTCCGCCGTGCAATTGCCTTCGCTCAAACGCAGATCCTGCGCTTCGATCGTGCGGTTTTCACACAGGGTGTGCGCGCGTTCGAGAACGTTCTCCAGTTCGCGCACATTGCCGGGGAAGCGATAGTTCTTTAGCGCCTCCAGCGCTTGCGGGTGCAGGCGCGCTTCGGGTTGTCCGGTGTCTTTGGCCAGGCGCTTGAGCACGTGCATGGCAAGCGCCTCGATGTCGTCACGGCGTTCGCGCAGGGACGGCACACGCAGTTCGATGACGTTGAGCCGGTAATACAGATCCTGGCGGAAGCGTTCGGCTGAAACTTCGGCTTCAAGGTCTTTGTGCGTGGCACAAAGGATGCGTACGTCGACCACCGTTTCCTGCTGGCCGCCGACGCTGCGCACGGCTTTTTCCTGAATCGCCCGCAGCAGCTTCACCTGCATCGACAGTGGCAGGTCGGCGACTTCATCGAGAAACAGAGTGCCGCCATGGGCCGCTTGAAACAGCCCCGGCTTGTCTTCGACGGCTCCAGTGAAACTGCCTTTGCGGTGGCCGAAAAATTCGCTTTCCATCAGCTCTGACGGAATCGCCCCGCAGTTCACCGGCACAAACGGCTGGCTGGCGCGCGGACCTTGTTCGTGGATCAGACGCGCGACCAGTTCTTTGCCGCTGCCGGATTCACCACTGATGTACACCGGTGCCTGACTGCGTGCGAGCTTGTCGATCTGCCTGCGCAGATTGGCCATCGGCGGCGAGTCGCCCAGCAAGCGTCGCTCGATTGCCGTGCTCAAGCCGCCCGCTGTCGGCAGGCGCAGCGCCGAGCTGACCAGTTCGCGCAAGCGCGGCAGTTCCACCGGTTTGGTGAGGAAGTCGAACGCCCCGGCCTTCAGCGCATTGATCGCAGTTTCCAGGCTTCCGTACGCCGTAATCATCGCTACCGGCAGGTGTGGATCGCGTTGCTGAATGTGTTGCACCAGCTCCAGCCCGGTGCCGTCGGGCAGGCGCATGTCGGTCAGGCACAGGTCAAAGTGCTCGCGCTGCAACAGCGCCTGAGCCTCGCTCAGATTGCGGGCGCTGAAGGTCTCGAGTTTCATCCGTCCCAGGGTGATTTCCAGGAGCTCGCGGATATCCGGTTCGTCGTCGACGATTAGAATTTTTTGCCGTGGGCTTGTATTCAACTTTGTTTCCGTCCGTGAGCAAAAGTGATGCAAAAGCAGCCGCCGCCTTGGCGTGATTTGAAGTCTAGGCGTGCCTGGTTGCTTTCGCACAGCTCACGGGACAGATAAAGGCCAAGACCGGTGCCCTGGCTGCTGGTAGTGAAAAACGGCTCAAACAGATGCGCCTGTTCCTCGGCCGACACGCCGGGGCCGTTGTCCTGGACCTCAAGCACCGCCAACTGGCTGTCCGGGTCGACGAACAGTGCCAGCCAGACGTCGGCCTGCTCGTGCAGTTGCGCACTGTGACGCCAGGCGTTGCGTATCAGATTGTCGAGAATCTGCCGCAATTGGTTGGGGTCCATCAGCGTGGTGAAATCGCCGGAATTGATCCGCAGATGAATGTGCTGGCGCTCGTTGGCCTGCTCGCGGATTTCGCCGACGAAGTCTTCCAGCCACGGCTTGAGGTCCAGCCGTTGCGGCGCGCTTTGCTGGCGGCGGGACAGTTGCAGGACGTTTTCGATGACTCGGTTCATGCGCTGGGAGTGGTCTTGAATAATCTGCGTCAGACGCCGATCTGCGCTATCGAGTTCCTCGGACTCGGCCAACAGCTGCGCGGCATGACTGATCGCGCCCAGTGGATTGCGAATTTCATGGGAGATGCCGGCGGTCAAACGCCCGAGCGCAGCGAGCTTGAGTTGCTGCGCCTGTTGGGTGATTTGCGCCAGGTCTTCGAGAAACACCAGCGTCTGCTGGTTCGGACTCTGCTCAAGGGCGATGAAGCTGGGCTGCAGCTCAAGGCCATTGCCGGGGATTTTCAGGCTCTGCGGGCGCAGGGTCGGGTTGTTGCGCCACAGTTGCAGACGCTCGACCAGTGCTGGCGAATATTCGTCGATCATATGACCTTGCAGGTGACTGTGGCCGAGCAGACTCTGCGCGCTGTGATTGGCCAGTTGCACCCGACGTTGCTCGTCGAGCACCAGAATCCCCGTGCGCATGCGTTGCAGGATCAACGCGTTCAGCGCCTCCAGGCTGACCACTTCGCTGGCGCGCTGTTCGGCCAGGGTCTCGCTGACTTCGAGGCGGCGGATCAACCCTTGCACCAGCAGCGATGCGGCAAAGCACAGCGCACCGAGGGTGCCGGCTTGCAAGTAGGCGTTGGCGCTCAAGGGGCGGCTGAGCCCCAGCAGAAAGCTCAGGCCGACAATGCCGATCGCCGCAATGGCGGCAATCAGCAGGCCGATGCGTCGGCGCAGCAGGGTGTTGCTGATCGCCACCGAGACCACCAGCAAATTGCCCAGCGCACTGGCCACGCCGCCCGCCGCGTAGAACAGGCCGCACAACAGCAGCACATCGACGAGCGCCAGGGTGAACAACTGCGCCGGGCGCCGGGTGTTTTCAAGGAACACCACCAGCAGCATGTTGATGATCAGGTACAGCCAGCTGCCGCCGCGCAGCAGGTCGTCGTTGGCCGACGTCAGCAGGCGGTTGTCCATGTTGCTGGAGATCAGCAGCACCAGAGTGATGCCGACACTTAAACGGTACAGGTGATAAAGGCGCAGCAGACGCTGCGCCTGTTTCTGATCGGCGTTGGCGACCTCAGCGACCACTGGCGCCCGGGCCTTGCTCGAGATGAGCCTGGCTGCAATACCACAGTTGCTGGTTGCCCAGCGCGCGGTCGCGCGGCAGGTGCACGCCGCAGTGGGCGCAGCGCACCATCGGCGGCGCGTCCTGTTCGCGCGGCGGTCGGGTGGACGAGGCGGGGGCCTTGAATTTGCGCCAGAGCCAGATGGCGGCGAAGATCAGGGCAATCCAGAACAATAAACGAAGCATGATGAGCGGCTTTTCGACTGATGATCCGGCAGTTTAGCCAAGGACCCGATCAGCGCACAGCCTATTAAAGCGCGGCAATAAAAAAGGGAGATCTGCAGATCTCCCTTTTTCGTACAGCCGGTGTGATCAGTCGAACACGCCGAAGGTCATGTAGCTGAACCACGAGCGATCGGTGTCGCTGGATTCCGGCTCTGGCTCTTCGATCACGTCGCCGTTTTCGTCCTTAGGCTTGAGCTCGTTCGGGATCGCATCTTTCGCGTCCTGGAACTGCTTCTGCACGTCCTGGTTGGCGCGGGTTTCGCCCGGCGGCAGCGGTGGACGCGATTCGATCAGGCCCAAAGTTGCCTTGCTCAGGAACGAACGGTTGTCGGCCTCGGCTACACGTGGCACGAACTGGCCATCTTGCAGGCTCGGGTGATCCGGGTAGTTGAGCTTCAGGGTTTCCAGGCTGGTGGCGGCCAGATCGTCGAGGTGCAGACGCTGGTAGGCTTCGGTCATCACCGCCAGGCCGTCGCCGACCGATGGGGTTTCCTGGAAGTTTTCCACGACATACTTGCCACGGTTGGCAGCGGCTACGTAAGCCTGACGGGTCAGGTAGTAGTCAGCAACGTGGATTTCGTAGGCCGCCAGCAGGTTGCGCAGATAGATCATGCGCTGCTTGGCGTCCGGCGCGTAGCGGCTGTTCGGGTAGCGGCTGGTCAGCTGCGCGAACTCGTTGTACGAGTCACGGGCGGCGCCCGGGTCGCGCTTGGTCATGTCCAGCGGCAGGAAGCGCGCCAGCAGGCCGACGTCCTGGTCGAACGAGGTCAGACCCTTGAGGTAGTACGCGTAATCCACGTTCGGATGCTGCGGATGCAAACGAATGAAACGCTCGGCGGCAGACTTTGCAGCTTCCGGCTCGGCGTTCTTGTAGTTGGCGTAGATCAACTCCAGCTGAGCCTGATCGGCGTAGCGACCGAACGGATAACGCGACTCCAGAGCCTTCAGCTTGGCTGTGGCGCTGGTGTAGCTGTTGTTGTCCAGATCAGTCTGAGCCTGCTGATACAGCTCGGCTTCGCTGAGGTTTTCGTCTACGACTTCCTTCGATGAGCAAGCAGCGGTCAATGCGAGGATGGCGATCAGCAGCAGGTGTTTCACTTGCATGGCGGCTTGCGTCCCTATGACGGCCGCTGTCTTGGGCGGGGCCGTCCTGTTATGATGAGCGCCCCGTTGAAAAGCCTCGGGGCAAAAGACGCCGTATTTAACCACAAGCGCGCAGCCGAAACCAAAGGCTGTGCCGACGCCCAGTCCGAGCATGTCCGATAAAATTGAACTTCGCGCAGAGGTGCCGTCCGAATTGGGCGGCCAACGCCTCGATCAAGTCGCCGCCCAACTCTTCGCTGAGCACTCACGCTCGCGCCTTTCCGCCTGGATCAAAGAAGGTCGCCTGACTGTGGACGGGGCGGTGATCCGCCCGCGCGACATTGTGCATGGCGGTGCCGTCCTTGAGCTGACTGCCGAGCAGGAAGCCCAGGGCGAGTGGATCGCCCAGGACATCGAGCTCGACATCGTCTATGAAGACGACGACATCCTGGTGATCAACAAGCCTGCCGGCCTGGTGGTGCACCCGGCTGCCGGTCACGCCGATGGCACCCTGCTCAATGCTTTGTTGCACCATGTGCCGGACATCATCAATGTCCCGCGTGCCGGTATCGTGCATCGTCTGGACAAGGACACCACCGGTCTGATGGTGGTGGCCAAGACCATTCAGGCGCAGACCAAGCTGGTCGCACAATTGCAGAGCCGCAGCGTCAGCCGTATCTACGAGTGCATCGTGATCGGCGTGGTCACCGCCGGTGGCAAGATCAATGCGCCGATCGGTCGTCACGGCCAGCAACGCCAGCGCATGGCAGTGATGGAAGGCGGCAAGCCTGCCGTCAGCCATTACCGCGTGCTCGAGCGTTTCCGTTCGCACACCCACGTGCGGGTGAAGCTGGAAACCGGTCGGACCCACCAGATCCGCGTGCACATGGCGCACATCAACTTCCCGTTGGTCGGCGATCCGGCCTACGGCGGGCGTTTCCGCATTCCGCCTGCGGCCAACCCGACCATGGTGGAATCGCTCAAGCACTTCCCGCGTCAGGCGCTGCACGCGCGCTTCCTTGAACTCGATCACCCGACGAGCGGTGAGCGCATGAGCTGGGAATCGCCGCTGCCGGAAGATTTCGTCTGGCTGCTGACCCTGCTCAAGCAGGATCGCGAGGCCTTCGTCGGATGAACTGGCTGACGCCGGACTGGCCTGCGCCGGCCAGCGTCAGGGCCTGTGTCACCACCCGCGAGGGTGGTGTCAGCGAGGCGCCGTTCGACAGCCTGAATCTGGGTGATCACGTCGATGATCGTCCTGAAGCCGTCGCCGAGAACCGTCGGCGTCTGACCGAGCACTTCTCTATACAGCCTGCCTGGTTGCAGCAAGTACACGGGATCACCGTTGCCCATGCTGATCCGGGCATCGTTGCGACTGCAGATGCCAGCTGGACCGCAACGCCGGGCATTGCCTGCGCAGCGATGACGGCGGACTGCCTGCCGGCGTTGTTCTGCGATCGTGCGGGCACTCGCGTAGCGGCGGCCCATGCCGGTTGGCGTGGTTTGGCGGTGGGGGTGCTTGAAGCGACCCTCGATAGCCTCAATGTTGCGCCTGAAGAGATTCTGGTCTGGCTCGGCCCGGCGATTGGCCCAAAGGCTTTCGAGGTCGGTCCGGAAGTTCGCGAAGTCTTCATCAATCAATTGCCGGAAGCGGCGACAGCCTTCATGCCGAGCCACAATCCCGGCAAGTTCATGGCCGACATCTATCAACTGGCGCGCCTGCGTCTGGCTGAGCGTGGTGTCACAGCAGTTTATGGTGGCGGTTTATGCACCGTGACCGATCCGCGCTTCTTCTCCTATCGCCGTGCGTCGCGCACTGGGCGCTTCGCCTCTCTCGTTTGGATCACCCGCTAGACTTGCCTGATCTGCATCAACCCTCCGACGCTTGAATCTTGCAGAATCGACCGCATCTATAGCGGTATCTGGCAGGTTTCTTTATTCAGGATGGTTTCTTAGGTCCGGCCTGCTCAAAAGGAAGGTGACCCATGCGTATTGACCGTTTAACCAGTAAATTACAGTTGGCCCTGTCCGACGCCCAGTCGTTGGCGGTTGGCCACGATCATCCGGCCATTGAGCCGGCGCACTTGATGCAGGCCATGCTTGAACAGCAGGGCGGTTCGATCAAGCCGCTGCTGATGCAGGTAGGCTTCGACGTCAACAGCTTGCGTAAAGAGCTGACCAAAGAGCTCGATCAACTACCGAAAATCCAGAACCCGACCGGCGACGTCAACATGTCGCAGGATCTGGCGCGTCTGCTCAATCAGGCTGACCGTCTGGCTCAGCAGAAGGGCGACCAGTTCATTTCCAGCGAACTGGTGCTGCTCGCCGCGATGGACGAGAACAGCAAGCTTGGCAAGTTGCTGCTCGGCCAAGGCGTGAGCAAAAAAGCCCTGGAAAACGCGATCAACAACCTGCGTGGTGGCGAAGCGGTAAACGACGCCAACCACGAAGAGTCGCGGCAGGCCTTGGACAAATACACCGTCGACCTGACCAAGCGCGCCGAAGACGGCAAGCTTGACCCGGTGATCGGCCGTGACGACGAGATCCGCCGCACCATTCAGGTTCTGCAACGCCGCACCAAGAACAACCCGGTGCTGATCGGTGAGCCTGGCGTGGGTAAAACCGCGATCGCCGAAGGCTTGGCCCAGCGCATCATCAACGGCGAAGTGCCGGACGGCCTTAAAGGCAAGCGCCTGCTGTCGCTGGACATGGGCGCGCTGATCGCCGGCGCCAAGTATCGCGGCGAGTTCGAAGAGCGCCTGAAAGGCTTGCTCAACGAGCTGTCGAAGCAGGAAGGGCAGATCATTCTGTTCATCGACGAACTGCACACCATGGTCGGCGCCGGTAAGGGCGAAGGCTCGATGGACGCCGGCAACATGCTCAAGCCTGCGCTGGCTCGCGGCGAGTTGCACTGCGTCGGCGCGACCACGCTCAACGAGTATCGCCAATATATAGAGAAGGACGCGGCGCTCGAGCGGCGTTTCCAGAAAGTCCTGGTGGACGAGCCGAGCGAAGAAGACACCATCGCGATTCTGCGTGGCCTTAAAGAGCGTTACGAGGTTCACCACAAGGTGGCGATCACCGACGGCGCGATCATTGCCGCGGCGAAACTCAGCCATCGCTACATCACGGATCGGCAGTTGCCGGACAAGGCCATCGACTTGATCGATGAGGCCGCCAGCCGTATCCGCATGGAGATCGACTCCAAGCCGGAAGTGCTCGATCGTCTGGAGCGGCGCCTGATTCAGTTGAAAGTGGAATCCCAGGCCCTGAAGAAAGAAAGCGACGACGCAGCGAAGAAACGCCTGGAAAAACTCCAGGAAGAAATCGAGCGTCACGAGCGTGAGTACTCGGATCTGGAAGAAATCTGGAACTCGGAAAAAGCCGAGGTGCAGGGTTCTGCGCAGATCCAGCAGAAGATCGAACAGTCGCGCCAGGAACTGGAAGCCGCACGCCGCAAAGGCGACCTGAATCGCATGGCCGAGTTGCAGTACGGGGTGATCCCCGATCTGGAGCGCAGCCTGCAAATGGTCGACCAGCACGGCAAGAGCGAAAACCAGTTGCTGCGCAGCAAGGTAACTGAGGAAGAGATTGCCGAAGTCGTGTCGAAGTGGACCGGCATCCCGGTGTCGAAGATGCTCGAAGGCGAGCGCGACAAGCTGATGAAGATGGAGAGCCTGTTGCACAAACGGGTGATCGGTCAGGAAGAAGCGGTCGTTGCAGTGGCCAACGCCGTACGGCGTTCCCGCGCCGGGTTGTCCGACCCGAATCGTCCGAGCGGCTCGTTCATGTTCCTCGGCCCTACCGGTGTTGGTAAAACCGAGCTGTGCAAGGCCTTGGCCGAATTCCTTTTCGATACCGAAGAGGCGATGGTGCGGATCGACATGTCGGAGTTCATGGAGAAACACTCCGTGGCTCGTCTGATTGGTGCGCCACCGGGCTACGTCGGCTATGAAGAGGGCGGTTATCTGACCGAAGCGGTGCGGCGCAAGCCGTACTCGGTGATCCTCATGGACGAAGTCGAGAAGGCGCACCCGGATGTGTTCAACATCCTTCTGCAAGTGCTTGAGGATGGCCGGCTGACCGACAGTCACGGGCGTACGGTGGACTTCCGCAACACGGTGATCGTGATGACCTCCAACCTCGGGTCGATGCAGATCCAGGAGCTGGTCGGTGATCGCGAGGCGCAGCGCGCTGCTGTGATGGACGCGCTGACGTCGCACTTCCGTCCGGAGTTCATCAACCGGGTCGACGAGGTGGTGATCTTCGAGCCGTTGGCGCGGGATCAGATCGCCGGGATTACCGAGATCCAGTTGGGTCGCCTGCGCAGCCGTCTGGCTGAGCGCGAGCTGAAGCTGGAGCTGAGCCCGGAAGCGATGGACAAGCTGATCGCCGTCGGTTACGACCCGGTGTATGGCGCACGTCCTTTGAAACGGGCGATCCAGCGCTGGATCGAAAACCCGCTGGCACAGTTGATCCTGTCGGGTCATTTCATGCCGGGCGACACCGCCACCGGCAAGGTCGAGAACGACGAAATCGTTTTCGGCTAAGCCTCAGCGGCAATGAAACCGGGAAGGCCTCGCATTGCGAGGCCTTTTTTTCGCCAGGCTGTTGAACTCAAAGGAAAAGGCTTGTAAAGTGCGCCCCGCAGTCAGTCACCGGCAGCGTTTCAACCCACCGGGTTGGAATCTGAAATAAGTTGCAAATCATTAACTTGAAAGCAATTTAGGGGGTTGACAGAGGTGTTCTAGGTTGTAGAATAGCGCGCCTCAGACACACGAACGCAGCGATGCGAACGGGTGGCGAGATGCAACAAAGCTTCACCGTTGTAAATTGAAATATATAGTTCCGTGATAGCTCAGTCGGTAGAGCAAATGACTGTTAATCATTGGGTCCCAGGTTCGAGTCCTGGTCACGGAGCCAATTTCAAACCGGGGTATAGCGCAGTCCGGTAGCGCGCCTGCTTTGGGAGCAGGATGTCAGGAGTTCGAATCCCCTTACCCCGACCATATTTGGGTCGTTAGCTCAGTTGGTAGAGCAGTTGGCTTTTAACCAATTGGTCGTAGGTTCGAATCCCACACGACCCACCATTTTTGAAACCAGTTTGCGCTGGGATCGAATCTTAAGATCAGAGGCCAAAAGCGCTGATCGAAGAAGGCGATCTTTGAAAGGTCGCCTTTTTTTTACCGGGGTATAGCGCAGTCCGGTAGCGCGCCTGCTTTGGGAGCAGGATGTCAGGAGTTCGAATCCCCTTACCCCGACCATATTGAAAATCCTCGTATCGAAAGATACGGGGATTTTTTTTGCCTGCCGAAAGCTGAATCCCTTCAAGTCGTCATACAACCTGCCGATAGCCCGCTAACACGAGGGGACTGCCAACGCTTCGCCCCTTGATCTGGCCATTACAAGAATAAGGGCGTTCGTCATGTTGCTTCGTCAGTTGAATATTGCTCCCCGGGCTGCCTTGGGATTTGCCCTGATCGCGGTGTTGGTGGCCTTGCTCGGCGTGTTTGCGCTGGGGCAGATGTCGAGCATTCGCGACAGTGAGGTGGCGGTGGAGAACCGCTGGTTGCCGAGCATCCGTGGCGGCGACGAGATCCGCGAACTGATGCTGCGCATCCGCACCATCTCCCTGCGCATGGCGCTCGATCAAGATCCGGCCAATATCGCCACCTATCGCGGCCAGATGGACACCCGCGACAAGGAACTGAGCGAGAAGATCGCCGCCTACGACAAACTGGTCGACACTGCCGAAGGCCAGCAGCTGTATGACCAGTTCAAGAAAACCTTCGCCGCCTATCGCACCGGCATTGCCCAGTCGTTCACCCTCGCTGAGCAAGGCAAGCGTGACGAGCTGACCAAATTGTTGCTGGTTGACATGAAGACCGTGGTCGACGGCTCCGGCAAACAGCTCAATGATCTCGCCGATCTGTTCGCCCGCCAGGTCGCCGCCGAAAGCGAGAAGTCCGCCGCGCATTATGAAACCTCGCGGACCATCGTCAGCCTGTTCATTGGTCTGGCAGCGCTGGCCACGGTGGCGCTGGCGATGTTGCTTACGCGCAGTATCGTGCGCCCGCTGAGCAGCGCTGTGGATGCCGCTGAAAGTGTCGCCAAGGGCGATCTCACGCGGCCGATCGAAACCCATGGCAACGACGAAGTCAGCCGCTTGCTCAAAGCCTTGGCGACGATGCAACAGAACCTGCGCGAGACCCTGCAGGGTATCAGCGGCTCAGCCACACAACTGGCCACCGCCGCGGATGAACTGAGCGCCGTCACCGTCGACAGCACCCAAGGCCTGCAAGAGCAGAACAACGAAATCGAACAAGCTGCCACTGCGGTCAACGAGATGACCGCTGCGGTGGAGGAGGTCGCGCGCAACGCGGTGTCGACGTCCGATGCCACGCGCCAGTCCAGTCAGTCGGCGCAATTGGGCCAGGAGCGCGTCAGCGAAACCGCCAGCGCGATCAATGCGCTGGCCAGTGATGTGCAGAACACCGGTGAACTGGTGCAGTCGCTGGCCAATCAGTCGCAGGACATCGGCAAGGTTCTGGACGTGATTCGCGCCATCGCCGAGCAGACCAATCTGCTGGCGCTCAACGCTGCCATCGAAGCAGCGCGTGCGGGCGAAAGCGGTCGAGGTTTTGCGGTGGTGGCCGACGAGGTGCGCGCGCTGGCGTATCGCACCCAGCAATCGACGCAGGAAATCGAACAGATGGTGCAAGGCATGCGCAGCGGTTCGAGCCAGGCGCTGGAGTCAATGCAGGCCAGCGCATCTCGTGCGGCGAGCACGCTGATTCTGGCAGAGCGGGCGGGTGAGGCGTTGGTGACGATCACGGCGTCGGTGCACGAGATTCACGAGCGCAACCTGGTGATCGCCAGCGCTGCCGAGGAGCAGGCGCAGGTGGCGCGGGAAGTGGATCGCAATCTGGTGAATATTCGCGACCTGTCGGTGCGTTCGGCTGCGGGGGCTGATCAGACCAGCGCATCGAGCCATGAGCTGTCGCAACTGGCCAATGCGCTGCAGGGCATGGTGCGACGCTTTCAGCTCTGATGAACAGAGATCAATTGCAGGCCTTCGCCTGCTGATTTGCGCACAACACGAAACAATGTGGGAGCGAGCTTGCTCGCGAAGGGGGCGAATCATTCAACGACAGTGTTGACTGACCCACCGCTTTCGCGAGCAGGCTCGCTCCCACAGATGTTGGCCTTAGTGCAGTTTCAGACGCGGCTCGGTGCCACGACCAATCTTGCTCCCCAGCATCAGCATCGCCGTGCGGAACGGGCCGTACAGTGCCATCTGGTGCATACGGTACAGCGACACATAGAACATCCGCGCCAGCCAGCCTTCGAGCATCACGCTGCCGGTCAGGTTACCCATCAAGTTACCCACAGCAGAAAAACGCGACAGCGAGATCAGCGAGCCGTAGTCGGTATACTTGTACTCCGGCAGGGTCTTGCCTTCGATGCGCAATTTCAGCGACTTGGCCAGCAGCGACGCCTGTTGATGCGCCGCTTGTGCACGCGGCGGCACGTTGCGATCAGTGCCCGGTTGCGGACAGGCCGCGCAGTCACCGAAGGCAAAGATGTTTTCGTCGCGCGTGGTTTGCAGAGTCGGCAGCACTTGCAGCTGATTGATGCGGTTGGTTTCCAGACCGTCGATGTCCTTGAGGAAACCCGGTGCGCGAATGCCGGCAGCCCAGACTTTCAGGCTGGCCTTGATCTCGTTGCCATCGGCGGTGATCAGGCTGTCGGCAGTCACTTCGCTGACTGCTGCGTTGGTCATCACATTGACCCCGAGCTTTTCCAGGGTCTTGTGCACCGGCCCGCTGATGCGCTCCGGCAGGGCAGGCAGCACCCGTGGGCCGGCTTCGATCAGCGTGATGTGCATGTTTTCCGGTTTGATCCGGTCCAGACCATACGCGGCCAATTCATGGGCGGCGTTGTGCAGCTCTGCCGCCAGTTCGACGCCAGTGGCGCCAGCGCCGACGATGGCCACGCTGATCTGCTCGACCACATCGGTCTGCCCGGCGTGGGCGCGCAGATAGTGATTGAGCAATTGCTGGTGGAAGCGCTCAGCCTGTTTGCGCGTATCGAGGAACAGGCAATGCTGCGCCGCGCCCTGGGTGCCGAAATCGTTGGTGGTGCTGCCGACGCTGATCACCAGCGAGTCATAAGCCACTTCACGCGCCGGTACCAGCTCGACGCCGTTTTCGTCATAGGTCGCGGCCAACTGGATTTTCTTCTGCGCACGATCAAGCCCGCTCATGCGCCCAAGCTGGAACTCGAAGTGGTTCCATTTCGCCTGGGCGACATAGTTGAGTTCGTCTTCGGAGGAGTTCAGGGAACCGGCGGCCACTTCGTGCAGCAGCGGTTTCCAGATGTGGGTCAGGTTCGCGTCGACCAGCATCACGCTGGCCGTGCCGCGCTTGCCCAGAGTCTTACCCAGACGGGTAGCCAACTCCAGACCGCCGGCGCCGCCGCCGACAATGACAATACGATGGGACATAGGGATAACTCGCAAGGTTTTTAAAGGAAATCGGTGCGGTTACCCGAGGGAGCGCAAGGCAGCTCATAACGTCAGGTAACTGATAAATCGGCTCAAAAGGCCCAGACCAATGGTCACTGCCAGCACCAGCACCAGGAGCATCCACGGCCGGAAAGGCCGGCGCTCGACACGGTGTTGGGACAGTTGCAGGTACTCTTCGACATGCTTTTGGTCTTCGGGGTTCAGGCGGCTGGTCATATTTGCCTCGTCAGGTAGACGTTACTGAATGAGCACAGGCTACAGCGGTTTTCAGCCCGGATTGAACGCAGCGTAGCCACTGTCCGGAACCGGTTCGACGCACACGCTATCGTCGAGGCGAATGATGCCGCTTTGTAACACCCGGGCGGTGATCCCGCCATGCCCGCGCACGGCTTGAAAAGTGCCCGGGCCGAGATTGTTCTGCAAGCGTGCACAGGGCTGACACCAGCCAGTGGTTTCGAGTATCGCCTGCCCGATGCGAAAGCGCCGCCCCTTCAGGCTAAACAAATTGATTCCGCTTATAACGAGATTGCGCCGCAGATCTTCAGGCCGGACCGGCTCGTCATCGGGACGGCCCATCAATGCGTTGATTACCGCCAGGTGCTCCCACTGAATCAGCGTCACCTGTCGCGCATTGCGAATGCCCGGGCGGGCGTGGTCGCCGGTGAGCCCGGCTTCCAGCCGCGCCTCGACCGCGTCGAGCTCAAGCATCGGCCCACGGGATTCTGGACGCACACCGATCCAGCGCACACGACCGGTTTGCGGAACCTCGGCGATCAACTGCTGCAGCGGCGTCACAGGCTGATACCCACGTCGAACACAATGCTGCGGCCGAGGTTACTGCGCAGAAAGTCCGGCGCGTCGGGATGAGCAAACAGCACCCTTGCGAATGTCGGGCCGACCAGCGATAGCGATCGCCAGCCCTGACGCAGGTATTCGGTCGGTGGCGGGAAGTGGCTGTTGAGATCCAGCACTTCGCGTTTGAGGCTGGCGAAGGCGATGATGTCCAGCTCACCCAGATCCATGCCGCGTTCCTTGTAGTTGTGCGCCTTCTTGCGCAGGGTTGGCGCCAGACGCAGGAGAAATTCATTGGCCGGGATGCGCTTGGGTTTGGCTTCGCGGCGCACCAGTTGGCTCAGGGAAAACGCGCTGCGCCGACGCTGCAATTCGTCGCGCCACTCGTCATTGAGACGGCGGCCTTCATCGAGGACGAAAAAAACTTCGAAATTGGCATCGCGGAACAACACGTCCGGCGGCTCACCGGCCGGGGCGAATTCGTCGGCGCGGTAGGGGATGTTCAGACCTTGCAGCAGGCGCTGGCAGACCCAACGCTCACGCTCCCATTTGCGGGCATTGGACAGGAACGCATTGGCCTGCTCGGCCGCGATGGTCAGCAGGCGTAAATAATCTGAATCATCCATAAGCCCAAGCTTAGCGTCCAAATGCGACAAGCAGATAGCTTTGCATCGGCCCACATAGAAACGTCGTGCAATTTCGCCCTTGTAGGAGCTGCCGAAGGCTGCGATCTTTTGCTCTTGTTCTTTCAAAGCCAGAAGATCGCAGCCTTCGGCAGCTCCTACAGAGGACGTGTCGTTGGAAAGGTGAAGGGTCATGATTGGAACTGAACTGCTGTCCTCGGCAAGCCTGACGCTCGGCTGGCTGATTTATCTGCCAGCGCTGCTCTGGGCGATCATGCGTGCGCCATGGGTCGAGCTGTTCAGCGACAGTCGCCGGCAGCACTTGCTGTTCGGCACGGTGTTCGCGCTGTTTCTGCTGTGGCTGGTGCGCAGGGATTTCGACACCGGCGTGTCTTATCACTTCCTCGGCATGACCGCGGTGACGCTGCTGCTCGATTGGCCGCTGGCGATCGTCGGCGGGCTGGTTGCGCAGATGGGGCTGGTGCTGCTGGGGCGTCAGGACCTGGCTGCGGTGGGTGTCAATGGCGCGTTGCTGATTCTGCTGCCAGTGCTGATCACCGAATGCGTGGCAATCCTCGTGGAGCGTGCGCAGCCACGAAATCCGTTCGTTTACATCTTCTGTTCCGGTTTCTTCGCCGCTGCGTTGTCAGGCCTGTTGTGCCTGATCCTCAGCCTGACACTGCTGTGGTACGACGGCCTCTTCGCCATGCCGGAATGGCTGGAAGATTTCGTCGGCTACCTGTGGTTGCTGCTGTTTCCCGAGGCCTTTATCAACGGCATGGTTGTCAGCGCGTTGGTGGTGTTCTGCCCGGAATGGCTGGAGACCTTCAACCGCACCCGTTACCTTTCAGCGCCGTGGAAGGACGACGATCCGAAGTCTTGATCCACATCAAACCGGCCATGCCGCAGAGATTTCATGCTCACGCAAATCCCTTCAGGAGCAGTGGCATGGGCGTGTACGAATGGGCGCGGCAGGAAACCCGGCAGAGTCTGGAGCTGGCGCAGGAAGTGGGCTTTGACCCGGGCCTGAGTTTGCGCGCCCTGCTCAGCGCCGTGGTGCAGCAGAGCAAGGCCGTGCGCAATGCCGAAGACCTGGCCGACGAGTTGCGCTTTCTTGCGGAGAACCTCGACGACAGTCAGGACTACGGCTTTATGCGGCCCTGATCAGCGATCAGTGACGCGGATCGAAATCGCCGGAAAACAGCTCGTCTTCGGCATCCGGGGCGACCGGAATCTTGTGCTCTTCCGAGGCCCAGGCGCCGAGGTCGATCAGTTTGCAGCGATCGGAGCAGAACGGACGGAATTTGTTCGCCGGGGTGAATTCGACGGGGGCGCCGCAGGTTGGGCATTCAACGGTTGGAATCTGGCTCATGCTTGGCCTCCGGATAAAGTCAGATAAAAGTGATGCAGACGCTCGACCTCGCTGTGCAGCCAGGCGAGGTCGCGGTCGTTGACGATCACATCGTCGGCACGGCTCACGCGGTCTTCACGGCTCGATTGCGCCTTGAGGATCGCCTGCACTTGTTGTTCGCTGGTCTGGTCACGCTGCAAGGTGCGTTCGATCTGCAGTTGTTGCGGCGCATCGATGACCAGAATGCGCTGGGTCATCGCGTATTGCCCGGACTCGATCAGCAACGGTGACACCAGAATCGCGTAAGGCGATTTTGCCTGCGCCAGATGATGAGCGATTTCCTCGCCGATCAACGGATGCAGCAGCGCTTCAAGCCAACGCCGCTGTTCAGGGTCTTCAAAAATCAGTTTGCGCAGGGCGGCGCGGTCCAGCGTGCCGTCGGCCTGCAACACGGCGGAACCGAAATGCTCGGCGATTTTCGCCAGCGCCGGACGCCCCGGTTCGACTACCCAGCGCGCCGCATGGTCGGCATCCACCACATGCACGCCGAGGTCGATGAAGTGCTGCGCCGCCGCGCTTTTGCCGCTGCCGATGCCGCCGGTCAGGCCGAGGATCCAGGGTTTTTCCACAGGGGTATTCATTTCAAACCGACAGACTGCCAATAGAAGTCGGTTATTTGACCACCCCAGAGCAAGGCAATCCAGCCGGCAATTGCCAGAAAGGGTCCGAAGGGGATCGGCGTCGAGGTTTCCTGGGCGCGCAGGCGCAGCATGACGACGCCCAAAATCGCCCCCACCAAGGATGACAACAGAATCGTCAGCGGCAGAATCTGCCAGCCACCCCAAGCGCCAAGCAAGGCCAGCAGCTTGAAATCACCATGACCGATGCCGTCCTTGCCGGTGAGCAGTTTGAACAGCCAGAACACCGACCACAGCGCCAGATAACCCGCGACTGCGCCCCACAATGCATCGGGCAACGCCACGAACACGCCGAAGCTGTTGACGATCAGCCCCAGCCACAGCAGCGGCAGCACCAGCACATCGGGCAGCAACTGATGTTCGCAGTCGATCAGACTCATCGCCAGCAAGCCCCACGTCAGCAAAATCAGCAAGCCCGCCGGCCAGCCGAAGCCCAGATGCCAGGCGATGAATGCCGACAGCAGGCCGCAGGCCAGTTCGGTCAGCGGGTAACGTTTACTGATCGGCGCCGAACAAGCCGAGCAGCGCCCGCGCAGGCACAGATAACTGAGCAGCGGAATATTCTCCCACGGGCGGATCCGATGTCCGCAATGCGGGCACGCGGAGTGCGGCAGCATCAGGTTGTAGGTCGGCACGGGCGTTTCAGTGGGCAGGCCGAGCACATCATGGGCCTGCTGGCGCCAGTCGCGCTCGAGCATTTTCGGCAAGCGCCAGACCACAACATTGAGGAAGCTGCCGACCACCAGCCCGAGCAGCAGCGCGCTGACCACAAAGGCCAGCGGATACACGGCAAACAGTTCATCGATAGGCATGTCAGATCGCTGAGCCGAGTTGGAAGATCGGCAGGTACATGGCCACCACCAGTCCACCGACGATGACCCCCAGCACCACCATGATGAACGGCTCCATCAGGCTGGTGAGGTTGTCGACCATGTTATCGACTTCCGCTTCATAAAAACCGGCGACCTTGTCGAGCATGTCATCCAGTGCCCCGGACTCCTCGCCGATGGCGGTCATCTGCACCGCCATGTTCGGAAACACACCGGTGCTGCGCATGGAGAAATTGAGCTGCATGCCGGTCGAGACGTCCTGCCGCACGCGCAGCACCGCGCGCTTGAACACCACGTTGCCGGTGGCGCCGGCGACCGAATCCAGCGCTTCCACCAATGGCACCCCGGCGGCGAAAGTGGTCGACAGGGTGCGGGCAAAGCGGGCAACGGCGGACTTGTACATCAAGGTGCCCACCAGTGGCAGCTTCAGCAGCCAGGCATCGCGCCGGTCGCGCAGGGCCTGCGAAGTCTTCAACGCGTGGCGAGTGCCGAAAAACGCTGCCACCAGCGCAAAAAGAATCGCCCACCACCACTGCTGCATGAATTCCGACAGGCTGATGATCATCAGGGTGAAGCCCGGCAGTTCGGCGCCGAACCCGGAGAATACCGACTGGAACTGCGGCACCACCTTGACCAGCAGAATGCCGGTCACCACCGCCGCCACCAGCACCACGGCGGTGGGGTAGGTCATGGCCTTCTTGATCTTGGCCTTGAGCGCTTCGCTTTTTTCCTTATAGGTCGCCACTCGTTCGAGCAACGTGTCGAGGGCACCGGACTGTTCGCCGGCGTCGACCAGGTTGCAGTACAACTCGTCGAAGTATTGCGGCTTCTTGCGCAGGGCCGTGGCGAAGCTGTTACCGGCCGCGACCTCCTGTTTGACCTCGTCGACCAGTTTGCGCATGGCCGGGTTTTCGAAGCCTTCGCCGATGATGTCGAAGGACTGCAACAGCGGCACGCCGGCCTTCATCATGGTCGCCATCTGCCGGGTGAACAGGGCGATGTCCTGCGGTTTGATGCGTTTGCCGAAGGTCAGCAGGGACGCGGATTTCTTGCGCACCTTGCCCGGGTTTATCCCCTGTTTGCGCAGTTGCGCCTTGATCAGTGCGGGGTTCTGTCCGCTAAGTTCGCCGCTGACTTTGCTGCCTTTGCGGTCGGTGCCTTCCCAGGCGTAAATGCTGACTTTTGCTGCCTTGACCGCCATGTTCAATCCTTGGTGACCCGGTTGATTTCCTCAAGGCTGGTGATGCCTTGCATGGCCTTGTGCAGCCCGGAAGTGCGCAGATCGGCGAAACCGTCGTGGCGCATCTGAATGTCGATTTCCAGCGAATTGCCTTCGGCCATGATCAACCGTTGCAGGTCCGGTGTGTTCTTTACCACTTCATAAATCCCCACGCGTCCTTTGTATCCGCCGTTGCAGTGATCGCAACCGACCGGCTCGTAGATCGTGAAATGACCGATGCGTTCCTCGGGGAAGCCTTCCTTGAGCAAGGTTTCGTGCGGGATTTCCAGCGGCCGCTTGCAGTGCGCGCACAATTTGCGCGCCAGACGCTGGGCGATGATCAGGCTGACCGAGGTGGCGATATTGAAACCGGGAATGCCCATGTTGTGCAGGCGCGTGAGGGTTTCCGCTGCGCTGTTGGTGTGCAGGGTCGACAGCACCAGGTGGCCGGTCTGCGCGGCCTTGATCGCGATCTCGGCGGTTTCCAGATCGCGGATCTCGCCGACCATGATCACGTCCGGGTCCTGACGCAGAAATGAGCGCAGCGCCTGGGCGAAGTCCAGCCCTTGGCGGGGATTGACGTTGACCTGGTTGATGCCTTCCATGTTGATTTCCACCGGGTCTTCGGCGGTGGAAATATTGATGTCGACGGTGTTGAGGATGTTCAGCCCGGTGTACAGCGACACGGTTTTACCGGAGCCGGTGGGGCCGGTGACCAGAATCATCCCTTGCGGCTGTTTCAGTGCGGCCAGGTACAAAGCCTTTTGCTCGGCCTCGTAGCCCAGCGCATCGATGCCCATTTGTGCACTGGACGGGTCGAGAATCCGGATCACCACTTTTTCGCCCCAAAGGGTCGGCAAGGTGTTGACGCGAAAATCGATGGATTTGCTTTTCGACAGGCGCATCTTGATCCGCCCGTCCTGGGGTTTGCGTCGTTCGGAAATATCCAGACTGGCCATGACCTTCAAACGTGCGGCAATACGCCCGGCCAACTGGATCGGCGGCTTGGCCACCTCGCGCAGCATGCCGTCGGTGCGCATGCGCACCCGGTAGTTTTTTTCGTACGGCTCGAAATGCAGGTCGGAAGAGCCACTCTTGATCGCATCGAGCAGCATCTTGTGCACGAAGCGCACGACCGGGGCGTCGTCGGCATCGAGGCCGCCGATCACGTCCTGTTTGTTGTCATCAATGGACTCGACGTCGAGGCCGTCGAGATCGACATCGGCCATTTCCTCCAGGCCCGAGGCGTGGCTGTCGAAGAACTTGTCGATGGCGTCGCTGAGCTTGTCGTCCTCGACCAGAATCGCTTCGGTACTCAGGCCGGTGCTGAACTGGATGTCGCTGATCGCCTGCTGATTGCTCGGGTCGGAAAGGCCCACGAACAATTTGTTGCCGCGCCGCCACAAGGGCAGGGCGCAGTGCTGACGAACCAGTTTTTCACTGACCAGGCCCCTGGGCTGAGTCTCCTTGTCGAGGCAGCTGAGATCGAGCAGGGCCATGCCGAAATGTTCCGAGGCGATCTCGGCGATCTGCCGGCTGTTGACCAGTTTGTTGTGTACCAGGTAATTGACCAGCGACACGCGATTGCGCTGGGCCTGCGCCCAGGATTGCCGGGCGCTTGTTTCCGTGAGCAGTTCGGCCTGGACCAATTGCTTGGCCAGACCGCTCAGAGCGATGTCATTCATGGGGATTCCGCACACTTGCCGTTCATGACTTATAGCCTAGTCAAGTGACAGCGCCAAACACGGCCGGTGCAGGTGACAAAAAGTGTCAGATAGTGCGGTTGCCGGTTGTAGGAAACGGCGCAGGGGATTGCGCACGTCCAGCAGGCCGGGCCTGAAAGGCGTTGGCATGGGCTGTGCTGAGCCTTGTTCAGATCATGAGATTTCGACTCATGCATGGAGCGTGTCTATGAAAAAACAACAAGGTTTCACATTGATCGAGCTGCTGATCGTTGTGGCGATCATCGGCATTCTGGCGACTATCGCCCTGCCTCAGTATTCGAAGTATCAGGCGCGGTCGAAGGTGACGGCGGGGTTGGCGGAGATCAGCGCGATGAAAGTGCCGTTTGAAGATCTGATCAATCAGGGTACAAATCCAACCTTGGCGGCGGTGAAAGGCGATAACGTCACCACGACCTCCAACTGCGCTCTGACTGCCTCAGGTACCGCTGCAGACGGAGCTGGAACGATTGTATGTACGTTGGCCAACGCGCCAGCGCCTGTAGTGGGAAAAACCATCACGCTGACTCGTACGGCGGCCGGCGGTTGGAGTTGTGGCACTACGGTCGCTCCTGACTACTCGCCAAAAGGCTGCGCTGCCAGCGGGACTTGATCCATCTGCTGCACCCAGAATGCCCCGCAGCGCGGGGCATTTTCATATCCCGGCACTTCACAAAAGCTCCAATAATTTCAGCAGCTTATGAACTTTCCAAAAAACCGCAACTTGCATGTGATTTTCACGCCCGTCATGCATTTTGCATGAAAACGAAAATAGCCTGCTTTCGTAACCCGTTGTTTTTAAACGATTTTGCATGCCAGAAAAAGTTGGCACAGCGTTCGCAATATCTCCGGTAACCCTGCTGACAAGCGTTACAGCAGACTTCCAGTAAAAACAGGAGTTACTCGTATGAAGAAGTTCGCTATCACTGCCGCTGC
This sequence comes from Pseudomonas glycinis, assembly GCF_054871425.1. Classification (NCBI taxonomy): domain Bacteria; kingdom Pseudomonadati; phylum Pseudomonadota; class Gammaproteobacteria; order Pseudomonadales; family Pseudomonadaceae; genus Pseudomonas; species Pseudomonas glycinis. The sequence goes on along the minus strand of NZ_JBTYHF010000009.1, from coordinate 40,591 downwards.
TACCGCTCTGACCCTGACCATGGCTGGTGGCGCTTTCGCCCAGTCCGCTCAGGCTACCCAAGCGCCAATGGTTCTGGCTGCCGGTGAAGTTACCGAAATGAAACAAGATACCAGCGACACCTGGATCACCACCAAGGTCAAAGCTGACCTGGTTACCGAAAAAGGCATTCCAGGCACCGACATCAAAGTCGAAACCAACAAGGGTGTAGTTTCCCTGTCGTCGACCACTGCGGTAACCGAGTCGCAGAAAGAAGTCGCCGTAAACATTGCCAAGAAAATCAAAGGCGTTAAAGCGGTCTCCGCTGACGGCCTGAAAGCCGAGTAAGGCAAGACTTCTCGCCTGAACCGGGAGAAGACGCGACAGACGGGCCGAGCAATACGTCTGCCGCAACTTTAGAGTTCATGCGAACGGTCACACGGATGTGACCATTACAGGCCCCGGCACTTGTGTCGGGGCCTGTTCTATTTGGAGAATCAAAAGATCGCAGCCTTCGGCAGCTCCTACAGGGAAATGCATTCCAAATGTAGGAGCTGCCGAAGGCTGCGATCTTTTGCTCTTCTCAGTTACCGCGTTTGCTGTTGATCTGCCGCAGGCGATTGCCTTCGAAGCGCAGGTATTGATACATGCCGTTGTTCGGGCCGTAGGTCCATTCCTCGACCTGAAACTCTTCGCGGCGATTGGCACTGCGCTTATAGCCAAGCACATCGCGACTGACCGGCTCGCCGCATTTCTGCAGCACTTCGCTGGCGCGATCGCCGAGGCTGATCAACTGGCTGCCGCAGCGCAATGTATCCGAAGCCGACGCGTGGCCGGCGGCGCAGGTCAGAGCGAGCACAGCCAGCCTGTTACGCACGGTCATTCGGCATCCAGGTGCATTTGCGTCACCACGCGGCCGTCGCTTTCGGCCTCGCCGAGGTTGGCGTCGATGAAGTACACGCGGTCATCTTCCAGCTTGCCCTTGTCGACCAGGTAATCCTTGATGGTGCTGGCGCGATCCTGGCCCAACTGTCGCAACAGCACCTCGCTGCCGCTCCAGAACGCGATCACGCCCTGGCGCATCTTCGCCGTGCGTTCTTCTTTGCCGAGGTCTTTCCATTCTGCCGGTGGCTGGGTTTTCAGGCGGGTGCGGTAAATCCCTTCGAGCAATGCGCCTTTCTCGCCTTCGGGCACTTGCAGCAGCGAGGCCTGGGCCGGGACCTTGTCGCCACGGCGCTGGAGCATCTTGTAGTAGTTGTATTGGTATTCGCGTTCCAGACGTTGCTCGGCCAGCAGTGGCCCATCGCTACTCTTCGCGGCAGTGCCTTCGATTTCCAGGCGCAGCGCCGGACGTTCCTTGAGCGCTTGCGACAGTTTCACCAGCGCCGCTTCGGCGTCTTTGCTCAGATCGCTGGAGCCCGGCGCGAAGGACACCGTGCCGAGGTCTTCGGAGCCGCCGCCACTGACCAGCCCGCCGATCATCTTGAACGGCGCGGCGGCCGCTTTGACGATCAAATTGCGCAGGGTCTGCCAGACGATCGGCATCACGCTGAACTGTGGATTATTCAGGTCGCCGGTCACCGGCAATTCGATGGAGATCTTGCCGTCGACGTCCTTGAGCAGGGCGATCGCCAGTTTCAGCGGCAGACTCACTGCATCAGGGCTGTCGACCTTCTCGCCCAGTTGCAGTTGCTCGACGACGACTTTGTTCTCGGCTTTCAGTTGGCCTTTGGTGATCAAGTAGTGCAGATCAAGGTTGAGCCGGCCCTTGCGGATGCGGTAGCCGGCGAACTTGCCGGAGTAGGGCGTCAGGGTGGTTAGCTCGACGCGCTTGAAACTGGTGGCGATGTCGAGGCTGGCCATCGGGTCGAACGGATTGACCGCCCCCTTGATGGTCACCGGCGCATAACGGTCGACCTTGCCTTTGATGTCGACGCTGGCCGGTTTTGCCTGACGGCTGTCGATGGTGCCGATCTGACCGTTGAGCTGCTGCACGGCGGTGGCGAAATTCGGCGTCAGGCTGAAGTCGGCAAAGTTGGCCGAGCCGTCGTTGATCGCAATCGCACCGATGTGAATGCCCAGTGGTTTGTCCTTGCCGGCCGGTTTGGCTGCGGTGCTTTTTGCACCGCTGTCGGCCGGTTGCGGGATCAGCAGGTCGTCGACGTTGGTGGTGCGATCGTCGTTGATCATGAAGCGCACATACGGCTGCAACAGGTTGACCTTGTCGATCGACAGGCTGTCGCCGTGCTGATAATTGATGCCGTCGACCACGACTTGCTGCCATTTGAGGAAGTCGCGGGTCTTCAGCGTATCGAGGGTGTGCAGTTGATTGATCTGCGCGCGGCCGGTGACGCTGAGGGCCAGCGGCTCGGTGCTTTTCAGATTGACCTTGAGGTCACTGCCGAGCATGCCGCTGCGCAGTTCCAGGCGAATGAACGGGTTGATGTAGGACTGCGCGACACGCAGGTCGACGTCCTCGGTTTTCACGTTGAGCTGCGCGTTGACCGGGGCCAGATTGACCGTGCCGTCGGCGCTGATCTTGCCTTGCTTGCCTAGGCCACTGTCGAGCTTGAGCTTGAAAGGCGAGCCGTTGAGGCTGTCGAAATCCTGCAGGTCGACGTTCAACGGAGTGATGTCCAGCGCCACCGCCGGTTGCGCCGAGCGGTCAGCGAGATGGACCGTGTAGTTGCGCAGTTGCACATCCTTGACCAGCACCTGCCATGGCTTGCTCGGGGCGCTTGGCTCAGGTTTCGGCGAGTCGGCGGCGGCCGGTGTACCCGTAGGTTCGGCAGCGGCTTTGGCCGCCGGTTTCGACGGTTGGCTGGCGAACAGCTTCTGCCAGTCCAACTGGCCGTCGGCTTCCAGCGCCGCCCAGGTTTCCAGTTTGTTGCTGCGGATCTTGCCGACCACCACTTGCTGCTTGGCCAGGTCCAGCGAGGTTTCGCTGACGTCGAGGCGTTCAAGCCTGGCCAGCGGACGTCCGTCCGGAGCCTTGATGGCGAATGGCGCAATGCTCACCGCGACGTTGTTCAGCAGCAGTTCGGTCTGTTTCGACAGGTTGAGTTTGTACTCGGTGCTGAGGCTGACCACGCCGTTTTCCAGCACTAGCGGCACGGCGTCGCGCACGTAGGGCCAGAAGGATTTCATCTGGCCATCGGTGACTTTCAGGGTGCCTTCGGAGGTGAACGGGATCAGGCTGAAATTGCCGGTCCAGTCGATCCGCCCGCCAGCGGGGCCGATGGCGACGAGGGTCATGTCGGCGCTGTCCTCGGGCAGGGTGCTGAGGTTTTTCAGCTCGAAACTGAGGTCGTCGTAAAGAAATTCGATCGGCTCGCTGGGCCGCATATCCTCGAAATGCACCACGCCGCCGGCCAGTTTGATGTTGTCGATACGCAGCGGGAATGGCTTGGCGTCGGGATCGGCGGGCGTCGGCTCGCTCGGCGGCAGGTTGAACAGGCCCAGCAGGTTGAGCTTGCCGTCCTTGGCGAAGAGGATTTCGCTTTTGGGTTTGTCCAGTTCGATGTCGGACAGATGCAGCGCTTTGGTCCACAGGCTGTCGATTTGCAGGTTGGCATAGAGGCGATCGAAGCCGACCTGCTCCTTGCCCGGTTCGCCGATGATCAGGCCCCACAGGGTGACCTCAAGGCTGAAGGGGTTCAGTTCGATACGCTGCAGATGCGCCGGCACCGTGGCGTAGTTGGCCAGTTGCTGGTTGGCCACGCGCAAGGCAATGCCCGGCAGGATCAGAAACCCCAGCAGGCTGTAGAGGGCCAGGGCTGTCAGCAGTGCGCCAATCGCGCGAATCAATCCTTTGGGCATGTGCGGCTTCATCTGTCTGAATCGGAGTGCCTTGGAGTATGGCACGCGATTCTGGTTCCGAAGTGCTTGATGTGGGACAGGATTGTTCAGAAATTTCTGTAGGAACAGATCTCCCTTGTGGGAGCGAGCCTGCTCGCGAATGCGGTGGTTCAGTGAAAAACAAGTCGACTGACACTGCGCTTTCGCGAGCAGGCTCGCTCCCACAGGGGAATGTAATCGCTCATGCCTGAGGGATCACAGCTGCAAGATCAGCGTCTTCAAGGGTGGCTGCTGGTCCCGCGAGGGGAAGTCGGCGCCCGGGGTCATCACGCTCCATTCGCGCACCGGGCGGCCGGCCTTTTCGGCGCAGCGCAACACTTGTTCGCGCCAGTCGTCCATGCTGACTTTCGCCAGGTTGTTGCAGCAGATCAGCACGCCGTTGTCAGCCGTGGTCAGCAGGGCCGGTTTGAGCAGGCTCTGATAATCGCGCAGCAAATCGACGGTGCCGAATGCGCTTTTGGCCCACGCCGGCGGATCGAGCAGGACCAGATCGTATTGGCGCTGTTCGAGGCGCTGATAGCTCGGCAGCTTCTGCCCGCGCCGCTGACTGATCGGCAGGCCGGCGAGCTGGCGGATTGCCGGGAAGTAATCGGACTGAATGAATTGCATCTCCGGCAGTTGCGGGTTGAGCAAACCATTCTCGCGACCGACCGCCAGATTGCCCTCGGCAAAATCGAGGTTGCACACCTCGCGCGCACCGCCTGCCGCAGCACTGAGACCAACGCCACAGGTGTAGGCGAACAGGTTGAGCACACTTTTGCCTTGCGCGTGATCCTTGACCCAGCCACGGGTGTTGCGCAGGTCGAGGAACAGCAGCGGATCCTGTCCGGCATGACGCCCGCGCACGCGGTAGTTCAGGCCCCATTCATGCCCGACCAGATCCGCCAGTGCGGCGTCATCGGCTTTATAGACGCTGTCCTCGCGATCGATCCGCGAATTGCCACGGGAGCGGTCGTTGTAGACCAGCAGGCTGTCGAAGCCCAGGGTCTGGTTGACCATGGCGTGCAGTTGCAGCAGGTCGTCACGTTCGAGCGTCTGGTGAAAACTCTGCACCAGCAGTTGCGGGCCGTAGCGGTCGATGGTCAGGCCGCCGGCGCCTTCCTGGCTGCCATGGAACAGCCGATAGCAATCGGTGCCCTGGCTGTCCAGCACAGCGAGCAGGTCCTGGCGTTGATCGAGGGCGGCGCGCAGCGCCTGATTCAAGGAAGACATGCGGGCGCCTTGCTGAAAAAACGCGAAGCTTAGCAGTCGGGGAGCTACAAGCGGCAAGTTTCTAGCTGCAAGCTAAAAGCGAAAAGCTGCGCGGACCGCTTTAGCTTGCAGCTTGTAGCTAGAAACTTGCAGCTCTCAAGTATTGAGCCGCTTGTCGACGAGGTCCTGCACCACACTCGGATCAGCCAGGGTCGAAGTATCGCCGAGGCTGTCGAGCTCATTGCAGGCAATCTTGCGCAGAATCCGCCGCATGATCTTGCCCGAACGGGTCTTCGGCAATGCCGGCGCCCACTGGATCAGGTCCGGTTTGGCGAAGCTGCCGATCTCCTTGCTGACATGCGCCAGCAGGTCTTTCTTCAGCTCTTCGTTGGCCTCGGTGCCGTTCATTGGCGTGACGAACGCGTAGATGCCCTGGCCTTTGACGTCGTGGGGATAACCGACCACGGCGGCTTCGGCGATGCTGTCGTGCAGCACCAGGGCGCTCTCCACTTCGGCGGTGCCGATGCGGTGGCCGGAGACGTTGATCACATCGTCGATGCGTCCGGTAATCCAGTAATCGCCGTCCTCGTCGCGGCGGGCGCCGTCGCCGGTGAAGTAATAGCCGGGGTAGGGTTTGAAGTAGGTGTCGATCATCCGCTGCGGATCGCCGTAGACGCTGCGAATCTGCGCCGGCCAGCTCGATTTGATCGCCAGCACGCCACTGCCGGCGCCTTTGATTTCCTTGCCGACTTCGTCAAGCAACACCGGTTGCACGCCAAACATCGGTTGCGTCGCGCAGCCCGGTTTGATCCGTTGCGCGCTGACCAGCGGGCTGAGCATGATGCCGCCGGTTTCGGTCTGCCACCAGGTGTCGACGATCGGGCAGCGCTGTTCACCGACAGCATTGAAATACCATTCCCACGCCTCCGGGTTGATCGGCTCACCGACGCTGCCGAGCAATCTGAGGCTGGCGCGCGACGTTTCCTTCAACGGTCCGGTGCCTTCGCGCATCAGCGCGCGCAGGGCGGTGGGTGCTGTGTAGAAAATGTTCACCTTGTGCTTGTCGATGACCTGCCAGAAGCGCGAACTGCTCGGGTAGCTCGGCACGCCTTCGAACATCAGTGTGGTCGCACCGTTGGCCAGCGGCCCGTAGACGATGTAACTGTGGCCGGTGACCCAGCCGACGTCGGCGGTGCACCAGAACACTTCGCCGTCGCGGTAGTCGAGCACATATTTGAAGGTCATCGCCGCTTGCAGCAGGTAGCCGCCGGTGGTGTGCAGCACGCCTTTGGGTTTGCCGGTGCTGCCGGAGGTGTAGAGGATGAACAGCGGGTCTTCAGCGTCCATCGGTTCCGGCGGGCAGTCGTCGCTGACCTCGCGCACCGCGTGGTGATACCACAGGTCGCGGCCCTCGACCCAATCGACCTGGCCCTGAGTGCGCTCGACCACCACCACGGTGCTGACGTTCGGGCAACTTTGCAGGGCTTTGTCGACGTTGTTTTTCAGCGGCACGAAGCGGCCGCCGCGCACGCCTTCATCGGCGGTGATCACGGTGCGGCAATCGGCGTCGAGGATTCGATCACGCAGGGAATCCGGGGAAAATCCGCCGAACACCACCGAATGAATTGCGCCGATTCGCGCGCAGGCGAGCATGGCGTAGGCGGCTTCGGGGATCATCGGCATGTAGATGCACACCCGGTCGCCTTTCTTCACGCCACGACTTTTCAGCACGTTGGCCAGACGGCAGACGTGGTGATGGAGTTTGTTGTAAGTGATCTGCGCCGATTCGGCAGGATCGTCGCCTTCCCAGAGCAGGGCGGTCTGCTCGCCACGGAGCTTGAGGTGACGGTCGATGCAGTTGTAGCTGACGTTGAGCTTGCCGCCGGCAAACCAGGCCGCTTCACCGGTTTTCAGGTCATAGCGCTGCACGGTCTGCCACGGCGTGCTCCAATCGAGGAAGCGCGTGGCCTGCTCGGCCCAGAAGGCACTGGGGTGTTCAATCGATTCGCGGTACAGGCGCCGATACTCGTCCTGGCTCAACTGAGCGGCCTGGCGCACGGCATCGGCTTTGGGGAACGTGCTGATATCGAACATGACGGTTCCTTATTCTTGTGGTGCGACACGAATAAAGATGCGCCGAGCGCTGCACAGGTTCAAGTCATGCGCCAAAACAACTGTGGGAGCGAGCTTGCTCGCGAAGGCGGCGGATCAGTCAACACAGTGTTGAATGACGCACCGATTTCGCGAGCAGGCTCGCTCCCACAGGGGAACAGCGTTGTGCCCGAAGGCTTTTATCAGCCGCGATGACGCCCGCGGAAGTAGTTGATCAGGCCTTGAGTCGAGGCATCGTCAGCCACGGTCTCGTCGCTGCCGACCAGGCGGTTGTAGACGCCTTTGCCCAATTCCTTGCCCAGTTCCACACCCCACTGGTCGAAGGCGTTGATGCCCCAGACCACGCTTTGCACGAACACTTTGTGCTCATACATCGCAACCAGCGCGCCGAGGCGACGCGGGCTGATGCGTTCGACCACCAGGGTGTTGCTCGGACGATTGCCCGGGATCACCTTGTGCGGCGCAAGTTTGCGTACGTCGTCTTCGCCCATGCCTTTGTCGCGCAGTTCGGCTTCGGCTTCCGGCAGGGTCTTGCCGAGCATCAGCGCCTGGCTCTGCGACAGGCAGTTGGCGTACAGCCACTGGTGATGGTCGGAAACCGGGTTGAAGCTGACGATCGGCACGATGAAGTCGGCCGGGATCAATTGGGTGCCCTGGTGCAGCAACTGGTGATAAGCGTGCTGACCGTTGCAGCCGACGCCGCCCCAGATCACCGGGCCGGTATCGGTCGACACCGAGGTGCCGTCCTGACGCACGCTCTTGCCGTTGGACTCCATGTCCAGCTGTTGCAAGTGCTTGGTGATGTTGCGCAGGTAGTGGTCGTACGGCAGGATCGCGTGGCTCTGGGCACCCCAGAAGTTGCCATACCAGACGCCGAGCAGGGCCAGCAGCACCGGCATGTTCTGTTCGAACGGCGCGGTCTGGAAATGCTGGTCCATGGTGTAGGCACCGGACAGCAGTTCCTTGAAGTTGGACATGCCGATGGCCAGCGCAATCGGCAAACCGATCGCCGACCACAGCGAGTAGCGCCCGCCGACCCAGTCCCACATCGGGAAGATGTTTTCTTCGCGGATGCCGAAAGCCACAGCGGCGGCGTTATTGCTCGACACAGCGATGAAGTGGCGATACAGCTCGGCTTCCGAGCCGCCCTGCGCCAGGTACCAGGCGCGTGCGGCCTGCGCGTTTTTCAACGTTTCGAGAGTGTTGAACGACTTCGACGAAACGATGAACAGCGTGGTCTCGGCGCGCAGTTTCTGCGTCAGCTCGTGGAATTCGCTGCCGTCGATGTTCGCCAGATAGTGGCAACGCACACCTTTCTGCGCGTAGGACAGCAGTGCTTCGGAGACCAGCTCAGGACCGAGGAACGAACCACCGATACCGATATTGACCACGTCAGTGATCGGCTTCTCGGTGTAGCCACGCCACAAGCCATCGTGAATGCGGCCGACCAGATCGGTGATCTGGTTCAGCACCTTGTGCACTTCCGGCATCACGTTGACGCCGTTGACCGACAACTTGTCGCCGACCGGGCGGCGCAGGGCGGTGTGCAGTGCCGGGCGGCCTTCGGAGGCGTTGACGATTTCGCCGTCGAACAGCGCTTTGATCGCGCCCTTCAGATCGACTTCATTGGCCAGGCCCACGAGCAGGTTGCGGGTCTCGGCGTTGATCAAATTCTTCGAATAGTCGAGAAACAGACCGCAGCTACTAAGGGTGAACTGATTGAAACGCTGCGGATCGGCGTTGAAGGCTTCGCGCATGCTGAAATCCTGCATGGCTTGGCGGTGATCTTTCAACGCTTGCCAGGCGGGCAGAGCGGTAACGTCGTGAGGAGTGCGGTAGTACGCCATCGCTGCGGTTTTCCTTTTTACTTGAACGGCCTTTTGAACACGGTACAGATCAACCACGAGTTTTAGCGCATGGGATCAACTGCGTCGATACGAGATCTGGACACAGGGCGAATACAGTAAACCTCGCGCTGCGTTCTGTCTTGACTTTGTCTGACCAGATCCCTGTACTTTTTTAACATCCGTTGAGGAATCTGGCCGACAAACGGAGGTGCCCGGAACACTTTCGCCCAACCGGCATGCACCGAAAACACCTGTGGGAGCGAGCCTGCTCGCGAAGGCGTGGTGTCAGGCAACTTATAAGTCGCTGATACACCGCCTTCGCGAGCAAGCTCGCTCCCACAGGGAAATTCGTTGCTGCTTAAATCGGGCTATCGAGATTCAGGTGCAGGTTGTCGATCAGCCGCGTGGTGCCGAGGAACGCCGCTGCCAGAATCACCAGATCGCGGTCTTCCGCCGTCGCCGGGCGCAACGTCAGGCCATGACGGATTTCCAGATAGTCCGGACGCAGCCCCGCCGCTTCCAGCACCTGCAACTGCGCAGTGATCAGCGCCGGGTAATCGCGCTCACCTTGCTTGATCGCTTCGGCAATGCTGCTCAGCACGCGATACACCACCGGTGCCACGGCGCGCTGGTCTTCATTGAGGAAGCCGTTGCGCGACGACAGCGCCAGACCGTCGGCAGCACGCACGGTCGGCTCGCCGATGATCTGGATCGGCATGTTCAGGTCATGCACCAGTGCGCGGATCACCGCCAGTTGCTGGTAATCCTTCTGGCCGAAGATCGCCAGATCCGGCTGGACCATGTTGAACAGCTTGCTGACCACCGTCGCCACACCTTCAAAGTGCCCCGGACGGCTGGCGCCACACAGGCCTTCGGACAATTGCGGCACGCTGACCCGGGTTTGTCCGGCCATGCCGTCCGGGTACATCTCTTCAACCGTCGGCGCAAACAGCAGGTCGCAACCGGCTTCGAGGAGTTTTTCCTGATCGGCAGCGAGGGTGCGCGGGTATTTGTCGAGGTCTTCGCCGGCGCCGAATTGCAGCGGGTTGACGAAAATACTCGCAACCACGAAATCGACTCGCTGGGTAGCTTTGGTGATCAGGGCGACGTGGCCGCTGTGCAGGTTGCCCATGGTCGGCACGAAGCCGATGCGCTTGCCTTCACTGCGCGCGCGGGCGACGGCGGCGCGCAGTTCGCGTACGGTTTTGACGGTGTTCATGCAGAGAATCCGTGTTCGATGCCGGGGAACGTGGTGGCTTTGACTTCGCTGACGTAAGCCTTCAGCGCGGACTGGATGCTGTCCTGACCTTGCATGAAGTTCTTGACGAACTTGGGTACGCGGCCGGTGATCGACAGGCCGAGCAGGTCGTGCAATACCAGTACCTGGCCGTCGGTGGCGTTGCCGGCACCGATACCGATCACCGGAATGCCCACGGCCTGGCTGATTTCTGCTGCCAGTTCGCTCGGCACGCACTCAAGCAGCAGCATGGCCGCACCGGCCTGCTCCAGCGCGATCGCATCGGCACGCATCTGCCGCGCCTGATTCTCGTTGCGGCCCTGCACCTTATAGCCACCGAGAATGTTCACTGCTTGCGGCGTCAGGCCCATGTGGGCGCAAACCGGCACACCGCGCTCGGCGAGCAGACGGATCGACTCCGCCAGCCACAGCTGACCTTCGACCTTGACCATGTGCGCGCCGGCCTGCATCAGCATGGCGCTGTTGGTCATGGTCTGTTCGAGGGTGGCGTTGGCCATGAACGGCAAGTCGGCGAGGATCAGGGCATCGCCATTGCCACGCTTGACGCTGGCGACGTGATAGGCCATTTCCGCCGTGGTCACCGGCAGGGTGCTGTCATGACCCTGCAGAACCATGCCGAGGGAGTCGCCGACCAGCAGCACTTCGACACCGGCCTCGTTGCAGGCGTGGGCGAAGGTCGCGTCATAGCAGGTCAGCATGGTGATTTTTTCACCTTTCTGCTTGAGGCTCTGGAGCGTGGTCAGGGTGATGGCTGGCATGTAAAAAATCCTCGTTCAGGCGCTCTGGAAACTGCTGCGAGTCACGCGCGTGATTCTTCATCTACTCAGGCGCACGGTCTTGTGTCGTGCTTTGAAAGGCCTGGATTGCGCCCGTTCATACCGGGTTGGCGGCAGCGGGACGCCTATAGTCGTGATGAGCCAACAGGAAGTCAATTGCGTGTGTTACCGCATTGTTACGCGGGCGGTGTTACCGGCGTTACTGATGCGATTCAGCGGCGCGGCGGGCCTGATTCGGGGGATTTTTGTCTGACAAAAACTGGAGATTGGCAGGTGACCTGTGGCGAGGGGATTTATCCCCGCTGGGTCGCGGAGCGGCCCCATGTTTGTATACGGCTTGGTCAGATTTGGGCCTGCTTCGCAGTCCAACGGGGATAAATCCCCTCGCCACATAACCACATTTCACAGAAGATTTTTGTCAGGGCTGGGAGAGGCGTTCAAGGCCGACGAACGGGCAGGCGGCCAGCAGGCCTGTCAGCGTGCGGCCATCGGCAAGACGCAGATCCTGCGGTGCCAGTTCAGCGAGGGGATAAAGAACGAACGCCCGCTCCTGAATCTGGTAATGCGGGATCTTCAGCCGTGGCTCATCGATCAGGCGATCGCCGAACAGCAGAATATCCAGATCCAGCGTGCGAGGCCCCCAGCGCTCAAGACGCTCGCGGCCCTGAGCGTTTTCGATCGCTTGCAAGGCGTCGAGCAGCTTGATCGGTGCGAGCGAGCTGTCGATCGCGGCGACGGCGTTGGTGTAACGCGGCTGGCCCGGCAGCAGCGAATCGCTTTGATAAAAGGCTGAAACGCCGGCAAGACTCGTCTGCGGCAATTGCCCCAGCGCCGCGATGGCGCTGCGCAACTGGTCGGCCGGGTCAGCGAGGTTGCTGCCCAGGCCGATGTAGATGCGTTCCATCGCTTACTCGCCCGTCGCGCTCGAAGCACCGGCGCGCTTGCGCTTGGAACCGCCGCTGCGGCGCCGTTTGCGCGGTGCGCCGCTGGCATCGTCACCCTTGCCGCTGAGGTCGCGGATCATGTCGCGACGCTCGCTGTCATTGGCGTCCTGATAATCGGTCCACCACTCGCCGAGGCCATCGGTCTCCTCACCGGCGCTTTCACGCAGCAGGAGGAAATCGTAACCGGCACGGAAGCGCGGGTTGTCCAGCAACAGATCGGCGCGTTTGCCGCTGCGCCGTGGCAGGCGTTCCTGCATGTCCCAGATTTCGCGGATCGGCATGGTGAAGCGCTTCGGAATCGCGATGCGCTGGCACTGTTCGGCGATCAGCTCATGAGCGGCTTCCTGCATCGCCGGAATCGGCGGCATGCCACGTTCCTGCAGACGCAACACTCGCGCCGGCAGCGCCGGCCAGAGCAGGGCGGCAAAGAGGAACGCCGGGGTTACCGGTTTGTTCTGCTTGATGCGCAGGTCGGTGTTGGTCAGTGCTTCGCTGATCAGCGTGTGGGTGTATTCCGGGTTGTATTCCAGCGCCTCGGCACTGGCCGGGAACAGCGGGGCGAACAGTTGCAGATCGACCAGCATTTCAAAGGTGATCGCGCCGTGCCCGGAGAGGAACAGCTTGAGCACTTCTTCGAACAGTCGCGCCGACGGAATCTCGCGCAGCATCGGCGCCAGCTCACGGATCGGCTGCACGGTGTGCTTCTCGATGCCGAAGTTGAGCTTGGCGGCGAAACGCACGGCCCGCAGCATGCGTACCGGGTCTTCCTGGTAACGCTGCTTGGGGTCGCCGATCAGGCGGATCAGGTGATTGCGGATGTCGTGCACACCATTGGCGTAATCGAGAATGCGCTCGCTGACCGGGTCGTAATACAGGGCGTTGATGGTGAAGTCGCGGCGTTGCGCGTCTTCTTCCAGGGTGCCGTAGACGTTGTCGCGCAGAATGCGCCCGCTCTCGTTGCGCGAAGACTGGTTGCTGTCTTCGTCGTCTTCGTTGACCGGGTGATTGGCGCGGAAGGTCGCGACTTCAATGATTTCGCGACCGAAATGGATGTGCACCAGCTTGAACCGGCGGCCGATGATTCGCGCATTGCGGAATTCGGCACGCACCTGCTCGGGGGTGGCACTGGTGGCGACGTCGAAGTCCTTGGGCGTGATGCCCAGCAGCATGTCACGCACGCAACCACCGACCAGATAAGCCTGGTAACCGGCACCTTGCAGGCGTTCGACGATATTCACCGCATAGCGGCTGAACTGCGTTTTCTGCAGCGAATGTTGGCCGCTGTTGAGCACTTCAGGTGTGCTGCGGATGTGTTGCGTACGACGCACGGGAGTTCGGAATGACTGGAACAGCTTCTTCAGCATGGGATGCACTGTTTGAAGGAATGTTCGGCCATACCAAAAGAATGACCGCATGATGGGCGCAGATTCTAGCATTTAGTCGGGGGATGGTGTAGGACGCAGCAGATATGAGCTGCAAGCCGCAAGCTGCAAGGGTCGAACGAGGGAAACAGGGGGATTTCAGCGGGGAGAGAAACTACAAGGGGAGCCGAAGCTCCCCAAGAAGTAGTTGCGTGCTCTTTTTATTATTGATTCGGGCTTCTTGTTTTTGTTGAGTGCCCTCGCCACGAAGTGTTCCTTCGTGACCCTCCCAATCGGGAGCCAAGAGCAAACGGATTGCTTTGGTCGCTGAATTGCAGTGATCTGTCGATCCAACCAGTACAGGCTCTGTCTTAGGACAGTTTTTGTTGTTCTCGGCCTGGTCGTGGGGCAAGCCCCAAATACAACGCCTCTCCAAAAGAATCAGTTAGCTGCGCCTCTCGCCGTCTTGTTTTTATTGTGCGTGAGTCGATTCGTCTTATTTTTATTGTCTTGTGCATTGCTTGTTATTATTCTTGTACCAAACATATAGCAGGGTGCGTGCCAACTTTTGTCTCGCCCAGTAAAACAAGGGGTTAGGTCGATATAACCGTTTTGCAGGGGCGAAAAAAAGCCGGGGTTTCGTTACCGATAACCCCGGCTTCTGTTACGTGAATCGACTGCGGTAACAGTTTTTTCACATCGTCATGCGTTACCCGCGCACGCGGTGGGTAACGCTCAGCTCTCGCTGGCGACCCCGGTCTTGCGCCGTGGAATGCCCAGACGCTGGCGGCGTTCCCACAGGCATTTGCGGCTGACGCCGAGTTTGCGTGCCAGTTCGGTTTCGGTCATGTGGTCCTGATGCTCGAGGACGAAGTGCTGGAAGTAATCCTCCAGCGACAGATCCTCGGTCGGCTCATGGCTGCTGTTGCTGGCGTTACCGCCGGTTTGCGGCGGCAGGCCGATGAACTCGTCGTCTTCCAGATCGCTCAGCTCGATGTCGATGCCCAGCAGGTCGGCCGAGATCTCCGGGCTTTCGCTGAGAATCACCGCGCGCTCGACAGCGTTTTCCAGCTCACGCACGTTACCTGGCCAGGAATAGTGCCGGATCGCCTGTTCGGCATCGGCGGCGAATTTCAGGTCGGTGCGATTGATCCGCGCGCTCTGGCGAGCGAGGAAGGCATTGGCGATTTCGTTGACGTCGGCGCCACGCTCGCGCAGCGGCGGCAGCTTCAGGGCAATCACGTGCAGACGGTAATAAAGGTCTTCACGGAACTGGCCGATTTTCGCCAGGCTCTTCAGATCGCGGTGAGTTGCAGCGATCAGGCGCACATCGACTTTCTGTGACTGCACCGAACCTACGCGGCGAATTTCGCCCTCCTGCAGAACCCGCAGCAAGCGAGCCTGGGCTTCGAGGGGCAGTTCGCCGATCTCATCGAGAAACAAGGTGCCGCCGTCCGCCGCTTCAACCAGACCGGCACGACCGGCGCTGGCGCCGGTGAACGCGCCTTTCTCGTGGCCGAACAGTTCTGATTCGATCAGGCTTTCCGGAATCGCCGCGCAGTTCACCGAAATCATCGGCGCCTTGGCGCGTTTCGACAGATTGTGCAGGGCGCGGGCCACCAGCTCTTTACCGGTGCCGGACTCACCCTGAATCAATACGTTGGAATCGGTTGGCGCGACTTTGCGGATCTTGCTGTACAGGTCCTGCATCGGTGGGCAGGAGCCGATGATGCCAATTTCACCATTGCTGTTATCCACAGCAGCTTTGCCATTGCCAGCGGCAGGCTTGCTCGCCGTAGCTTCGCCGGCAGCCGGCGCCGACTGGCGATCGCGCAGGATCCGCGCAACCGCCTGGAGCATTTCATCGTGGTCGAACGGCTTGGCGATGTAATCGACCGCGCCCATTTTCATCGAGTCGACCGCCGAGCGCAGGCTGGCGTAACTGGTCATGATCAGCACCGGCGTGCCTTGCCCTAGCTTGATCAGCTCGGTGCCCGGAGCGCCCGGCAGGCGCAGGTCGCTGACGATCAGATCGAACGTAGGAATGGTGAAG
Organism: Pseudomonas glycinis; assembly: GCF_054871425.1. Taxonomy (NCBI): domain Bacteria; kingdom Pseudomonadati; phylum Pseudomonadota; class Gammaproteobacteria; order Pseudomonadales; family Pseudomonadaceae; genus Pseudomonas; species Pseudomonas glycinis. The sequence goes on along the minus strand of NZ_JBTYHF010000009.1, from coordinate 25,214 downwards.
CGTTCTTGTGCTTCCTGCACTGATCCGGCTTCGCTGACCTGGTACTGGTTGCGTTCCAGCAGGCGGCGCAAGGCGGAGCGGATAATGGTTTCGTCTTCGACGATCAAAATGTGCGGCATTGATTCGATACTCTCGACGGTCTCAGTTCACAGCGGACGTCGCTTCGACATGACGCGGTAAGGTCACCCGGATACGGGTGCCGCGTTGGCTTTGTACATCAGCCGGGCTGTCGATGGTGATTTGTCCATAATGCTCTTCAACGATGGAATAGACCAGTGCAAGGCCCAGACCGGTGCCTTCACCCGGATCCTTGGTGGTGAAGAAAGGTTCGAACAATCGGTCCATGATGCTCGACGGAATGCCACTGCCTTCGTCTTCGACGATCAGATCGACCGTGTGTTCGCCGGCTTCGCTCTTGACCCGTACCGCACTGTGCGGCGGCGAGGCGTCGCGGGCGTTGGAGAGCAGATTGATCAGCACCTGGGCAAGCCGTTGCGGGTCGCCTTCGACCCAATGATCGGGATCGCACAGGTTGTAGAACTGCACTTCGAAATTGCGCCGGTTCAGCGCCAGCAGGCCGATGGCGTCCTGCGCGACTTCGGCCAGACACACCGGTTCGTCGTTGTGCTGATGACTGCCGGCATGGGCGAAGCTCATCAGCGACTGGACGATGCGCGAGACGCGTTTGGTCTGCTCGAGAATCTGCCCGCTGATTTCCGTCAGCTCGCCGTCGTCTTCGCGCTCTTCGCGCAGGTTCTGCGCCAGGCAGGCGATGCCGGTGATCGGGTTGCCGATTTCGTGGGCCACACCCGCTGCGAGTCTGCCGATGCTGGCCAGCCGTTCGGAATGCACCAGTTTGTCTTCGAGCATCTGCGTTTCGGTCAGATCCTCGACCAGTAACACCAGGCCACTGTTACCCGGGGCCAACGGCTCGTCGATTGCCGCTTTGTGCAGATTCAGCCAGCGGGTCTGACCATCGAGGGCTAGATGCTGTTTGTGCAAATGCTCGTCGGGCAGGTTGATGAAGCCTTGCAGCAGTTCTTTCCACGGGTTGGCGATAGTGCTCAGGCGCGAACCGACCACTCGCTGTGCGGCGATGCCGGTCAGCTCTTCCATGGCCTTGTTCCACATCAGGATCTCCTGATCCTTGGCCAGCGAGCAGACGCCCATCGGCAGTTCCTGCAAGGTCTGGCGGTGGTAGCGGCGCAGGGCGTCGAGCTCGGCGGCCAGGCCGGTGAGGCGCGAGTGGTAATCCTCGAGACGGCTTTCGATGAAGTGAATGTCTTCGGTGACGTAGTTTTCGCCGCCAGCCTTATAGGGCAGGAAGGTTTCCACCATATCCTGCGCAACGCTCGGGCCCATCAGGCCGGACAGGTTGGCCTCAATGCGGTCGCGCAACCTGCGCAAGGCATACGGACGGCGTTCATCGAAGGGCAGATACAAGTCGCGCAGCGCTTGCTCGACTTCTTTCTGCGCTGCCTTGGCGCCGAGCGGTTTGGCCAGTTGCGTGGCGAATTCCTGCGGCGAGGCGGCGTGCAGCTCGCGGCGTTGCGGGCGGCGCACGTTGTCCACCGCACAGGCTTCGGCGGCGCTGGCTTCTTCCGGGCTGGCGTTGGTGAACAGCGAGATCAAAGTGAACATCAGCACGTTGGCCGCCAGCGAGGCGATGGCCGCCATGTGCCAACTGGTGTCGTCGAGCACGTAGATCATGTTCAGCAGCGGAATATAGAAACCCTGCAGATTGCCGACCAGCGGCAGCAGCATGGTCACCACCCAGACCGTGATCCCCGCCAGCAGACCGGCAATGAAGCCGCGGCGGTTGGCGGTGGGCCAGTACAACACCGACAACACCCCGGGCAGAAATTGCAGGGTCGCCACGAACGCGACGATGCCGAGGTTGGCCAGATCCTGCTCGACGCCGAGCATCAGGTAGAAACCGAAACCGGCCATGATGATCGCCACGATCAGCGCCCGGCGGGTCCATTTCAGCCAGCGGTAGATATTGCCCTCGGCCGGCGGCTGATAGAGCGGCAGCACCAGATGGTTCAGCGCCATGCCCGACAAGGCCAGGGTGGTGACGATGATCAGGCCACTGGCGGCGGACAGGCCACCGACGTAGGCGAGCAAGGCCAGCGGTTTGCTGTTGGCGGCAATGCCGATGCCGAGGGTGAAATATTCCGGGTCGGTGGTGGCGCCGAGTTTCAGGCCTGCCCAGAGAATCAGCGGTACGGCAAGACTCATCAACAGCAGAAACAACGGCAGGCCCCAACTGGCGCTGACCAGCGAGCGCGGGTTGAGGTTTTCCGTAAAGGTCATGTGATACATGTGCGGCATCACGATCGCCGAGGCAAAGAACACCAGCAGCAGCGTGCGCCACGGACCTTCCTGCAACGGCGTGTGCAGGGCGGCGAGGGCGGTCTGGTTTTGCAGCAGCCACAGTTCGAGCTGTTGCGGGCCGTCGAACACACCATACAGCGCGTACAGGCCAACGCCGCCGAGAGCGATCAGTTTGATGATCGATTCGAAGGCAATCGCGAACACCAGCCCTTCATGTTTCTCGCGCGTGGCGATGTGCCGGGAACCGAAGAAAATCGTGAACAGAATGATCAGCGCACAGAACGCCAGCGCCACGCGGCTCTGCACACGTTCGCCGGTGAGAATGCCGATCGAGTCGGCCACTGCCTGAATCTGCAGGGCAAGCAATGGCAAGACGCCAATCAGCATGAAAATCGTGGTCAGCGCGCCGGCCCAGGTGCTGCGAAAGCGGAAGGCAAACAGATCGGCCAGCGACGACAGTTGATAGGTGCGGGTGATCTTCAGGATCGGATAGAGCAGCACCGGCGCCAGCAGGAATGCGCCGGACACGCCGAGATAGCTGGACAGAAAGCCGTAACCGTACTGATAGGCCAGGCCCACCGTGCCGTAGAACGCCCAGGCACTGGCGTAAACCCCCAGCGACAGGGTGTAGGTCAACGGGTGGCGAATGATCGCGCGCGGGATCATGCCCCGTTCGCTGACCCAGGCAACGCCGAACAACGCCGCCAGGTACGCGGCGCTGATCAGGATCATCTGGGTCAGGCTAAAGCTCATCGGCATCTTTTTGGCTCTGCAGGATGAAGGTCACGACAATCAGGATCAGCCAGAGCAGATAAGGGCGATACCAGGCGCCCGTCGCGTCGATCCACCAATCCATGATGGCGGGGGAGAACAGGTAGATCCCGACGACCAGAAGCAGGACCAAGCGATAGATGTACATCCCGGCCTCTCTTTTTTATGCGCGTGCCCGAAAACGTGCGGCGATGGTAACGGATGGGCGCGCGACTGCAAGTGTCGTCATTGCAGTTGCGCTTCGGGCAGGGTCAGTGTGCGCGGGATCCTTTCGGCATCCCAGTGCGCGCAGCCCCAGGCCAGCAGTTCGCGCGGCGAAGCGTGAGCCAGTTCGGTGCCGGGATTCTGCCCCAGCGCGCGCAAGGCCCGCAGCAGCAACGGCGTGGCCTGATCGGCTTCGAGCGGCGGCGAGCGGTAGGACTTGCCGAGTTTGTTGCCGTCCGGCTGGGTGATCAGCGGCAGGTGCAGATAGCGCGGCTGTTTCAGACCGAGCAGTTCTTGCAGGTACAGCTGACGCGGCGTCGAATCGAGCAGGTCGGCGCCACGCACAATATCGGTAATGCCTTGCCAAGCGTCGTCGAGCACCACCGCCAATTGATAAGCGTAGAGACCATCGCGCCGACGGATGACGAAGTCGCCTACGTCGCGGCCCAGGTGCTGGCGGTATTCGCCCTGCACGCGATCAATGAAGTGGTATTCCAGCTCCGGCACGCGCAGGCGGATCGCGGCGTCGTGCTGTTCATGCCCGGCATTGCGGCAAAACCCCGGATAAATCCCGTGATACGGCTCCAGTTGTTTGCGCGAGCAGGTGCAGGCGTAGGCAAGGCCATGGTTGAACAGGCTGTCGAGCACTTCGGCATAAGCCGCGTGTCGATCGCTTTGGCGGACCATTTCGCCGTCCCATTCGAAACCGTAGCTTTCCAGCGCCTTGAGAATCGCCGCTTGTGCACCGGGCTCTTCGCGCGGCGGATCGAGATCTTCCATGCGCACCAGCCAGCGCCCACCGACGGAGCGGGCGTCGAGGTAAGACGCCAACGCAGCGACCAGCGAACCGAAGTGCAGGTGGCCACTGGGGGTGGGGGCGAAGCGGCCGATGTAGGCGGGGGATTTGGCAGTCATGGAGGCGATAAAGGCTATTCAGAATTTAAGCAGGTTACCCCTGTGGGAGCGAGCCTGCTCGCGAAAGCGCTGTGTCAGTCAATAATGAGCTGTCTGAAGGGACGCTTTCGCGAGCAGGCTCGCTCTCACAGGTTCCGTGGGCAAAACACAGAAACAAAAACGGAGCGTTCGCACGCTCCGTTTTTCGTTCAGGTCGAGATTACTTGCCGACCTGCTTTTCCTTGATTTCCGCCAGGGTCTTGCAGTCGATGCACAGATCCGCTGTCGGGCGGGCTTCGAGGCGCTTGACGCCGATCTCGATGCCGCAGGACTCGCACCAGCCGTACTCTTCGTCTTCGATCAGTTGCAGCGTCTTGTCGATTTTCTTGATCAGCTTGCGCTCGCGGTCGCGGGCGCGCAGTTCGAGGGCGAACTCTTCTTCCTGGCTGGCACGGTCGGCCGGGTCAGGGAAATTGGCCGCTTCGTCTTTCATGTGATCAACCGTGCGGTCGACTTCCTGCATCAAGTCCAGTTTCCACTTGTTCAGGATCTTGGTGAAGTGCGCGCGCATTGGAGCGCCCATGTACTCTTCACCCGCCTTCGAAACGTAAGGTTCGAAGCCGCTGATCGTGTCTTTCTGCTGTTGCTTTGCTTGGGTGGACATGAAATAGACCGCCTCTACTCTTGTAATCCATTGCGCAGGATTGCTCCATCACCGACACCTGCCGGCCCTGCGGCTGCAAGCGGGCGAACTTACCAGATCAAACCAGCCTGCGCTACTCCCGGATGTCGAGCCCCCGGCGGGTGGCGCTTGCAGATGTCTGACAAGCCGTGTCTGTGGGAAGGGAGACCTGTTCAATCACTGATTTTAGTCAATCCTGGAGCGTACGTTCAGATCGTTACAGTCCAGCGTTCTTGAGGCTGTGACCTCCACGGGTTCTCGCTCGTTCCGGCAGACAGGTAGAATCGTCTCTTTTTTCCGTCGAAGGCATTCCAATGGGCCCCTACAGTGCGCGCAGTCGTGCGATCGAACCGTTCCATGTGATGGCGCTGCTGGCGCGGGCCAATGAATTGCAGGCCGAAGGCCACGACGTGATCCATCTGGAAATCGGCGAGCCGGACTTCACCACCGCCGAGCCGATCATCCGCGCCGGGCAAGCTGCGTTGAGCGCCGGCAAGACCCGTTACACCGCCGCCCGTGGCATTCCCGAACTGCGCGAGGCGATCGCCGGTTTCTACCAATCGCGGTACGGCCTGAATATCGACCCACGGCGGATTCTGATCACGCCGGGCGGCTCCGGCGCGCTGTTGCTGGCCAGTGCCCTGTTGGTCGATCCGGGTAAACACTGGCTGTTGGCAGACCCCGGCTACCCGTGCAATCGGCATTTCTTGCGGCTGGTCGAAGGCGCGGCGCAACTGGTGCCGGTCGGGCCGGAGGTGCGTTATCAACTGACCCCGGATCTGGTCGAGCGGCATTGGGATCACGACAGTGTCGGCGCCCTTGTCGCTTCGCCGGCCAACCCGACGGGCACTTTGCTGACCCGCGATGAACTGGGCGGATTATCCACAGCGATCAAGGCCAGGCACGGGCACTTGGTGGTGGATGAGATCTACCACGGCCTGACTTACGGCACCGATGCCGCCAGTGTGCTGGAAGTTGATGACAGCGCTTTTGTCCTCAACAGTTTCTCCAAGTATTTCGGCATGACCGGTTGGCGCCTGGGCTGGTTGGTGGCGCCAGAAGCGGCAGTCAGCGAACTGGAAAAACTCGCGCAGAACCTCTACATCAGCGCGCCAAGCATGGCGCAATACGCGGCACTGGCCTGTTTCGAGCCGGCCACCATTGCGATTCTCGAAGAACGCCGCGCCGAGTTTGCGCGCCGTCGCGACTTCCTCCTGCCGGCGCTGCGTGAACTCGGTTTCAACATCGCCGTTGAGCCGGAAGGCGCGTTTTATCTGTACGCCGATATCAGCCGTTTCGGCGGTGATGCCTTCGCGTTCTGCCGGCATTTCCTCGAAACCGAGCACGTTGCCTTTACGCCGGGACTGGATTTCGGTCGTTATCAGGCCAGCCATCACGTGCGCTTCGCTTACACACAAAACCTCGCACGTTTACAGGAAGCGGTTGAGCGCATTGCGCGCGGCTTGAAGAGCTGGCAAGGCTGATGCGCTTTTATCCTGCTCTGGAAGAAGCGCGACTGATTCGCCGATACAAGCGGTTTCTCGCCGATATCGAGACCGTTAGCGGGGAGTTGCTGACCATTCACTGCCCTAACACCGGTTCGATGCTCAATTGCCAGGTCGAGGGCGGGCAGGTCTGGTTCAGTCGCTCCAATGACCCGAAACGCAAATTGCCCGGCACTTGGGAAATTGGCGAAACCCCGCAGGGCCGGCTGTTTTGCGTCAACACCGGGCGCGCCAACGGCTTGGTTGAGGAAGCCTTGCAGGCGGGCGTGATCACCGAGTTGAACGGTTTTACCGCATTGAAGCGTGAGGTTGCCTACGGACAGGAAAAAAGCCGCATCGACTTCCGCCTCGAATACCCCAGCGGCCCGGCGTATGTCGAAGTCAAAAGCGTCACCCTCGGCTTCGACGGCACGGCGGTGGCGGCGTTTCCCGATGCGGTGACCCAGCGCGGCGCCAAACATCTGCGCGAGCTGGCGCATCTGGCGCGCGACGGCATTCGGGCGGTGCAGTTGTACTGCGTGAACCTCACCGGCATCGATGCCGTGCGCCCGGCCGAGGAAATCGATTGGGCTTACGCCGAGGCGCTGCGTGAAGCGGTCGCCTGCGGTGTTGAGGTGTTGGCCTACGGTGTGCGCCTTGACCACGAAGAAATGGTCATCGACCGCCGACTCGACGTGCGGCTAAACGGTTAAACGTCGACCCACACGCCTTGTGTATCTTCCCGGCATTCAATTGCCGTGAGCGACTGCCCGGCGCAGGGGCCTGCGACGCATTCGCCGTCCTCGATCAGAAACAGTGCGCCATGGGTAGCGCACTGGATCAGGCTATTGCTCGGATCGAGAAACTGGTCGGGCTGCCATTCCAGCCCGACGCCCCGGTGCGGGCAGCGATTGAAATAGACAAACACCTTGCCGCCACGACGCACGGCAAACAGCTTTTTGCCTTCGATTTCGAAACCGCGACTGCCACCTTCGGCCAGCTCACTGTCGGCGCAGAGAAACTTCATGGCTATCCTCAAATGTCCGCTCGTGTCTGGATATGTCCGAGCTTGACGTTCAAATGCAAACAATTATCAAATGGCGACCTTCTCCCACAGGGAGTCTGGCCGTTGCCGAGGATACTTGGCTCGCTGCGCCGATGCCCGGGAAACCTTGTTCAAGGAAGCTGCGTATGCGCCTGAAAACCCGCGTTGCCGTACTGTGCGTCGGCCTTTTTCTCAGCCATCAGGCGATCGCAGCGGATTTACCGCAACGCTGGGTCAGCGCCGGCGGTGCGCTGTCGGAATGGGTCAGCGCACTGGGCGGCGAATCGAAGCTGGTAGGGGTCGACACCACCAGTCAGCATCCCCAATCGTTGCAGGCGCTGCCGAGTATTGGTTATCAGCGCAGCCTGTCGGCCGAAGGCATCTTGAGCCTGCGCCCGGACATTCTTGTCGGTACCGAAGAAATGGGGCCGCCGCCGGTTCTGGCGCAAGTCAAAGCCGCCAAAGTGAACGTCGAGCTGTTCTCGGCACAGGCTGATCTGCCGACGCTGGAAAAGAATGTCACTCGTTTGGGCCAGTTGCTCGGCGCACAAAGCCAGGCAGCGCAGCTGCTGCAGAGTTATCAACAGCAGCTCCAGGCGCAGACAGTGCGAGTTACCCAAGTGCAAACCACACAGAAAGCCCCCGGTGTGTTGCTGCTGCTCGGGCACGCCGGCGGCAAGCCGTTGATCGCCGGCAAGGACACTGCCGCCGATTGGCTGCTGCAACAGGCCGGCGGGCACAACCTTGCTACTCATACCGGCTACAAACCGTTTTCTGTCGAATCCCTCGCCAGCCTCGATCCCGAAGTGCTGGTGTTCGCTGACCGAGCGTTGACCGGTGAGGCGGCAAAAGCCGCGTTGTTCAAGGAAAACCCCATCCTCAATTCCAGCCGCGCGGCCAAGAGCGGGCGGGTGATGGAGCTGGACCCGACGCTGCTGGTTGGCGGTCTCGGGCCACGGTTGCCGGCTGCTTTGCAAACCCTGACTGACGGCTTCTACCCGGCCAAGGGCGGCCAATGACCACACTGGTCAAACCCCGTGGCTTGTTTATCGGCCTGACATTGCTGTGTCTGCTCGCGATCTGGCTGTCGCTGGCGCTGGGGCCGGTGAGCCTGCCGCTGTTCGATACCTTGCGCGCGGCGCTGCGTCTGATCGGCGTGCCGTTGGCGCCGCAAGGGTTGGAGCAGGCTGAGCTGATTCTCGGCCAGATCCGCCTGCCGCGAACCTTGCTCGGCTTGGCGGTCGGCGGAGTGCTGGCGCTATCCGGGGTAGCGATGCAGGGCTTGTTTCGTAATCCGCTGGCCGATCCGGGGCTGGTCGGGGTGTCCAGTGGCGCGGCGCTTGGCGCGGCGATTGCGATTGTCGGCGGTTCGTTATTCGGCGGCCTGCCGGAGTGGTTCGGGCCGTATCTGTTGTCGGTGTGTGCGTTTCTTGGCGGGCTCGGGGTGACGGCGCTGGTCTACCGGCTGGGCCGGCGCAACGGTCAGACGCATGTGGCGACCATGTTGCTGGCCGGTATCGCTTTGACGGCGCTGGCCAGTTCGGCGGTCGGTCTGTTCACCTATCTGGCCGATGACGCCACGCTGCGCACCCTGACCTTCTGGAATCTGGGCAGCCTCAACGGCGCCAGTTACGCGCGGCTGTGGCCACTGCTGATCATCACCATCGGCGTGGCGCTGTGGCTGCCGCGTCGGGCCAAGGCATTGAATGCCTTGTTGCTCGGTGAATCCGAGGCCGGTCATCTGGGCATCGATGTCGAACGGCTCAAGCGCGAACTGGTGTTCTGCACCGCGCTGGGTGTCGGCGCGGCGGTGGCGGCGGCGGGCATGATCGGTTTTGTCGGGCTGGTGGTGCCGCATCTGGTGCGCCTGCTGGCCGGCCCCGATCACAAAGTTCTGTTGCCAGCCTCGGTTTTGGCGGGTGCGAGCCTGTTATTGCTCGCCGATCTGGTGGCGCGCCTGGCGCTGGCGCCGGCGGAGTTGCCGATCGGCATTGTCACGGCGTTTATCGGCGCGCCGTTCTTCCTTTATCTGCTGCTGCGAGGGCGTGCCTGATGTTGTCTGCGCACAATCTGCATGTCCGCCGTGGCCGCAAAGCAGTGCTCAGTGGGGTTACGCTCGGGCTCGAACCCGGCGAGGTGCTTGGCGTGCTGGGGCCGAACGGCGCCGGGAAAAGTACGTTGCTTGGCGCATTGTGTGGTGAGTTGCCCGCCAGCGACGGCAATGTCTCGCTCGATGGTCAGACGTTGAGCCACTGGAGCGGAACGCAGCGGGCACAACGACTGGCGGTGTTGCCGCAGGTGTCGACGCTGGATTTTGCCTTCGCCGTGGAAGAGGTCGTCGGCATGGGCCGCTTGCCTTACCAGACCGGGCGCGTACGTGATGACGAAATCGTCGCGGCAGCGCTGGCCGCCGCCGATGCCGGGCACCTGAGTGGGCGCAGTTATCTGGCGTTGTCCGGTGGCGAGCGTCAGCGCGTGCATCTGGCGCGGGTGCTGGCGCAACTCTGGCCGGGTCAGGCCGGGCAAACCCTGTTGCTCGACGAACCGACGTCGATGCTCGATCCGCTGCATCAGCACACCACCTTGCAGGCGGTGCGCGAGTTCGCCGATCGCGGTGCGGCGGTGCTGGTGATCCTGCATGATCTGAATCTGGCGGCACGCTATTGTGATCGTGTGCTGTTGCTGGAGGAGGGGCGCCCGGTTGCGCTGGATACTCCGCAGCAGGTGCTGCGTCCGGATACGCTTAAAGCAGTGTTCGGCCTGGAGGTTTTGGTGCAACCGCACCCGGAGCGTGGGCATCCGCTGATCATCGCCCGCTGAATCATCATCGAGGTGTCGCATGCGTGGATTGTGGTTGTTGGCGCTGGTGTTGCTCGCGGGCTGTCAGCACGTGGCGGCTCCGCCGGTGGGCGCTGATATCCGCGATCTGCGCAGCGGCGAGGTACTTACGGCGCAGCAATTGCTGACGCGTCTGGCTGAGCCTGAGCGTTTGATCATCGGTGAGCAGCACGACAACGCCGATCACCATGCCGCACAGTTGTGGCTGTTGCAGTCGCTCGGCGAGCAGCGAGCGCAAGGCAGTCTGCTGCTGGAAATGCTCTCGCCGGTTCAACAAGCGAAAGTCGATGCGGCGCGCCAGCCGAAATCCGTTCCGGCAGATCTGCCCGCGGCATTGGCCTGGCAAGAGGGCTGGGACTGGAACCTTTACGGGCCGATCGTGCGCTTTGCCCTGTCGCAGCCGTATCCGCTGCTGGCGGCCAATCTCGATGACAGCGAAATCCGCGCGTTCTACCGCAATCCACCTGCTCTGAACGGTCCGCGCAGCAATTCGCTGTCGGTTAAAAAAACTTTGCTTGGGCAAATCAGTGAATCCCACTGCGGCTTGCTGCCCGAATCACAGATGCCAGCAATGCTGGCGATTCAGCAACAGCGTGATCGACGCATGGCCGAACGCATGCTGGCGGCGCCGATGCCTTCGATTCTGCTGGCCGGTGCCTGGCATGCGCGCAAGGATGTCGGCGTGCCGCTGCATCTGTCGGATCTCGGCGCTGGCAAGGCGCCGATCGTATTGATGCTGGCCGAGCAGGGCGCTGCGGTATCGGCGGCGATGGCCGATTACGTCTGGTACACGCCTGCCACGCCGAAGCCGGATTACTGCGAGCAGATGCGCCAGCAATTCGCTAAATGACTTTTCCACAGGCAAAAAAAGACCCGGTAAAAAACCGGGTCAAATAACCGTGATTAGCCTGATGAGGAGATAATCTGAGAGTCCGAACCAAGGGCTTTTCAGAATATCGACTGATCTCGCGACCAGTTGTGATAATCATAGCGATTCTCATTACCGCGTCAACCGCTGATTTTGCAAATCTGTAATTTTGTTTTGCGAGCGGTGGTGAGGCCCTGTGAATAAAGGGCTTTGCGCTAGATGCGCTGCGTCGTCAACTGCGTGATCCTGCGATTCAACTGGCCGATGCGTCGAGCCATGCCCTCAATCAGGCTATGGGCGATCTTCGGATTGCTGCGGGTCATGCTCAAAAATTGATCACCGGGAATCAACATCAACGTGCTCGGCTCGGACGTCACCACCGAAGCGTTGCGCGGCTCGCCGGTAAACAACGCCATGGCGCCGAAAATCTCGTCCTTGGCCACGTCACCGACCTTGTACCCGTCCACAAATGCCTCGGCGTGCCCGTCGATGATCACGAAGACATGATCCGCTGCATCGCCCTGTTGAATCAGCACGGCGCCCGCCTCAACGCGTTTGAAGCCGTTGGTGCTGCGGAACTCTCGGGGTTTCAGCTCGGCCACGGCATGGGCGAGCAGCGCCATTTGCCCGAGCAGATAGCTCAGCAACTGCTCCGATCGATCAGGATCGGCATACAGATGCTGCAAAACCTCAGCGCGCCCATAGGGCACCAGGCGCACAGCGCTGTCGCTGCAAATGCGGCAATCGCTCCATTGCTCGCCACGTTGCAGGCCGAGCAGATCACCTTCCTGCCAGTAGAACAGCGCACGGCCCGCGATGCAGCCATGTACCACGCCCTCGCTCAGCAGAAACAACTGATCGCTCGGCACCTGTGCAAACAGATCGTCCGTTGCCTCCAGCTCGATGACCGGCGCGCACGGCGACAAATCCTGCAACCACTGCCCGGGAAGACTCTGCAAGCGATTGATCAATGCGTCGGCGTGGGCCGATTGTTCCCCCAGTAAATACATGGCGTCAGCGCCTGTTCAGTTCTTGTGGCGCGCGGAAATGGCTTCGAGCTGTTTGTTCAAGGCGTCCTTGCGCTCGGCGGGGATATCGTTCCAGTGCACGTCCATCAACGCGCCCTCGATCGCATACAACAACACCTTCGATGCGCGAAACCCCCGAGTACGCACAGCCCGGTAGGCATCCACTGCACCGAGGCGACGCAAGTCCGAGGCGCTGTGGATGCCCACGGCATGCAGCCATTGCGCCGATGTCTTGCCAAGATTTTTCAGGTGTTGCAGTTCATCATTCATCAAGCCTCCTTGCGACGGCCGAATGGTGCGTGGGCGAGCTTCTCAGCAGTGTAGCCATCAGTAGGAAAAGCGTGGTTGTTTGGTCGGATTCGACGCAAACGCTTCTAAGAAAGGGGGTAAAGGACCTGCGAACGCAGAGGGAAGCGAGTTAGGCGGTTAACAATGTGAGAGCGAGCCTGCTCGCGAAGAGGGCGTATCAGACACAATCGATATCAGCTGACACTACGCCTTCGCGAGCAGGCTCGCTCCGACAGGGGAAAGGCGTGGCGTCAGGAAGATTTCCAGATTTCAGCGGGTGCGATAGCGCAACCGCGTGCCGAAATTCATCGACATCAGAATCTCGTCAGCACTCAGCTCCGGCGGAAAGTACGCCCCGGAAATCTGCGCATGGGCCAGGCTGGCGCCTTCGAGCGAAGCCTTGCGGAAGTCGATGCCGCGCAGGTCGGCGGAGCGGAAGTACGCATCGCGGAAATCCACGCCGTCGGCGTTCAGCTCGCGCAGGTCGAGACCACGGAAATCGCCGCCGACCATGTCGATCGGGCCATCCTGTGGACGTTCTTTGTTGAAGCCTGCAACGTCATCTTTGTGCAGCAGGGCGTAAAGCGGAGTGTCGAGCAGTTTAGGCTGGCTCATGTCAGATCACCTGTTGGTTTTATGACGCCAGTATAGTGCCACTATTTGCCGGCCGTGAAGCGAGCGAGGGCTTCACGGCCGAAATAGTTTTTTACAGACCCGGCAGGCGCTGACGGATCTGCGCGACCACGGTGTCCAGCGTGCCGGATTCATTGGTCTGCACGCGTTTGCTGCGCAGAATCTCCTCCGGGGTCAGCGCTTCGCGATTGGCCTGCTGCGCTTCGATCACTGCCAGGGTGGCGTCGGACGGATCCTTCTGGTCGGCCTGACGCATCGCCAGCCAGCTCTCGATTACCGCTTGCGGGGCGTTGCAGTCGAGGATCAGGAACGGCGTGCCGGTGGCTTCGGCAATCTTCGCCGCGTTGTCGCGCTGTTCACGCTTGAGGTAAGTCGCGTCGATGACCACCGGGAACCCGGCGTGCAGGATCACCTCGGCGATTTCATGCAGGCGCGCGTAGGTCGCGGTGCTGGCATCGGCGCTGTAAATGCCGGCCTGCACATCGTTGGCAACGGTCTGCTCACCAAACAGGCGCTTGCGCTCGACATCGGAACGCAGGCGAATCGCGCCCAGCGCTTCGACCAGGCGCATGGCCACATGGCTCTTGCCGACTGCGGAAACACCGTGGGTAATGGCCATGAAGCGCGAAGGAATGGTGCTGTAGCTTTCCGCCAGGTTGGCGTAGTTGCGGTACTGGCGCAGGGTGGTGGCGCGCTGCACCGCAGTCGCGTCGGCCGGCATGCTGAACAATGCCACCTTGGCCCGCACCAGCGCGCGGTAGGCTTTATAGAAGTTCAGCACTTCCAGGCCCTCATAGTCGCCGGTCAGTTCCAAGTACTGGCTGATGAGGCGACGCGCCAACGATTTCAGGCCACGGTCTTCCAGGTCCATGGCGAGGAAGCCGGTGTCGGCCCAGACGTCAGTGAAACGGAATGGCTCGTTGAACTCGATGCAGTCGAAGATCACCACATTGCCGTCGATGACCGTGGCGTTGCCCAAATGGATGTCGCCGTGGCATTCACGGGTGAAACCTTGCGCCTTGCGCTGGGCGAACAGGGGCTTGAGGCGCTCGAAGCTGCTTTCGGCCCAGGCTTTCAGGGCCTCAAGTTGCAGCAAATCGTTTTTGTCGCTGAGGAACGGCAGGATCTGCTCGAAGTTTTGCGCGACCGGCGCCATCACGCTGTCCGGCGTGCCGGCGTCGTGTTCGGCCGGGACTTTCGGGGCGTTGAGATGGAAATGGGCGATCTGTTCGGCCAACGCATCGATGTGCTGAGTGGTCAGTTCGCCATTGGCTTGCAGGGTGCTGAGCAAGCCGCTCTGGGGGAACTGGCGCATTTTCAGCACGTATTCGATAGCCGGGCCGTCGCCGCCCAATTGCGGTGCCTCGACGCTGCCGGTGATTGGCAACACGTCCAGATACAAATCAGCGGTCAGACGCTGGTTCAGACGCAGCTCTTCAGCGCAGAAATGCGCACGGGCGTCGAGGCTGGTGAAGTCGAGGAAGCCGAAATTCACCGGCTTCTTCACTTTATAGGCAAAGGGGCCGGTGAGAATCACCCACGAAATGTGGGTTTCGATGACCTGAAACCCTTCGACGGGATGCGGGTAGAGGGCCGGGTTTTGCAGGGCAGCGATCAGGGACTGGCTCACGGGCGATCCTTCAGAGGCGGGGGAATTCGAGGCGGCCATTATGGCTGCTTGCCCGCCTGACGCAAACCTCCGCGCGTGCCTGTTGAGGATCGATAAAGTGCGTATAATCCGCCGCCATGACTCGATCCCGATCCCCCCGTACCAAGAAAAAACCACCAGCCAAGGGCCTCAGCCCATGGTTGAGCTGGGCCATTAAACTCAGCCTGGTCGGCCTTGTAGTGCTGGCCGGCTTCGCCGTTTACCTCGATGCCGTGGTGCAGGAGAAGTTCTCCGGCAAGCGCTGGACCATCCCGGCCAAGGTATACGCGCGCCCGCTCGAGCTGTTCGTCGGACAGAAGCTCAGCAAGGACGATTTCCTCACCGAACTCGATGCCCTCGGCTATCGCCGCGAAGCCGTGAGCAATGGCCCCGGCGCCGCCGCCGTCAGCGGCAATACGGTTGACCTGAACACCCGTGGCTTCCAGTTCTATGAAGGCCTGGAAAAGCCGCAGCCGGTGCGCGTGCGCTTCTCCGGCGATTACGTTGCCGAGCTGTCCGCGACCAACGGTTCGAAACTGTCGGTGGTGCGCCTCGAGCCGCTGATGATCGGCGGCATTTACCCGAAAAATCTTGAAGACCGCATCCTGATCAAACTCGATCAGGTGCCGCCGTACCTGCTCGAAACCTTGATCGCTGTGGAAGACCGCGACTTCTACAGTCACTGGGGTGTGTCGCCGAAATCGATCGCCCGCGCCGTGTGGATCAACACCTCCGGCGGCAAGATGACCCAGGGCGGCAGTACGCTGACCCAGCAGTTGGTGAAGAACTTCTACCTGACCAGCGAACGCAGCCTGACCCGCAAGCTCACCGAAGCGATGATGGCGTTGCTGCTCGAACTGCATTACGACAAGAAGGAAATCCTTGAGGCCTACCTCAACGAAGTCTTTGTCGGCCAGGACGGTCAGCGTGCGGTGCACGGTTTCGGTCTGGCCAGCCAGTTCTTCTTCGGCCAGCCATTGTCCGAGCTGAAACTGCATCAAGTGGCGTTGCTGGTCGGCATGGTCAAGGGGCCGTCCTACTACAACCCGCGTCGTAACCCGGAGCGCGCGCTGGAGCGGCGTGATCTGGTCCTCGACGTGCTGGCGCAGCAAGGCGTGGCAACCGCCGAGCAGGTCGAAGCGGCGAAGAAAATGCCGCTCGGCGTGACGACTCGCGGCAAGCTCGCCGACAGCTCGTTCCCGGGCTTTATCGATCTGGTCAAACGTCAGTTGCGCGAAGACTACCGCGACGAAGACTTGACCGAAGAAGGCCTGCGCATCTTCACCAGTTTCGACCCGATTCTGCAGATGAAAGCCGAAGCCTCGGTCAACGACACGTTCAAGCGTCTGGCTGGGCGCAAGGGCTCGGATGACGTCGAAGCGGCGATGGTCGTGACCAACCCGGAAACCGGTGAAGTCCAGGCGATGATCGGCAGCCGTCAGGCCAGCTATGCCGGCTTCAACCGCGCGCTGGATGCGGTGCGCCCGATCGGCTCGCTGATCAAACCGGCGGTGTATCTGACCGCGCTCGAGAAGCCGAGCCAGTACACGCTGACCAGTTGGCTGTCGGACGATCCGCTGTCGGTCAAGGGCGCCAACGGTCAGGTGTGGAAGCCGCAGAACTACGATCGCCGCTCCCACGGTACGGTGTTCCTCTATCAGGGCCTGGCGCATTCCTACAACCTGTCGACCTCGCGTCTGGGCCTGGAAGTCGGTGTGCCTAACGTGCTCAAGACCGTGGGTCGCCTGGGCGTCACTCGTGAGTTCCCGGCGTTCCCGTCGATGCTGCTCGGTGCCGGCGGCATGACGCCGATCGAAGTGGCGACCATGTATCAGACGCTGGCCAACGGTGGTTTCAATACGCCGATGCGCGGCATCCGCAGCGTGTTGACCGCCGAGGGCGAGCCGCTCAAGCGCTATCCGTTCCAGATCGAACAGCGCTTCGACCCTGCCTCGATTTACCTGATCCAGAACGCGATGCAGCGGGTGATGCGTGAAGGTACCGGCAGTTCGGTTTATAACGTGCTGCCCAAGACCCTGACACTGGCGGGCAAGACCGGTACCAGTAACGATTCGCGCGACAGCTGGTTCGCCGGTTTCAGTCAGGATCTGCTGGCAGTGGTCTGGCTCGGCCGCGATGACAACGGCAAGACGCCGTTCACCGGGGCCACCGGTGCGCTGCAGGTCTGGACCAGTTTCATGCGCAAGGCCGATCCGCTGCCGCTGGACATGCCGCAGCCGGACAACGTCGTGCAGGCCTGGGTCGATTCGCGCACCGGCCAGGGTTCGGATGCCAACTGCCCCGGCGCGGTACAGATGCCGTATATTCGCGGCAGCGAACCGCCACCCGGCGCCGCGTGTGCAAGCGAAACACCTGCCTCGCCGGAGTCGGTGATGGACTGGGTCAAGGGCTGGATGAATTAAGCAAAGAGGGTTTCAAGTGAACAAGTGGTTGATTCCAGCGGTGACCGCCGTGGCTTTGCTCAGCGGCTGCTCCACCGTACAGCGTGGTTCGATTCCTGTGGTGGATTCGGGCACCGCCGTGTCCAACAGCGAGCGCATCGGCGCCAATGGCGGTTTCCGCCAGACCACGGTCAAGCGCCCGGTGCAGGGCCAGACTCAGGCGATTCCGCAAGGCGATACCGGCGTAGTGGTGATGGTGCCGGGTGGTGGTGCGGCGGTGTCGACACCGATCAGCTCTTCGCCGATCGTCCCGGGGCCGGCATCCGGAGGCATCACGTCGGGGCCTTACAACCCGTCGGCGGTTGAGTCGGCGCCGATCAACTCCGGCAGCTACAGCATGCCGTCGACGCCAAGTGGCATTCCTTCGGCCAGCAGTGGCGGTGGCCTGTCGGCGGATGAGCAACTGGACGGCCCGGTACTCGCCTTGCTGACCACCGCGCAACAGCAACAGGCCGGTGGCGACCTCAATGGTGCTTCTTCCAGCCTGGAGCGGGCGCAACGTGTCGCCCCCCGTGAGCCACAAGTGCTGTACCGTTTGGCGCAAGTACGTATGGCCCAGGGCGATGCGCCGCAAGCCGAGCAATTTGCCCGTCGTGCGCTGACCATGGCCAACGGTCGTCCGGATCTGCAAGCCAGCCTGTGGGAAATCATCGCTCAGTCTCGTGAGAAACAAGGCGATTCCGCCGGCGCCGCACTGGCCCGTCAGAAGGCCAAGGTTTCCCTGTGATGGATGTGCGCTTCCCGAAAATCGCCGATCAGCTGTTGCTGATCGAACGAGAGCTGCGCACCCAGGGCTGGTGGGATGAGGTTGAGCCGTCCGCCGAAGCGCTGAGCAGTGTCGAGCCGTTTTCCGTCGACACGCTGGACTTCGAGCAATGGCTGCAATGGATCTTCCTGCCGCGCATGAAGATGATCCTCGAACAGGATCTGCCGCTGCCGAACGCCTCGGGCATTCAGGAAATGGCGGAAATGGTCTTTGCCCAGCGCAACCTTGGCGGAAAGGATCGGCAGTTGCAGGTGCTGCTCAAAGAGTTTGACCTGCTGATCACTGCGTCCCGCTGAACTAAACTGGGAACTGCCAGGCCTACTGGCAGTTCTCGGCAATCTGCTTCTTCGCTTCGACGATGCGTTCCTGACGCTGTGTATCGTCGAGCCTGCGCACATCCCCCTCGACCTCCTCACGCAAACGCGGATTGTTCTGCAGTTGCGCCAGGTTCGTGCGTGCCTGTTCGCAAAATGCCTTGAGCTGCGCCTGATGCTCGGCGACCTGTTTCTTCACCTTGGCATCAATGGCTTTCTGATCGCCAAGTACGCCGCCGCCCGGCATCGGCGCAGCTTTCGGTGCGGGTGAGGAGGGCGTCTGTACGGTCGTCGACGGTTGGCCCTGCGGCGGCTGTGCATCGAAATGCGTGACGCCTTGGGCATCGACCCATTTGTAGATTTGAGCGGCCGAGCACCATGGGCTGAGACCGATCAGCAGAGTGAGGAGGAGCGTTCGCATGCTGATTCCTTGGCAAAAATGCGCAATTGACGCTAACAGAGTAGCGCTTTTCAGGTTTTTTCTTGCGTTCTCATGTGCTTACCCACAATTAACCACACAGACGACTTGACTTGCAGAGGGCGAAACAGAAGAATCCAAAGTCCGCTGTAGAGGGACTGCCAGAAGCAGACCCACTCGGTAGATCATGAGGCGCACATCCGCGCCGACCTGTTACACCCGCAACGCGTTACCTCGCGCTGGGTGGGAAAGGCCCGCAACACTTGGGACGATCCCAATACTTGCTCAGTCAGTGCTGACGTAGTCGGCGACCACCGTCGCTCATGCTCTGCCGAGAAGTAAACCTATTAAGACCCGCCCCTTTTTTGTGGACGGTATTCTGGCGTTTTAGAGGTGAACAACGTGGAGCTTTTATCTGGCGGTGAGATGCTCGTCCGCTTTTTGCGTGACGAAGGCGTCAAATATATCTACGGGTACCCGGGTGGTGCTCTCCTGCATGTTTACGATGCCCTGTTCAAAGAACCGGAAGTGACCCACATCCTGGTTCGTCACGAACAAGCGGCGACCCATATGGCTGACGGCTACGCCCGTGCCACCGGTAAAGCCGGCGTGGTATTGGTGACTTCCGGTCCAGGCGCCACAAACGCCATTACCGGTATCGCCACCGCCTACATGGACTCGATTCCGATGGTGATCATTTCCGGTCAGGTGCCAAGCACCATGGTCGGCACCGACGCGTTCCAGGAAACCGACATGATCGGTATCTCCCGGCCGATCGTGAAGCACAGCTTCATGATCAAGCACGCTTCGGAAATCCCGGAAGTCATGAAGAAGGCCTTCTACCTGGCGCAATCCGGTCGTCCGGGCCCGGTCGTGGTCGACATCCCGAAAGACATGACCAACCCGGCCGAAAAGTTCGAATACGTTTTTCCGAAAAAGGCCAAGCTGCGCTCCTACAGCCCGGCCGTTCGCGGTCACTCCGGGCAGATCCGCAAAGCAGCAGAAATGTTGTTGGCGGCCAAGCGCCCGGTGCTGTACTCCGGCGGCGGCGTGATTCTCGGCAATGGCTCCGCGCAACTGACCGAACTGGCGAAAATGCTCAACCTGCCGGTGACCAACACGTTGATGGGTCTGGGCGCTTTCCCAGGCACTGACCGTCAGTTCATCGGCATGCTCGGCATGCACGGCAGCTATACCGCGAACCTGGCGATGCACCATGCCGATGTGATCCTCGCCGTCGGCGCGCGCTTCGACGATCGGGTGATCAACGGCCCGGCGAAATTCTGCCCGAACGCCAAGATCATCCACATCGACATCGACCCGGCGTCGATTTCCAAGACCATCAAGGCCGACGTGCCAATCGTGGGTCCGGTCGAGAGCGTCCTGACCGAAATGGTCGCGATTCTCAAGGAAATCGGCGAGACCCCGAACAAGGAGTCCGTAGCCAGCTGGTGGAAGCAGGTCGATGAATGGCGCGGTGATCGCGGCCTGTTCCCTTATGAAAAGGGCGACGGCAGCAAGATCAAGCCGCAGACCGTGATCGAAACCCTCTGCGAAGTGACCAAGGGCGACGCCTTTGTGACCTCCGACGTTGGTCAGCACCAGATGTTTGCCGCGCAGTACTACACGTTCAACAAGCCGAACCGCTGGATCAACTCCGGTGGTCTGGGCACGATGGGCTTCGGTCTGCCAGCAGCGATGGGCATCAAACTGAGCTTCCCGGACGATGACGTTGCCTGCGTCACCGGCGAAGGCAGTATCCAGATGAACATCCAGGAGCTGTCGACCTGCCTGCAATACGGCTTGCCGGTGAAGATCGTCATCCTCAACAACGGTGTGCTGGGCATGGTTCGCCAGTGGCAGGACATGAGCTACGGCAGCCGTCACTCGCACTCCTACATGGAATCGCTGCCCGACTTCATCAAGCTGGCTGAAGCCTACGGCCACGTTGGCGTACGCATCACCGAATCGAAAGACTTGAAGTCGAAGATGGCCGAAGCGTTTGCCATGAAGGATCGCCTGGTGATCATCGATGTTGCGGTCGACACCAGCGAGCACGTCTACCCGATGCAGATCAAAGACGGCTCCATGCGCGATATGTGGCTGAGCAAGACGGAGCGTACTTAATCATGCGGCACATTATTTCCCTGCTTCTGGAAAACGAACCCGGCGCTCTGTCTCGCGTAGTCGGCCTGTTCTCGCAGCGCAACTACAACATCGAAAGCCTGACCGTGGCCCCGACCGAAGACCCGACCCTGTCGCGTCTGACGCTGACCACCGTGGGCCACGATGAAGTGATCGAGCAGATCACCAAAAACCTGAACAAGCTGATCGAAGTGGTCAAGCTGGTGGACCTGTCGGAAAGCGCTCACATCGAGCGTGAACTGATGCTGGTCAAGGTCAAGGCCACTGGCGCCCAGCGCGCCGAGATCAAACGCACCACCGATATCTACCGTGGGCAGATCGTCGACGTCAGCGCCAGCGTGTATACCGTTCAATTGACCGGTACCAGCGACAAGCTCGACAGCTTCATTCAGTCCATCGGCACCGCATCGATTCTGGAAACCGTCCGTAGCGGCGTGACCGGCATTGCTCGCGGCGACAAAGTACTCAGCATCTAAACCAAATTAGCGCATGGCCTGAACGGCCGGATATAAGGGGAAATTCATGAAAGTTTTCTACGATAAAGACTGCGACCTGTCGATCATCCAGGGCAAGAAAGTTGCCATCATCGGTTACGGCTCCCAGGGCCACGCTCAGGCGTGCAACCTGAAAGACTCCGGTGTCGACGTTACCGTCGGTCTGCGTAAAGGTTCGGCCACCGTTGCCAAAGCCGAAGCTCACGGCCTGAAAGTGACCGACGTTGCTTCCGCTGTTGCCGCTGCCGACCTGGTCATGATCCTGACCCCGGACGAGTTCCAGTCCTCGCTGTACAAGAACGAAATCGAGCCGAACATCAAGAAAGGCGCCACTCTGGCCTTCTCCCACGGCTTCGCGATTCACTACAACCAGGTTGTTCCGCGTGCCGACCTCGACGTAATCATGATCGCGCCGAAAGCCCCGGGCCACACCGTGCGTTCCGAGTTCGTCAAAGGCGGCGGTATCCCTGACCTGATCGCGATCTACCAGGACGCCTCGGGCAACGCCAAGAACGTTGCACTGTCCTATGCCGCTGGCGTTGGTGGCGGTCGTACCGGCATCATCGAAACAACCTTCAAGGACGAGACCGAAACCGACCTGTTCGGCGAACAAGCCGTTCTGTGCGGCGGTACCGTTGAACTGGTGAAAGCCGGTTTCGAAACCCTGGTTGAAGCTGGCTACGCGCCGGAAATGGCCTACTTCGAGTGCCTGCACGAACTGAAGCTGATCGTTGACCTCATGTACGAAGGCGGTATCGCCAACATGAACTACTCGATCTCCAACAACGCCGAATACGGCGAGTACGTGACTGGCCCGGAAGTGATCAACGCCGAATCCCGTCAGGCCATGCGCAACGCCCTGAAACGTATTCAGGACGGCGAATACGCCAAAATGTTCATCAGCGAAGGCGCAACCGGCTACCCTTCGATGACCGCCAAGCGTCGTAACAACGCCGCTCACGGCATCGAAATCATCGGCGAGCAACTGCGCTCCATGATGCCGTGGATCGGTGCCAACAAGATCGTCGACAAAGCCAAGAACTGAGTCGTCGTTCCTTGTACGAAAAACGCGGCCTCGGCCGCGTTTTTTCGTTTGGGCCGGTGCTTCTGGTATAAAGCTGCATCGTTTGTGGCCGAACTGTCGTCCTCAAGCCTCTGTCGAATTTTTTCCAAACCGTTGCAAGGTAATGTCCATGAGCGAACGTCCCGAAGAGCCGAACAAGGCTTCCGACGCCGAAAGCCTGCTGCCCATCGATGAACACATCGAAGAAGGGCACGACGCAGAAGGTCGTAAAGTCCGGCATCGTGGTATCTATCTGCTGCCGAACCTGTTCACCACTGCCAACCTGTTCGCAGGCTTCTATTCCATCATCAACTCGATGAGCGCCCAGGCCGCGTTGAGCGCCGGCGACTCGGTGAATGCGAGCAAGTACTTCGCTTTCGCTGCGATCGCGATTTTCGTCGCGATGGTGCTCGACGGCCTCGATGGTCGCGTGGCGCGCATGACCAATACGCAAAGTGCCTTCGGCGCCGAGTACGACTCGCTGTCGGACATGGTCGCCTTCGGCGTCGCGCCGGCATTGCTGGCCTTCGGCTGGGCGCTGGGAGACATGGGCAAGGTCGGCTGGATGGTCGCCTTCATATATGTAGCGGGTGCGGCGTTGCGTCTGGCGCGTTTCAACACCCAGGTCGGCACGGCGGACAAACGCTACTTCATCGGTCTGGCCAGCCCGGCGGCGGCAGGTGTGGTGGCCGGTATTGTCTGGGCGTTCAGCGATTACGGCATCCAGGGTTCGAAGATGTCGTTCCTGGTGGCCTTGATGGTGGCGGCGGCCGGCATGCTGATGGTCAGCAACATCAAGTACAACAGCTTCAAGGAGCTGGATCTCAAAGGTCGCGTGCCGTTCGTGGCGATCCTCGCGGTGGTGCTGGTATTCGCTGTCGTGTTCAGTGATCCGCCGCGCATTCTGCTGCTGGTGTTCCTCGCCTATGCGGCGTCCGGTCCGGTGCAATATCTGTTGCGTCTTCGTCGTCACAAAAACGCCGAGTGATGTAATTTCCCGCATACTCCGCAGTCTATGGGTGCACCTGTCCTCCAAAGCTGCGGAGTTGTCATGTTGATCAAGATCCCCAAAGCATCCGACTGCCATGAGTCGGATGTCACGCCTGAAGCCATTTATCTCTCCCGTCGCCAATTGCTCGGCGCCACTGCTGCCGGTATTGCCGTGAGCAGCCTGCCGCGCTGGGCCAGCGCAGCTGATGCCCCGCGTTACTCTGAAGTCGAATCCGGCAAGGCTCCGGCCTGGTTTGCCGAAAAGCTTCCTTCTACTCAATGGGGGGCGGTCAACGTCAAGGACGAGGCGATCACGCCTTATAAAGACGCGACGAACTACAACAACTTTTATGAGTTCGGTACCGGCAAGGGAGATCCCGCGAGGAACGCTGGCGACCTGAAAACCGAACCCTGGAGCGTGGTGATTGACGGGGAGGTGGGTAAGCCGGGGCGTTATGCGCTGGAAGACTTCATGAAACCGTATCAGTTGGAGGAGCGTATTTATCGTCTGCGCTGCGTCGAGGCGTGGTCGATGGTCATTCCCTGGATCGGCTTTCCCATCTCGGCCTTGCTCAAACAGGTCGAACCGACTTCCAAAGCCAAATACATCCGCTTCGAAACCTTGCAGGATCCCAAGAGCATGCCCGGCCAGCGTTCCGGTTTTGCCTTGATCGACTGGCCGTATGTCGAAGGCTTGCGTCTCGATGAGGCGATGAGTCCTTTGGCGATCCTGGCGGTGGGCATGTATGGCCGCGAACTGCCGAACCAGAACGGCGCGCCTCTGCGTCTGGTGGTGCCGTGGAAGTACGGCTTTAAAAGCGTGAAGTCCATTGTGCGCATCAGTCTGGTCAGTGAGCAGCCGAAGACCACCTGGCAAAGCATTGCTGCCGATGAATATGGCTTCTACGCGAATGTGAATCCTACCGTCGACCATCCACGCTGGACCCAGGCGCGCGAGCGGCGCCTGCCGAACAGTCTGTTCAAACCGAATGTGCGCGATACGCAGATGTTCAACGGCTACTCCGATGAAGTCGCTTCTTTATATACAGGGCTCGATCTGCGGAAGAACTACTGATGCGTTATCCGTTCTGGCGAGTGGGCGTTTTCATTGCTGCGGCGGTCTGGCCATTGCTGTGGTTCTATCAAGCGTTCGCCGATCTGCTCGGGCCTGATCCGGGCAAGGTGCTGGTTGATCGTCTCGGGCTTGGCACGCTGGTGTTGCTGTTGATTACGCTGAGCATGACGCCGTTGCAAAAGCTGAGTGGCTGGGCGGGGTGGATTGCAGTGCGCCGGCAGTTAGGGCTTTGGTGTTTTGCTTATGTGACGCTGCATCTGTTCAGCTATATGGCGTTTATCCTCGGGTTCGATTGGTCACAGTTGGGCGTTGAGCTACGCAAGCGTCCTTACATTATTGTCGGTGCGCTGGGCTTTCTCGGATTGCTGATACTGGCGGTGACGTCCAATCGTTATAGTCAGCGTCGTTTGGGAGCTCGCTGGAAGAAGCTGCATCGCCTGGTTTACCTGATTCTCGGACTGGGTTTGCTGCATATGCTGTGGATCGTGCGGGCCGATCTGGAAGAGTGGACCATTTATGCCTTTATAGGTGGCGTGCTTTTGCTGCTTCGTCTGCCGCCGGTGATGAAGCGAATCCCGCGTTTACTGGGTAAAAAGCAAAATCTGCAAGAAAAGCGAAGTTAACGGTTGACGGCAGATTCCAGAGGTCTATAATTCGCCCCACTTCCGGCGCAGTCGAAACGGAAAACTCCTTGAGATTCAAAGAGTTAAGCAGTTTTCGACAGCGGCTTGCTTCAGATCATCGAAGCCTGGAAGGAGTTGAAGGAG
>NZ_JBTYHF010000008.1:0-331136 GCF_054871425.1 Pseudomonas glycinis | reverse complement strand
CTGCCGCCGGGGAAATTCATCCTGAAGTGGATGGCGAGTTTTGGTATGGTGCAGCTCGTTTTTTAACGGACTGATGTCCTGCCCACGGATCGGCACTCATTTATGTCAAAGAGTTGCTGTAGAAATGCCTGAACCAATCCCGATCAAGGATCATGAAAAAGAGACGCGGCTGGTCAACAAACGATTGATCGCCTGCGCTCTGTTTGTCTTCGCCATCAGCTGCGCTCTGGTGGTGCGCCTGTACATCCTCCAGGTCGTGGAATTCGACTATCACTCGACCATCTCCGAAAACAATCGCGTCCATGTCCTCCCGATACCGCCAACGCGTGGATTGATCTACGACCGCAACGGTGTGTTGCTCGCCGACAATCGCCCCAGCTACAACCTGACCATCACCCGTGAGCGTGCCACCGACGTCAATCAAGAATTGGACGAAGTCATCAACTTGCTGCACTTGCCTGCTGAAGACCGCACGGTATTCGACAAGGCGATGAAGCAATCCCGGCATCCGTTCACACCGGTCACCCTGTTTTATGAGCTGACGGAAGAGCAGATTGCCGTCCTGGCGGTTAACGAGTTTCGCTTACCGGGACTTGATGTCGAACCGCAGTTTGTCCGGCACTATCCCCTCGGCGCACATTTCGCCCATTCGATCGGTTATGTCGGTCGGATCAATGAAAAAGAATCGAAAACCCTCGATTCCGTTGAATACCGAGGCACTCAATCCATTGGTAAAACCGGTATCGAGCGCTTCTATGAAGCGCAGTTGCATGGCCATGTCGGTTACGAAGAAGTCGAAACCAATGCTCAAGGCCGTGTGCTACGGGTACTCAAGCACACCGATCCGGTGCCAGGCAAAAACATCGTCCTGAGCCTCGATGTAAAGCTGCAGGAAGCAGCTGAAGCCGCTTTGGGCGACCGTCGTGGCTCGGTGGTAGCGCTCGATCCGTCCACTGGAGAAGTGCTGGCGATGGTCAGCAATCCGAGTTTCGATCCGAATCTGTTCGTCACCGGGATCAGTTCGAAGGAATATTCAGCGTTGCGCGATTCCATCGACCGTCCGCTGTTTAACCGCGTACTGCGCGGCCTGTACGCTCCAGGCTCGACGATCAAGCCGGAAGTCGCTATCGCTGGTCTGGACGCCGGCGTCGTGACCCCGCAGACCCGCGTATACGATCCCGGCTACTACCAATTACCGGACTTCGATCACAAGTATCGCAACTGGAACCACAGCGGTGATGGTTGGGTGGACATGGACGCGGCGATCATGCGCTCGAACGACACCTACTTCTATGATCTGGCGCACAAGCTTGGCATCGATCGTCTGCACGACTACATGGCGATGTTCGGCCTTGGTGAAAAAGTCTCGCTGGACATGTTTGAAGAGTCGCCCGGTCTGATGCCGTCGCAAGCGTGGAAACGCGCTACTCGGCGACAGGCCTGGTATCCCGGCGAGACGGTTATTCTGGGCATCGGCCAGGGCTACATGCAGGTCACACCACTGCAATTGGCCCAGGCCACTGCCCTGATCGCAAATAAGGGGATATGGAATCGGCCTCACTTGGCCAAGTCGGTCGATGGTGTAGCGCCGGTCGACGAGCATCCAATGCCCAATATCCTGCTCAAGGACCCGCGCGATTGGGAGCAGGTCAATCACGGTATGCAGATGGTCATGCACGATGCTCGAGGTATTGCCCGAGCGGCCGCTGCGGGCGCGCAATACCGCATCGCCGGCAAGAGTGGTACGGCGCAAGTGGTGGCGATCAAGCAGGGTGAGCGCTACAACCGCGAGAAAACTCTGGAACGCCACCGTGACAACGCCCTGTTTGTAGGATTCGCACCGGCCGAACATCCAAAGATCGCCATCTCGGTAATGATCGAAAACGGCGAGGCGGGTGGTCGTGTTGCCGGTCCAGTAGTGCGGCAGATCATGGACGCCTGGTTACTCGATCAGGATGGCCACCTCAAGCCGCAATACGCAGCGCCGAGCAAGGCGCCGGGCGATCCTCACGTCTGATGCGTAACGGTTTCACAGCACAGGCTCCGTAAGCGGAGCCTGTGATTACGCACCGGGTGCCGGGCAACTCATATCACCTTCCTCACATTTCAAATACTGCTTGAGGGTTTCTACTCTGGCCTTGGTTACGGCTGTGAGACAACTACTGTAAACCAATGGATAAACACTCCCGCCCGCCACCCCAGAAGCCGAAAACTTGCACTCGACATCCCGGAAGCTGACCCACGCCCGCTGCGCGTTGACCAACAGCTTCTTTCCGTCCGGGTTGTCCTTGAGACGCCCGGTGATCTGCTGATAGAGCGTATTCAATTCCTTGTCCGCCGCTTTGAAGGCTTGCCCCGCGCATTGATTCATCGTCGCCTGATCGCTGGCGTTGGCGCAATCAACGGCGGCATGGGCGAAAGGGGCAAACAAAAAAGGCACAGAGGCCAGAAGCAGACGCACTGACATAAGGTTCTCGCTATCTCGAGTGGAAAGGGTGTATCGATTGTTATGTACGTAGCCGGGACGCCTCAAGCAAGCGATCCGCAGTGGCGGTGATTTCCTCGCCTTCATGCAACTGCTCCAGCCAGTGTTCGGGGATCGCCCGAGCGCTGTAGTAAGCACCTGCCAACTGACCCACGATAGCAGCCGTTGTATCCGCATCATCACCGAGATTGGCTGCTTTCAACACCGCTTCGGCGAATGTCTGCGTATGGTGAAAGCACCACAAAGCGGCTTCCAGCGATTGGATGCTATAGCCACTGCCTTTTATTTCAGTTTCCGCTTTGTGAAGGTACTCACCCTGAGCAATCGCAACCACCTTGGGCTGGGAAAGCTTGAGCAGTGGCGCCCGGCGAAGCTGTGTTTTCTCCGCACCCTCAAGCGCTCGTGCAATCAGATCAGCCAGCAATTGGCAGCACTCGATTGCCTCCGGCGCCGCATGGGTTGTGCGCGAACTGTCGGCAGCGTGGATCTGGATCTGTCGAGCGTCCGGAAAATAAAACAGCACGACTGGTGCCAACCGCATCAGCGACCCGTTACCAGCTGTCAACGGATCAGTCGACCCTGCGAAAGGCTCCCCGGTTCGCTGATACTGTTCCAGCGCCTGGCTGACGGTCATGCCGATGTCGAAACATTCACCGGTGGAGCTCAGGTATCCCCATTTCCACCAATTGAGATAGCGGCCCATCTGATCAGCCGCGTCGAAGCCGTTTTTGCGCAGCAGGCTCTCGGCCAGGCACAGTGCCATTGAAGTGTCATCGGTCCATTGCCCTGGCTTAAGCTGGAACGGCCCGCCGCCAACCATATCGCTCAGCGGCTGGAATGATCCTCGCGGTTGGAACTCAACTGTTGTGCCGACCGCATCGCCGCAAGCCAGGCCGAGGAGGGCGCCGCGATACCGATCGGCAAGAGAGGGCTGCATGATTCGTCCTTGTTTCTGCGGATTCGCTGGAAAGATAACAGGTCATGCGGCGCCGATCACAGAGCGCAAACTACCGCAGAATGTGTCCGCTCGAATCGGTGTCTGCAGCGCTTCGATACAACTTCGCATTGGACATGTGGTCATACAAGCCTAGTGTTCAGAACAGGAGGTGACGTATGAAACCAGTACCTAACAGTTTCGAACGCAAGATCACGCTCAAGGCGTCGCGTTCCCATGTCTGGCGTGCATTGGTCGATGCAGAGGCGTTTGGCCAGTGGTTTGGCGTGGCGCTCGAGGGCCGGCGTTTCATTGCCGGCGAGTGGACGCAGGGTCAGGTCACTTACCCCGGTTATGAACACGTATTGTGGAATGTGCTGATCGAGCGGGTCGAGCCGCAGCAGCTGTTTTCTTTCCGCTGGCACCCGTATGCGGTCAACCCGAAGATCGACTACTCACAAGAGCCAACCACATTGGTCAAGTTCGAATTGCAGGACTTTGAAGACGGCACTCTACTCAAGGTCTCGGAATCCGGCTTCGCGCACATTCCTGATATCCGTCAGAAAGAGGCGTATTACATGGACAGTCGCGGCTGGGAGGAGCAGTTGAGCAGGCTTGAACAGTTTCTCGCCGAAAGCGCCAGGGCTCGTGAAAGCGGCGGTGCCTGACAGGTCTAAGGGTTTTCGGAAGTGTTTGTATGGCGAATGTCTTACACGCGTTGGTAGCTTTTACGACTATTGCTGATTGGATCCACTGGGTAATCTACACACATCAACTGAGACACAGGGAGTGTTTCAGGATCATGGACGATCGACCATCGCAAGGATCGCTGCCGACAGGGAGTCGATAATGGTCTTGGGAAAAACCCGCTTCGGCGGGTTTTTTTTCGCCTGAATGCAGGAGCCGCCGGAGGCTGCGATCTTTTGATCCTGCTTTTGAAAGCCAAGTCAAAAAGATCACAGCCTGGGCGAATGTCACCCCGTCACGAAGCAATCAACTGCCGCAACACATAATGCAGAATCCCGCCGG
Organism: Pseudomonas glycinis; assembly: GCF_054871425.1. Classification (NCBI taxonomy): domain Bacteria; kingdom Pseudomonadati; phylum Pseudomonadota; class Gammaproteobacteria; order Pseudomonadales; family Pseudomonadaceae; genus Pseudomonas; species Pseudomonas glycinis. The sequence continues at coordinate 326,688 of NZ_JBTYHF010000008.1, read as the reverse complement.
ATTTGAAGTACTCGACCTCATTCAGCGTATCAATCCGGCACAAGACTTCGATTCTCTCCTGACGCCCATCCTCGCGAGTGATAACCAGCGGCAGGTTCATCCGCGGCCTCAGCTCGACGCCGGTCAATCCCAGAATCTCGAACGTCTCTTTGCCGGTCAGATTGAGGCTCTTGCGGTTCTGATCAAGCTTGAACTGCAACGGCAGCACACCCATGCCGACCAGATTTGAGCGGTGAATACGTTCGAAACTCTCCGCAATCACGGCTTTGACGCCCAGCAGATTGGTGCCTTTCGCCGCCCAGTCACGGCTCGACCCGGTGCCGTACTCCTGACCGGCAATCACCACCAGCGGCGTACCCGAAGCCTGATATTTCATCGCCGCGTCATAGATGGCCATTTTTTCCCCGGTGGGAATGTAAATGGTGTTCCCGCCTTCCTCGCCACCCAGCATCTCGTTGCGAATACGGATGTTGGCAAACGTGCCGCGCATCATCACTTCATGATTGCCGCGACGGGAACCGTAGGAGTTGAAGTCGCGCGGCTCGACGCCTTTTTCCTGCAGGTATCGCCCGGCCGGGCTGTCGATCTTGATGTTGCCGGCGGGGGAGATGTGGTCGGTGGTCACTGAATCGCCGAGCAAGGCCAAAACCCGCGCACCTTTGACGTCTTTGACTTCCGGCAGCGGGCCGGAAATGTCGTCGAAGAAAGGTGGATGCTGAATGTAGGTCGAATCGTCCTGCCAGACGTATGTGGCCGCTTGCGGCACCTCGATGGCCTGCCATTGTTCGTCGCCGGCAAACACTTCGGCGTATTCCTTGTGGAACATCGCCGTATTGACCTGATTCACCGCTTCGGCGATTTCCCGGCTGCTCGGCCAGATATCGCGCAGGTACACCGGATTGCCCTGCTGATCCTCACCCAGCGGTTCGCTGCTGATATCGGTGCGCACGCTGCCAGCCAGTGCGTAGGCGACGACCAGCGGAGGCGAGGCCAGCCAGTTGGTTTTCACCAGTGGATGCACGCGACCTTCGAAGTTGCGGTTGCCGGACAAGACCGACGCGACGGTCAGATCGGCTTTCTGAATGGCTTTCTCGATCGGCTCCGGCAGTGGCCCGGAGTTGCCGATGCAGGTGGTGCAACCGTAGCCGACCAACGAAAACCCGAGCTGATCAAGGTACTGAGTCAGCCCGGCAGCTTTGTAGTAGTCGGTGACCACTTTCGAGCCGGGGGCGAGAGAGCTTTTCACCCACGGCTTGCGTGTCAGACCTTTTTCGACGGCTTTTTTCGCCAGCAGTCCAGCAGCCATCATCACGCTCGGGTTGGAAGTGTTGGTGCAGGAAGTGATCGCGGCGATGACCACGGCACCGTTTTTCAGGCGATAGGTCTTGCCCTCGTATTCGTAGTCCGCTTCACCGACCAGATCGGCGTTGCCCACCGCCACGCCGCCACCGCCCTCGCTTTCCAGGCGTCCTTCTTCTTTGCTGGTGGGTTTGAATTGCAGGTCGATGAAATCACTGAAGGCCTGCGCGACGTTCGGCAGGGAGACGCGATCCTGCGGACGTTTCGGTCCGGCCAGGCTTGCCTCGACGCTGCCCATGTCCAGGGCCAGGCTGTCGGTGAACACCGGCTCCTGACCCGGTAGCCGCCACAGGCCTTGAGCCTTGGTGTAGGCCTCGACCAGCTTCACCACTTCCGGCGGCCGGCCGGACAAGCGCAGGTATTCCAGCGTGACATCGTCGACCGGGAAGAAGCCGCATGTCGCACCGTATTCCGGGGCCATGTTAGCGATGGTCGCGCGGTCGGCCAATGGCAGGTCGGCGAGACCGTCGCCATAGAATTCGACGAATTTGCCGACCACGCCTTTCTTGCGCAGCATCTGCGTCACGGTCAACACCAGGTCGGTCGCGGTGATACCTTCCTTGAGCTTGCCGGTGAGCTTGAAGCCGATCACTTCCGGAATCAGCATCGACACCGGTTGCCCAAGCATCGCCGCTTCCGCCTCGATCCCGCCCACGCCCCAGCCGAGCACGCCGAGACCGTTGATCATGGTGGTGTGGGAGTCGGTGCCTACCAGGGTGTCAGGGAACGCGTAGGTGCGGCCATCCTCGTCTTTGGTCCAGACGGTGCGGCCGAGGTACTCAAGGTTGACCTGGTGGCAGATGCCGGTACCCGGCGGGACCACGCTGAAGTTATCGAACGCACTCTGGCCCCAGCGCAGGAAGGCATAGCGCTCGCCGTTGCGTTGCATTTCGATGTCGACGTTCTGTTCGAACGCACTGGCGCTGGCAAACTTGTCGACCATCACCGAGTGGTCGATCACCAGATCCACCGGCGACAACGGATTGATCCGCTGCGGATCGCCGCCGGCCTTGGCCATTGCCGCACGCATGGCGGCGAGATCGACCACGGCGGGGACGCCGGTAAAATCCTGCATCAATACACGGGCAGGGCGGTACTGGATTTCGCGATCGGAGCGGCGCTCCTTGAGCCAGGCGGCGATGGCTTTGAGGTCAGCGCCGGTGACGGTTTTTTCGTCTTCCCAGCGCAGAAGATTTTCCAGCAGGACCTTCAATGACATCGGCAGCTTGTCGAGATCGCCCAAGCTTTTGGCGGCTTCCGGCAGGCTGAAATAGTGGTAGGTCGTGGCGTCGATTTGTAGGGTTTTCAGTGACTTCAGACTATCGAGGGACGGCATTACGATCACTCCTTTGAGTCCGCACGGCTACGGACTGAGGGGACGGGCAGAGCATTAAACCTAGCCCTGTTTTGAGTAGCTGGCTAATAACTGGACTCTATCGGCGCAACCATGGTTCCGACTTCAGCTATCATGCGCCGGTTTTCGTGACAGGCATTGCGGCAACGCAAGGCTTGAGCATCGCGCAGCGGCCGAATGATCGACCGCTGCCCAGGAGTAAGAATGAACACCCTATTCATGCATTGCCGGCCCGGCTTCGAAGGCGAAGTCTGTTCGGAGATTTCCGATCTCGCCGCCCGTCTCAATGTCGCCGGTTACGCCAAAGCCAAAACCGCCACGGCTTGCGCCGAGTTTGTCTGCACTGAAGCGGACGGCGCCGAGCGCCTGATGCGCGGTCAGCGTTTCGCCGAATTGATCTTCCCGCGGCAGTGGGCGCGCGGCTTTTTCATCGATCTGCCGGAAAACGATCGGATCAGCGTAATCCTCGCGCACATGGCCGATTTTCCGGTGTTTGGCAGTCTGTGGTTGGAAGTGGTCGATACCAATGACGGCAAGGAACTGTCGAATTTCTGCAAAAAGTTCGAAGGCCCGCTGCGCAAGGCGCTGACCGCCGCTGGCAAACTGGTGGACGACGCCAGCAAGCCGCGTTTGTTGCTGACCTTCAAAAGCGGACGCGAGGTGTTCCTCGGCATGGCCGATGCCGGCAATTCGGCGATGTGGCCGATGGGCATCCCGCGCCTGAAGTTTCCTCGCGAGGCACCCAGCCGTTCGACCTTGAAGCTGGAGGAGGCGTGGCACCACTTCATTCCACGTGATCAGTGGGAAGACCGCCTGCACAGCGACATGACCGGCGTTGACCTCGGCGCCGCGCCGGGCGGCTGGACCTGGCAACTGGTCAACCGTGGCATGCTGGTGACGGCTATCGACAACGGCCCGATGGCTGAAAGCCTGATGGAAACCGGGCTGGTCCAGCATCTGATGGCAGACGGTTTCACCTTCAAGCCCAAGCAGCCGGTGGACTGGATGGTTTGCGACATCGTCGAGAAACCTGCGCGCAACGCGGCGATGCTGGAAGAGTGGATCGGCGAAGGACATTGCCGCGAAGCAGTGGTCAACCTGAAGCTGCCGATGAAGCAGCGTTATGCCGAAGTGAAACGTCTGCTCGAGCGCATTGCCGATGGATTCAAGGCGCGTGGGATCAAGGTTGATATCGGCTGCAAGCAGCTGTATCACGACCGCGAGGAAGTGACTTGCCATTTGCGCCGGCACGACACCAGGAAAACCAAATCGCGCTGACACAACACTGAACCTGTGGGAGCGAGCCTGCTCGCGAAAGCGGTGGGGCTGACGGATTGCCTTCGCGAGCAGGCTCGCTCCCACATGGGTTGGACGATATCCCAAGCAATGCGCGACAATGCCGGCCAGTTTCTGGAGTGAACCATGAGTGAAATGATCGATACCCCGGTCGACGGCACCCTCGACGCCACCGGCCTCAATTGCCCGGAGCCGGTGATGATGTTGCACCAGCACATTCGCGATCTGGTGCCCGGCGGCTTGCTCAAGGTGATCGCCACCGATCCCTCGACCAAGCGCGATATCCCCAAGTTCTGCGTGTTTCTTGACCATGAGCTAGTCAGCCAGCACGAAGAGGCCGGCACCTATCTGTACTGGATTCGCAAGAAGTCCTGACTCAGGGCAAAAAAAGACCTGCAAATGCAGGTCTTTTTTTTGGGCGATCAACCCGCCGAACGACTGATTCGAATTCGCTTGCGCGCACTGCGTGTCAGACGAATCGACAGCATCAATGCTGCGCAGCTCAAACCGACGATCAAACCCTGCCACAAACCGCTCGGACCGCGTGGCTCGCCGAGCCAATCGGTCAGGCCCAGCGCATAACCGACCGGCAAACCAATCCCCCAGTAGGCGAACAGGGTCAGGATCATCGTCACCCGAGTATCCTGATAGCCACGCAGTGCGCCTGCTGCGGTCACTTGGATTGCATCGGAAAACTGGAATAGCGCTGAATAGACAATCAGCATCGCCGCAATGTGAATCACCGTTGGATCAGCGGTATAGATCGCCGCAATCGGCTCGCGCAGCGCCAGCATCAGACTCGCCGACAGGCAGGCGTAGGCCAGCGCCGTGCCCATGCCGACTCCAGCGGCAAAACGCGCCTCACGCGGTTCCTCGCGGCCCAGCGCCTGGCCGACACGCACGGTAACCGCCATGCCCAGCGAGTACGGGATCATGAACACCAGCGAGCTGACGTTCAGCGCGATCTGATGCCCGGCCACCACCGTAGCGCCGAGGCTGCCGATCAGCAGGGCGATCACAGCGAAGATGCTCGACTCGGCAAACACCGCGATGCCGATCGGCAAACCAATCGACAGCAGACGTTTGATCACCGCCCACTGCGGCCAGTCGAAGCGGCTGAACAGTTCGCTTGAGCGATAGACCGGTGCCCAGCGTTCATACCCGGCCAGGCCCAGCGCCATCACCCACATCACGATTGCCGTAGCCCAGCCGCAGCCGACGCCGCCCATGGCCGGCACGCCGAAGTGGCCATAAATGAAGATGTAGTTCAGCGGGATGTTCAATGCCAGACCGCACAGGCCCAGCACCATGGCCGGGCGGGTGCGGCCGATGCCGTCGCTGGTGCAGCGCAGCACGTGATAGAAGGCCACCGCCGGCAAGCCGCTGGCGATGCCGTGCAGATATTGCATGCACGGGCTGATCAGCTCCGGATCGACTTTCATCAGATGTAGCACCGGCTCGGCAGCGATCAGCATCGAGGTGGCGATCAATCCGACTACCAATGCCAGCCACAACGCCTGACGCACGATCGGGCCGATCTCGCTGTGCTTGCCGGCGCCGAAACGCTGGGCGACTTTTGGTGTGGTGGCCAGCAGGGTGCCGGTCATCAACAGAAACACCGGGACCCAGATCGAGTTGCCCAGTGCCACTGCCGCCAGGTCCTTGGGCCCGACGCGCCCGGCCATCACCGCATCGACGAAGCCCATGGCGGTGGTCGCCAGTTGCGCGATGATGATCGGCAGGGCGAGGGCGAGCAGGTTTTTCAACTCCAGGCGAATCCGCGCAGGGCGGGTCAGGGAGACGGCGACAGGTTGGTCAGTTACAGGGTTCACAGGCAAAGCGTCCAGAAAGTATTGATGCGCAGAGCGGCGCATTCTACGCCGCTGACACCTCGGTCAGGAAAAATCCTCTGTTGCGCATTTGTAAGCGTAAACCCTGCTGGCTGATAGACGCGTCAGCACCTAAACTGCCGATCCGCCCAAGGAGCCCGCCATGCTGATTGTTGCCGACGAAAATATTCCGCTGCTCGATGCTTTTTTTGCCGGTTTCGGCGACATCCGCCGAGTGCCGGGCCGCTCCATTGACCGCGCGACGGTCGAGCACGCCGATGTGTTGCTGGTGCGTTCGGTGACCAACGTCAATCGCGCGCTGCTTGAAGGCAGCAAGGTGCGCTTTGTCGGCACCTGCACCATCGGCACCGATCATCTGGATCTCGATTACTTCAACGAGGCCGGGATCTGCTGGTCGAGCGCGCCGGGGTGTAATGCCCGTGGGGTGGTCGATTACGTACTGGGCAGTCTGATGACGCTGGCCGAAATCGAAGGCGCGGATCTGACGCAGCGTACTTACGGCGTTGTCGGCGCCGGTGAAGTGGGGGGGCGCTTGATCAAGGTCCTGAAAGGCCTGGGCTGGAACGTCAAGGTTTGCGATCCGCCGCGTCAGGCTGCCGAGGGCGGCGATTATGTCAGCCTTGAGCAGATCATCGAGCAGTGCGACGTGATCAGTCTGCATACGCCATTGACCCGCAGCGGCGACTCTGCAACCTGGCACCTGTTCGATCAACAGCGCTTGCAGCAACTCAAGCAGGGTGCATGGTTGATCAACGCGGCGCGCGGCCCTGTGGTGGATAACGTTGCGCTGCGTGAGGTGCTGCTGGAGCGCGAGGACCTGCAAGCGGTGCTCGACGTCTGGGAGAAGGAGCCGGAAGTCGACCCTGCGCTGGCCGAGCTCTGCGTGTTGGCCACGCCCCATATTGCCGGTTACAGCCTCGACGGCAAGCAACGCGGGACCGCTCAGATCTATCAGGCCTACTGCGCTTTCATTGGCCAACCTGCGGCTATCGCGCTCAGTGATCTGCTGCCAGCAACCTGGTTGTCGGAAGTTTCCCTGCACGGTGACAGCGATCCGGCATGGGCGCTGGCGATGTTGTGCCGGGGCGTATATGACCCACGCCGCGATGATGCGGATTTCCGCCGCAGTCTGGTGGGGAATGTCGCCGAGCAGCGAGCGGCGTTTGACGTGTTGCGCAAGCAATATCCGGTGCGACGCGAGATCGAAGGGCTGAAGGTGCGAATCCAAGGTGATGCGCCGGGGTTGCGGCAGATTGTTGAGGCGCTGGGGGCGGTGGCTGTCTGAATCAGCGCTGGCCTTTTCGCGAGCAGGCTCGCTCCCACAGGGGATCTACAGTGCAGCAAAGTTAAAGGTGGGAGCGAGCCTGCTCGCGAAAGCCACACCACCAATCCCGAATTGCAGATATAAAAAACCCGGCCAATCAGGGCCGGGTCAGGAAGACGGTGGCTACATCACTCTTGTTCGGCAGGCTTGACCAATCGCTTCTCCAGTTCGCGGCAAGCGTCCTGGATCATGTCTTCAGTGATCGGTACTTCGCGGCCCTGCTCATCGATAATCGAGCAACCCAGAGACTGACCGGGTTTGGTGCGCATCACTTCAATCTTGTCTTCGCTGCTGTGTTGCAAGGACATGGCCTGTCTCCTCATCAGGTTGTGTGCCTAAGTTAAAACCGCCACGTGACCAGGCTGTGACAACTCCCTGCGGTCTGTCGGCGGGCGGCATCTCTACTCAAACAGAAATGACCGCTCGTCTCAACCGCAACCTTAGACCAATCGTTTCTAGCATCCGGACATCCCGGGCATATTTAACCTGACTCATTGTGATTTACAGAGTTCCACCCCATCTGAGTCTGTAGGCTGGCCCGATCCATCTGTGCAGACGTGAACTCCATGATCTCCATGCTTTCTTCCCGACACCGGCGCGCCCTGCGCCTGACCAGTCATTTTCTCCTGCCGTACCGCTGGCATGCCTTCGGCGCTTTGCTCGCGCTGATCGTCACCGCCGGCATTACCCTGTCGATGGGGCAGGGCATCAAGTTGTTGGTAGACCAGGGTTTCATGACCCGTTCGCCGCATCTGCTCAATCAGTCCATCGGCATTTTCATGTTGCTGGTGCTCGGGCTGGCGCTGGGCACCTTTGCCCGTTTCTATCTGGTGTCGTGGATAGGCGAGCGCGTGGTCGCCGACATTCGCCGTCAGGTGTTCAATCACCTGGTGTATCTGCATCCGGGCTTTTATGAGGACAACCGCAGCTCGGAAATCCAGTCGCGCCTGACCGCTGACACCACGCTGCTGCAATCGGTGATCGGCTCGTCGCTCTCGCTGTTCCTGCGCAATCTGCTGATGGTGATCGGCGGTGTAGTGCTGCTGTTCATCACCAATCCGAAGTTGACCAGCATTGTCGTGATTGCACTGCCGCTGGTGATCGCGCCGATCCTGATTTTCGGCCGCCGCGTGCGCAATCTCTCGCGCCAGAGCCAGGACCGTATCGCCGACATTGGCAGCTATGTGTCGGAAACCCTCGGCCAGATCAAAACCGTGCAAGCCTACAACCACCAGGTTCAGGACGAGCAGCGTTTCGCTTCGACCGTCGAGCAGGCGTTCGAAACCGCGCGCAAACGGATTTTCCAGCGAGCGTGGTTAATTACTTTGGTGATCGTGCTGGTGCTTGGCGCAGTGGCGGTGATGTTGTGGGTCGGCGGCATGGATGTGATGGCCGGACGTATTTCGGCCGGCGAGCTGGCGGCATTCGTTTTCTACAGCCTGATTGTCGGCAGCGCGTTCGGCACGCTGAGCGAAGTGATCGGCGAACTGCAACGCGCTGCGGGTGCCGCTGAACGCATCGCAGAATTGCTGCGCTCGGAAAGCATCATCCAGCCACCGTCGACCGGACTGGTCACTCTGCCAGCGCGAGTCAAAGGAGAACTTGAACTGCGCGACGTGCGTTTTTCCTATCCGTCGCGTCCGCAAAGCTACGCAGTTGATGGCTTGAATCTGACGGTGAGGGCGGGCGAAACCCTGGCGTTGGTGGGGCCGTCGGGCGCGGGCAAGTCCACGGTTTACGACTTGTTGCTGCGCTTCTACGATCCACGCGAGGGGCAGATTCTCCTAGATGGCGTGCCGCTGACCAGCCTTGACCCGCTGGATCTGCGCCGCTGTTTCGCCCTGGTCTCGCAAACCCCTGCATTGTTCTTCGGCAGTGTGGAGGACAACATCCGCTACGGCTGCCCGACGGCCACGCTTGAACAAGTCAAGGAAGCTGCGCGAATTGCCCACGCCCACGACTTCATCGAACAAATGCCGGACGGCTATCAAACTCATCTGGGAGATGGCGGCCTCGGGTTGTCCGGCGGTCAGCGCCAACGTCTGGCCATTGCCCGCGCCTTGCTGGTAGACGCGCCGATCCTGCTCCTGGACGAAGCCACTAGTGCCCTCGACGCCCAGAGCGAGCATCTGATCCAGCAGGCCCTGCCAACGCTGATGGAAAACCGCACCACGTTGGTCATCGCGCACCGGCTGGCCACGGTGAAGAACGCTGACCGCATTGCAGTGATGGATCAAGGCAAGCTGGTAGCGGTGGGGACACATCAGGAGTTGATCGCCAGCAACCCGCTGTACGCGCGGCTGGCGGCGTTGCAGTTTAATGATGGCCAGCCTGATGAACCGACCCAGTAACCGACCCAGTAACCGACCTAGTAATCCGCCATAAAAAATGCCCGTATCTCACGATACGGGCATTTTTCATTATCCAGCGGTCGCTGCCTGCTCATTGATCATCAAAATACCGCTCATGCCAATCCACCAGCGGTTGCGGCGAGTTGAGCTTTTGCCCGTAGATCACCGAGTAGGACAACACGTTCTGCACGTATTGACGGGTTTCGTCGAAAGGGATGCTTTCCACCCAGACGTCGAAACTCAGGTGATCAGCGCCGCGCAGCCACTGACGCACGCGGCCTGGCCCGGCGTTGTAAGCGGCGGAGGCGAGCACGCGGTTGCCGTTGAACTGGCTGTGCACCTGGCTGAGGTAAGCGGCGCCGAGCTGAATGTTCTTATCCGGATCGAGCACTTGCTGCGGTGAGGCCAATGGAATGCTGAACTTGCGCGCGGTTTCCTTGGCCGTGCCGGGCATCAATTGCATCAGGCCGCTGGCGCCGACGCCGGAGCGCGCGTCGTCCATGAAGGCGCTTTCCTGCCGGGTGATGGCGAACACCCAGCTCGAATGCAGGCCGCGCACCTTGGCTTCACGCACGAGGGTATCGCGGTGCGCCATCGGGAAGCGGATGTCCAGATCGTCCCAGTACTGCGCCTGACTGATGGTGCGGATCGCCGGGAAGTACCATTTCAGGTCGTAGGCCAGTTTGGCCTGGGCGACCATTTCATCGCGGTTGAAATGACGGCTGACGTGATACCACTCGCGACGCCCATCGACGATCTGCCCGCGTGCATGAAACTCCAGCGCGCGACGTACGCCGGGGGTGTTGCGGACCTTGTTGATCAGCGCCTGGCTGAGCACCAGCGGTTTGTTGTTCAGCGAGTAAGGCGATTGTGAACGGTCTGCGGCGAGGAAGCCGTAGAAGTCTCGTTCCCGCGCCAGATTCTTGTACAGGGTCAGCGCTTGCGGGTTTTTTGGCTCGGCCAGTTCCAGGCTGCGCGCCTGCCAGTAGCGCCAACGGTTGGTGGTGGCCAGGTCTTGCGGCAGACGTTTGGTCAATTCGTAGGCATCGTTCCAGCGTGCCAGACGCAGCAGCAGGCGCAGGCGCCATTCCGAGACGGTGTTGTCGCGCAGCTCCGGATCGTATTTGGTCATGACGTCCAGCGCGCGGCTGTCGAAGCGGCGCGCAAGGGTCAGGCCGATCTCGCGAGCAATCGCGACTTTTTCATCACGAGAGAAATGCATGCTGCTGGCGTAACCGTCGAGCAAAGCCATGGCCTTGTCCGGATCCTGCCGAGCGAGGCGGCGCAAGCCGAGGCTGACGACGTCTGACATCGGCTCGTCGGCCGGGGTGAAGCGCGACGGCTGGTTGAGCAGTTCGGGTTTCTGCGCCACGTCGACCAGCAAGCGACCGCGCGGGGCGAGGGTGGTCAGGCCGTTGATCAGACTGTTGGCCAGCGGATAGTTGCGGGCCTGCGCGGCAAGTTTGGTGCGTTCCCAGCGTTTCTGCTCGGTGAGCTGGCCATCGGCGGCCCAGATGCCGAACAACGCGTCACACGCAGCCGGTTGCGATTTGCCGGTCAGCCAGAGTTTTTCCGCACTGGCATATCCTTCGGCTTTCTTGTCGTGGCTGATCTGGTACTGCGCGTTGAGGCAGTCCAGTTCGGTGAAATTCAGCTTCGGATCGTAATACTTGACGAAGGTCGCCCAGTCGCCACGGTCGGCGAGCCAGCGCAACCAGCGCAGTTTCATCCAATTGGCCTGCGGCAAATCACCGTGTTCGGCGAGGAATTTCTCGATTTCCGCGTTGCTCGCCGTCTTCAGGCGGGCGGTCAGTTCGTCGTAGGCCAGATACGGCTCCAGCGGATAATCGGCCAGCGCCTGGCTGTAACGGAAATACGGGCCGGTATCACCCTTGGCCAAGGCGCGCTTGGCTTCATCGTAATACTGGCGTTGGGTGGACAGGTCCACCGCCTGGACGGATTGAGCGGCAGTGGCGGTAAGAAACAAGCAGGACAAAACACTGAAAAGGCGACTGCGCATGAGACATCCGGGCAGAGAAATCATGACAAGTGCCGATCGAAATCCGCACTGAATTGCCTGTAGCTTAGCCTTTTGCCAGCAAGCGGCGAAAGCTTTGCGAGCCTCGCTGCACAAGTTCGCAACAAATGTTGTGCAGAGTGCTTCGACAGACAAATTGCCGGCCTGCTCAAGCCTCAAGTCAGGTAGAATGCGCGCCCGGTTTTTGGAGAAGCTCATGACCCTGCTCAAATTCAGCGATGTGTCCCTTGCGTTCGGCGCTATGCCGTTGTTGGACAAGGTGTCCTGGCAGATCGCCCGTGGTGAGCGGGTGTGCATCATCGGTCGCAACGGCACTGGCAAGTCCAGCATGATGAAACTGGTCAAGGGCGACCAGAAGCCCGATGACGGCTCGGTGTGGCGTGCCCCCGGTCTGAAAATCGGCGAATTGCCGCAAGAATTGCCAGTGGCCGACGACCGGACGGTATTCGATGTGGTGGCTGAAGGCCTCGACGGTGTAGGCGCCTTGCTCGCCGAATACCATCACCTGAGCCAGAACATCGTCACCGACGCCGATCTGGACAAGCTGATGCACGTTCAGCACGACCTCGAAGCCCGTGACGGCTGGCGCTTGCAGACGCTGGTCGACAGCACCCTGAGCCGCCTGCAACTGCCGGCCGACAAGACCCTCGCCGAGTTGTCCGGCGGCTGGCGTCGTCGCGTGCTGCTGGCGCAGGCGCTCGTGTCCGAACCGGACCTGTTGCTGCTCGACGAACCGACCAACCACCTGGACATCGGTGCGATTGCCTGGCTCGAAGAAGCGCTGAAAGATTTCCAGGGCGCCGTGCTGTTCATCACGCACGACCGTTCCTTCCTGCAAAACCTCGCCACGCGCATCCTCGAACTGGATCGCGGCGGCCTGATCGACTGGAACGGCGACTACGCCAGTTTCCTCGTGCACAAAGAAGCCGCGCTGGCCGCTGAAGAAACTGCCAACGCGCTGTTCGACAAGCGTCTGGCTCAGGAGGAGGTGTGGATCCGTCAGGGCATCAAGGCCCGCCGCACTCGTAACGAAGGTCGTGTGCGCGCTCTGAAAGCCCTGCGCGTTGAGCGCAGTGAGCGTCGCGAGCGTACCGGCAAGGCCAACATCCAGCTGGAAACCGCCGACAAATCCGGCAAGCAGGTGATGGTCCTCGAGAACGTGAGCTTCGCGCATCCGGGCGGGCCGTTCCTGATCAAGGATTTCTCCATGGTCCTGCAGCGCGGCGACCGTATCGGTTTGCTCGGCGCTAACGGTACCGGCAAGACCACTCTGTTGAAACTGATGCTCAGCGGTCTGCAACCGACCAGCGGCAAAGTGGAAGAGGGCACGCGTATCGACGTCGCCTACTTCGACCAGTTGCGCCATCAGCTGGATCTGGAAAAAACCGTGATCGACAACGTCGCCGAAGGTCGCGACTTCATCGACATCGACGGGCAGAGCCGCCATGTGCTGAGCTATCTCGGCGACTTCCTGTTCAGCCCGCAGCGTGCACGCACGCCGGTCAAGGCGTTGTCCGGTGGCGAGCGTGCGCGTCTTTTGCTGGCGAAGCTGTTCAGCAAACCGGCGAACCTGCTGGTACTCGACGAACCGACCAACGACCTCGATGTGGAAACCCTCGAGCTGCTCGAAGAAGTGCTGCTGACCTTCAACGGCACCGTGCTGATGGTCAGCCACGACCGGGCATTCCTCGATAACGTGGTGACCAGCACCCTGGTCTTCGAAGGTGAAGGCAAGGTTCGTGAATATGTCGGCGGCTATCAGGACTGGATCCGTCAGGGCGGCTCGCCGCGTCTGTTGGGTGTGACTGAAAGCAAGTCGGGCAAGGCTGACCTGAATTCGGCGGTGGTTACCGCTGAGCCGGCTCCGGTGGCTGCGCCTGCCGCTGCTGCTCCGGTTGCCAAGAAGAAACTCAGCTACAAGCTGCAGCGTGAGCTGGAAGCCTTGCCGGGCGACATCGACGCCAAGGAGCAGCAGATCGCCGCGGTTGAGGCGGAAATGGCTGAAGCCGGTTTCTACCAGCGTCCGCCGGCGGAAACGGCCAAAGTGATTGCTTCGCTGGAGCAATTGCAGGCCGAGCTGGATGCGTTGGTGGAGCGTTGGGCCGAGCTGGATGCCTGATTGCTGCTGATGTGAAAAAGCCCGGCGCTCAGTGATGAGCGCCGGGCTTTTCATATGTAGCGCGATCTACAGGCGGGAGCAGGTCACCTGTGGGAGCGAGCCTGCTCGCGAAAGCGGTGTGTCAGGCAGCACTCATATTGAATGTGCCGACGTATTCGCGAGCAGGCTCGCTCCCACAAAGAGCAAGACCGATCAACGTTTGACCAGGTGCACCGCCAGTACATCGCAAGGTGCGCCGTGCAGCACGTCATTCGCGGTCGAGCCGAGCAGCAGTGCCAGGCCATGACGGCCGTGACTGCCGACCACGATCAGATCGCACGCTTGTTCCTTGGCAAAATGATGGATTTCCTGGCGGGGCTGGCCGTAGGTCAGATGGCAATTGGCGCCTTCAAGCTCTGGATATTTCGATTTGAGTTTTTCAAGACGCTCCTTGGCCTGATCGAACTGCTGTTGTTGCAGTTGTGACAGGTCCATCGGCACGTCGCCACCGAAGGCCATGGCCATTGGTTCAACGATATGCACCAGCGACAACTTGGCAGCGTTGCTCACCGACAGCTCGCGGGCGCGGTGGATCACAGGGTCGCACTCTTCGGTCAGATCTACGGCGACCAGTATGTGGTGGTAGGGCATGAGGTGCTCCTCCTGAGGGTTCGATATTGGTAAGTATGGCTGGTTTCAAGCGCATTGGTTCGCAAGTGACACAATGGGCTCATCAAAAATCGGGAGTACAGATATGACGGTCTGGCTGGTGGTGTCAATCCTGCTGGTAGTTTTAAGTCCACTGGCATGGTTGCGCCCATCGCGCACGCAGAGCGGGCGCATGGCCTTGCGCATGGAGGCGCGACGCATCGGCCTGGCGATGCAGCTGGCGCCGCAGGAGTGGCCGCACTGGCTGCTGCCGGAGCCGCCGAATCCCTGCGCCCAGTACCACCGACCCCGACGTGGCAGTCAACCGGCGTGCTGGACCTATTGGCAGAAAACCCCGGGCGTGTGGGTCAATCAATGGCAAGAAGTCTGCGATGACCGGACCCTGCTCGATTATTTCGAAAAATTGCCGGGGAATGTTTTCAAAATCGAAGCGGACAAGCAGATGATCGCCTTGTACTGGGGCGAGAAGGGCGAGGCGACGGTTCTGCAGGATATCGACGCGACGCTGAAAGCGCTGGCGTGAAACGGCGACTTTTCTCACTGCAACGGTGTGGAAGGTCTGGCAGACGAGCAATAAAAAGCCCGACATGATTCGTCGGGCGGGTTGGCCAGGCAGGCCGGTAATCTTTTTTTGCGGCAGGCGCTTCGATCGCCCCGGCAAATTTCCTCGCAGTCCCCCCAGCGTAGCCTTCTGAACAGGGCTCGGCGGAAATTAGGGCGACTTTTCTAACTATTGATTCTATGAATGGCTCAACATCGAGACGGGTGTTGCTGCTCATCATGGTGCAGAAATGACTGCAAAGTCGCATTTCAGCCCGAATTTAGGGCGATTGACAATTGTCAGAAATTCCGTGAAGGTGACGTACCCGAATCAAACGGGCGTATGAATTGAGCGTTTGTCTTACAGACTGCTCCTACAGAATCCCGACTATCGCGTTGGCGGGTGTGCCAGGCGGACGGTGTCAGTAATCGACGAGCAAAGCGTCCTTCTGAGCCATAAGCCTGCGTCCGACGTGTACTGTTCAGCTTCCATATCGTGGAGATCAGTTGATGATTTACGAAGGTAAAGCCATCACGGTTAAAGCTCTTGAAAGTGGCATCGTCGAATTGAAATTCGACCTCAAGGGTGAGTCCGTCAACAAGTTCAACCGTCTAACCCTGAACGAACTGCGTCAGGCCGTAGACACCATCAAGGCAGATGCTTCGATCAAGGGCGTGATCGTCAGCAGCGGCAAGGACGTATTCATCGTCGGCGCCGACATCACCGAATTTGTCGACAACTTCAAGCTGCCGGATGCCGAGCTGGTTGCTGGCAATCTCGAAGCCAACAAGATCTTCAGCGATTTCGAAGACCTCAACGTGCCAACCGTCGCGGCCATCAACGGCATCGCCCTCGGTGGCGGTCTGGAAATGTGCCTGGCGGCTGACTATCGCGTCATGTCCACCAAGGCCAAGATTGGTCTGCCGGAAGTCAAACTGGGCATCTACCCGGGCTTCGGCGGTACCGTGCGTCTCCCGCGCCTGATCGGTGTCGACAACGCCATCGAGTGGATTGCCGCCGGCAAGGAAAACCGCCCGGAAGACGCGCTGAAAGTCAGCGCCGTCGACGCCGTAGTCGCCCCTGAAAAATTGCAGGAAGCTGCCCTTGAGCTGATCAAGCGCGCCATCTCCGGCGAGTTCGATTACAAGGCCAAGCGTCAGCCGAAACTTGAAAAACTCAAGTTGAACGCCATTGAACAAATGATGGCTTTCGAAACCGCCAAAGGTTTCGTGGCTGGCCAGGCCGGCCCGAATTACCCGGCGCCGGTTGAAGCGATCAAGACCATCCAGAAAGCCGCGAACTTCGGTCGCGACAAGGCACTGGAAGTGGAAGCTGCAGGCTTCGTCAAACTGGCCAAGACCTCTGCTGCGCAGAGCCTGATCGGCCTGTTCCTGAACGATCAGGAACTGAAGAAGAAGGCCAAGGCCTACGACGAAATCGCAAAAGACGTGAAGCAGGCTGCCGTTCTGGGCGCCGGCATCATGGGTGGCGGTATCGCCTATCAGTCGGCCTCCAAAGGCACGCCAATCCTGATGAAGGACATCAACGAGCACGGTATCGAGCAGGGTCTGGCCGAAGCCGCCAAGCTGCTGGTCGGCCGCGTTGACAAGGGTCGCATGACCGCTGCGAAGATGGCTGAAGTGCTCAACGGCATTCGTCCGACGCTGTCGTACGGCGACTTCGGTCACGTCGATCTGGTCGTCGAAGCTGTGGTCGAGAATCCGAAGGTCAAGCAAGCGGTGCTGGCTGAAGTCGAAGACAAGGTCAAAGAGGACACCATCCTCGCGTCCAACACCTCGACCATTTCCATCAGCCTGCTGGCCAAGGCCCTCAAGCGTCCGGAAAACTTCGTCGGCATGCACTTCTTCAACCCGGTGCACATGATGCCGCTGGTGGAAGTGATCCGTGGCGAGAAGTCCAGCGAACTGGCGATCGCTACCACCGTTGCCTATGCGAAGAAAATGGGCAAGAACCCGATTGTCGTCAATGACTGCCCCGGCTTCCTGGTCAACCGCGTGCTGTTCCCGTACTTCGGCGGTTTCGCCAAGCTGGTCAGCGCCGGTGTCGACTTCGTCCGCATCGACAAAGTCATGGAAAAATTCGGCTGGCCGATGGGCCCTGCGTACCTGATGGACGTGGTCGGCATTGACACCGGTCACCACGGTCGCGACGTCATGGCTGAAGGTTTCCCGGATCGCATGAAGGATGACCGTCGTTCGGCCATTGACGTGCTGTACGAAGCCAAACGCCTGGGCCAGAAGAACGGCAAGGGCTTCTACGCCTACGAGGCCGACAAGAAAGGCAAGCAGAAGAAAGTCGCCGATCCGTCGGTACTCGAAGTGCTCAAGCCGATCGTTTACGAGCAGCGCGAAGTCACTGACGAAGACATCATCAACTGGATGATGATCCCGCTGTGCCTGGAAACCGTGCGTTGCCTGGAAGACGGCATCGTTGAAACCGCCGCCGAAGCCGACATGGGTCTGGTCTACGGTATCGGTTTCCCTCCATTCCGTGGCGGTGCGCTGCGCTACATCGATTCGATCGGTGTTGCCGAGTTCGTTGCCCTGGCTGACCAGTACGCTGATTTGGGCGCGCTGTACCACCCGACCGCGAAGCTGCGCGAAATGGCCAAGAACGGCCAGAGCTTCTTCGGTTAAGCGCCCCCAACTAGAGTGAGAGTGAACTTATGAGCTTGAATCCTAGAGACGTCGTGATTGTCGACTTCGGTCGTACTCCGATGGGCCGCTCCAAGGGCGGCATGCACCGCAACACCCGCGCCGAAGATATGTCGGCGCACCTGATCAGCAAACTGCTGGAACGCAACAGCAAAGTCGACCCGGCGGAAGTCGAGGACGTGATCTGGGGCTGCGTCAACCAGACCCTGGAGCAGGGCTGGAACATCGCGCGCATGGCGTCGCTGATGACCCAGATCCCGCACACCTCGGCCGGCCAGACCGTCAGCCGTCTGTGTGGCTCCTCGATGAGCGCGCTGCACACTGCTGCGCAAGCGATCATGACCGGCAACGGTGACGTGTTCGTGGTCGGCGGCGTCGAGCACATGGGCCACGTAAGCATGATGCATGGTGTCGATCCGAACCCGCACATGTCGCTGTACGCGGCGAAAGCCTCGGGCATGATGGGCCTGACCGCTGAAATGCTTGGCAAGATGCACGGCATCACTCGTGAGCAACAGGATGCCTTTGGCGTGCGTTCCCACCAGTTGGCCCACAAGGCAACCGTGGAAGGCAAGTTCAAGGACGAAATCATCCCGATGCAGGGTTACGACGAGAACGGTTTCCTGAAACTGTACGACTACGATGAAACCATTCGTCCGGAAACCACCCTGGAAAGTCTGGCGGCGCTCAAGCCGGCATTCAATCCGAAAGGCGGCACCGTGACTGCCGGTACTTCGTCGCAGATCACCGATGGTGCTTCGTGCATGATCGTGATGTCGGCGCAGCGTGCACAGGACCTGGGTATCCAGCCGATGGCGGTGATCCGTTCGATGGCAGTAGCGGGTGTGGACCCGGCGATCATGGGCTATGGTCCAGTGCCGGCGACACAAAAAGCCCTGAAGCGTGCGGGCCTTGGCATTAACGATATCGACTTCTTCGAGCTCAACGAAGCTTTCGCCGCACAGGCCTTGCCAGTGCTGAAAGATCTGAAAGTGCTCGACAAGATGAACGAGAAGGTTAACCTGCACGGCGGCGCGATCGCCCTGGGTCACCCGTTCGGTTGCTCCGGTGCACGTATTTCCGGCACCCTGCTGAACGTGATGAAGCAGAATAGCGGCACCTTCGGGGTGGCCACTATGTGCATTGGTCTCGGCCAAGGCATCTCCACCGTCTTCGAACGCGTTTAAGCGTCTCGTCGATGGAAGCCGGGGCCCAGTGCCCCGGTTTTTGTTTTGGGTTTTTTATTTATTTTTGAAAAGATTTCAGTGAGGGCCGAAGCATGCCGATACAACCTGGGCTCTACCAACATTACAAAGGTCCGCAATACCGTGTATTCAGTATTGCGCGGCATTCCGAAACCGAAGAAGAAGTGGTCTTTTACCAAGCCCTGTATGGCGATTACGGTTTTTGGGTGCGCCCGCTGAGCATGTTCGTCGAGTCGGTCGAGGTTGACGGCGAGCAGGTGCCGCGCTTTGCTTTGGTGCAAGCCGAACCGAGCCTTTTTGACAAGGCATGAGGCGACTGCGCAGACAACCCTGCGCTTGACCTCACCTTGTATCAACTATATATAGCGGTGCCGCGTCAGGCGCCAACCGCCTTTCACTTCTAGAATTCAGGAATTTTCTGATCCATGGGCAAATCGCTGGTCATTGTGGAATCCCCGGCTAAGGCCAAGACCATCAACAAGTATCTGGGTAACCAATACGTGGTGAAGTCGAGTATCGGCCATATCCGAGACCTGCCCACCAGCGGTTCGGCTAGCGCCAGCAAAGAGCCAGCCGCCAAGCGCGGCAAGGCTGCTGCGGGCGAAGGTCCGGTGCTCTCGCCGAAAGAGAAAGCGCGCAAGCAGCTGGTCTCGCGCATGGGCGTCGATCCCGAACACGGCTGGAAAGCCCAGTACGAGATCCTCCCGGGCAAAGAAAAGGTCATCGAAGAGCTGCGCCGGCTCGCCAAGGATGCTGACACCATCTATCTCGCAACCGACTTGGATCGCGAGGGGGAAGCCATTGCCTGGCACCTGCGCGAAGCCATCGGTGGTGATGACAGCCGTTACAAGCGTGTGGTGTTCAACGAAATCACCAAGAAGGCGATTCAGGAAGCCTTCTCCGAGCCGGGCGAGCTGGACATTGATCGTGTCAACGCCCAGCAGGCGCGTCGTTTCCTCGACCGCGTCGTCGGCTACATGGTATCGCCGCTGCTGTGGGCCAAGATCGCCCGTGGTCTGTCTGCCGGGCGCGTGCAATCGGTTGCTGTGAAACTGGTGGTCGAGCGTGAGCGCGAAATCCGTGCGTTCAATCCCGAAGAATACTGGGAAGTGCATGCCGATCTCGGCACCACCAAAGGCTCGACCGTGCGTTTCGAAGTGGCTCGCGAAAAAGGCGAAGCCTTCAAGCCGCTGAACGAAGCCCAGGCCATGGCTGCGCTGGAGAAGCTCAAGTCCTCCAGCTACAGCATCGTCAAGCGCGAAGACAAACCGACCAGCAGCAAGCCGTCGGCGCCGTTCATCACGTCGACCTTGCAGCAGGCTGCGAGCAACCGCCTTGGTTTCGGCGTGAAGAAAACCATGATGATGGCCCAGCGTCTGTACGAAGCCGGCTACATCACTTACATGCGTACCGACTCGACCAATCTCTCGGCCGACGCCGTGGCGATGGCGCGCACTTACATCGAAGACGAGTTCGGCAAGAAGTACCTGCCGGAAACGCCGAACGTCTACAGCAGCAAGGAAGGCGCGCAAGAGGCTCACGAAGCGATTCGTCCGTCCGACGCCAACACTACGCCAAGCAAGCTGGCGGGCATGGAGCGTGATGCCGAGCGTCTGTACGAGCTGATCTGGCGCCAATTCCTCGCCTGCCAGATGCTGCCGGCGCAGTACCTGTCGACCACCGTCAGCGTCGGCGCTGGCGACTTCGAGCTGCGCGCCAAGGGCCGTATCCTCAAGTTCGACGGTTACACCCGGGTGATGCCGCAGATTGCCAAGCCTGGCGATGATGACGTGCTGCCTGACATGGCCCAGGGCGATGTGATGAAGCTGATCAAGCTCGATCCGTCGCAGCATTTCACCAAGCCACCGGCGCGTTACTCCGAGGCCAGTCTGGTCAAGGAGATGGAAAAGCGCGGCATCGGTCGTCCTTCGACCTACGCTGCGATCATTTCGACCATTCAGGATCGCGGTTATGTGACCCTGCACAACCGTCGTTTCTACTCGGAAAAGATGGGCGACATCGTCACCGAGCGTCTGTCCGAGAGCTTCTCCAATCTCATGGACTACGGCTTCACCGCCGGCATGGAAGAGAACCTCGATGACGTGGCGCAGGGCGAGCGCGACTGGAAAAACGTGCTGGACGAGTTCTACGGCGACTTCAAGAAGAAACTCGAAGTAGCGGAAAACCCGGACAGCGGCATGCGCGCCAACCAGCCGGTCATGACTGACATTCCGTGCACCACGTGCGGTCGTCCGATGCAGATTCGTACCGCATCGACTGGCGTGTTCCTCGGCTGCTCGGGCTACAGCCTGCCGCCGAAAGAGCGCTGCAAGGCTACCGTCAACCTGGTGCCGGGCGATGAAATCGCCGCGGACGACGAGGGCGAATCGGAATCGCTGGTACTGCGCGGCAAGCATCGCTGCCCGATCTGCAGCACGGCGATGGACGCCTACCTGCTGGACGAAAAGCGCAAGTTGCACATCTGCGGCAACAACCCGGATTGCGCCGGTTACGAAATCGAAGAAGGCAGCTATCGCATCAAGGGCTATGAAGGTCCGAGTCTGGAATGCGACAAGTGCGGCAGCGAGATGCAGCTCAAGACCGGCCGTTTCGGCAAGTTCTTCGGTTGCACTAACCCGGAGTGCAAGAACACCCGCAAGCTGCTGAAGAGCGGTGATGCGGCGCCGCCGAAGATGGATCCGGTGAAGATGCCTGAGCTGAAATGCGAAAAGGTCAACGACACCTACATCCTGCGCGATGGTGCGTCCGGTCTGTTTCTGGCCGCCAGTCAGTTCCCGAAAAACCGCGAGACTCGCGCTCCGCTGGTGATCGAGATTCTGCCGCACAAGGACGAGATCGATCCGAAGTACCACTTCCTGTGCGAGGCTCCGCAAAAGGATCCTGACGGTCTGCCAGCGGTCATCCGCTACAGCCGCAAGACCAAGGAGCAATACGTACAGACCGAAGTCGATGGCAAACCGACAGGCTGGAAGGCGTATTACGACGGTGGCAAGTGGACTGTTGAAGACAAGCGCAGCGCAAAGGCCAAGGCTGAGTAAGCGTTAGTCTGAACAGCGAAAAGGCCGCATGAAACCTTCGGGGTTTCATGCGGCCTTTTTGTTTTTTGCTTGCGCTGGCATTGGTTGATCCATGACACTGCCGGGCCTGTGTGAAGCAATTATTTCGTTGTGGAGGCTGCCGTCATGGCCCACGAACTCTATACCCGCACCAACCAGAAGATCTATTTCGCTGGGCTGTCACTCGAAGCTCTGGCTCGTGCTGAAGAAGGGCGGGCGATGAATTCTCTGGCGCTGATCCAGGCCGGGCGTGAGTCGGCGTTGTTCCACCTATACGGCGCGCTGCTGGGCTTGTGTCATGAGATCGCTGGCTTTTATCGTCTGCCGCAGGCCAATTCGCCGAGGGCGGAGGAGTTGCTGAGGCGCGAAGTGCTGGAATCGATAGCGATCCCGGAGCTGGCGGAAATGGTCGAGCTGGCCGGTAATCCGGAAACCTGGCTGGCGAAACTGCTGGCGGCGCACGCAGCACTGTTTCAGCCACCGAGGGCGCCACGCAAGCCGAAAGGCGATGTGACGCAGCCGCTGATTCAAGCGATTAATCTTGATGAAGAAGAGGCGCCAGAAGAGCTCAGTCGAGATGAGCTGGAGAGCTGGCGGCAGAACCTCAAGGGCCTTGCCCTGCGTTTCCGGGAAGGCTTGAACGAGTGCTGAGGTAGTTTGGCGCAGTGGCAATCTGAAACATGCTGCTGGTCAAGATCCTGAGCGAAGCTCGAATGATGTCTATATAATCGCTGCCTTTCGTGGAGAACAGACCTATATGCCAACGTCCTTTCTAGAAATTGTCGAGTTACCAGACGGCCGAATCGAACTGCGCAGGGCTGAGGACGAAGGTTCTCTGGTGACGCTGGATTTCTCCGAGGATGCCAAAGCGTTCCTGCAGGGCCAGCACGTTGAAATTGCCAAAGCGATGTTGAGCGTTGGCGTGCAGATGGCGGGTCGTATGGTTGAAGGCGAGTTTGATAAGGAAGAGGGGCCGCGGGTTCTTCATTGATTCACGCTTTGGCCTTTGCTCGGTCGCTTGCGCTTCAGATCGGCTTCTCTGTCCTTGGAGAAGCCCTGCGCTTCACACAGCGCGCATTACCAATCAATCAACCCAAACGAATGTTCAGGCTCTGAGCTTCGCCCGTACGCGCGGCGCTGATCAGTTGCTGCCGCGAATTGGCATTCAACGGGTTTAGCCATGTCACCACGGTGTGGCTGCGACCCAGTCGCAACGCTTCGCACGCCAGTTGCTGAGCACTTTGAGTGCCGCGCGGTTGCAGCAGAAGAATGCGTTCGCGATTCAGGCCGGCATCGCGCAGCCAGGTTTGCGTCAGACTGGCGGGTGGGGCGATCAGCGTCAGCCAGCGAGCATCCTGATCCTCGCTGAGCTCACGCAGGATCGGGGCGAGCAGGTTCAGGCAGTTCCCGGCCGCACCGCGCAGTGATAGCTCACTGAAGGCGTCAGGTTTGGCGTTCCAGTCACGCTCGACCACGTCTTTGAGGATCGGCGCTATCGGCTGCGCCAGAAACGCTTCAAACAAAGGCAGTTGTGTTTGCTGAGGTGTGTGTGGGAACTGCATGGAGCCTCCTTTAGCGGCGAATGACGCCGACACTCAAGCCTTCGATCACCAGTTCCTGATCTTTCAGGTCGACTTCGATAGGGGCGAACTCGGGGTTTTCAGCGATCAGCCAGACTTTGCTGCCTTCACGCTTGAAGCGTTTGACCGTCACTTCGTCGCCGATGCGGGCAACCACAACCTGACCGTTACGCGCTTCGCGGGTGGTATGCACTGCCAGCAGGTCGCCGTCGAAGATACCGATGTCCTTCATGCTCATGCCGTGCACACGCAACAGGTAGTCGGCGCGAGGATGGAAGAAGGTCGGGTTGATGTTGCAGGATTCTTCGATGTGCTGCTGGGCGAGGATCGGCGCGCCGGCAGCCACTCGGCCAATGATCGGCAGGGTGGAATCGTCGGCCTTGGCTTCGAAGCCGGGAATACGGATGCCGCGGGAAGCGCCCGGGGTCATCTCGATCGCGCCCTTGCGGGCGAGGGCCTTGAGATGTTCTTCCGCCGCATTTGGCGATTTGAAACCCAGTTCCTGAGCGATTTCCGCACGGGTGGGCGGATAGCCGTTGTCTTCGAGGCAACGTTTGATGAAGGCCAGAATCTCGGCTTGGCGTGGCGTCAGCTTTAGCATATTGATCGCTCTGTCTTTTTATACAGTGACTGGGATTATATACAGTGAAGCGGTCTTGGCAATGGGCGTTTTTTTGCCGCCCGCCGAGCGGTCGCGCAGGGCACTTATTAATGCTGGCGCCTTGTGTGGTTAAATAGCTGACCGACCATTCCCAAAACGAACCGGCAGGCTTGACAAGGCACAGGCTGAAACGTATGTTTCAAACAAGTGTTTGTCAGGCGGAGTAGCCATGGCCCAGTCGGAAACCGTTGAACGCATTCTTGATGCTGCCGAGCAGTTGTTCGCGGAGAAAGGATTCGCTGAAACCTCATTGCGTTTGATCACCAGCAAGGCTGGCGTCAATCTGGCTGCGGTGAATTATCACTTCGGCTCGAAAAAGGCGCTGATCCAGGCGGTATTCTCGCGCTTTCTCGGTCCGTTCTGCGTGAGCCTCGATAAAGAGCTGGAGCGCCGTCAGGCCAAGCCTGAGAACAAGCCGACCCTTGAGGAGTTGCTGGAAATTCTCGTCGAGCAGGCGCTCGTCGTGCAGCCCCGCAGCGGTAACGATCTGTCGATCTTCATGCGTTTGCTCGGCCTCGCGTTCAGCCAGAGCCAGGGCCACTTGCGGCGTTATCTGGAAGACATGTACGGCAAGGTGTTTCGCCGCTACATGCTGCTGGTCAATGAAGCGGCGCCACGCATTCCGCCGATCGAACTGTTCTGGCGCGTGCACTTCATGCTTGGCGCCGCTGCGTTCAGCATGTCCGGGATCAAGGCCTTGCGCGCGATTGCCGAGACCGATTTCGGCGTCAATACCTCCATCGAACAAGTGATGCGCCTGATGGTGCCGTTCCTCGCTGCCGGCATGCGCGCCGAAACCGGCGTCACCGATACAGCCATGGCCAGTGCGCAATTGCGTCCGCGCAGCAAATCCATGCCGGTCGCCGCCAAGGTTTGACCGCGCACGGGTGGGCGCGGCAGCTGGTATCCGCTAAGCTAGCCGGCCATGCCGACTCTCGTACTGAACCCGATCTGCATGAATTCTGCTGACCGTCCGGGCATTGCCCACGGTAGCGAATGCAAGCAGATCGGGTTTTTCGTTTTCAAGGAATCTCTATGACTGCTGGCCTGCAAGGCTCGTTGATGGTGGACGTCGCCGGTACCTGGCTGACGGCCGAAGATCGCCAATTGTTGCGTCAGCCCGAAGTGGGCGGCCTGATCATTTTCGCCCGCAATATCGAGCATCCACGCCAGGTGCGCGAACTCAGCGCCGCGATCCGCGCGATTCGCCCGGATCTTTTGCTGGCGGTAGATCAGGAGGGCGGGCGCGTGCAGCGCTTGCGTCGGGGTTTCGTCCGTCTGCCGGCCATGCGCGCCATCGCCGATAACCCGAATGCAGAGTATCTCGCCGAGCAATGCGGCTGGATCATGGCCACCGAAGTGCTGGCAGTCGGGCTCGACCTGAGTTTCGCCCCGGTGCTGGACTTGGACTATCAGCGCAGCGCTGTGGTCGGTACCCGTTCATTCGAAGGCGATCCCGAACGCGCAGCCTTGCTCGCCGGTGCATTCATTCGCGGCATGAACAGCGCCGGCATGGCCGCCACCGGCAAACATTTCCCAGGCCACGGCTGGGCGGAAGCCGACTCCCACGTGGCGATCCCGAACGACGAGCGCAGTCTCGACGAGATCCGCGCCAACGACCTGGTGCCCTTCGCCAAACTCAGCAAACAACTGGCCGCCGTCATGCCGGCCCACGTCATCTATCCGCAAGTCGACTCGCAGCCCGCCGGTTTCTCCCGACGCTGGCTGCAAGACATCCTGCGCGGCGAATTGCAGTTTGAGGGCGTGATCTTCAGCGATGATCTGTCGATGGCCGGCGCCCACGTGGTCGGCGACGCTGCCAGCCGCATTGAGGCCGCACTCACTGCTGGCTGCGACATGGGGCTGGTGTGCAACGACCGCGCGGCAGCCGAGCTGGCGTTGAGTGCCGCCCAGCGTATGAAGGTCAAGCCTTCCGCGCGCATCGCGAAGATGCGCGGGCAGGCCTTCGCCAGCACCGATTATCGTCAGGACCCGCGTTGGCTCACCGCCCTCGGCGCGCTCAAAGACGCTCAACTGATCGAGTAAGGATTTTTCGTTATGACCGTTTACGCAATCATCGGTGGCACTGGCCTGACTCAGCTCGAAGGCCTGAGCATTCGCCAGTCGCTGGCAGTCGACACCCCGTACGGCGCGCCTTCGGCCGAGGTGCAGATTGGTGAGTACGCCGGCAAGGAAGTGTTGTTCCTCGCCCGTCACGGTCACCCGCATCGTTTCCCGCCGCACAAGGTCAACTACCGCGCCAATCTGTGGGCGCTGAAGCAGGCGGGTGCCGAAGCGATCATCGCCGTGAATGCAGTGGGCGGGATTCATCCGGACATGGGCACCGGGCATTTCTGCGTGCCGCACCAGATCGTCGACTACACCAGCGGGCGCGAGCACACCTATTTCGCCGATGATCTGCAACACGTCACCCACATCGATTTCAGCTTTCCCTACAGCGAGCCGTTGCGTCAGCAATTGATTGCCGCGGTCGCCGCCGAAGGCTGCGAATTCAGCGATCAAGGCGTGTACGCCTGCACACAGGGACCGCGTCTGGAAACGGTCGCCGAGATCGTGCGACTGGAGCGTGACGGCTGCGACATCGTCGGCATGACCGGCATGCCGGAAGCGGCGCTTGCCCGTGAGCTGGATCTGGATTACGCCTGTCTGGCGCTGGTGGTGAATCCGGCAGCCGGCAAGACCACCGAAGTCATCACCATGGCTGAAATCGAGCAGGCCCTGCACGATGGCATGGGCAAGGTGAAATCAACGTTGGCCCGGGTGCTGGCCAGCTAAGGACTGTCCATGAGCATTTTCATCGAGCGGCTTAAAGGGCTGACATGGACCCACGCATTCAGTAGCAAGGCGTTGGCCAAGGCCCGCGCTTATGCCGCCGATGACCGGGTCGAGATCCTCGAGATCGATGACAGGAAGATAGAGGCGTTCTGCGTCGGATCGCAACTTCAGGCGTATGAGCAAACCATTTACCTGTCAGAAGATCGGTTGGGATCGGTTAGCTTGCGATGTCTGTGCAGCTGTCCGGTTGCACTGGACTGCAAGCACAGCGCAGCGGTGCTCTATCACCTGCTGGGCACTGGCGAGGATGCGTCTGGAAGTGACGCGCAGACCCCGTTGGGACGAGCGCTGGAGCATTGGCTTTCGACAATTCCCGTGCCGGCCAAGCCCGCTGAAGAAAGTGCGCAAACCGCAGGTACGCGTCTGTTTTACAAGCTCAAACCGACGTCTGCGAACGGCAAGTGGCTGCTGGATATTTTCAAGGTCTACCAGCTCAAGAGCGGCGAGTTACGCGAAGTCAAACCGATGTACTCGCTCGCGGAAATGCTCATGCGCCAGCCCGGCTACCTGTCCGAGCTGGATCTGCGCATCGCCCGGCTGTTGGTCGCCATGCATTCCCATCACGCCTATTACAGCGGCTATCCGCTGGAAGGCAGCAGTGGTGCCGAACTGCTGGAAATGCTCCTGCGCACCTCGCGGCTGTTCCTCGACTTCGAAGACCTGCGAGCGCTGACACCGGGGGCGAAACGCGTCGGTCAGTTCTCTTGGG
Organism: Pseudomonas glycinis; assembly: GCF_054871425.1. Lineage (NCBI taxonomy): Bacteria > Pseudomonadati > Pseudomonadota > Gammaproteobacteria > Pseudomonadales > Pseudomonadaceae > Pseudomonas > Pseudomonas glycinis. The sequence goes on along the minus strand of NZ_JBTYHF010000008.1, from coordinate 299,045 downwards.
CCGAGCAGGCTGACGGCGGATTCCGCGCGCAATGGAGCAGTGCCGAAGCCGCGCAGGAAACCGTGCTGGCGCTGGAGCCGCTTTATTATCTTGATCGCGAGCAGCGCCAGGTTGGCCCGCTGTTCACTGAGCTGGAAGAAAAACTCGCCTGTCATTTGACCCAGGCGCCAGATATTCCGGCGCGTCAGGCCATGCAGTTCAGCCATCGCATGAGCGCGGCGACCCAAATTGCGCCACCGCACAAACTCACCGAACGGATCATCGATGACGTGCTGCCGCAGCCGCAACTGACCCTGGTCAGCGGCCGAGAACGCTCGCGCTGGGAATATGTGCTGGAGCACCGCGCCGCTCTGCTGTTTACCTACAACGGTCATCCGGCGGTGGATCGCAACCCGGAAGTGATGATCCTCAACGGCAGCGAAACCCAGCGCATTCAGCGTCAACCGGCGCTGGAAAAGAAGCTGCGCCAGAACCTGCAAAAACATGGCTTCAAGAAAGCCACGCGCAAGAGTGCAATGGATCGTCCTGGCGAGATGTTTACCTTGCCGGATGATTCCGCCTGGCTCGGGTTCATGCACGAAGGGCTGGCCACACTGCGCGCCGCAGACTGGAAAATCGAGATCAGTCCCGGTTTCCATTTCGATGTACAACCGGTTGAACAGTGGTACGCCGAGGTCGAAGAAGAGGCCACGCATCAGTGGTTTGATCTGCAGTTGGGTATCGTCGTCAACGGCGAGCGCTACAGCTTGCTGCCGATCCTTCTGCACCTGTTGCGAACCCAGCCGCGCTTGCTCGACCCGGTCAATCTGGCGCAGCGCAGCGATGATGAAAAACTCCTGATCGAGCTCAAGCCCAGCGGTTTTGGCGAGCCGGCGGGCGCCAAAGTCGCGTTGCCGCTGAGTCGGGTCAAACCGCTGATGGCGACGCTGGGCGAGCTGTACCTGGGCGGCCATCAGGGTGATGCGCTGCGCTTGACCGCTCCAGACGCCGCGCGTCTGAGTATGCTCGATGGCGTGCCGCTGGATTGGCAGGGCGGCGAACGTCTGCGCACTTTTGCCAAGCGTCTGCAGAATTCCAGCCACGCCCAGGTTGCTGCGCCGGCCGGCCTCAATGCGCAACTGCGCCCGTATCAGCTCGAAGGCCTGAACTGGATGCAGACCCTGCGCGAGCTGGAGGTCGGCGGCATTTTGGGCGATGACATGGGCCTGGGTAAAACCCTGCAGACCCTGGCGCATCTGCTCACGGAGAAACACGCCGGGCGTCTGGACTGTCCGGCATTGGCGGTGATGCCCACCAGCCTGATTCCCAACTGGCTCGACGAAGCCGAGCGCTTCACGCCGCAGTTGAAAGTCCTGGCGCTGCACGGCACCGGGCGGCAAAAGGACTTTGCCAATCTGGGCGAATACGACTTGGTGCTGACCACTTACGCATTGCTGCCCAGGGATCTGGAAATCTTGCAGCCGCAGTCGTGGAGCGTGCTGATTCTCGACGAGGCGCAGAACATCAAGAACCCGCTGAGCAAAGCCGCCCAGGCCGCCCGTGACTTGCAGGCCCGTCAGCGCTTGTGTCTGAGCGGTACGCCGCTGGAAAACCACCTCGGTGAGCTGTGGTCACAGTTCCATTTCCTCATGCCCGGCTGGCTCGGCGACAGCAAATCCTTCAACCGCGATTACCGCACGCCGATCGAGAAGCACGGCAATGTCCAGCGCATGCAGCACCTGACCGCGCGCATCAAGCCGTTTTTGCTGCGGCGCAAGAAGGATCAGGTCGCCACCGAGTTGCCACCGAAAACCGAGATCATTCATTGGGTCGAACTCAGCGATGGTCAGCGCGACGTCTATGAGACGGTGCGTGTGGCGATGGACAAAAAGGTCCGCGACGAAATCGCCCGCAGCGGCGTGGCGCGCAGTCAGATCATCATCCTCGATGCGCTGCTCAAACTGCGCCAGGTCTGCTGCGATCTGCGCCTGGTCAATATGCCGCTGACGGCGAAGGCGTTGCGCTCGGGCAGCGGCAAGCTGATCAGCCTGATGGAGATGCTTGAAGAATTGCTCGGCGAAGGTCGGCGCATTCTGCTGTTCTCGCAGTTCACCTCGATGCTGGCGCTGATCGAGCAGGAATTGCAGCAACGCGGGCTTGGCTACTCGTTGCTGACCGGCGACACCACCGATCGGCGCACGCCGGTGAGGGATTTCCAGGGCGGCAAGGTGCCGTTGTTCCTGATCAGCCTCAAGGCCGGGGGCACTGGTCTGAACCTGACGGCGGCGGACACGGTGATTCACTTCGATCCGTGGTGGAACCCGGCGGTGGAGAATCAGGCGACTGATCGGGCGTACCGGATCGGGCAGAACAATCCGGTGTTCGTCTACAAGTTGATTGCCAAAGGCACCGTCGAAGAGAAGATCCAGGCGTTGCAGCAGGAGAAAGCGGCGCTGGCCGGGGCGGTACTGGAGGGTGGCACGACGGGTGGATTCAAACTGGAACAGGGTGATATCGAAGCGTTGTTTGCGCCGTTGCCGGTTTCCAGAGGTTGAAGGGTTTGAATCGCGGTGTGGCCATTCGCGAGCAGGCTCGCTCCCACATTTGATCTTCAGTGAATCTGGATCGTGTGGGAGCGAGCCTGCTCGCGAAAAGCTATCTAACCAGCAACGCCGCTTTCAGCGCTTGTCGATCTTGTCCGGCAACGGCGCAAACAGCGCTTCAATATCATCGCTCTGCAACTTCCAGTCCCCGGCCTTGCGCCCATCGAGCACGCCCGCTGCCAGGTCAGACTTTTCCTTCTGCAGGTGCTGAATCTTCTCTTCCACTGTGCCCTGGGCAATCATCTTGTAGACGAACACCGGTTTCTCCTGGCCGATTCGATAGGCCCGGTCAGTCGCCTGATTCTCGGTTGCCGGGTTCCACCACGGGTCGTAGTGAATCACCGTATCGGCTTCGGTCAGGTTCAAGCCGACGCCACCGGCCTTCAGGCTGATCAGAAAAATCTGACGCGTGCCGCTCTGGAATTCCTTCACCGGTGTGCGCCGGTCGCGGGTCTGGCCAGTGAGGAGGGCGTAAGCGATCTTGCGTTTTTTCAATTCCTCTTCGATCAATGTCAGCATCGAAGTGAATTGCGAAAACAGCAGAATCCGCCGGCCTTCCTCGAACAACTCCTCAAGCATTTCCATCAGGCTGTCGAGCTTGCCCGAGGTGCTGCCGCGTGTGGGCAGGGTGGCGTCGTTGACCAGGCGTAGATCGCAGCAGACCTGGCGCAGCTTGAGCAATGCTTCGAGAATGATGATCTGGCTGCGTGCCACGCCTTTGCGAGTGATCTCGTCACGGACTTTCTTGTCCATCGCCAGGCGCATGGTCTCGTACACGTCGCGCTGCGCTTCGTTGAGTTCGACCCAATGGATGATTTCGGTTTTCGGCGGCAGCTCCGTGGCGACCTGCTCTTTGGTGCGGCGCAGCAGAAACGGTTTTATCCGACCGTTGAGGTGTTGCAGTCTGACTTCACTGCCGCGCTTTTCGATCGGCACACGGTAATCGGCATTGAAGCTTTTCACGTCGCCGAGCCAGCCCGGCAGCAGGAAGTGGAACAGCGACCACAGCTCGCCCAAGTGGTTTTCCAGCGGCGTGCCGCTGAGGCACAGGCGCTGGCGCGCGTTCAGCTCGCGGGCGGCCTGCGCGGCTTTGCTGTTGGGGTTCTTGATGTATTGCGCTTCGTCCAGCACCAGCACGTGCAGCGGCTGTTTGGCCAGGCGCTCAAAGTCCTTGGGCAACAGGGCGTAAGTGGTGAGGATCAGGTCGAAGTCGGCCAGATTGTCGAAGTATTTCTTGCGCGTGGCGCCATACAGGGCGAGCACTTTCAGTTGCGGGGTGAAGTGCGCCGCTTCATCTAGCCAGTTCGGAATCAGGCTGGTCGGCATCACCACCATGCACGGACGATCGAGGCGTCCGGCGTTCTTCTCGCTGAGAATATGCGCCAGGGTCTGTAGGGTTTTGCCCAGGCCCATGTCATCCGCAAGAATCCCGCCGACCTCCAGTTGCCGCAGCGATTGCATCCAGCTCAAACCTTCGAGCTGATACGGGCGCAGCGTTGCATTCAGACCTTGCGGCGCTTCGGCCGTGAAATCGCGGATGTCGCGCAGGCGCTGGGCGAAGGTGCGGATCTGTTCGCCGCCTTCCCACAACAGCGGCAGGCCTTCCAGCGAATTGAGCCGGGTGGCGTCAGCCTTGCTCAGGCGCAGGGTGGTTTCGCCCGGCTCCTGCAAATAGAACTCGCCCAGCGTCATCAATACTGGCTTCAAGCGACCGAGGGGCAGCGCCACTTGCAACGGCCCATGCTCGCTGGTGCGTTGCGGAATGTTGACCAGAATCAGCTCGTCATCGCGACGCCGGGCGAGGCGTTCCGGGTTGAGGATCTCGGTGTGCGAGCGCATCAGATTCAGCAGGATCGGCAGCAGGCTCAGGCGTTCGCCGTTGACAATGATGCCCAGCTCCAGATCAAACCAGTCGCGCTCCGGCGCCTGTTCGACGGTGGCGTACCAGTCGTCGACGGCGGTCAGGTCGAAACCGAATTCCTCATCGATCTGCAACTCCCAGCCCTGGCTGCGCAACTTCGGCAAGTCATTGAGCGTGAAGGTCAGCCAGGCGCTGTCGTTGACCATCTCGTAGAGTTCGCCGGCGCTTTCCGGCAGCGCTTTGCTCTGCCGGGTGGCGATGCGGAAACCGAGGATGCGCAACTGTTCGCGGTAGGACTGTTCGACGTCCGGGTGGCGTTTTATCCGCAGGGTCTGGGCTTCCTGACGGATCAGGATATCGCTGTGTTTTTGCCCGCTGACGTATTCGTCCAGATAGCTGAACGACAGCGCCGCGCGGTGCTGAATGTAGCGCTGCATCTTGCCGTTGCGCGGCTCGAAGGCGCTGAACTCGACGCTCGCCAGCCATAGGCGTGGCACCGGTTGCACGTTGTCCACCAGCACTTGCGGCGGCGCTTTCGGGCTGCGGTTTTCCAGCACGGCCTGGAGCTTCTCCAGCAGCTCGGCATCTTTCGCGGCGGCGGGGTAGTCGAGGGTTTCCTGGATTTTCAGCAGCACCGCCGCGCAGTGTTTGCAATTGCTGCGCACCGGGCAGGTGCAGGTGGCGTCGACCAGCAACAGCGTCGCTTTGGCTGACTCACGCAGATGGATGGTTTGCCGGTAAACACTGCCGCCGGAGCCTTCGCAACTGGCGGTGATGGTCGCATCGCCGACCTGGGCGATGCGCACCCGATTCTCCAAAGCGTAGCGGCGGCCGCGCTCCAGACTCTGTTCTTTGAATCGGCTGACCCACGACGGGGCCAGCGGTTTGCTCAGGGGCGGCGGCATAAGGACTTCGGTCAGTCCGGCACGACTTCAGGCGCTTCGCGAGGCGCTGGCGCGGTCAGGGAAGTGATCTTGATCAGCAGGGCCAGATGACCGTTGTCGAGGTAATTGAGCTGGCCGTTCTTGGTGTGGCTGTCCTGGCGCAGGCGCTCACTGGCGGTGACCAGGCCATTGGCGTCGATCTGATTGACCCAGAAATCGGCGGTCACGTCGGTGAAGCGGCCGAGTTTCATTTCCAGCGTGCCCTCGATCGGGAACTGGCCGAACTGCTCCTGACCTTCGCTCACCGCGACTTTCGCCGGCGCTTCGCCGAGGCTCTGCTGCCAGGCCTTGTGCATCAGCACGGTGTACTCGCCGCTGGCGGTGAGTTTGCTCACCACATCATTCAGCGCTGGGGTGCGCTGGCTGTCGCTGCCCAGACGCTGGGCGCCTGCGGCCCAGTCTTCCGGGGCGGCGCGGCTGACGATGGCCGGGACGGCATTCTGGCGCACCAGGATCATTTCGACCTGATACGTGTCATCGGCAAACGCCGTCGGTGCTGCAAGTGCAAGCAACAAAGTCAGAGAGCGGAACAGGCGCATCGGGCGTCCTTCAAGCGGATTTCGGGATGAGACGCTCAAACAGCGCCTCGACAGTATTGAAACGTTCTTCCGGGCGCTCCATCGGCACCTGGAATTTAAACATCGTCGCGCCTTCGAACTTGTAGCGCTTGGGCTGCGTCTGGATCAGCTTGATCAGGGTCATCGGGTCAACCGGCGTCTGCGCTTCGAACTCGATACGTCCGCCTTGCGGCCCGCCGTCGACTTTCTTGATGCCGAGCTTTTCCGCCTGCAATTTCAGCGCGGTGATCCGCACCAGGTTCTTGGTCGGCTCCGGCAACAGGCCGAAGCGGTCGATCATCTCCACCTGCAGATCCTTGAGGCCTTCCTCGTCGGTAGCCGAGGCGATGCGTTTATACAGAATCAACCGCGCATGCACATCCGGCAGATAATCTTCCGGAATCAGCGCCGGCACCCGCAGATTGACTTCCGGGCCGCCGCCCAGCGGTTGATCGAGGTTCGGCTGCTCGCCCTTGCGGATCGACTTCACTGCGCGCTCGAGCATTTCCATGTACAGGGTGAAACCGACGGCCTGAATCTGCCCGCTCTGACCATCGCCGAGCAGTTCGCCGGCGCCACGGATTTCCAGGTCGTTGGTCGCCAGGACGAAACCGGCGCCGAGGTCCTGGGTATTGGCGATCGCTTCCAGACGCTTTTCCGCGTCGGAAGTGATCTGCTGGCGCGGCGGTGTCAGCAGGTAGGCGTAAGCCTGGTGGTGACTGCGGCCGACACGACCACGCAACTGGTGCAGTTGGGCCAGACCGAACTTGTCGGCGCGTTCGATGATGATGGTGTTGGCGCTCGGCACGTCGATGCCGGTCTCGATGATGGTCGAGGCGATCAGCACGTTGAAGCGCTTGTGGTAGAAGTCGCTCATCACCTGTTCGAGTTCACGTTCGCGCATCTGCCCGTGGCCGATACCGATGCGCGCCTCCGGCACCAGTTCGGCGAGGTCGGCGGCGCATTTTTCGATGGTCTTCACATCGTTGTGCAGGTAGTAAACCTGACCGCCACGCAGCAGTTCACGCAGCAGGGCCTCTTTGACTGTGCTCTTGTTCTGTTCCATGACGAAGGTGCGCACCGACAGGCGACGCGCTGGCGGCGTGGCGATGATCGACAGATCGCGCATGCCCGACACCGCCATGTTCAGCGTGCGCGGAATCGGCGTCGCAGTCAGGGTGAGGATGTCGACTTCGCTGCGCAGGGCCTTGAGCTGTTCTTTCTGGCGTACGCCAAAACGGTGTTCTTCGTCGATGATCACCAGCCCGAGGTTTTTGATCTTCACGTCGTCGGACAGCAGCTTGTGCGTGCCGATGACAATGTCGATCTTGCCTTCCGCAAGATCGGCGATCGCCGCGTTGACTTCCTTGGCCGATTTGAAGCGACTCATCACTTCGACCGTCACCGGCCAGTCGGCGAAGCGGTCGCGGAAACTGTTGTAGTGCTGCTGGGCGAGCAGGGTAGTCGGTACCAGAATCGCCACCTGACGACCGCCGTGCACGGCGATGAACGCGGCGCGCATGGCCACTTCGGTCTTGCCGAAGCCAACGTCGCCGCAGACCAGCCGGTCCATCGGTTTCGGCGCGAGCATGTCTTCGCGTACCGCCTCGATGGTCGCTTGCTGATCGGGTGTTTCTTCGAACGGGAAACCGGCGCTGAAGGTGGCGTAATCGGCCTTCGGGTCGGCGAAGGCGTAACCTTCACGGGCGGCGCGACGGGCGTAAATGTCGAGCAATTCGGCGGCGACGTCACGCACCTGCTCGGCGGCTTTGCGCTTGGCTTTCTGCCAGGTTTCCGAGCCGAGGCGATGCAACGGCGCGAGCGAATCGTCGCTGCCGGTGTAGCGCGCGATCAGGTGCAGGTTGGCCACCGGCACGTAAAGCTTGGCGTTCTCGGCGTATTCGAGGGTGAGGAATTCGGCGGCCTGATTGTCGATTTCCAGAATCGTCAGGCCAAGGTAGCGGCCGACGCCGTGATCGATATGCACCACCGGCGCGCCTTCACGCAGTTCGGTGAGGTTCTTGATTACCGCATCGTTGCTGACGTCGCTGCGCTTCTCGCGGCGACGACGTTGCATGACCCGTTGGCCGAACAGCGGACTTTCCGCCACCAGCGCCAGCGCCGGGTCGTCGAGCAGCAGACCTTCGTCGAGCGGGGCGATAGTGATCGCCAGACGATCCTTGCTGGCAACGAAGTCTGGCCAGCTGTCGACGGTTTTCGGCCGCAACTTCAGGCGTTCCAACAGTTCCAGCAGGACTTCGCGACGACCCGCCGATTCGGCGGTGAACAGCACGCGACCGGGGAATTCTTCGAGGAAGCCGGCCAGCGCCGCCAGCGGTTGCGTGGCCTTGGCTTCGATGGCCAGGTCCGGCAGCGCATGGGCCGGGAAGCGCTCACGGCCGACGCCGCTTTCAACGTCCTGCTGACTGGCGACGACTCGCGGCCAATTCTTCAGGCGCGCGAAGCAATCTTCCACCGGCAGGAACAGTTCGGCCGGTGGCAATAAAGGACGCGAAGGATCGACGCGGCGTTCTTCGTAACGATTGCGCACGTCGTTCCAGAAGTTTTCCGCCGCCTGCTCGATGCCCGGCAGCGAGAACACCTGCGTGTCCTGGGGCAGGTAATCGAACAGCGTCGAAGTTTCGTCGAAGAACAGCGGCAGGTAGTACTCGATGCCGGCCGGGGTGATGCCGCTGCTCAAATCCTGAAAGATCGGGCAGCGACGGAAGTCGACGTCAAAGCGCTCACGGAAACGCGCCTTGAAGCGGGTGACTGCGTCTTTCTGCAACGGAAACTCGCGGGCCGGCAGCAGCTTGACCGACTCGACCTTGTCGATCGAACGCTGGGTTTCCGGATCGAAGGTGCGCAGGGTTTCGATTTCGTCGTCGAACAGGTCGATGCGATACGGTAGTTTGCTGCCCATGGGGAACAGGTCGATCAGCGCGCCGCGTACGGTGAACTCGCCGTGCTCGTACACCGTGTCGACATAGCGATAGCCGCTGGCTTCGAGCCGCGCGCGCATCTGTTCGACGTCGAGCTTCTGGCCGATGTCCAGCACCAGGCTGCTGCCGAGGAGGAATTTGGTCGGCGCCAAGCGATGCAAAGCGGTGGTGATCGGAACCACCAGCACGCCGTGGGCCAGTTCCGGCAGGCGATACAGGCTGGCGATGCGCTGGGAGATGATGTCCTGGTGCGGCGAGAACAGGTCGTAGGGCAGGGTTTCCCAGTCGGGGAAATGCAGTACGGGCAAATCCGGGGCGAAGAAACTCAGCTCCTGTTCCAGCCGTTCGGCGCTTTGGCTGTCGGCGGTCAGCAGCAGGGTAAAGCGCTTGGCAGCGCTGGCAGCCTCGGCAATCGCCAGGCTGAGGGCGGCACCGGGCAGATTGCCCCAGTGCTGTTTACCTGCTTCGGCAGGGAGTAGCGGTAGACGCAGAACAGGCACGGAAGGTTGAGCTCCAGGCGTTGCGACAAAGTCGGTAATTGTAGCGGCCTCCGGTGCCGCCTGTCAGTTGTAGACTGCGTCTATCTTCACGGTTTGGACGAAATGTAGTGGTAACCATAAAAACGAGCACTTTTTTCATGGTTATGTAGTGCCGAAACCGGGTGGTGTTACGGAGGGTTACAGACATCGTCTAACAGTCGTCGAAAAATTGACTGCGCTGAAAGCCCCGGTTTTACTGGGCTGGAGAAAGGCGTAAATTTTTTGAACGGGAATTTGTTACCGATTGCGCGACAAGCGCGCATTGCTGAAAGGGCTTGTCGGCGGCATAATGTAGCCCCTTTTTTCTGCCCCTACATGTGGAAGGTTACCGTGACTCAGAAGCCCGACCAGTGTCTTGGTGAATGGATCGACCGTGAAGCACTCGCAGAAGCGATGATCCCGCTTATCGGTCAGCTCTACCGCAATAACAACGTGGTTAGCTCGATCTATGGCCGCAGCCTGATCAACCAGTCTGTCATCGCGATTCTCAAAGCTCACCGCTTTGCTCGCCACCGTTCTTCGGACGACAGCGAACTCTCCGTCCACGAAACATTCCCACTGCTCAAGGCCATGAGCGAGCTCAAGCTCGGCGCGGCGTCGGTGGATCTGGGCAAGCTGGCGTTCAAATTCCGCAATGAAGGCAACGGCCGCAGCGCCGAGCAGTTCGTGCGTGAAGAGATGGCTGACGTGGTTGGCCAGCAGAACGCTTCGGCCCGCAAAGGCACCGACGTTGTTCTTTACGGCTTCGGTCGTATCGGCCGTCTGCTGGCGCGCATCCTGATCGAGAAAACCGGTGGTGGCGACGGCCTGCGTCTGCGCGCCATCGTCGTGCGCAAAGGCGCCGAGAACGACCTGACCAAACGCGCCAGCCTGCTGCGTCGCGATTCGGTACACGGTTCGTTCAACGGCACCATTACCATCGACGAAGAAAACAACACCATCACCGCCAACGGTAACCTGATCCAGGTGATCTACGCGAAGAACCCGACCGAGGTGGATTACACCCAGTACGGCATCAAAGACGCGCTGCTGGTGGACAACACCGGTGTATGGCGTGACGCCGATGGCCTGGGTCAGCACCTGGCCTGCCCGGGTATCGACCGCGTTGTTCTGACCGCGCCTGGCAAGGGCAAGCTGAAGAACATCGTTCACGGCATCAACCACGGTGAAATCACCGCTGACGACAAGATCGTCTCGGCTGCTTCCTGCACCACCAACGCCATCGTGCCGGTGCTCAAAGCGGTCAACGACAAGTTCGGCATCATCAACGGTCACGTCGAAACCGTTCACTCGTACACCAACGACCAGAACCTGATCGACAACTTCCACAAGGGCGATCGCCGTGGCCGCAGCGCCGCGCTGAACATGGTGATCACCGAGACCGGTGCCGCCACCGCTGCTGCCAAGGCTCTGCCTGAGCTGGCCGGCAAGCTGACCGGTAACGCGATCCGCGTTCCGACGCCGAACGTGTCGATGGCCATTCTCAACCTCAACCTTGAGAAAGCCGCCACCCGTGAAGAGATGAACGAGTACCTGCGCTACATGGCGCTGCACTCCGAGCTGCACAAGCAGATCGACTTCGTCAATTCGCAGGAAGTGGTGTCGACCGACTTCGTTGGCTCGCGTCACGCTGGTGTGGTCGACGCTGAAGCGACCATCGTGCAGGACAACCGTGTCGTTCTGTACGTCTGGTACGACAACGAGTTCGGCTACAGCTGCCAGGTGGTTCGCGTAATGGAAGACATGGCTGATGTGAATCCGCCAGCGTTCCCGCGCTAAGCCTCAGGCTTGAATGAAAACGCCCCGGCATTTTGTCGGGGCGTTTTTGTTTGTGGAGTGATCGTTCCCGCTCTGCTTGGGAACGATCGCGCTGGCGGGTGCGATCTAACTGGCGCCGCCAACCACAGCAGCCTGCGCCGTGCGCAACTCATGCCGATTGCCACGGAACAATACCAACGTCGCAATCAACCCCAACACCGCCGCGCCACTGAGCCAGATGCCCGGTGCTGCCTTGTTGTCCAGCACGTGGATCAGGTAGGTACACGCCGCCGGCGTAAAGCCGCCGAACGTCGCCGTCGCCAGGCTGTACGCCAGCGAGAAACCGGTCGTGCGCACTTCCACCGGCATGATCTCGGTCAGTGCCACCACCATCGCGCCGTTGTACGAGCCATAAAGAAACGACAGCCACAGTTCGACAATCAGCAAATGGCTGAAGCTCGGGTTCGCCACCAGCCACGACAATGCCGGATACGCAGTGAGGATCGCCAGAATCGTCGCCGCCAGCAGTAAGGGTTTTCGGCCGATCTTGTCGGACACCGCGCCCATCACCGGTAGCCAGAAGAAGTTCGACAAGCCGATGCACACCGTCACCAGCAAGGCGTCGAGGTCCGACAGATGCAGCTCGGCCTTGCCAAACGTCGGCGTGTACGCAGTGATCAGGTAAAACGAAACCGTGGTCATCACCACCAGCGCCATGCCGGCAATGACGATGCCGAAGTTCTGGCCGATCGAGCGGACGATTTCGCCGAGGGTAGGGCGGTGGGTTCGCGCCTGGAATTCCGGAGTTTCTTCCAGCGAGCGACGGATGAAGAAAATCACCGGCACGATCATGCAGCCAATCAGAAACGGCACGCGCCAGCCCCATTCGCCCATTTGCTCCGGACTCAGCCAGTGATTCAGAGCAACGCCGAGCAAGCCGGCGAACACCACGGCTGCCTGTTGGCTGGCGGACTGCCAACTGACGAAAAAGCCTTTACGCCCCGGCGTAGAAATTTCCGCCAGATACACCGACACACCGCCCAGTTCCACGCCCGCTGAGAAGCCTTGCAGCAGGCGGCCGAACAACACCAGCAGCGGTGCGGCGACGCCGAGCGTCGCGTAGCCGGGCACGCAGGCAATCAACACCGTACCGGCGGCCATCATCGCCAAAGTGATGATCAGCCCTTTGCGCCGTCCGTGACGGTCGATATAGGCCCCGAGGAAAATTGCCCCCAGCGGGCGCATCAGGAAGCCGGCGCCGAAGGTCGCCAGCGACAGCATCAGCGAAGCGAAGGCGCTGTCGGTGGGGAAGAAGGTTTTGGCGATGGCCGTGGCATAGAAGCCGTAGACCATGAAGTCGAACATTTCGAGGAAGTTGCCGCTGACAACGCGAAAGATCGCTTTGCCTTTGCCCGTGGTGGAGGACATGGGAGGTACTCACTGTTCAATTTTGTATAAAGGCGTTGCAGCCATGGGGAAGCGAGCGGGCGCTTGTAGTTCATAATGGCCGCCGTGGTTTTGCGGGGAGATGAAGAATTGTTAACTGGACGCTGGTTGGGGCTTGTGGTGTTGGCGGTGGCAATCGGCGGCTGCGGCAACGGCGATTCCTTGGAACAGGTCGGTGGCTCGACCATGGGCAGCACCTGGTCGGTCAAGTACGTGCGCCACGCCGGGGGCGCCGATCCTGCGCGGGTGCGCGGCGAAGTGCAGGCCATCCTCGGTGAAGTCGATCAACAGCTGTCGACTTACCGAAGTGACTCCGCCATCGAACGTTTCAACGCCTTGCCCGCCGATAGCTGCCAAGCCATGCCGGCAGCGGTGCTCGAATTGGTCCGCATCGGCGAACAGCTTTCAACGCAAAGCGAAGGCTCCTACGACCTGACCGTGGAACCGCTGCTGGACCTCTGGGGATTCGGCCCGCAAGGACGCGAAGAAAAGATCCCTGATGCGGCCGCTGTGGCCGAGGTCATGCAGCGAGTCGGTCATCAGCATCTGCGCATCGACGGCGAGCAGTTGTGCAAGGACGCCGCCGTCGAAGTCGACTTCAACAGTATTGCCGCCGGTTACGCCGTGGATGCCATCGCCGCCAGATTGCAGGGCATGGGCATCGACAATTATCTGGTCGAAGCCACGGGCGAACTCAAAGCCCGGGGCAAGAAGCCGGATGGTTCAGCGTGGCGCATCGCTCTCGAAGAGCCTCGCGATGACCAGCAAGTGGCCGAGCGGATTATCGATGTCGATGGCTACGGCGTGTCCACCTCCGGTGACTACCGCCATTATTTTCTGCAGGACGGTCGGCGTTATTCCCACACCTTCGATGCACGCAGCGGGCGACCGGTCCTACATGATCTGGCGTCAGTCACGGTGATTCATCCTTCAGCGTTGATGGCCGATGGACTATCGACGCTGTTGCTGATTCTCGGGCCGGAAAGGGCGCGGGACTATGCCCAAAAACATGCCATTGCTGCATTCTTTGTCTTGCGTGCCGATACAGGTTTCGTCACCCGCAGCAGTCAGGCATTTACGCAGCTTGTCGGCGAAAAAAACTGACCGAAGACAAGACGAAAGCTGGCGTTGTAGTGCAGGCAAAAGTAGCCTACGACGCGACCAAGGGTTAATGTGCGCGGCGTTGACGCTTCTATAGACTGTGTCCGGGTTCTCTACTGGCCCCCAATTGTTCCTTCGCGCCGCCGTTCGGCGTGATTTAGCCGCCGGTGCTGCTGGCACCGCGGCCTGTTCTGAGGAGTACGCATGGCTGTCTACAACTACGACGTGGTGGTACTGGGTTCCGGCCCGGCGGGAGAAGGCGCGGCAATGAACGCCGCCAAAGCGGGGCGCAAGGTCGCGATGGTCGACAGCCGTCGCCAGGTCGGCGGCAACTGCACCCACCTCGGCACCATCCCGTCCAAGGCACTGCGTCACTCGGTGCGGCAGATCATGCAGTTCAACACCAACCCGATGTTCCGCGCGATCGGCGAGCCACGCTGGTTCTCCTTCCCGGACGTGTTGAAAAGCGCCGAAAAAGTCATTTCCAAACAAGTCGCATCGCGCACCGGCTACTACGCCCGTAACCGCGTCGACGTGTTCTTCGGTACCGGCAGCTTCGCCGACGAGCAAACCATCGAAGTGGTTTGCGGCAACGGCGTGGTCGAAAAACTGGTGGCCAAGCACATCATCATCGCCACCGGTTCGCGTCCGTATCGCCCGGCGGACATCGATTTCCACCACCCGCGTATCTACGATAGCGACACCATCCTCAGCCTCGGCCACACCCCGCGCAAACTGATCGTTTACGGCGCTGGTGTGATCGGTTGCGAATACGCATCGATCTTCAGTGGTCTGGGTGTGCTGGTCGAGCTGGTCGACAACCGTGGCCAGTTGCTGAGCTTCCTCGACTCGGAAATTTCCCAGGCGTTGAGCTACCACTTCAGCAACAACAACATCACCGTGCGTCACAACGAAGAGTACGACCGCGTCGAAGGCGTGGACAACGGTGTGATCCTGCATCTCAAATCCGGCAAGAAGATCAAGGCCGACGCCTTGCTCTGGTGCAACGGCCGTACCGGCAACACCGACACGCTGGGTCTGGAAAACATCGGGGTCAAGGTCAACAGCCGTGGCCAGATCGAAGTTGACCAGAACTACCGCACCTGCGTGGAGAACATCTACGGCGCCGGTGACGTGATCGGCTGGCCAAGCCTGGCCAGCGCCGCCCACGACCAGGGCCGTTCGGCTGCTGGCAGCATCGTCGACAATGGCAGCTGGCGCTTCGTCAATGACGTGCCGACCGGCATCTACACCATTCCGGAGATCAGCTCGATCGGCAAGAACGAGCAGGAGCTGACCCAAGCGAAAGTGCCGTACGAAGTCGGCAAGGCGTTCTTCAAGAGCATGGCGCGCGCGCAGATTGCCGGTGAGCCGCAGGGCATGCTGAAGATCCTCTTCCACCGCGAAACGCTGGAAGTGCTCGGCGTGCACTGCTTCGGTTATCAGGCGTCGGAGATCGTGCACATCGGTCAGGCGATCATGAACCAGCCGGGCGAGCTGAACACCCTCAAGTATTTCGTCAACACCACGTTCAACTACCCGACCATGGCCGAAGCCTATCGGGTCGCGGCGTACGACGGCCTCAACCGGCTTTTTTGACGGGCTCCGGCCGGTGGCCTGAGCCGGCCGGGGAGACCGATTTCAGCAATTCTCAAGGGTGGCAGTGGCCAAACCGGGAAAGTCTGTAATCAGGCTGTCAACGCCGAAGTCGGCGAGTCTGCGCATCAGTGCAGGCTCGTTGACGGTCCACACCGACACATGCAGGCCCTGACGCTGCGCCTTCTGCAGGCGTTCCGGCGTACACAGCGTCCAGTTCAATGCGAGAATCTCGCAGCCGTAGCTCGCCGCGACTTTCAGCGGATCGAGCCAGGCGTATTCGGCCACCAGGCCACGGGATACGTCGGGTACCAGATCCAGCGCTGCCTTCAAGACTTCCCGCGAACTCGAAGTGATCGTCACCTTGTCGAGCAGGCCGTGGCGCTGAGCCATTTCCCGAATCGCCAGCACGGTAGTCGCCGCGCGGGTGCGTGATGCGCTTTTGACTTCCAGCTGCCAGTGCTCGAAATCACATTGCTCGAACAACTCTTCCAGCGTCGGAATCGGGCACGGCTTGATCCAGCCCGGGCCGCCCTTGCGCGCGTCGTAGGTGACCAGCTCGGCAGCGGTGTGCTCGACGACTTTGCCGCGACGGTCGGTGGTGCGTTTGAGCGTCGGGTCATGGATGACCATCAGCTCGCCGTCCTTGGACAGGTGCAGATCCAGTTCGCAGCGACGCACGCCGTGCTTGAGGCATTCCTGAAAGCTGCTCAGGGTGTTTTCCGGTGCTTCGCCCTTGGCGCCGCGGTGGCCGTAGATGAGGGTCACGGTGCTTCCTTAAGTTAAATGCCAGATTCGTTCTGTTCGCGGGCCAGACGGCGTTCCTGAGCCTGCTTTTGCAAGATGTAGCGCGCGAGCAATTGGCGCTGGGCATCGGTCGGACGCTCGAACTCGGTGCCGACGTCATAGCCATCGCCCTTGGGATCGCAATGGGTGACCCGGGCACGCAGCAGCAGGCCAAGCGCCTGCGGCATCAGTACCAGTTTCACCGACAGGTGTGCGCCGGTGGCAATCGGGGTCGGGTACTGAAAGTCGATCCCGCCCTCGGAGATGATCACCGGCTGCGGCTCGCCGATGTGGCCGAGCACGGTCAGGGCGATCACCTGGCTGAGCAGGTCGATGCGTTTGTTCTGCGATTTGAGAAACGCGGCGATGGCGCGGTCGCGCTCGCTGATCTGCCGCAACAGGTGCTGCGACTCGAATTCGCTCAGGTGCAGTTCGCTGAGCAGGTTGAAGAGTGGGGAAGCATCCTGCAACACTTCCTGACCTGCGGCTTCGGGAGCGGACAGGGGCCGAATTTCCAGTGCGATCGTGTCCTCGATACGGTAGTATTCGCGGCGATCTTCTTCATCTAATGTCGACATGGCGAACCCATGGTAGCGGCGGTGGTCTGAGTGTAAAGCTGGTTTTCGACCCCCGCCACAAGGACGTTCCTTTTCCCTCCGAACAAGCCCCGACATGTTCAGACCTCTCTTCGTATTTATCGGCACGCGTTATACCCGTGCAAAGCGTCGCAATCATTTTGTGTCATTCATTTCCCTGACTTCGATGATCGGGCTCGCCCTTGGCGTGGTCGTGATGATCGTCGTGCTGTCGGTGATGAACGGCTTCGACCATGAGATGCGCACCCGCGTGCTGGGCATGGTGCCCCACGCTACTCTCGAGACCGGCGAGCCGATCAATGACTGGCAAAGCCTGGCCGACAAGGTCAAGCAGAACCGGCAGGTGACGGCGGTGGCGCCATTCACCCAGATGCAGGGCCTGCTGACCAACAACGGTCAGGTTTCCAAGGTGTTGCTCAATGCCATTGATCCTGCGCTGGAGCGCAATGTGTCGATCATCGACAACTTCATGAAGCAGGGCAAACTCGACGACCTGACACCGGGCAGCTTCGGCATCGTCATCGGCGACAAGGCGGCGACCAAGCTCGGCGTCGGCATTGGCGACAAGGTTACGTTCGTTGCTCCCGAGGTCAGTGTGACCCCGGCCGGCATGTTCCCGCGCATGAAGCGCTTCACCGTGGTCGGCATTTTCCATGTCGGCGCCGGTGAGCTCGACGGCTACCTCGGCGTGACCAATCTGCAGGATCTGGCGAAAATGCATCGCTGGAAAGCCGATCAGGTGCAGGGCCTGCGTCTGAAGTTCGACGACCTGTTCCAAGCCCCGCGCGAGGCGTGGAACATCGCCCAGCAGCTCGGCGAAGATCGTTACTACGCCCGCGACTGGACGCGCACCCACGGCAACCTGTATCAAGCGATCCGCATGGAAAAAGCCATGATCGGGCTGCTGTTGCTGCTGATCGTCGCCGTCGCCGCGTTCAACATCATTTCCACGCTGGTGATGGTGGTGAACGACAAGAAGGGCGACATCGCCATTCTGCGTACCCTAGGCGCGACTCCGGGCACGATCATGCGCACGTTCATGGTTCAGGGCACGGTAATCGGCGTGGTCGGCACGGCGATCGGCGCGGTGGTCGGGATCCTTGCGGCACTGAATGTCAGTGCGGCCATTTCGGCGCTTGAAGGGCTGATCGGCCACAAGTTCCTTAATGCTGACGTGTATTTCATTGATTATCTTCCTTCGCAGGTACAGAGCCAGGACGTCGTCATGGTCTGCGCCGCTGCGTTGGTCCTGAGTTTCCTCGCCACCCTGTATCCCGCCTGGCGTGCCGCGCGCACCCAGCCGGCGGAGGCGTTACGTTATGAGTGAGTCGGGCATGAGTGAACAAGCAATTCTGAGCTGCCGTAACCTGGGCAAATCCTACGAGGAGGGTCCGGAGTCGGTACAAGTGCTGGCCGGCCTGCAACTGGAGTTGCACCCGGGCGAACGTGTAGCGATCGTGGGCAAATCCGGTTCCGGCAAAAGTACCTTGCTCAACCTGCTCGGCGGTCTCGATACGCCAAGCAAGGGCAGCGTCTGGCTCGACGGTGAAGAACTGTCTGCGTTGAGCGAGAAGAAGCGGGGCCTGCTGCGCAATCGCGCGCTTGGTTTCGTTTACCAGTTTCACCACCTGCTGCCGGAATTCACCGCGCTGGAAAACGTCTGCATGCCGCTGCTGATCGGCAAGACGGCGATCCCGGAGGCGCGTCAGCGTGCCACGGCATTGCTGGAGCGTGTCGGGCTGGGTCATCGTCTGGAACACAAACCGGCGGAACTGTCCGGCGGCGAGCGTCAGCGCGTGGCCATCGCCCGTGCCCTGGTCAACAACCCGGGGCTGGTGATGCTCGATGAGCCAACCGGCAACCTCGACCTGCATACCGCCGAAGGCATTCAGGATCTGATGCTGGAGCTGAGCACTTCGATGCGCACGGCGTTTCTGGTGGTGACGCACGACATGAACCTGGCTCGCCAGATGGATCGCGTTCTGCAGCTGCAGGAAGGCTGCCTGACTCCCATCTGACTGGCTGAAACCCGGCGCCCGTAACGGCGCCGGGTCTTTTATTTCTATACGGTGCCCCAGCGAATGTTCAGACCGTTATCGATCTTTATCGGCACGCGCTATACCCGCGCCAAGCGCCGCAATCGCTTTGTTTCGTTCATTTCGATGACCTCGATGATCGGCCTCGCCCTCGGCGTGCTGGCGATGATCGTGGTGCTGTCGGTGATGAATGGCTTCCAGCGCGAGATGAGCTCGCGCATCCTTGGGATGGTGCCCCATGCGACCATCGTTGGCGTCAAGCCGATCGACGACTGGCAGCCGGTCGCTGCGGCTGCGATGAAAAATCCCGAAGTGACGGCCGCCGTGCCGTTCACCGAGATGGAAGGCATGCTTTCCTACAAGGGTTCGATGCAGCCGATTCAGATCAGTGGCGTTGATCCGGCCCAGGAAGGCAAGGTGTCGATCGTTGCCCAGCACATCGTCCAGGGTCGTTTGGATGCCTTGAAGCCGGGTGAATTCGGTGTGGTGATCGGTGAGATCACCGCGCGTCGTTTCCGCCTTAATGTCGGCGACAAGATCACTCTGATCGTCCCGGAAGTCAGCACCGCGCCGGGCGGTATCACCCCGCGCATGCAGCGCCTGAATGTGGTGGGCGTGTTCAAGGTCGGTGCCGAGTTGGACGGCTCGATGGGCCTGATTCATGTCGCCGATGCCGCGACCATGCAGCACTGGCAGCCGAATCAGGTGCAGAGCGTGCGGCTGGCAGTCAAGGATCTGTACGCCGCGCCGAAGGTGTCTGCGGACATCGCCAGTGGCCTCGGCGCTGACTTCAAGGCTGACGACTGGACTCACACCCAGGGCAGCCTGTTCAGCGCGATGAAGATGGAAAAAACCATGATCGGCCTGCTGTTGCTGATGATCGTCGCGGTGGCGGCGTTCAACATCATTGCGACGCTGATCATGGTGGTGAACGACAAGGGCGCCGACATCGCGATCCTGCGCACGATCGGCGCTACGCCCCGGCAGATCATGGCGATCTTCATGGTGCAGGGCACGGTGATCGGTATTGTCGGCACCATCATTGGCGGCGTGCTGGGCGTGATTGCGGCGCTCAATGTCAGTGAGCTGGTCGGCTGGGTCGAGCGTGTGACCGGCCAGCATATCTTCAGTTCGGACGTGTATTTCGTCAGCAACCTGCCTTCGGAACTGCAGGGCGGCGATGTGCTGTTGATCTGCTCGGCGGGATTCATTCTGAGCTTCCTGGCCACGGTGTATCCGGCGTGGCGGGCGGCGAAGATCGAACCGGCGCATGCCTTGAGATATTCGTAAGCGACTCCATGCTCGTTCCCACGCAGAGCGTGGGAACGATCAGGTCCGAGGCAACTCGATTACAAACCGCGTCCAACCCGCTTCAGATTCGCAATGAATCGTCCCACCATGGGCACGCACGATCGACTGGGTAATTGCCAAGCCCAACCCCGCATGCTCACTACTGCCTTCCTGCCGCGCCGGATCCGCTCGATAGAAGCGGTCAAACAGACGTGGCAGTAATTGCGCTGAAACCCCCTCGCCACTGTTTTCGACGCAGACGCGCACGGTCTCCCCCTCGTCGACGATGCTCAAGCGCACATAACCCTCGGCCGGGGTAAACCGCAGCGCGTTATCCAGCAGATTCGACAAGGCCCGGCGCAACATGCCGCGATCACCTTTGATACGCGCCTCGCCTTCACGGCTCAAACTCACGCCAGCGTCTTCCGCCAATGGCGCAAAAAACTCCAGCAACATGTCAGCTTCATCCGCCAGTTCCAGCGGTTCGCGCTTGGGCATCAGCAAGCCGTGGTCTGCCTTGGCCAGATAGAGCATGTCGTTGACCAGTTGCGCCATCCATTGCAGTTCTTCGAGGTTGCTGTGCAGCGCTTCGCGGTATTCCTCCAGTGCCCGTGGGCGGGTGAGGGTGACCTGGGTGTGGGTCAGCAGATTCGACAACGGTGTGCGCAGCTCATGGGCGATGTCGGCGGAGAACGCCGAGAGGCGCTGAAACGAGTCGTCGAGGCGTGCGAGCATGGCGTTGAAGCTGTGGGCCATTTCCGCAAGCTCTGGTGGCATCTTCTCTTCAGGCAGTCGGGCATTCAGCGATTGCGCGGAAATCCCACGGGCCACTGCGCTCATCCGCCGCAACGGGCGCAGACCGCTGCGCGCGGCCCAGGCCCCGAGCACGGCAGTAGCCAGCGCCGACAGGCCGACGGTCAGCCAGATCAGATGCTGCATGCGCGTAAGAAAATGCTGGTGATGGGTGATGTCCAGCAGCAGCGTCAGTTGTGGCGAATCCGCTGTGTCCGGGTAGAGCGGGGCGCGCAGCACGCGGTAATCGGTGCCGTCATGGCTGATGGTAGACAGGCCGGTTTGCAGTGGCAGATTCTTCGGAATCTGCACCGAGCTGTCGTACCAGTGCTGACCGTCGCCACTGGTAATGCGCAACGACAGATCGGCCTGACGGCTGAGTTCATCGGCCAGCCGCGCCTCGCGCTGGGCAGGTTGGAGATCCTGCAAGGCGCGGCGCAGACCGATCAGTTTCGTCTCCAGTTGTTGCTGATCGAGTTCGATGAAGTGCGCCTCGCTGGCGCGGTCGAACAGCACCCCGGCGAACAGCGAGACCACCGCAGTGCAAGCGGCAAACAACAGCGCCAGGCGCGTGCTCAAGGACCAACGACGCATCACAGCGAACGCTCTTCGAGCACGTAACCCATGCCGCGCACGGTGTGGATCAACTTGTTGGGGAAGTCATCGTCGATCTTCAGGCGCAAACGGCGGATCGCCACTTCGATGACGTTGGTGTCGCTGTCGAAATTCATGTCCCAAACCTGCGAGGCGATCAGCGATTTGGGCAGGACTTCACCCTGACGGCGCAGGAGCATTTCCAGCAGGGCGAATTCCTTGGCGGTCAGGTCGATGCGCTGGCCGCTGCGTTCGACCCGGCGGCGGATCAGATCCAGGCGCAGATCGGCCAGTTGCAGGCTGGTTTCCTGGGCGATCGCGTTGCCGCGCCGCAACAGGCTGCGCACCCGCGCGAGCAATTCGGAGAAGGCGAATGGCTTGACCAGATAATCGTCGGCGCCCAGTTCGAGGCCGTGAACCCTGTCCTCCACCGCGTCTTTGGCGGTGAGAAAAAGTACCGGCGTGTCGAGGCCGGCGCTGCGCACTGCTTGGAGAATCTGCCAGCCACTGCGCCCGGGCAGCATTACATCGAGGATCAACAGCGCGTAGTCGCCGCTCAAGGCCGTTTGCTGGCCGCTGATCCCATCAGCCACCAGCTCGGTATTGAAACCGGCCTCGGTCAGGCCCTGACGCAGGTACTGGCTGGTTTTCGCTTGGTCTTCGACGATCAACAGTTTCATGGGCGACTCGGGCTGGTTCGGGATGAAAAAGGGCGAAGGCGTTATACCGTGAGATCCGGCGATAAGCGCCAAGCTGACAAAGTTGTAATCTGCCTGTCAGGTCGATGCCAGCCCAGGGTGGCTAGAGTTTCCCACAGGCTGAACCTTCTCTTGTTGGAGTACGACCATGTTTTTGCGCACCTCGCTGAAAATAGCCGCCTGTCTGCTGGCATTGAGTACGCCAGCCTGGGCGACACCGGTGCACACCTTCGCCTTCGGCCAGCCGGCAGCGGCGAGCCAGGCTACGCGCAGTATCGAAATCGTCATGGGCGACATGAACTTCGACCCGAAATCCATACAGGTCAAGGCCGGTGAGACGGTTCGCTTTGTGCTGGTGAATAAAGGCCAGTTACTGCACGAATTCAATCTCGGTGATGCAGCGATGCATGCCAGTCACCAGCAGGAAATGTTGCAGATGCAGCAAAGCGGCATGCTTACGCCTACCGGCATGAAAGAAATGTCCCACGACATGGCGGGCATGGATCACGCAGCGATGGGCCATGGCATGCAGCATGACGACCTCAACAGCGTGCTGGTCGAGCCGGGCAAAACCGCCGAGTTGACCTGGACTTTCAGCAAGGCCACGGCGCTCGAGTTTGCCTGCAATATCCCCGGGCATTATCAGGCCGGCATGGTCGGCAAACTGACAGTCAGTCAGTAAGCACTCAAAGGCGCGGGCAAAGGCTGGTAGAATCCGCTGATTCTTCAGTCAGGTTTCCGCCATGCATCCCGCAGCCGAACATTCGCCGCTGGGCAAATCCAGCGAATACATCGCCACTTACACGCCGTCCCTGCTGTTCCCGATTCCGCGTACCGCGAAATGGGCCGAGCTGGGCCTGACCGCCGAAACCCTGCCGTACAAAGGCGTGGATTTCTGGAACTGCTTCGAGCTGTCGTGGCTGCTGCCCTCGGGCAAGCCGGTGGTGGCGATCGCTGAATTCAGCATTCCGGCGGATTCGCCGAACATCATCGAATCGAAGTCGTTCAAGCTCTACCTCAACTCGCTGAACCAGACGCCGTTCGCCGACGTTGCCACATTGCAAGCTACGCTGGTCAAGGATCTGTCCGCCGCTGCCGGCAAACCGGTGGGCGTGCGGGTGCGCAGTATGAAAGACGTGGAAGCTGAAGGCGTGGTGGCGTTGCCGGGCGTGTGCATCGACGATCTGGATATCAGCGTCAGCAATTATGAGCACCCGCGTCCGGAGCTGCTGCGTTGCGACAATTCGCGCGTGGTCGAGGAGAGCGTGCACAGCCATCTGCTCAAATCCAACTGCCCGGTGACCAGCCAGCCGGACTGGGGCAGCGTCGTGGTGGAATATCGCGGCGCGGCGCTGGATCACGCCAGCCTGCTGGAGTACATCGTCAGCTTCCGCCAGCATTCGGACTTCCATGAGCAATGCGTGGAGCGGATTTTTCTCGATCTGCAGCGGTTGTTGAAGCCGGAGAAACTCACGGTGTTTGCGCGCTATGTGCGCCGGGGTGGGCTGGATATCAACCCGTATCGCAGCACTGAAGAGGTGCAGCTGCCGAATCACCGGCTCGTACGTCAATAAGAAACGGAATGTGCGATATCCCTTGTGGGAGCGAGCCTGCTCGCGAATGCGGTGTTTCATTCAACGATGATGTCGACTGACACGACGCCTTCGCGAGCAGGCTCGCTCCCACAAGGGCTTGCAGGCACATTTTGCAAATGAAAAAGCCCTGCCATCGCTGGCAGGGCTTTTTTGTACGGCGGGGCGTCAGATGCCCATGCTGCCCAGCGTATTCATGATATTGCGCAGGGTGCCGGCGATCGCCGGGTGTTCGACTTCGAAGCGCTCGACCGCCAGGTTCACGCCGTCGGCGATGCTCGCGTCCTGGGTGGCAGTTTCCAGCTGGATTTCCGATTCGATCTGCGCCATCAGCGCATGCAGATCCTCACGCTCGGCTTCCGACAGCGGTGGATTGTGTTCCAGCTGCTCGCGCAGGGTATCGAGCTGTTTTTGCAGTTCTTGGGCGGGCATGGTGGTTTCCTTTTATCAATAGGCACTGGCATTGACCGCAGCCACGCGCCAAAGGTCTATGGCTGACCTTTAGATTAATCCACTCTCGGTAAACCTGCATGACGCCGATCAGGGCTTTTCGCCTTTGGCGCGGCGCAAGCTAATGTCGGCGAGGCAGGCGTCCAGTTCGCCGAGATGATCGATCACCGAATGCACACCCAGGCCGAACAACTGCACGGTTGCCTTGCCGCGCAACTTTTCGCGTTCCTTTTGTGACAAAGCCTGCCACTCGCTCGGGCTGAGTCCGCATAGCGAGCCACAGGACGCCAGGCCAATCGTCCATAACCCGGCATTCAGACCGGCCTGTAACAGGCGCGGCTCACCACTGACCAGCACGCAGCCGTCGAGGCGGTCGATGTTCAAACTCATCAACGCCTGCCAGCACGCGTTGGGCGCTGGCCACGGATTCATTGTTGCTGAATGTTGCGTCGGTTTGATCCAGTCTGGCAGCGAGGCGGCCAGTGGCTGAGCGAGGGCAGGGGGCAATTCGTCGAGCCACGCGCAGGGAATTCCCTGGCGCTGCAAACTTTTCAGGCTATCGAGTGCGCCGGGTGTAGTTTTGGCATGTTCCGGCTCGGCGTTGAGCTCTTGCGCGGCGCGGGCACCGAAATCCACCAGGCAACCGCTCAGGCCGAACAGCACGGCAGTCAGGCCGGGCGCGGCGACGGGCAAGGTTTCGGCGTGAGTCATGGCAACGTCCCTGAAATAACGCTCAAGACTAGGGCGCGCGGGTGACAGTTGCATGACAGGCGGGTGAAAGCCTGCGTGGGAAACTTCCTGCATATCCTTGCAGCGGCGCACTGCCCAAATCGCCGTTTATGCTTATACTAGCGGCCTTAATGCTTGGGCCGAGAGGTCCGCGCCAGTATCAAATCCAAGGAGTTTTTCTATGCGCTGGAGCCCTTCGCTCACTCAGCTAAGTGTATGTGCCAGCCTGTTGCTGGCGCCGTTCGCCACCCAGGCGGCCACCGAAGAAGACCCTTGGGAAAGCGTCAACCGGCCGATTTTCCAGTTCAACGACTTCGTTGACACCTACGCGCTTAAGCCATTGGCGCAGGGTTATGAGTTCATCACCCCGCAGTTCGTTGAAGACGGCATTCACAATATGTTCCGCAACGTCGGTGACGTGACCAACCTGGCGAACAACATTCTCCAGGCCAAACCGGCTGCAGCGGGCGTTGATACCGCCCGACTGATTTTCAACACCACCTTCGGTCTGCTCGGCTTCTTCGACGTCGGCACCAAGATGGGCTTGAACCGCAGCGACGAAGACTTCGGTCAGACCCTCGGTTACTGGGGCGTGGGCAGCGGCCCGTACGTGATGCTGCCGCTG
Source organism: Pseudomonas glycinis (assembly GCF_054871425.1). Lineage (NCBI taxonomy): Bacteria > Pseudomonadati > Pseudomonadota > Gammaproteobacteria > Pseudomonadales > Pseudomonadaceae > Pseudomonas > Pseudomonas glycinis. The sequence continues at coordinate 273,531 of NZ_JBTYHF010000008.1, read as the reverse complement.
ATGGGCCCGAGCACCCTGCGTGACGCACCGTCGAAATACGTCGACAGCTTCACCGGCGCGTACCGCTACATCGACCACGTGCCGACACGTAACTCGATCTTCGGCCTGAACATCGTCGACACCCGCGCCAGCCTGCTGTCGAGCGAGAAGCTAATCAGCGGCGACAAATACACCTTCATCCGCAATGCTTACCTGCAAAACCGCGAGTTCAAGGTGAAGGACGGTCAGGTCGAAGACGATTTCTGATTTCGACCGGCGACAGAAAGGCGACCCTCGGGTCGCCTTTTTTGTCCGTGCCAGAGCGTCACCGGCGACTGCCGCTACCTTCCATCGGGTTACCGTTGAAGCGGTTCTTATAACTCCCGGTGATTTGACAAACAAAGTCGTCAAGCGACAATCGGCGCATGCTTGAAACGCTCTGCGGATGGGAGTACCGTCTGCGCCTTAGAAGGGCACCTCTGTTTAAAACCGCGCGCCAGGCGAATGCTTGAAAGCGCTGCAACAGAGAGGCTAGAAAGCGAATCCAGTAGTCTGCGCAGGGCCGTTGCCCCGCTCACTACGCCAACCTAATTCTGGCGCCGTTTGCCCACATGCCAAAAACCAGTGCCACGCTGCTGATAATCGATGATGACGAGGTAGTGCGCGCGAGCCTCGCGGCCTATCTGGAAGACAGTGGTTTCAGCGTCCTGCAGGCCGGCAACGGTCAACAGGGTCTTCAGGTATTCGAGCAAGACGAGCCCGATCTGGTCATCTGCGATCTGCGCATGCCGCAGATGGGCGGTCTCGAACTGATCCGTCAGGTCACCGAGCGCTCACCCGATACACCGGTGATCGTGGTCTCGGGTGCCGGGGTGATGAACGACGCGGTCGAGGCCCTGCGCCTGGGCGCGGCGGATTACCTGATCAAGCCTCTCGAAGATCTGGCTGTGCTCGAGCACTCCGTGCGCCGGGCCCTGGATCGTGCGCGGCTGCTGCTGGAAAACCAGCGCTACAGCGAGAAGCTGGAAAAGGCCAACCGCGAGCTCGAAGCCAGCCTGAACCTGCTCCAGGAAGACCAGAACGCCGGTCGCCAGGTGCAGATGAACATGCTGCCGGAAAGCCCGTGGAGCATTGACGAATTCAATTTTGCCCACCAGATCATCCCGTCGCTGTACCTGTCGGGTGATTTTGTCGACTATTTCCGCGTTGACGAGCGCCGGGTCGCGTTTTATCTGGCGGATGTTTCCGGGCATGGCGCGTCATCGGCCTTCGTCACCGTGCTGCTGAAGTTCATGACCACGCGTTTGCTCTTCGAATCGAAACGCAGCGGTACCTTGCCGGAGTTCAAGCCTTCGGAAGTGCTCGGTCATATCAACCGGGGGCTGATCAGTTGTAAGCTGGGTAAACACGTCACAATGGTCGGTGGAGTCATCGACGAGGAGACCGGTTTGTTGACCTATAGCATTGGCGGCCATCTGCCTTTGCCTGTGTTGTACACGCCTGACAGTGTTCGTTATCTCGAAGGCCGTGGCCTGCCGGTGGGGCTTTTCAATGAAGCCACCTACGAAGACCACGTGCTTGAGCTGCCGCCGACGTTCAGCCTGACGCTGATGTCTGATGGCATTCTGGACCTTTTGCCGGAAGCAACGCTCAAAGAAAAAGAGGCTGCTTTGCCCGAACGGGTGAAGTCAGCGGGCGGCAGCCTGGATGGTCTGCGGCAAGTGTTTGGTTTGGCCACGCTAGGGGAGATGCCGGATGATATCGCCCTGTTGGTGTTGAGCAGGAATCTTTAATGAGTACCGGTAGAATCCAATTCGCCGAGCAGGGCGGCACCTTCGTGCTGAAGTTCGTCGGTGAAGTCCGCCTGACCCTGTGTTCGGCGTTGGATGCGACTATTGAGAAAATCTTCACCGCGGCGAATTTCAACGCGATCGTGATCGATTTGACCGAAACCCGCAGCATCGACAGCACCACCCTCGGCCTGCTGGCCAAACTGTCGATCCTGTCGCGGCAGAAGGTCGGCCTGTTGCCGACGGTTGTCACCACCCACGAAGACATCACTCGGCTTTTGCAGTCGATGGGCTTCGAGCAGGTGTTCAACATCGTCAACCACCCGGTGCCGTGCCCGGAGTGCCTGGACGACCTGCCGGATCAGGACCAATCCGAAGAAGTGGTGCGAATCAAGGTGCTGGAAGCGCACAAGATTCTCATGGGCCTGAACGATTCCAATCGTGAAGCGTTTCATGATCTGGTGAATGCGCTGGAGCGGCATTGATCCAGTGAATTGAGGATGCATGGGCGGCCTCTTCGCGAGCAGGCTCGCTCCCACATTTTGATCAGCAGTTACCATAAAAAAGGGCGAACCCTCACAGGTTCGCCCTTTTTGCGTTCTACAAACTCAAATCACAGCTTGGCCTGCAGCAACGCTTCCAGCTTCTCCTGGTCGCGGGCGAACTGACGGATGCCTTCAGCCAGTTTCTCGGTGGCCATCGCGTCTTCGTTGGACAACCAGCGGAATTGCGCTTCGTTGAGGCTCAGACGCGCTTCACCGGCATTGCCCGGTGCCAGTTTGCGTTCCAGCTTGCCGGTATCGGCGGCCAGCTTCTCCAGCAGTTCCGGGCTGATGGTCAGGCGATCACAGCCAGCCAGTTGTTCGATCTGGTTGATGTTACGGAAGCTCGCGCCCATGACCACGGTCTTGTAGTCGTTGGCCTTGTAGTAGTTGTAGATGCGCGTCACCGACTGCACGCCCGGATCATCAGCGCCGGTGTAGTCGTTGCCGTTGGCCTTCTTGTACCAGTCGTAGATACGGCCCACGAACGGTGAAATCAGGAACACGCCGGCGTCGGCGCAGGCGGCCGCCTGGGCGAAGGAGAACAGCAGGGTCAGGTTGGTCTGGATGCCTTCCTTCTCGAGAATCTCGGCGGCGCGGATGCCTTCCCAGGTCGAGGCGATCTTGATCAGCACGCGGTCGCGGCCGACGCCGGCCTTGTCGTACAGCTCGATCAGACGATGCGCACGCTTGAGGATCGCATCCTGGTCGAAGGACAGGCGCGCATCCACTTCGGTGGAGATGCGGCCCGGAACCACGTTGAGAATTTCCTTGCCCACTGCGACGCCGAAACGGTCGCTGGCCAGGCCGACATCGCCCTTGCAGTCGCGAACGCAATCGTTCAGCAGTTCGGCGTAACCGTGAATGGCCGAGGCCTTGAGCAGCAGGGAAGGGTTGGTGGTGGCATCGGTCGGTTTGACTCGGGCGATCGCTTCGAAGTCGCCGGTGTCGGCAACCACGGTGGTGAACTGTTTGAGTTGTTCCAGCTTGGAAGTCATGGGCGTGCTCTATCCTATGGGTCTGAAGACATTACCCGAGCGCTGACGGGCACTCAAGGGTGCATTCGTGGATCGATGGCCCCTGCGGCAACAACCTGAAAACGATTGTTTGAAAGGCGGGGCGCGGTGTCGCTGAATACGATGCCAAAACAGCCCACAGGTTCAAAGCAACCGACCTGTGAACAGACCGGTTGCCCAAGGTTTACTCAGCGTTCAACAGACCTTCCACCGACAAGCGTGCCGGTTTTGGCTGGCCGTCAGAGGTGAGAAAGCCGAAGTTCTTCTCGCGATCGTTGCTGCCGGAATCACTGTTCCGCCATTCATAGATAGAGGTCAGCGGAATATTGAGGCGTTTAACGTCGGTAATAAACGCGTTGATCTTGGTCGCTTGCCCCTCGGGACCACCGTTGGAGGCGAGGGCCGAAACCCCCCATTCACTGATGACCCCCGGCAGATTGAAGTTCTGCTGGATGAAGGTCTGTGCGTTGCTGATCTGCGTCGCGGTCATCCCATAAGGATGATACGAAACCGCGTTGAGGCATTTCGGGTAATCGCTGACGATACTTTTCATCGCCACCGTCGACGCCGAGCCCGCGCTTGGCGGCCGGGCGAAGCCGAAACCGACCCGTGGCGTCGTCTGCGGCTGACCTTCGAAGGCCTTGCACATGCCAGCCATGAACGGCACGAAGGTGGTATCGAAATTGCGCGTCGGCCAATAGGTTTCCAGATCCGGCTCGTTCCAGATTTCGATCGCCACCAATTGCGAACTCCAGGTTTTTTCCAGCCCGGTCACGGTGTTGGCGAACTTAGCGCCGGCGGCGTTCAGCTCCTCTGGCGAAGTGGCCGGCAATGCCTTGATCGCGCGCACCGTCAGCAGCACCGGCAGGCCGGCGGAAGCGGCGGCGGCGAAGGCGTCGCTGACCTGTTTCTGATAAGTCTTGGCGGTGAGGCTGTCACTCCACACTCCGAAGCGCACAAAGCTGAAGCCTGCGGCCTTGATTTGTGCGGCATCGGCGGCGGTGAAGCTCTGGATTTTCACCTGCACGCCGATGGTTTTCGCTGGAAGGTTGGGGAACAGCTCACTGGCGTGAACCTGGCTGGTGGCACCGAGGGCCATCAGGGTGAGGGCGGCGAGTGTATTGCGCTGTGCTGTTTTCATGTCTGCTCTCCTGAAGAGAATGACAACTACGAATATTTATCCCGTTACTCAATTTCCGATAACGGTGATGGCACTAAGTGCGCGAATGTTATTTTTTGTCAGGAAAGCAGCAACTGAAAATCACAGTTATTTTTAGTCCGCTAATTGTGGTTGGGGCGGCTTAAAACGCTGTGGTACTTAATGTTCCTGTACTAACAGGGCGAAGCTATTTCTGAGTGCAGGAAAGTCGAGAGGGTTCATTAACTTTCACGGCATGTTGGCTGTTTGATATTACACAGGAAAGCAAGACTTGTTCAAAAAGATCCTCGTTGTCTGCGTGGGCAATATATGCCGAAGTCCGACGGCCGAACTGCTGCTGCGCAACGCGCTGGGCCAGTCCGCCATTACGGTGTCCTCCGCCGGCCTGTCCGCCCGCGTCGGCGAGGGCGTGGAGGCCTCGGCGCGGCAGGTTCTCGAAGAACACGGGCATTGCGCCGAGGCCTTCAAGGCGCGGCAACTGACTTCGGACATTGTCAATGACTCGGACCTGATCCTGGTCATGGAAAAGACCCACGTCAATCAAGTGCTGAAGATTGCCTCGCACGCCCGAGGCAAAGTGTTTCTGCTCGGCAAGTGGCAGAGCGAGCGCGAAATACATGATCCGTATCGTCAAGGCAAAGCCGCGTTTATTCATGCCCACGCATTGATCGAAGATGCTGTTAGTTCATGGGCGAAGCGTCTCGGGCATTGATGAATCTTCTTCAGAACAGTAAATGGTAAGAACAGACTTATGCAGTTACCGTCCGTAATCGGCACTCGCGACAATGATCAAGACAGTATTGATCTGCTCGGCATCTTCGGCAGCCTGATCGACCAGAAGTGGCTGATCGGCGCGCTGACCGGTGCCTTCATGGTCACCGGCGTCGCCTATGCGGTTCTGGCAACGCCGGTGTACCTGGCGAACGCGCTGGTGCAGGTCGAACCGAAAAAGAACGACATGCTCGGTTTCTCCGACCTCAACAGCATGCTCGGCGGGCAATCGCCGTCGGTGACCGAAATCGGCATCATCAAATCCCGCGCGGTGATCGGCAAAACCGTTGACGACCTGCGCCTGGATATCGACGTCACCCCCAACACGTTCCCGTTGATCGGCGGCTTTCTCTCACGGCGCTATCGCGGTGACAGCGAGACCAGCGTCGCGCCGCCGCGTTTCGGCCTGAACAGTTACGCCTGGGGTGGGGAGCGTCTGGAGTTCAACCGGCTGCAATTGCCGAAAGACCTGCTCGGCAAGAAACTCACCCTGATCGCCGGCGAGCAGCAGCGTTTTCAACTGTTCGATGAAAACGACAATCTGCTCGCCGAAGGCGTGGCCGGCGAAGCGTTTGCCAACGACGGCGTAGAAGGGCAGATCGCGCACTTGTCGGCCAACCCCGGCACGCGTTTTCAGGTGGTGCGCAATCCTCGGATCGTGACCATTCAGGGCTATCAGGACGCGCTGGATATCTCCGAACAAGGCAAGGAGTCGGGGATCATTCGTCTGGCGCTGGCCAGCTCCGACGCGGCCGAGGCGGTGAAGATTCTCAACAAGATCGCCTCGCTCTACGTCGAACAGAACGTACGGCGCACCTCGGCGGAAGCCGCGCAGAGTCTCGCGTTTCTGCAAAGCCAGTTGCCCCAGGTCAAGCGTGATCTGGCCAAGGCCAGCGACGCCTTGAATGCCTACCAGACCCACGGCAAGACCGTGAACATCTCGCTGGAAACCCAGTCGGTGCTGGGCCAGTCGGTGGCGCTGGAAACGCGCATCTCCGAGCTGAAAATGCAGCAGGCCGAACTCGATCGCAAGTTCACCAAACAGCACCCGGCCTACCGCGCCTTGATGACGCAGATCGGCGAATTGACCCAGCAGCAGAAATCCCTCGAAGGCAAGGTTCAGGACTTGCCGGCCACCCAGCAGGAACTGCTCAACCTGACCCGCGACGTCGAGGTGGCTTCGCAGATCTACACGCAGTTGCTGAACAAATCGCAAGAACTCGACATCGTCCGCGCCGGGGCCGTCGGTAACGTGCGCCTGATCGACACTGCCGATGTCGACCTGACCAATCCGATCAAACCCAAAAAACCACTGATCGTGCTGATCGCGACATTGCTCGGCGCGTTTGTCGGCGTGGCGCTGGTGCTGCTGCGCAAATCCCTCAGCCGAGGCCTTGAAGGCCCGGAGGGCATCGAGCAGTTGGGCCTGCCGGTTTATGCGTCGATTCCCTACAGCGCCTTGCAGGAAGAAGAGGACAACAAAAAGGGCCGCGCCCGCGACGGCGTCGACAAACCTGCGTACCTGCTGGCGCTGCGCAACCCGACCGATCTGTCGATCGAATCGATCCGCAGCCTGCGCACCTGCCTGCATTTTGCCGGGCTCGATTCGTCCAACAACCGCATCATGATTTCCGGGCCGAGCCCGCAGGTCGGCAAGACCTTCGTCTCGTCCAACCTCGCGGCGGTCATGGCCCTGAGCGGCCAGCGCGTGGTGCTGATCGATGCCGACATGCGCAAAGGGCACCTGCACAAAACCCTCAACACCCCGATCAGCAATGGTTTGTCCGACCTGCTGGTCAAGCGCTGCACCCTTGAACAGGCGATCAACAAGGTCGAAGTCGACAACCTGCACTTCATCAGCCGGGGACAGGTGCCGCCCAATCCTTCCGAGCTGCTGATGCACGCCAACTTCCGCGAACTGCTGGCAGAGCTCAGCGAGCGCTACGACCTGGTAATCATCGACACGCCGCCACTGCTGGCAGTGACCGATGCCGCCATCGTCGGTCGCGAGGCCGGCATCAGCCTGATCGTCACCCGCTTCGGGGTGAACCCGGCCAAAGAGATCGAACTGACCATTCGCCGCTTCGCCCAGAACGGCATCGAGTTGAAAGGCGCGGTGTTCAACGGCGTCGAGAAGCGTGCGGCCAGCTATTACGGCGGCACTGGCTATTACAACTACGAATACGCGTCCGACAAGTCCTGATGGTTGCCGATTGTTCTTTCCTGTTTGAAGTGGGTGAGTTGTGAAAAAAATACTGCACGTGGCAGAGACGATCAAAGGTGGCGTGGCGACGGTGATCCGCACGATCTCGGCATCGCCTGAAGGTGACGCGGCGAATTATCAACTGGTCTATCTGGTGCCCGAGGATCAGGCCAAGGAGCTGCACGGCATCGCCCCGCAGCAGGTGCGCACCTTTCCACGCAGTGGCCGTAACGTGCCGTCGCTGCTGCGTTTCGCCTGGCGCCTGAGCCAGGTGCTGCTCAAGGAAAAACCCGACGTGGTGCATTTGCACAGCACCTTTTCCGGGGTGATCGGCCGTGTTGTGTGCGTGCTGTTGCGACCATGGCGCAAGCCGAAAATCGTCTACTGCCCGCACGCGTTTTCGTTCCTGATGGAAAGCTCGCCGACCAAGCAGAAGGTCTATGCGTGGATCGAGCGCGTGCTGCAGAAAGTCACCGACGTGATCATCTGCGTCAGCCAGTACGAGCTGGATAAAGCCGCGCGTTTCGGCATCGAGCGCAAGCGCATGAAGCTGATCTACAACGGCATTCATCACAAGGATGACGCACCGAAGAGCGTTGGCGCCGAGCCGATTCATCTGCTGTTCGTCGGGCGTCTGGATTACCAGAAAGGCTTCGACGTGCTGCTCAAGGCCTACGCCAAGGTCAATCGCAACGACCTCAAACTGACGGTGGTTGGCAGTGCAGTCAACGAAGACTCTGTCGAGTGCCCGCCGATGGATTCGGTCGAGTACCTGCCGTGGGTGACGCCGAGTGAAGTGCAGGCGCTGTATCAGAAAGCCGATGCGCTGATTGTGCCGAGTCGCTGGGAAGGCTTTGCCATGGTGCCGCTGGAAGGCATGGCCATGGGGCTGCCGGTGATTGCCAGCAACTGCACCTCGCTGCCGGAACTGGTCACCAACGAAGTGTCCGGCTACGTCTTCCCCTCCGGCGATCACCAGGCGCTGGCCGACGTGTTGACGATCATCCAGAAGCCGCGCCTGCTCGACCTCGGCAACGAAGGCCGGAGCATTGTCCGCGAACGTTTCAGCGCCGCGTTGATGATCCGCCAGACCTACGACCTGTATCACGCTCCCACTTATTAAGTAGAACTCAAGCTTATGAACGTAACGATTTTGCATGGCTACAGTGCGTCCAACTCCGGTGACGGTCTGCTCGTCGATCTGGCCATTGCTCTGGTGCAGCGTAACTTCGGTGACGACACCGCGATCAGTGTCGTGGCGTCCGACCCCGAGTCGTTCAACTACTTGCCGCACCCGCGTTTCGATGCGCCGGTAATGGCGGCCAAGGGTCTGGGGCGGGTCAAGCAAGCGGTGTTTCTCAATCAGTCCTACGCCGGGCTCGCCGATCTGCTGAAGAAGACCGATCTGATCGTCGGCGTTGGCGGCGGTTACATGCGTTCGAAAAGCGCCTTCGAGCACATCAAGCTGAAGCTCGGCCATGCCAAGCAACTGGAAACCGCGATTCTCAGCAAAGTGCCGTCGGTGTACCTGCCGCAGAGCATCGGCCCGTTCCACGGCGAGAGCAGCAAGATCGTTGAACACTACGCCAGCGCCGATGCGGTGTTCGTGCGCGACAACCGTTCCTCGGCGATTTTTGACGCTTGCGAAAACGTCTACCGCGCGCCGGATCTGGCCGTGCAGTCGCTGGCGAGCAAGATTCTTCAGCAACCGAAATTCACCCGCTGCGCCGCCTCGCCTGCGACAGTCTGCGTGGTGCTGCGCAAGCCGCCGGAGTGGAGCAAGGAGAAGAAGGTCGCTTACGTGGCCAATCTGAAACTGCTGCTGCAGCGTCTGAAGAACAAAAGCAAAGTGGTCTGCGCCGTGCAAAGCGCCGTACGTGGCAACGATGACGGCGCGTTCTACCGCGAGCTGGGCATCAACGAAGACCTGCTGTCGCTTAAGGCAACCATCGCCAAGTACCAACCGGACCTGGTGATCTCGGTGCGTCTGCACGGCGCCATCGAATCGCTGCTCTCCGGCGTGCCGGCGTATCACATCAGCTACGAGCGCAAAGGCTTTGGCGCCTATCAGGACATGGGCGTCGAGGACTGGGTGATCAACGGCGGCGACATCGACGTCGACACCATCATCAACACCGTTTACGCGCCCAATGCCTTGGCGGATTTCGGCAAGCGCCTGACCGACACCTGTCGCGAGATCGGGGCGAAAACCGTGGCCATGGACGAAATCATCAAGGGTGTCGTTCGATGATATTTCGGCTGTTGCTTCGCGGCGGAGCCTTGGGCGCGAAGTTCTTGCTGGTGTTGGCCATCACCCATTACCTCGGGTACGAGGCGCTGGGCTTTTATGGTGTGGTGGTCGCGGCGTCGTTGATCGCGTCGAAGTTCTACAGCGTCGGCTTCAGTTCCGAGATCAACCGTTTGATCAGCGTCGGCGGCAGTTCGCGGCGGGTGGTCGACAAGGTTCTGCTGCTGTATCTGGCGGTGGGGCTGTTGTTGTCGATACTGACGGTACTGATCTATTCGCTGTTCCAGTCGGTGGAAGCAACCGCCACGTTGATCCTGTGCGTGACCCTGGTGCTGCTCACCGAGCACCTGTCGTTCGAAATCAATTCCTTCGTGTTTTCCGCGCAGAAAGCCACCGCCGGTGCTCTGCTGTTCTTCATCAAGACCGGCCTGTGGGCGGTGTTGGCGGTGGGCGGCATGGTGCTCGGCTGGGTCGCGGGCATCGCCAGCGTGCTGTGGCTGTGGGTCGCCGCCAACATGCTGGTGATCGTCGCCGGTTATTTGATCGTGGTGAACGTGCACAAGGGCCGCGAAACCGCGCCGCTGGACACCGCGACGGTGTGGAAGGCCGGGTTGCCGTTCTATCTCGGCACCGGTCTGATCGCCCTGAGTCAGTACGCCGAGCGCTTTCTGATCATCGACCTGGAGCCCTACGCCAGCCTCGGTAAATATGTGTACGCGTGGTCGGCGGCCAACACCTTGCAGGCGTTGTCGTATGCGGTGGTGGCGGTGGTCGGCATTCCAGTGCTGGCCAAGCGTTTCCAGGCCGATCAGCAGGCATTCACGGTCAAGCAACTGTTCGTCAACAGATGGGTGATGCGCTCGCTGGTGGTCTCCGCCGTTGTGGCTGTGGCGATCTATGTGTTTTTCAATGTGCTGCTCGATTACGTCGCCGCCAGCGTGCCGCGTCCGGATAACGCGCTCCTCGCGGTGCTGATTTTTTCCTTCGCCTTGCGGGCGATAGGCGACATCGTCTGGGGCGGTTTGATTGCTTCGAAAAACAGCCGGGTGTCGCTGGCCAGCGCGGCGCTCTGCCTGCTGATTTCAGTGCCGGTCAGCTATGTGCTGATCAAGCATTACTCGATCTACGGCGCGGCGTGGGGCAACGTTTTCGCCATCGTCGTGCAGCTCAGTGTGATTGCAGTGTTGACCCGTGTCAGCGGCGCGAAAAAGGCTGCGCTGTCATGGGCCTGAAACTGCCGCGCATCGAGTTTCGTGGGCGCAAATTCGATTCGTCGATTTCCTTTCTGATCCTGTTCACCGGGCTGTTTCTGTCAGTGGCGATGCCGTTGCTGGTGCCGCGTGATCCGGGGCCGGATGCGATGACCTTGTGGTCGTCATATGCGCGCGCCGACAACTGCAATTTCTGGAACCCGTTCTCGCCGGATCGCTCGTCCTACGAATGTTCGGCATTCCTGCTGCGGCCCACCGGGATCAACCTGACCAACGCCTGGGCCTACGGCATGTTCTGCAATTTCTTCCTCACTGCAATTCCGGTGGTGGTGTTTCGGCGCATGCCGCTGACCATTTTCGGCACCCTGTGCCTGTGGGGCATCGTGCGTTCGTTTTTCCTCGAGAACCTGACCAAGGAAATCATCGTGTCGGTGGCGGTGCTGAGCATTCTGCTCAGCGCATTGACGCGCAAATATCGCGGCGGTTTTTTTCTTTCAGCGGTGATTTACGGGGTGCTGATCCGGCCGTACTGGATCCTGTTTTCGCTGTCGTGGGTCGGCGTCTGCGTGATGAAAAAGTACGTCTCGCGCTTCACCTTCTTTCTGATGCTGTTCCTGTTTTATCTGGCGGTGGCCATGGCCATTCAGCTGGCGCTGGGCTTTCCGGTGTCATCGATCCGCGCGAGCAACAACGAGCTGCGCACGGCGGGCGAGGAGGGCTCGAAATCGCTGATCGTCTCGTGGCTCAGCGGCAGTGACTTCGTCTCCCAGGCGCTGGACTCGATGATCATTTTCTTCCGGCTGTCGTTCCCGGTTGAGCTGATTCTGCTGTCCGGGCCGGGGCAGGTGATCTTCGTTGCGCTGATGATCATGACTGCACTGCTGCTGTTCAAAGTCATCACTTCGACCGACTACAAGGGCGCGCCGATCCAGACCAAACCCAAGGAACTGATCGCGATTCCGCTGGCGTTTCTGTTAGTGCAAGGCTTGTTCGAGCCGGACTTCGGCTCCTTCGCCCGACACTTCTCGATGGTCGTGCCGGTGTTGTTCGTCGGCCTGGGCTTGATGCTGCGCGCGAACAAACCGGTGCAGGTCGAATCAAGAATTCTCACTTAAGGCAGGTGCTCTATGTCGAGCAAGAAAAAATCCCTGGAGATCGAAACCCTGCGCGGCCTGGCGTGCCTGCTGCTGGTGCTCTATCACGTCATCGGCCCGCTGGGCGGCGGCTTGAAGATCGACATCGGCTCGCCGTTCCGGGTCATCGCCGACTCGATGGTGTACGTGCGCATGCCGCTGTTCACGTTCATCTCCGGCTACATCTATTCGATCTACAAGATTCGCGGCAATGACTTTTCCGCGTTCTTCGCCGGCAAGGTGCGGCGGCTGATCGTGCCGCTGTTCTGTGTCGGCGTGCCGTTCTCGGTACTGCAAGCGGTGGGGCCGGGGGTGAACAAGGACGTCGGCGTGATCGATGCGTTGTTGTCGTTCTGGGTACCGATCAACCACTTCTGGTTCCTGCAGGCGGTGTTCAGCATTTTCATCTTCGTCGGCTTGCTGGAGTGGCGCGGCCTGCTGCGTTCGGCGACGCGGTTGTATGGTTTGTTTGCGTTTGCGGCGGTGTTGTTCCTGCTGCCGCCGTTGCCGCTGGATGCGTTCGGTATCAACGGTGCGATTTACCTGCTGCCGTTTTTTGTTGCAGGGATGATCGGTCAGGAAAATGTCGATGTTTTGAAACAGCGTTTCAAAGTGATCGGGCCGCTATTGTTTGTGCTGATCTCGCTGACGTTGCTGTACGTCGCGGCGATTGATCGTGAGCTGATTGTCGATCGCCGCAGCCTGATTGGTTTGACGGTGGGGTGCGTGTCTTGTATCGCATTGCTGTCGAGTGACATGCGCTCGAAAGCGCTGACCTGGCTCGGCGGGTATTCCTATGCGATTTTCCTTTTCCATGTGCTGTTCGCAGCGACCTCGCGGTTTGTCCTTGGGCGCCTCGGCGTGAAGGATGAGAGCTTGCTGGTGCTTGGTGGTCTGAGTTGTGGATTGCTCGGGCCGGTGCTGTTGGCGATGGTGTTCAGTCGTTTCAACTTCACTTCGGTGCTGTTCCTTGGCGAGCGCGCGGCGAAGAAAAAAGCACCGGTGATTGTCGCTCCGGTGGTGCAGACGCAGAGCAGCTGAAAGCTTCGCGAGCAGGCTCGCTCCCACAGAGGTTGTGTGAATTGCACAAGGTCTTTTGTGGGAGCGAGCCTGCTCGCGAAGGGGCCATCCCGGACAAAGGAAATATTCAATGATGCCAGTAGACGCCCCTCAACCCGTCGCCACCACGGCCATCACGGTAGACGATGCCCGCCAGCGCTTTGCGCAGTGGCGCGAGGGCAAGGCCGGCAAGGTGTTGGCGGTTTCGGTGATCGGCGACAGCTACACCGCCGGGCAGGATTTCTACCTGAACAAACTGGTGCAGCGAGTGGCTGCCGAGGTGGGTTTTGCCGGCCCCGGTTACGTCGGTTTCAACCACGGCGCGGCGCTGGGCGGCACGCATTTCAAATACACCCGCAGCAGCGACAAATACTTTGGCGGCGAGTGGAAGGTTTCCGCGCTGGGGCAGGCCAGTCCGGACAGTCGCACGATCAGCGGCAAGCCGGGCGCCTGGTTGCAAGTGGATGCCAGCCCTTCGCCGCGCATCGATACCACGGTCACTGAGGCGAAACTGTTGTATCTGGGCAATGGCGAATCCGATGAGTTGCGCTATCGCTGGTCGCCCGCGCAAGCCTGGCAACCGTTGAAACTCGCAGGCTCAGGCGTTCAGGAAGTCGCGCTAGCGGGCGTTCCATCAGCCGCAGACTGGTCATTCAAACTGGAAGTGGTGAAGGGCGCGCCCACGTTGTTCGGCCTTTGGATGACGAATGATGAGAAGGGCATTCGGGTGTCGAAACTGGCGGCGTCCGGCGCGGCATCCGCGGATTTCTATCACGCCGATCCACAGTGGCAGGCGCAGTGGAAAGCCGTGGTGTCGAAGATCCCGGCCGATGTTTACCTGATCATGCTCGGCGGCAACGATCAGGGCTTCGGCGTCAAACCTGCGCAGTACCTGCAAAACGTTCAGGGCCTGGTGAGCATGCTGCGCGAGATTCAGCCGGCGGCGAGCATCAACCTGATCATGCGTCAGGACACCACGCGCTCCAGTGCTTATCCGATGTCGGCCTATGCGCAGGTGCTCGAACCGTGGGCGCGGGAGCAGCATTTGGGCTTCGCCAACCTGCAATGCGCGTTCGGCCCCGACGTCAAACGCTACGCCAGCGCGATGATTGGCCCGGACAAGATTCATCCGTTGCCGGCCACGGGCGGGAAGGTGATTGCCGGTTATTTTTATCGCTGGATAACGGGTACGAGTACCGGTTGCGACGACTCGCCACCATGATCGTTCCCACGCTCCGCGTGGGAATGCCGCCCGGGACGCTCCGCGTCCCTCCGCAGCGTGACGCAGAGCGTCACTGGATGCATTCCCACGCGGAGCGTGGGAACGATCAATGCTGACTGTGCCGCCGCTTTCGCGAGCAGGCTCGCTCCCACAATGGATCGGCGTGACGCCCGGGTGATCAGGCGTCGTGCTTGAAGGCGTCGATGAGCCCCAGCAGTTCGTCAAGCTTGCGCGGCATCAACCGCGCATCACAACGGGTCTCGACGTTAATGATGATCGCCGGGTCGTTGCAGCAGATGCGCACGCGGAAGCGCCAGTCGCTGAAGATCACTTTCAGGCCATCGCGGTCATCCATTTCCAGCGCCTGTTCGCCATACGACGCCTTCAGGTGCGCGAGCAGCGGATAAGGATCGCGCAGCGGCCGGCGAATATCGCCGGACGCAGGAAACACACCGATCCGCTCCACCAGCAGAATCGTGCCCAGCCAGGTCTCGTTGGCGCTGGGCAGCGGTTGATGGCGCGACAACCAGCTCATCACCCCGAGGTTGCCCACCTCACGTTCAATCTCTGTCGAATGTTGTGCAATGTTCATGGTTGCCTGCCTCTGGTGATGGGGGGCCGTCTCAGCGGCCCTTGAGGTACACGTTGTCGTAGCAGAAGTTGGTCGCCTGCAAGTAGCCCTCGGCATCGCCGCAATCAAAGCGCAGGCCTTTGAATTTGTAGGCCAGCACGCAGCCGTTCTGCGCCTGTTTCATCAGTGCGTCGGTGATCTGGATTTCGCCGCCCTTGCCCGGTTCGGTGTCGGCAATCAGGTCGAAGATGTCCGGGGTGAGGATGTAGCGCCCGATGATCGCCAGGTTTGACGGCGCGTCCTGCGGCGCCGGTTTTTCCACCATGTTGTTGACCCGGTAGATGCCCTCGGAAATCAGCTCACCGGCAATCACCCCGTACTTGTGGGTCTGGTCGGCCGGGACTTCCTGGATGGCGACGATCGAGCAGCGGAATTTCCTGTACAGCTGGATCATCTGCGACAGCACACCGTCGCCTTCGAGGTTCAGGCACAGGTCGTCGGCCAGCACCACGGCAAACGGCTCGTCGCCGATCAATGGGCGACCGCTGAGAATGGCGTGGCCCAGGCCTTTCATTTCCACCTGACGGGTATAGGAGAAGGTGCAAGTGTCGATCAGCTCGCGGGTGCCGGCGAGGAATTTCTCTTTCTCGGTGCCACGGATCTGGTGCTCGAGTTCGTAGCTGATGTCGAAGTGGTCTTCCAGCGCGCGCTTGCCCCGGCCGGTGACGATGGCCATGTGTTGCAGGCCGGCGTCCCGCGCTTCTTCAACGGCGTATTCGATCAACGGCTTGTTGACGATCGGCAGCATCTCTTTCGGCATGGCTTTGGTCGCCGGCAAGAAACGCGTGCCGTAGCCGGCAGCGGGGAACAAACATTTACGAATCATAAAAGTATCCTGGACAGTCATGGAACACAGGCGACGGTTGCGCACCAGAAAGTGGCGGCAAGTTTCAATGATTATTGAAGGCTTACTTTAATACCCGAGTCAGGTTGTTGCTGGCAATTAGTTGCGCTGTTAAAAAACGCTAATGTTATGAGATGTCGACTACTTGGTTATTAGTTATTTTTAGTCGGTATCTGTCGATAGTGATAAGTGTCCAGGGAGTGCTAATAAGTACCCGTCAAACAGTTTGACCGGCAAAAATAATTATTGCCAGTGGTTGAACTAAATTTGTTTGAGGTTGTTGTCGCCCTGTTTGTGTGAATTGCTTCGCATCTCCACCAGGCATGGCTTGACACGCTACCGGGTATTTATTCAATGACGGACCGCGCTATGAAGATTCTGGTAACGGGTGGTGCCGGCTATATCGGCTCGCATACCACACTTGCATTGCTTGAGGCAGGTTATGAAGTTGTCGTTCTGGATAATCTTTGTAACAGCAGCGACGCAGCACTTCACGCCGTTGAAGCCATTTGCGGCAAAAGTGCATGGATGATTCGCGGCGATGTCTGCGATCGGCCGCTGCTCGACCGGATTTTCCGCGAGCATCAGATCGACGCCGTGCTGCATTTCGCCGGGCTCAAAGCCGTGGGCGAGAGTGTGCGCAAGCCGCTCGAATACTACGAAACCAACGTCGGCGGCAGCATCACTCTGTGTCAGGCGATGGCAGCGGCGGGGGTGTTCCGCCTGGTGTTCAGTTCCTCGGCGACGGTGTACGGCGAGCCTGAAGAGATGCCGATTCGCGAGGATTTTCCGACGGGCAATCCGACCAATCCCTACGGTCAGTCCAAGCTGATCGTCGAGAACGTGCTGCGCGACCTGAGCCTCGCCGAGCCGCGCTGGAGCATTGCGCTGCTGCGCTATTTCAACCCGATCGGCGCCCACGCCAGCGGGCACATGGGCGAAGACCCCAACGGCATTCCGAACAATCTGGTGCCGTATATCAGCCAGGTTGCGGTCGGCAGCCTGCGTGAGCTGTCGATTTTCGGTAACGATTACCCGACCTCCGATGGCACCGGCGTGCGCGATTACATTCATGTCGTCGATCTGGCGGATGGGCATTTGAAAGCGTTGCAGTCGATCAGCGAGCGCACCGGCATCCACACCTGGAACCTCGGCACCGGCGATGGCTACAGCGTGCTGCAAGTGCTGCATGCGTTCGAACAGGCCTGCGGGCGGCCGGTGCCGTACCGGATGATGCCGCGCCGCGCCGGTGATATCGCCGAGAGTTTTGCCGATGCTTCGAAAGCGGCGAAAGAACTCGGCTGGAAAGCCACGCGCAACTTGCAGGACATGGTCGCCGACACTTGGCGCTGGCAATCGAATCATCCCAATGGTTATTCGCGATGATGGCCATTTAGTCCGATGTTAGTTTCAGTCAGGTTGTTAGATAACGTCGGGAAATTACACTGGCAATGCCATTTGCAAATCCGTAGATATAAACCTGCCGTTCGACTTTAGCAGTTGCACAGGACTGTGAAAGAACAACGGATCTTGTTCGCGCTCTTTGCGGACTTGAAAGCTACCAGCTCTGACACAGATCTGTTTTTTAACAGTTCGAATGTTAGAAAGGAGTTGTTATGAAAAAAGTGATGGCAGTTGCCCTGTTGACGATGTTGAGCAACTGGGCTGCCGCCGCTGAAGCGCCGTTGACAGCGGTAACCAATGTAGGTGGCAGTGTGGCGGCTTCGCAAGCGCCCGCGGCCAGTACTGCAATGGTTGCCAGTGCTGTAGCGGCGTCCAACAGCGGTGGCAGTGCCAACGGCGGTACCACCGGTACGACGGGTACCACCGGTACAACCGGCACGCATAACTAACAGGAACATTTGTTAGTGCAGTACAGAGTCGCCCGACGCAAGTCGGGTGACTTTGTTTTTTGGATTCGCCCTTGAATAGCGTAGTGCCATTATGACTCGTAGTGTTTATCTTTTAATGTTGGCAAGTCTCGCTTTGCAAGGTTGCATGTTTTCCCCCGGCCAGTACCTGAGCACCAGCGATATCACCCGCCAGGGTGCCAGCGAAAGCAGTCGGGTCGAGCTGATTCCGATCACCCCGAAGCTGATCGCCATGAACCGCGCCACCCAGAAGCGTGAGTCGCTGCCGGCGGAGCTGCTGGTGACGCCGGCGGAATATCGCATCGGCAACAATGACGTGCTGTACATCACCGTCTGGGATCACCCGGAGCTGACTGCCCCCTCCGGCGCGCAACAACAGATCGATGCCAACGGCCGTCTGGTGCGCTCCGATGGCACGCTGTATTACCCGTTCATCAAGGAAGTCCAGGCCGCCGGCCGGACCATCCAGCAACTGCGCGCGGACATCGAACAACGCCTGTCGGCATTCATCGCCGAGCCGCAGGTCGACGTCGCGGTGTTGCGCTTCGCCAGCCAGAAAGTCGTGGTCACCGGCGCCGTCACGAAGGCCGGCCCGCAAGCGATTTCGACCAATCCGCTGAGTGTGGTCGAAGCCCTCGGTTCCGCCGGCATCGACACCAACAATGCTGACTTGTCCGGGCTGCTGCTGACGCGCAACGGGCGGGTCTATCCGCTCAATCTCGACTCGCTCAATCAGCAGGACTCCGAACTGCAGAACGTCTACCTCAAGGGCGGCGATCAGCTGTATCTGCCGTACAACGACAACAAGCGCATCTACGTCATGGGCGAAGTCAACCAGCCGCGCGCGCTGAGCTTCAAGACCGCGACCATGAACCTCTCTGACGTGCTCGGTTCGGTCGGTGGCCTGAGTCAGACCAGTTCCAACGGCAACGCGGTGTACGTGATTCGCGGCGTGGAAAATCTCGACGTCGAGCCGGCCAAGATCTATCAGCTCGAAGCCGAATCGCCGACCGCCATGGCGCTGGCCTCGCACTTTCAGGTGCGGCCGCAGGATGTCGTCTACGTCGGCCCGGCCAACGTTACGCGCTGGAACCGTTTCATCAGCCAGTTGGTGCCGTCGGCGTCGATTGTCGGTACCGGGGCTTCGGCAGCGAAGAACTGGAGCGAATACAGCAACAACAGCAAATAAGGCCGCCCGACTGTGAACCTATTGAAAGTGGGCGTCTGCCTGATGGCGGCCTCGTTGCTGTGCGGCTGTAACCCGCTGATGAGCGCATCGCTGAACAACCTCAAAGCCGCCGTCGTCGGCCCCGACGAGGTTGATGTGACAGCGGCCGAAGTCGCCGGGGTCAACTACCCGCAACTGAAACTGACCACGCCATCCGGCTCAGGTGTACTGGCGCTGGTGCGCGAGCGCGAAGACCTGCAATTCTGGGTCGCCTCCGGCAAGCAGGTGTTGCTGCTGCGCGATGGCCTCGCCGTGCGCAGTATCGGCCTCGGCCTGCAAGGTGATCTGGATGGCACGCGGCTGGCTGATGACTCGCCGTTCAAGCAAGGCCTGCATCACGTCGCCGACGGTTTCACCACACGGCGCTGGATTGATCTGTACAAGGGCCAGGAAGTCGGCGTGATCGTCAACAGCCGCTTTTCGCGCCGTTCCACCGAGACCCTGGAGATTCTCGACAAGGCTTACTCGGTGCTGCGCGTCGATGAACAGATCGACGCGCCAGCCATCGGCCTCAGTGCGACCAACCGTTACTGGGTCGACCCGCGCGACGGTTTCATCCTGCAAAGCGAGCAACAACTGACCTCGCAACTGCGCGTGAAGCTGGTGCAATTGACTCCTGACCGCAGGCATCTGCCGTGAAGCGCTTAAGCCTAATCGCGGCGGGTCTTCTGCTGATCGCAGGGGCGAGTCAGGCCGCCGTCACTGTGTCCGGCGACGTCGCCAATCCCGGTCCGATCGCATTGCCGCCGGGTGGACGCCTGTTCGATGTGATCAGCGAAGCCGTGCCCAATGCCGAAGGCTATTGGCTGGCGGGCGGCTTGTTGCGCCAGTCGCTGGTCGAGAAACAGACACGGCTCAAGGTCGGCGTGTTGTTTGATCTTGAGGTGCTGCAGCGCATGGCAACGCTGTTTGATCGGCCAAGTCGCGCAGCGCTGGCGCAGCGCATTGCTGAAGAGGTTCGACAAATGCCAGTGACCGGACGGCAGATCGCTGACCTTGATCCGGTGGCGGTGGAAGTCGGCTTCGCGCGCAACATTCGCCTGGATGACGGCGATCGGCTGATCTATCCGAAACGGGTTGATGAAGTGCAGGTGTTAGGCGCGGTCACCGAGCCATGTCACTTGCCGTACCAGCCATTGCAGGAGGCGCTCGAATATCTCGAAGGCTGCTCGATTCTCGACGATGCCGAGGCCGATTACCTGTGGTTGATCCAGCCCAACGGCGTCTCGCGGCGCGTCGGCATCGCGCACTGGAATCGCGAGAGCGGGCAGTTTCCGGTGGCTGGCAGCAGGATTCTGGTGCCGATTAAAAATGATGATCTAGATCCGCCTCTTCCTGAACTGAATCAGCAGTTGGCCGAATTCATTGCCACGCAGCTGGCCGAGGTGGTTCGTTGAAGTTACGTTTTGCAGCTGTGTTGTTATTGCCCTGCGGTCTGGCTCACGCCGAGCCGCGCATCACCCAGAATGACTTCGGTGGCGCCGGTCTGTTGCAGACACCGACGGCGCGCATGGCCCCGGCCGGCGAGCTGAGCGTCAATGCCAACCGCACCGACCCGTACAGCCGCTACAGCGTGTCGTTGCAACCGCTGGACTGGCTCGAAGGTTCGTTCCGCTACACCGCGATCACCAACCGGCCGTACGGCTCGGAGGCCCTCAGCGGCAGTCAAAGCTACAAGGACAAGGCGGTCGACGCCAAAGTACGCCTGTGGCAGGAAAGCCACTGGGCGCCGGAAGTGGCGCTGGGCTTTCGAGATATCGGTGGTACCGGTTTGTTCTCCAGCGAATTCTTCGTCGCCAACAAGCGCTTCGACAATTTCGACTTCAGCGCCGGCATTGCCTGGGGCTACATCGGTAATCGCGGCGACTTCGACAACCCGCTGGGCTACGTCAGCAATCGCTTCGATACGCGCCCGGCGCTGGAAGGCACCGGTGACGTCAACTCCGGCGCGTACTTTCGCGGCAAGCCTTCACTGTTCGGTGGCGTGAGCTACCAGACGCCTTGGGATCGGCTGAGTTTGAAGCTTGAATTCGAAGGTAACGACTACAAAAACGAGCCGAAGGACAACGAGATCAAACAGGACTCGCCGATCAACCTCGGCGCAGTGTTCAAGGTGACCGATTCGATCGACCTGAGCGCCGCGTGGGAGCGGGGCAATACGGCGATGTTCGGCGTGACCTTTCACACCAATTTCGTCAGCCGCAAGGCGCCGGCCAAAACCTACGACCCGACCCCCGAACCGCTGCCGGCGAAGGCGCCGACGACCTCGATGGAACAGGTCAACTGGGCCGATGTGTCGCGGCGTTTGCAGCAGAATGC
This sequence comes from Pseudomonas glycinis, assembly GCF_054871425.1. NCBI lineage: Bacteria > Pseudomonadati > Pseudomonadota > Gammaproteobacteria > Pseudomonadales > Pseudomonadaceae > Pseudomonas > Pseudomonas glycinis. The sequence goes on along the minus strand of NZ_JBTYHF010000008.1, from coordinate 252,305 downwards.
CGGGTACAAGGTCGAGCGCATCAGCCAGCGCGATTCCGAACTGATCGTCTATGGCGAGCAGCAGCGTTATTTCCATTCGTCCAAAGCCGTTGGCCGCGCGAGCCGGATTCTCGACAACAGCGTCAACGACGACATCGACTGGTTCACCGTGGTCAACAAGCGCTACGACTTGCCGCTGGAAGAAACCAGCCTGCCGCGCCAGACCTTTCGCGAAGTGATCAACAACGAAGAACCCTTGGAGGCGCTGCACCGCACCACCGAAATCAACCCGGCGATGCCGCACAACGAGAAAACCCTCTACACCGAAGCGCCGCAGCATTTCAGCTATGGCGTGGGTCTGGGCTTCAAGCAGAACGTCGGCGGCCCGGATGGTTTGCTCTATCAATTCAGTGCTGATGCGGACGCGGAATATCGCTTCAACCGCAACACCTGGTGGAGCGGTTTGCTCAGCGCCAACCTGGTCAACAACTTCGACAAATTCGTCTACGACGCGCCGAGCGGATTGCCCCGCGTGCGCACGGATCTGCGCCAGTACCTGACGACGTCAAACACGACCATGCCGTTGTTCCAGCTCAGCCATGCCGAGCAGTTGGATAAAGACCTGTACGGCATGGTGTACGGCGGTTATCTGGAATCGATGTTTGCCGGCGTCGGCGCGGAAGTGTTGTTCCGCCCGACCGGCGAGCGCTGGTCGCTGGGCGCGGATCTGAACTGGGTGCGCCAACGTGATTTCGATCAGGGCTTTGCCTTGCGCGATTACTCGGTCGTGACCGGGCATATCACCGGCTATACCGATCTGCCGTTCGACACGCTGGCGGCGGTCAGTGTCGGTCGCTATCTGGCCGGAGACTGGGGCACCACCGTGGATATTTCCCGTGAGTTCTTCAACGGCGTGCGCGTCGGTGCCTGGGCGACCATCACCACGGCCAGCAGCGCGGAATATGGCGAAGGTAGTTTCGACAAAGGCCTGTACCTGTCGATCCCGTTCGACGAAATGATGAGCATGTCGACCATGCGCCGCGCCAACCTGGTCTGGGCACCACTGACCCGAGATGGCGGCGCCAGACTGAGCCGCAGCTATCAACTGCACTCGATGACGGATAGCCGGGAAGGGGACATGTTCTATCGCAACTTCGAAAAGATTACCGAGTAAGCGCTGGTCTGTGGGAGTGAGCCTGCTCGCGAATGGCCCGGCACATCCAACATCTTCAGTGCCTGACACAACGCTTTCGCGAGCAGGCTCGCTCCTACACTTGATCGGCGTCACGCCACACATCCTGGTCATCACCCGAATCCCTGTGGGAGCGAGCCTGCTCGCGAAGGCGCCGGCGCATCCAACATCTCCAGTGCCTGACACAACGCTTTCGCGAGCAGGCTCGCTCCTACACTTGATCGGCGTCACGCCACACATCCTGGTCATCACCCGAATCCCTGTGGGAGCGAGCCTGCTCGCGAATGGTCCGGCACATCCAACATCGCCATCGCCTGACACAACGCTTTCGCGAGCAGGCTCGCTCCCACAGGGTCGCACCTGTAGTCGATACCGGTTACCCAAATCCCGCCCACAAAAAAGGGGACTTTCGTCCCCTTGTGATCTGCAGCGCTGAACCTCAGTAAATATCCTTCGACAACAACGTAAACGGCGTCTTCACCAGGATCTTCAGATCCAGCCACAACGACCAGCTGTTGATGTACTGCAGGTCGATCTCGACACGCTTCTGCATCTTGTCGATGGTGTCGGTCTCACCCCGGCAGCCGCTGATCTGTGCCAGGCCAGTGATGCCCGGTTTGATTCGGTGACGGGCCATGTAAGCGAGGATCTTGCCCGAGTAGTAATTGTTGTGCGCCACCGCATGCGGCCGTGGCCCCACCAGCGCCATGTGCCCCTGCAACACGTTGAACAACTGCGGTAGCTCGTCCAGCGAAGTACGGCGAATAAAACGGCCTACTGCGGTAATGCGCGAGTCATTGCGGCTGGCCTGTTTCACTTCGCGGTCATCGTGGACACGCATCGAGCGGAATTTCCAGACCTTGATCACCTTGCCGTTCCAGCCATGGCGGTCCTGCTTGAAAAATACCGGGCCGGGCGAGTTGATTTTCACCGCCAGAGCGATGATCAACAGCAGCGGACTGAGCGCGATGATCGCCAGGAATGCCACGGTTTTCTCAACCAGACTCTTGCTCAGGGCAGCGGTCGGGCGGCTGGTCAGCGGGCTTTCGTTCAAGTAGATCGCCGGCAGGCCGTCCACGACTTTTACCGAGTGGTTGAGCAGGGTCAGGCTGTTCAAGTCCGGCACCCACACCACATCGACGTTGGCCCCGAGCAAATCGACATACATCGCTTCGATTTTCGCGGCTTCGCACAGCGGCAGTGTGATGTACAAACGACGGATGTCGTGGGCTTCGATCAGCTCGAGCAACTCGTCCTGAGCGCCAACGACACGCGGTGCGTCGGAAGCGAGGACCGGTTTGTCACCGTTGCTGACCAGACCGATCAGCGGCAGGTTTTCCAGTTGGCTGAGCTTTTTCGCCAGGCCCAACGCCAATTCGCCAGTACCGACGATCAACGTCCGGTGTTCGCTTTTACGCGAACGCTGGTAGTACTTGGAAAACGCATGCAGCGGCGCGTAGAGGAACGCCTGACCGAGGAAGCCATACACCGCCCAGCTGAGAATCACCTGACGGGAAAACAGCTCATCGGCCTGGCAGACAAACGCGATGCATGCCAGCGCGGCCATGGTCATTGACCAGCCCATGAACAAGCGGCCGAGGCCGGTCAGGTAGTTGTCGCGTTTGCGATAAACGCCGCTGAATGTGTAAGCCGGCACCGAGGCCAGGACGGCAAGGGTGGCGCACATTCGGTAGTAGAACGCGACCGTGCCGGTGTGCTGTTCAGCGAGAATGAACAGCAGCGTCACAACGAAAGCCTGTGCCAGCGCCCATTGGCCCCAAAAGGTCAGTCCCTTGAGGCCCGTGCTTCGATTAATACTGAGAGAAAGGTCCATACGATATCCCCAAAAGACGTCCATTCAGGTTTCAACAGTTGAAAGCCGAGTTGTTATGCAGACTTATTGTTTTTGTTTTAGCGAGTGTCTTGAGGTAACAACATCGAGAGCCGAACTGTCGTCAGCCAATAGACTAAGTTATTGCCGGGAATGGTGTCTGACGAGTTCTAACAAGATGGCACAATGCCAACTTTTTAATAATTAAATAGATGGCTGTTAGAAAAGGTCGTAGAGAGGGGGATGAAAAAGCGAGGGTGTATTTGTTACTGTTGAAGGGTGGAGGCAGGTAAGCTTTTATTGAATCAGGGAGGGAAAACCAAACAGAGTGCTCTTCTTGTTGTTGTAGTCGCACTTTATATCTGTTTGTCTCGGTTTAAAGGTCTTCTTCGGTTACGCAACGACTTCTTGAATCAGGCAATATCCGCGATTTCTTACGGCTCGGAACAATCGCTCGCCATTACTTGCGCTCTTGAATTTATCCTGCAATCGGCTCAGGCACATTTCCAGGCCACGGTATTGCTCGGGTTCCCGACCAATGCTGATGATCAAGTCATCACGACTGACCACGCGCTCTTCATGGCTCAGCATTTTCCTGACCAGAGCGGTTTCCAGGCCAGTCAGGCTGATCGCAACATTGTCCTTGAGCAACACGCCTTGTTCATCGTCAAGATGCCAGGTGTCGCTGCAAGGCTCAGTGCTCTCGCTGACATTGGAGATATGAGCGCGTTCTGCACTGCGGGTCGGGAAGCTTTGAAACGGATTGTCTGTTTGCGCGGCTCGCCATTCATTTTCAAGAGTGGCCAGTATGCGTTGAGTATCATGTTCGATACTGCGCGCAACATTCTTTCGGCTGAGGCTTGGGTAACTGAACTCCATGACCATCGGGGCGGAAGAGGGCGAAGCAACACCTTCAACAAACATTTGTGCCTGCGACGTGCCAAACGAATTGAAACGCTCACTGGACAAGATGCTTTCCAGTTCACGTTGCGACGTTGTGCTGTGCGTCACAACAACAAAATATTTTCTGGGGAGGGTTGTACTCGTTTCCATGTCTCTCTCCTAAATACACACCAAAATTGGCTAAAAGATAAATCGGCAGGCGAGCAATGACTTCCTCGGAAGTAATCGTAGGCAGGGTTCTGGCCGAAAATGGCCATCGATAAATTCCACTCGATCTGCTGCTATGTTATGGAGTTTTATTGTTATGTGGCGTGATGCCGTGCTCATTCAAGTGCTTGAGTTTTAATAAGTATGAGGCGCAATTGAAACGATATGGCTGCATCAGACGATCCTTCGTACGTATGCAAAAGGGAAGACTGCCCGAGACTCAGGCAGTCGATATCAGGCCCCGCATCAGGCGATAGCCGTAGCCGCGGATGCTCTGAATCGCGTTTGTACCATACATGTCCTTGATTTTTCCACGCAAGCGACTGATTGATTTTTCCAGTGCCCGAGGGTCGTAGAAATTGGCGTTGAGGCCCATGATGCTGGCGATTTCATCATGACTCAGAATGTGATTGCCGGTGTGCGCAAAGGCCTCGAGGATCTTCATTTCGGCGAAAGAGATATCCAGTTTGCGCCGACTGTCCATCAGGCAGATCCGCGTCGGATCAAGCGTGAGATTGATATCTCGTTGCCAGTCTTCGCTGTTGAAGAACTCCGCCAGCAAGTCTTCGCTGTCATCGCTCAATGTGTTGAGCTTGATACAGGCATCCGCCCCGGCGAGGAAATATTTGATCTTGTTGACGGCGCCGCGGCCGGTGACAATTGCGCAAATAAGCGGCTTCAAGTTGTCATCGCGCAGGTTCTGCACCAGGGCCAGATTTTCTTCGATAGCTTGTGGATTATCGATGATGACGAAAATGGCGCGATAGGCACCTATGTAGCCGTGCTGTTTATATGAACTAGTGAAAGCACCTGTTTCCAGGGTCATATCGGGCTGCACGTGCTTTGCGATCAGCGATCTCAAATGATCAGCCACACCCAGTGTACGACCCAGCGCAAGAACACCGGATTCATCATTTGTCGGGCGCGGACTTCTCGTCGCCAAGTTCCCTGAGAGCATCATGCGTTGACTCGAATTAGGTGCTGACATCGGGATGTTAAAGCACCGGTTCTTATCTGTGACTGACAATTGGTAACATTTGCGCGGATTTTAGACGTGTCTCCCGAGATTTCTAACAATAACTAAGCTTTTCAAGCTTTTAGTTGATTTTCTCGTGGTTGTGAACTAGCGCGTAGATGATGGCTATATGCAATGGTGCCACTATTTTGAGCTTGTTGCGATGGCTTTGTCTATGTCCTTTTGCCACTGATTGGCCATGTCAACAAAGTGTGAGGTTGATCACACTTCATATCTGAACTGAAATATTTGTTGTAATAGATGTAAATTTTTTCCGTTTAGTTCGTCGGCCGACGATTACTAACAGCTCTTGAGTCTAACTCTGCATAAACCCTATTCTTCCGGATCGGCGAATCGCTGTATGAATTACTTCAGATACTCAACCCCTGAGTGTTATTGACTGGTCGCTCACCCTGAGTGCTCTGACGGAGGATTAATGGATTTCTGGACCCTTTTCCAGGTGTTGATATTAGGCGCGGTCGAAGGCTTGACCGAGTTCTTGCCCATTTCAAGTACCGGTCACCAGATTATTGTCGCCGACCTGCTCGAGTTTGGCGGCGAACGCGCCATGGCGTTCAACATCATTATTCAACTGGGGGCCATTCTTGCTGTGGTCTGGGAATTTCGTCCGAAGATCTTCGAAATCGTCAAAGGCCTGCCCACCGAGCGCAACGCGCAACGTTTCACCCTTAATCTGCTGATCGCGTTTTTCCCGGCCGTTGTCCTCGGCGTGTTATTCGCCGACGCGATTCATGAATACCTGTTCAACCCGATCACTGTTGCGGTGGCCCTGGTTGTCGGCGGCATCGTCATGTTGTGGGCCGAACAGCGCAGCCATGTAGTCAGCGTCGAACATGTCGACGACATGCGCTGGTCTCACGCGTTGAAGGTCGGTTTCGTACAATGCCTGGCGATGATTCCCGGCACCTCGCGCTCCGGCTCGACCATCATCGGCGGGCTGCTCTTCGGCCTTTCGCGCAAAGCCGCCACCGAGTTCTCGTTCTTCCTCGCCATGCCGACCATGGTCGGCGCCGCCGTTTATTCCGGCTACAAATACCGCGACCTGTTCCAACCCAACGACCTGCCAGTCTTCGCCCTCGGCTTCGTCACCGCATTCATCTTCGCCATGATCGCCGTGCGTGGCCTGCTGAAATTTATCGCCAACCACAGCTATGCCGCGTTCGCGTGGTACCGGATCGGTTTTGGTTTGTTGATTCTGGCGACGTGGCTGTTTGGCTGGGTGAACTGGACCGCCGCAGCGGCCGCCTGATCACTGCGCGCTGATCAACGCCGCCACGGCGAGATCGTTTAACGTCGAATCCGACGACTCCTGACGAAAGCGCTGCAAGGCCGAGGTGAAATACGCGGCTTGCAGCATGCCGTCGCTGGCCAGGAAGTACCGCGCGGCTTCGATTTCCTCAGCCGAGTAAACACGTTTTTTGAGGCCGGATATGTCCGAGGTTCCATCGACCGACACCATCGTCGCCGTGAACACCAGAAAGCCGGACATTTGCGTTGATTCAAAAGGGCCACCGCTCCCTTCACCACACCCTCGCGCAAAATTGCACTCGGCGAAGATGTTGGAGGAAGCCGTCGAGCATAAAGCGAGGAGGGTGAAGCTATTGAACAGAGCACGTTTAAACGCGGGCATAACCAAGAGACATCCTGTCAGTACATCAAAACACCGGGCAACGCTCATGCGTCGCCCGCACACTCAAATCATCAATCAACGACCTTCAAGCAACTCAGCCGCCTGATCCAGCAACGCCAGCGGATCCTTGGCCTTATGAATATCCACCGACAACAACTGACGAAACTTGCGCGCCCCGGGGAACCCTGTGCCCAGGCCCAACACATGCCGCGTGATGTGATGCATCGCACCACCGGCCAGCAGATGTTCGGCGATATACGGCCGCAACTGCGCCAACGCCTCAGCCCGACTGATCACCGGCGCCGAACTGCCAAATAACTGCTGATCTACCTCCGCCAGCAAATACGGATTGTGATAAGCCTCACGCCCCAACATGACGCCGTCGAAGGTCTGCAAATGCTCATGGCAGGCTTCCATGGTCTTGATCCCGCCGTTCAGCACAATCTCCAGCTCCGGAAAATCCGCCTTCAACTGCGCCGCGACGTCATAACGCAACGGCGGAATGTCGCGATTCTCCTTCGGCGACAACCCCTCGAGGATCGCAATCCGGGCATGCACGGTAAAACTGGTGCAGCCGGCATCCCGCACCGTACCGACGAAATCGCACAGCTCGGCATAACTGTCGCGCCCGTTAATGCCGATCCGGTGCTTCACCGTCACCGGAATCGACACCGCATCACGCATCGCCTTCACACAATCGGCCACCAACTGCGGATGCCCCATCAGGCACGCGCCGATCATGTTGTTTTGCACACGATCACTCGGGCAGCCGACGTTCAGGTTCACCTCGTCGTAGCCATGTTCCTGGGCCATGCGCGCGCAGGCGGCGAGATCGAGCGGAACACTACCGCCGAGCTGCAACGCGAGCGGGTGCTCGGCTTCGTTGTGACGCAGGAAACGTTCGTGATCGCCGTTGAGCAGAGCGCCGGTGGTGACCATTTCGGTGTAGAGCAGGGCGTTCTTCGATAGGAGACGTAGGAAGAAACGGCAATGGCGGTCCGTCCAATCCATCATGGGCGCAACTGAAAACCTTCTAGACAGCGTAGAGCCTGTGTTTGCTGGGTATGTAGCTGATTTATGTACCATTTTGCTCTACGTGTTCTTGGCCGATTTCAGGGGGTAAATAGGCGTTTTCTAAGGTCGGTTGGTACAATGTACCAATCACTTTTCCAATTGTACCAGTTGACTATGGCCACGATCAGAGCACGGAAACGCACCGACGGCAGCACCAGTTACACGGCACAGATACGCCTGTTTCGCGATGGGGCGCAAGTCTACCAAGAGAGCCAGACCTTCGCCCGAAAACAGGCCGCACAGGCTTGGGTGCGTAAAAGAGAAACCGAACTGGACGAGCCAGGGGCGATAGAGCGGGCGAACCGACCTGGTGCGACGATCAAGGAAATGATTGATCGCTACCTGGCCGAGATGACAAAGGCGCGCCCTCTCGGGAAAACGAAACTCGGCACGTTGAAGGCGATCAGCGAGTCTTACCTGGGAAAGTTGAGCGACAGAGATATTAGCAGCCAGCACCTGGTCGAGTATGCGTTATGGCGCATGGGCAAGGAGGGTGGGAGCGTTCAGCCTCAGACCGCTGGCAACGATCTCGCACACTTGGGCGCAGTTCTTTCGATCGCTCGTCCCGCTTGGGGTTATGAGGTAGACCCACACGCAATGGTGGACGCGCGCCGAGTGTTGAAAAAACTCGGTTACAACATGAAAAGCCGTGAGCGCGATCGCCGGCCCACCCTGGACGAGCTCGACAAGCTGCTTACACACTTCGAGGATATCCAAACCCGTCGTCCGACTTCGATCAACATGCTTAAGCTGACGGGCTTCGCGTTGTTTTCCACGCGTAGGCAAGAAGAGATCACTCGGATCCTATGGGACGACTTGGACGAAGCTGGCCAGCGGGTGCTGGTTCATGACATGAAGAATCCAGGCCAGAAGCTCGGTAACGACGTCTGGTGTCATTTGCCGCCAGAAGCATGGGCGATACTTCAGACCATGCCTAAAGTGTTGCCTGAGATTTTTCCTTACAGCGCTGAATCTGTGTCCACTTCCTGGACAAGAGCCTGCAAAATCCTGGGCATCGCAGATTTGCACTTTCACGATCTGCGCCACGAAGGCGTCAGCCGGCTTTTCGAAATGGACTGGGATATTCCGCGGGTGGCGAGTGTGTCGGGACATCGAGATTGGAACTCGATGCGCCGTTATACCCACTTGCGCGGGCGAGGGGATGTTTATGCATCTTGGGAGTGGTTCGAGCGCATCCTGCAGGCGCCCGTAAAGCTGGGCGCCAAAACGTTAAAGTGAGTTAGCTGCTGCGCGGTGCGCTATTCAGTTGGCGGCTTTCCTTGACTGCTGCAGCGCGCTGTTCGTCCAGGTAAGCCGACAGATCTGCAATATGAACACCTTTCGCACTTTTCTGGCTCGGCTCCATGCGAGTAATCGGCAGCTTTATCTGCCCGGCACCCACTTTGCGTTGAAACATATCCGTTGTCAGGTGCGTGAAATAATCCTGGCACACTCGATCCAGCGGAATTACCACTTGGCCATTGTATTGAGCCATCAGTACAAACAACGTTTTCATAGTGCGATTCCTTCGAGTGGGTGAGCTTGATCAATTGGGATTAGGTTGGCTGTTGAGTTGCTAGCTAGTAGTTGAGCAACAACCGCGAACTCTGCCGCGTCGATGTCGCCCAACTCCTTGGCGAAGGTGGTAAGGCATTCAAGACGTATCCGCGCTACTTCGGTTTTCCGCACCCGATAATCGAAGAGTGCTGCACCCACGATTCTGATAGCCATCAGATGCCGAGCGTGGGGGTCACTGTTGTTGAGTGTGTTAGCCTTCGAATCACTGCCGCTTTGGTGCTGTACTTCCATGGTGTTGCCCTCGGTGGTGGTTGATGTCGGGGAGGTGCAACTCCTCGACATCGCTTCTTTTTTCCGTCAGTCCTGGCGGGCTAGGTGAATGATCAGGTCGGCGTACTTCGGATCTTCCTCAGTGCAGGACTGCCATTCCAGTACGCTCAGAATCTGCTGCGGGCTGCACGCGTCCACCAAAATTTCGCGTTGGCGACCTGCAGCACGAACCTCAAGCATCTGTAGCAACCCTTCCTCCCCGTAAGCACCTGCCTGAATCACCGGCTGGCTTTCACCCAACGCATCCAGACGATCAATAATCTCCTGCAGCTTGTTCGTTTTGCCGTCGCCGGCGTTGCCCAAAAAGACTTGGATTTGCATCGATGTAGCCTCCTTTTTTCACGCTTTGAATATCCAGCACTTGACCGTTGTAGGGCGACCGGGCGCTAGGGGCGTTCTGCTGTTCATCGCTGCACGAACTGCGCTGTGTACGGCCTTGTTGGCCTCTAGAAACCTGTGCGACCGGGACTCCTTCAGCAGGTCGCGCAGAGTGGCCACGTCGGCCAGCTTCTGTTTGTGTTCTGCAGCTCGTTCGCTAAATTCGTTGAGGTTGATCGCGATGACACTAGCGTCACTGCTGTGGTCGACCACTGGGTCTTCATTCAGGGATTCGAGGTAGTCGTAGACCTCCCAGAATTCGGCGACGGCCGGATGGTCGGAGCTGATCGAGGCCTGGCGCTCAATCGCCATCCGCACGATCTGCCGCTGCGTGGCAGCGACCTGCGGATCACTGAGTTTCAGCACCAGGCGCAGGCCATCCAGCAGCGACAACAATTGCGCGTGGTTCTTGCTGATGCGCTCGACCCGGATGTAACCGCGCAGGTCATAGCCGCAACTGCTGCAGTTGCCTTGCTCGCTCGCATAGGCCGTACCGCAGGCAAAACAGTGCGTGTGCAGACGGCGCAGCTTGGCTTCGTGTTCGGGCATGCGCTGGGCGAACAGATCGATTACGGCAGATTCTTTGCCCACCGCTTTCAAGAGGAAGTGGCTGAGGGTACCGCCGTCCAGTGCGTTCAACTGGTCAGCGGCCGCACGGCTTTCCGGGGTGACAGTCGGGCGTACAAAGTGCAGCTTTACGATGCGCGTCATGATCGCTTCGTGAGCCACCACGGCGGCGTTCTGGCTGATGGCGATCGTTCCCCGAAAGGGCGGTTCGTACGTCTCGTTGCCCGCCGTCTTGACGCCTTTGGTGGCCAGCGTGCCGCCGCCGTAGAAGTCTTTCAGCTCGTCCCATTCAAAGGTTTTGGCGTGCGCCCGATCGTCGCTGTGGCGATCGGCCTCAAGAAACACTACCGGCATGCCGGACACCTGACCCATCAGGCGCGAACGCCCGGCCTTGGTTGACTTCATCGGGTCGAAACCCTCATAACCTTCGCGGCCGAGCAGTTTCCACAGCAGGTTGAGCAGTGTGGTCTTGCCGGCGCCGGCTTCACCAGTGGCTTCCAGGAAGGGGAAGGACTGGTAACGCGCGCGGATCTGCTCACAGAACAGCGAGCCGAAGAAGAACACCAGCGCGACGAAGCCCTGGGCGCCGAAACAGGTCCACAGCAACTGTACCCACTTCTCGTTGAAGTCTTTGCCATCGCGCTGCAGCTTGATTGGTACGCCTTTCTGCAGCGTTTTCAGGCGCAGCTTGCCGAACTCGAAATAGTCTTCACTGTTGACCTTGTAGGTGGTGCCGTCCTTGATCGCGAGGTCGCCATAGACGTAGCAGGCGTATTCCTTGCTGTAGCCGACGTAGTCGATGGTCGACACGGTTTTGATGCCAAACAGCTGATCCTTCATTAACTTGTCGAGCTGCTGGCCGCTGCCGGTGAACATTGCGCCGGCGGCCATGCCGAGCAGGCGTTTCTTGAATTCACTGGCCGCAGACAGCTGACCGCTGGTGAAGGTGTTTTTCACACTCTCGGAGTCATGCGGGAAATCCACGCGCAGGTAATACCACGACTCGTCGGTGACTTCGTTACGCTGGAAATACAAAGCTTGCGGGTAGCAGTTGGCAATCTCCACGACGCTGCCGGACTGCTGCAGCGCCTTTTCGCGCTGTTGCGCCTGGTTAAGCAATTGATCGTCATGATTCTCGCTGTCCTCGATGTCGGACATTGCGCGGTTGAATTTTTCCATGTCCAACTTGAACCAGTACAAACGGTTGCCAAAGCCCAGGTGAAATTCGCCGCGTTTGTTCCAGTCGTACATCAGCAAGGCTTTTTCCGCTGCGCTCTCCGCCAGCAGCAGCGCACCCTGGTGGCGAGCCTGTTTGAGGTCCGTGGCGATCTGCTCGGCGCGCTTGGCGTCGTCCTGAATAAAGCTCCAGCGCTGGTGCAGGTCGTTCCAGTCCGCCTTGCGGCCGTCGCGTTGCGGAACCAATGCTGATTCGCAGACGAAACCCAACGCGCGGGCATCGCGGACCCAACGTCGGGTGTAGGCGTTGGCGCTCGGCTCGTTGTCCAGCGCCCATACCAACTTGGGCAGCTTGCCGCCCTCGCGGGTCTTGATAAGGGCTTTGAGCGAGTCCGCAGGGAACGCGTTGGACGACATAGCCGACACCGCCGCGATGTCGTTATGCACAAGGGCGATGGCATCGAAGATGCCCTCGACAATCCAAAGCTCCTTGACCTCAAGCAGGTCGACGCAGGGCGGGCACCACCAGACGCCGCGATAACTGTCCTTGGATTTGAAACGCGCCTTCATCTTGCCGAAACGGTGCGGCTGATCGATCAGGCGTTCCCACCAGCCGCCTTTTTCCAGAGCAAAGCGCACCGTGGCGCTGCCGGCGTTGTGTTCAGGCGAATAGAAGCTTTCTTGTGTGAACCAACCTTGGATCAGTTCGAACCGAAAGCCTCGAGCGAACTCCAGATAAGCCCGGGCAGTGGCATTAGGGTGCTGGTCCGTCGCCGGCGCACGCTTACTCCAGTCTTCAAACAGATCGTCGTACAGCTCTTTTACGTGCAAGGTGTGGCCGCACTTTTCAGGACGTCCACAAATCACCATCCATGGCGTATCAAAGCGCGAATACAGCTCCTTTTTCTTGCATTTGGGGCAAGTGCCCCCGCGCATGTAATCGGTGCCGACGCGGTGCTTCAGGCCAAAGTCGGACTGGAGGCGCTGCAGCACGTTATGGCGGAGATCTTCTTTCATGGCTACTTCACTGCTTTGAGGCTGAGGGAGAGGGCGGCCATCAGGCGTTTCTGCGCCGCCATCACCGGCGTTTTTTCGAGAATCGAGCTGTGCCGTTTTTCTTGCGGGACGTACCGGTATTCATCTGCGTACCAGTAGTCGTTGAGGCTCAAGCGGTACTGCTCGCGCATCGCAGCCAGCAGTGCTTCGGCTTCTGCGGGTGGCAGCTGGGTGGTCAGAATTACGGCGTTTCCCATCCTGAAACCTCGATTTCGGGCGCAGCTCACCCAAACCCACGAAGTGCGGGACAGGCGTTTGTTTGAGGGTTGGTGTTACGGGTGGGCTAAGCGAAAGCGGCCAATGTCTGGCGCGTTGATGATTCGCTCATAAATCAGGCTGACCGGTACGGCCCATTGCATGCCAGTGGCCGGATCAACAATTACGGTATGCGTCGATGTGCTGCTCTGGATGTTCAAGCGTTGCCGATCCCGTACAGCGACCATCGTGGTGCCCGCCAGATGGACGATCTTTTCTGCGACTTGCGTTTTCACGTCGTAGTCTCCAACCAGGAACTGAACAGCCCGGCTGAAAAGTTGCTGATCATCGCTTAGGTGTTCGCATTGGTGACGCTCCAGGAACGACAGCGCAGCGTTCTGCAGAACATCTTGATATTCCGGTACTGCAGATAAATTGTTCATTGAGCTTTTCCCGCGCAGTAGAGAGCGATGGCAGCCAGCACTTCTGCGTGCCTGGCTGCTATGTGGAGGTTATGCGCGTCCATGATGAATTCGGCTTCTTCATCACTGATCGATCCGTCTTCAAGAGCGGCGGCGATTGCTTGATCAACGCAACCTCGCTTGGCAGAAACTTGTACAGAGCGTGCGTAAAGTTCGACGTTGTCCAGCGTTTCAGGATCAGCCATCGGCACGAACAGTCCCCCATACATCGAGGCGATGTAGTTGGGGAAATGGATGGTCCCACAGTCCTGCTCGAGCATGAAAACTTGGGTATCACTCAGAGGACTGCAGCCCGCATTTTCGTAGGCATGGTTGTCGAATTTTTTGAGCTTCAGACCTAAGCGTGCTGCTGCAGCTTCGCGGCCGCCCTTATAGCTGCGAATGATCTCGCTCATGACTTCTTTGCGTGTGTCTAGGATTGGAGTTTTCAACTTCTACTTTTCCCTATCGAGCGCCGCTATTACTGTTCGATCACACCGTCTTTGACGCCGAGTAATACTGCGGCGCGGTGTGCCTCCCCACGGCGACATTGGCTCTGCCCACTCAGCACCGCATAAACGGTGCTGGGACTCAAATCATGAAGAAGTGCAAAGTCCCTCGCGGATTGCCCGCGCTTTTCTAAAGCTTTCCGTGCGTGCTCACGGGCTTGCTCGCTGATGCGTGTGTTCGGCATAGTGCAAATCTCTGCGTTTTCGTGTGGTGACAAGCGCAGAATGTGGCAAAAAACTGCCATTGTAAATATGCGAGTGGAAAAATATTGACTCTATCCGAAGAGATTGGCGCTCGGCTGCGAGAACTTCGCGTTGGTGCTGGTCTAACGCAAGATCAGCTGGCGGAAAAACTTGGCGTGTCAAAACGCACGCAGGGAAACTACGAATCTGGTGCTAGCGATGCGCCGGCGTCCTATCTGAGTCTTGCAAACTCTTTGCTGGATTTTGATGTTTCGTACATTGTTCTGGGGGCTCGAAAAACTCTCCCAAATGAGGCTTTGACCGAGGTTGAGGACTCTTTGATAAAGCAATATCGGATCATCCCGGAAGACGACCAGAAAGCAATTCGTCGGTTCTTAAGAGCGATGGTCGATGATGTTGTGAAAAACACGAAGTAGCTATTACAGAATCAGACCTTTCTTATTAACTGTTTCGATACGCTCCCTTAAGTCCGTTCGACAACGCACTTTATGGAGTAGTGTCATGTTGAATCTGAAACGCGACGAGCGATCCCCGCTTAGTAGCGATGAAAGCTACCTGGTCGACCTCTATCGTATGATGGTTATTGATGATCAAAAGCAGGTAATGCGCCTAGCTTGTTTGTTAGCGAAGCATCCAGATCCAACTGACGAACAGGAACTGGCAACGCCTCTTTATCCAACGCAGCTATCCATATGAAGTAACCGCTAACGCTTACGCGTTGGCGGCTCAACCTCTGCTCATACCTGTGCTCCCAACTGCTCAAAAAGCTCTCTCTGTTTCGCCCTTGGCATCTCGCGCAAGCTGTCGATTAGCATCCGTTCGAATGTTTGCGACGACGGACTGAGCGTGTGGGAGAACGTGAGATTAGCGACCCAAGTGTGTCCGCACTTAGCGTCTAAACATTGGCAGTACAGCTTTACGAACTCTGTCGTCACTTCCTCTCGCGAGCCAATTCGCCCTTTGTGCCCGCATTTGCATACCACTCTCATTGTGTCCCTCCCCAGGGCAACTTATCCCCTTAATACTGCCACAAAAGGTAGTGTTTTTAGTTGCTCGACCTAGCTTATGCAGATGAATCCTCGGCAGCGAGACCGGACTTCCAGCTAAAACGTCTATCCACTCGCAGGCAATCGTTGAGTTGGCTGAATAGCTGACAGATTGGTCTGATCTCATTGCTTGTGTAAACGCGATCAATCTTTTCGATGTCTCCGAATCCACCGGTGTTTTCCGGGATGATGCCGGCCAGCGCTGGATTCATTCGCCAGGCGGCAATGACGTCGTTTCGGGTGATGTTCTTCACCTTCTCCAGCTCGTCTTTCGCCTGGAAGTCCCCGACAGGAATGATCTGGATCGCGTTTTCCTTGCCGTTGGGGATGTTCACGAACATCGAGCGGAAGTTGCCCACGCCCTTGCTGGCACTGATCTGTGCGCGCAGCTCGTCTTCGTCCTCTTCCGTCAGGTCAGGGTCGTTCGTGTAGAAGATGTAACCGGCGTGCGCGCCGTTGCTGTAATAACGCCGGCGGAAGAGGGTGGCCGCCTCATTGAGCAGCAGCGCCTGCAGGCCGCCAAGGTAGTCTGGAATCCCGTAAATGTTCTGTTCAACGTCGTAGTCCAGGACATGGGAGATCTCATGCTGTTCGAACTCCATTTCCTTGTTGTCGGGCAGTAGCATCACGTAACCACCGTCGACCTTAACCCGCATATTGATTGCCGGCAGATGCTGCAGCTCCAGCACTTGGCCGAAAGCGTTGGTGTCGTTGTAGAAGTACGCTTCGCCAAACACCATGTAATCCAGTCCGGCGCGCCCCATCGTTTCGGTGCTGCAGCCGGCCGAGGGAATGAACTCACGCAGCAGCAGGTTGCGCTTGAATTTCGGAATGGCGCCGTGGTGTGCGTTGGCGCGCAGCAGTTTGGCCAGACCAGCCCGCGACACCGGAGGTTTGTAGATCCTGCCGTCGTCGCTGGGGAACACGCCCACGTACTCGCCGATGTTGCCGGACAGCACCTGTTCCGGTTCCCCGAACGTAAACGAGCGCATCGGTTGCTGCGTTGGTTGGGCTACGTGTTGCTTTCTGCGTTTGCGGTTGGCCATGGCTGGTCTGATTACTCGTGACGTAGCGGCTACGACGCCGCTTGTTGGTGTTCAAAGGTTCGTTGGCCAGGGCGTGCATCACCGCCCAAGCAATGTCGGCGTGGCCGGTGGCGTCGGTGCGCGAAGCGCTGTAGGTGATCTGGCCGCTGTTGGTGGCGCCGCGTTTGATGGTCAAGAAGGCCTGCGCGATGTCCGTCCAGCCTGCGTCCCACTCGATGCGACTGCCTTGGATCGTGTCCTGGGCTTTGAGCACCAGGGCGTTTTTCGCCTCAAGGCTGTAGTGAATGGGTGTCGCCTTGGCATAGAAGTCGCGCACCAGGTCAAACACGCCGTAACCCACGCCTGTGACGTCGATGCCGATGTGCTGAACGTTGAAGCGCTCGGTCAGTTTCTTGACCTGTGCGGCCTGGTAGGTGAACGAATGGCCACGCCAGCTGTGCTTCTCCAAAATGCGGAACTTCGCCCCGGGTTCGAGTGGCGGCGCGATGACCACACAGGTGGCGTCGTCGCGGGTGCGGCTCGGGTCGTAGCCCAGCCAGACCGGACTGTTGCCGAACGGCCGATCCAGATCCGGGTTGTAGTCCTCCCACAACGACAGATCCGAATAGCACCGCTCCAGATCCTTGAGGCTGAATGCGCTTTGGGTGCTGTCGATGAATTTGCAGTAAAACAACTGCTGAAATTTGTCCTCGTCGTACTCCAGCTGCAGCTGCTCGAGGTCGAACAGATCGCAGCCGCCGGCGATTGCATCGTCCAGGGTGATCGTCTTGCGCCATTGGCCGTCCGGACACAGCGCACCCTGTGTATACGCTGCTTCGCTCGGCCACACGCCGCCAGCTTTCTTGCCGCGTTTGCTGTTGCGGAATTCTTCGCCTGACCAAAACGGGTATGCCTGGTGCGATACCGCGCTGGGCGTTGAGAAATAGGTTTTGCGCCACTTCTTGTGTGTGCCCATGGCGCTCGCCACGGTGCTGAGTTTTTCGAAGTCGCGGATCCAGAAATATTCGTCCACGTAGACGTGGCCGTGGTAACCCTGCGCGGTACTGCTGTTTGTGCTGAGAAAGCGCAGTTCGGCGCCGTTGCTCAGTGTGATCGGATTGCCCGTAAGCTCGATGCCGAACCACTGCTGGGCGAACTGGATGATGTAGCTGCGGAAGATCTCGGACTGCGATCGGCTGGCAGACAGAAAGACTTGGTTGTCACCGCTCAGCACGGCATCCATGAAAGCTTCGCCGGCGAAGTAGTAGGTCAGACCGACCTGCCGGCTTTTGAGGATGTTCCGGACGCGGCGGGTCAGCGGATTCTGTTTCGCCTCGAACAGCTCTTTCTGGTAGCCGTACATCTTCGAGATGAATTTATCGAGAAAATCCACCTCGGTAAGGCCGCTGATGTCGTTCTTGGTCTTCTTTTCGCGCTTCTTGGCGCCGCCTGCGCCCCGCTCACGGCGTTGACCAGGCTGCCGTTCGCGAGGCTCGTCCGGACGATCAGACGGCAGCGCCGGCGAAGGTTTCGCGGACAGCTTTTTCAGGCGTTCAAGCAGGCCAGTCAGTCGCTCCAGTTCGTCCAGTTCAGCTTTCGTCAGCGGATCGACTTTTTCCAGGATCAGGGTGATGCGCCGATTGACCGCGCTTAACGGTTCTTCATCCGTGAGCATGTCGTCCCAGCCGCCTTGGCGGATCCAGTAGTAGACGATGCGGATATTGGGCAGCTTCAAATGCGCCTGTATTTCCTTTACCGAACAGCGGCGCAGGTAGAGGCGTTTTGCGGCTTCTTTAACTTCGGTCGGGTAGTTCATGGTCCGCAGTCTATGCGGCAAAAAAACCGGAAACGCGGGGTGAAATGCTGCGATTCGCCTATCTAGCGGAAGTAGGAGAATCCTGAATTTCAACCGTTTGTTTGGCGGTAAACGGCTCCCTATCGTGGCGGCTCATTCAACGATTGAGCGCAGTTACCACTCATGCCCCGTTCCCTTGTCTCCTACTGGAAACGTGTTGCCACCAGCGGCCCGACCGTCGATGGCCGCGAGATCCTTCCCCAGGAACTGCGTGATATCGCCGACACCTACACACCGACCAAATACACCGCTGTCATCTGGTGCGACCACGAGCGCTGGCCTGGTTCACACGGCACCGTATTCGCTGTGCGCCTGGTGGAAGAGGGCGAGGATCTGGAGCCCGGACAAATTGCTCTGGAAGCCCAGCTAAAACCGAACGATCGCCTGCTGTACCTCAACGATCAGGGCCAGAAGCTGTTCACCAGCATCGAAATCACTCCGAATTTTGCCGGCAGCGGCAAGGCCTATCTGACAGGGCTTGCGGTGACCGATTCGCCCGCCAGCCTCGGCACTCAGGAGCTGTATTTCTCCAACCGAACCAGCCGGGCTGCGTACTACGCGGCATCCCAGGAACTCGGTCCGCTGCGCGAATCCGAGCCGCAGGGCGAGATCGGCCGACTGGCCGCCATGTTCACCCGCCTGTTCAAGCGTTTCGGTAT
The DNA here is from genome assembly GCF_054871425.1 of Pseudomonas glycinis. NCBI lineage: Bacteria > Pseudomonadati > Pseudomonadota > Gammaproteobacteria > Pseudomonadales > Pseudomonadaceae > Pseudomonas > Pseudomonas glycinis. Next base: position 233,474 of record NZ_JBTYHF010000008.1, on the reverse strand, counting down.
TGAAGACACCCCCGCCGAAACCACTCCGCAAACCCCAAACGAGAGCAAACCCCCAATGGATGAAGCTACCGCCACGGCCCTCAAAGCCTTGCTGGCCCAGCTGCTGGTTGTCGCCGCCGGCATTCAAGCCGTGATCGAGCCTGCCGCAGAAGATGCACCAGAACCCGATCAAGCCCCGATCGATGATGTCACTGAGGCGGTGGACGAGATCGTCACCACGGCCGAAGAAGAGCGCGAATTCAAGCGCAGCGGCGGCGGAAACAAAGCTGTGCTGGCGGCGTTGGCCGACCTGCAGAAGCAGTTCACCGAACTGAAGAACACCAGCAATGGCCGTCAATTGCCGCGCAACGCTGGCCCCGCTGACAAATCCAAAGCGCGGGTACTCTGACCATGGCCCGTTCACTGAGCGCCTACGGCGCCAAGATGTATGCCGAAATGCAGCTGGCGATCGCCGAAACTTACGGTGTCCCGCTGTCCAGCAAGATGTTTTCCGTTGAACCGTCGATCGCCCAAGAGCTGAACGACGCAATCACCGCAAAAGCCGATTTCCTGCAGCGCATCAACGTCATTCCGGTGACCGAGATCAAAGGCGAGAAAGTATTCATCGGCGTGTCCGGCCCGGTCACCGGCCGCACCAATACCAAGACCACCGATCGCGAAGCGAAGGACGCGTCGGAGCTGGATAACAGCACCTATGAGCTGTCGTCGACTGAATCTGACGTGGGCCTGCCGTACGCGAAAATCGACGCCTGGGCCAAGTTTCCGGACTTCCACCAGCGTTACTCGGCGGCCGTCCAGAAACAGATCGCCCTGGATCGCATCATGGTCGGCTTCCACGGTTTGAAAGCGGCTGCGCAGACCGACATTGAAGCCTATCCAATGCTGCAGGACGTCAACAAAGGCTGGCTGCAGCAGCTGCGCGAGCAAGCGCCTCAACAGGTTCTCAAGGAAGGCAAGGAAGCGGGCAAGGTGACACTGGGGCCGGATGGCGATTACGCCAACCTGGACGCCCTGGTACATGACACCAAGCAGATGGTGGACGAACGTCTGCGCGACGGCGGTGACCTGATCGCCATCATCGGCACCGACCTGTTGGCGGCTGACAAAGCGAAGCTGTACGCCAAGCAAGGCGACGTGCCGACCGAGAAAGAGCGCATCGAAGATGCCCAGGTGATTGCCACCTATGGCGGTCTGCCGAGCTTCAGCGTGCCGTTCTTTCCGGTCAACGGTGTGCTGGTCACCAGTTGGGACAACCTGTCGATCTACTTCCAGGACTCCAGCTGGCGCAAACAAACCGTGGACAACCCGAAACGCTCCCGCGTCGAGGATTACAACAGCCGCAATGAAGGCTATGTGATCGAGCAGCTGGAGAAGATCGCGCTGACCGAGAACGTGGAGCTGGTGAAGTGAGCCTGGCTCTCGCACATAAGCGCCGCACTTTGGCTCAGGGAACCGCTGCAGTGATTGCTGCTGCAGCGGCACCGCTGGCGTATTCGCCGGCGGAAGCCCTGAGCAGCCCAGCCAACGCGAAAAAGCACTTGCTGCTGATGGAAGCCTCGCTGGATCAGGATCTGCAGCGCCTGAGCGATATCAAGGGTCTTGCCGGGCGTCAGGCGCTCAAGCGTGAGGAACTGCTGCCCAAGTACCAGGACTTCATTCAGCGCTACATGGACTCGGGCCTGGTGATGCCGAACCGCGTCCTGGTCCAGGTGATGGTCTGGCTGTTCGACACCGAGCAGTTCGAAGATGGCCTGGCGCTGGCTGACTTTGCGATCGGGCAGGGGCAGGAGATGCCCGAGCGGTTCAAGCGGCGCGACGTGCAGACCTTCGTTGCCGACGCGGTAATCGATTGGGCTTACGCCGAATACAACGCCCAGCGCAGCCCGGAGCCATACCTGTCTGACCTGCTGCCCCGCGTCGACGGTGAGTGGGAGCTGACCGAGCAAATCCCGAGCAAGTACCACAAGTTGATCGGCATGCGCGCCATGGAGGCCGAGCAGTGGGAAACCGCGCTCCAGCATCTGGAGCGCTCGACCGAGCTGTACGCGAAAGCCGGCAACGAGACGCGCATTGCGAAGTGCCGCAAAGCGATCGCCAAACAAACACCCGCCGTCACCGGCGCCCAATAACCGACTACCCCCCCCAGCGGGGAACTGTGGACGTGTGTCTGCCATTCATGGCCAGCCCCACGGAAAACAGGCTCCCCGCCCTATTTGAGCGGTCAGCAATGAGCTTTTCCGGTAAACCCACCACGTTTGTGGAACAGATGATCGAGAACGACGGCTTTTGGCCGGATCTGTCTGTTGCCGAATTCCAGAAAGGATACCGCCTGCCGGCGGAGTACCTGGTGGACATGCTGGCCGCTGACCTGACCATGGCAATGGTCGAGGTCAATGCCGATCTGGCAGAGCTGAAACAACGCTGGCGAGCCCTTGGCGTAAACAGTGTCGAGGTTCCCGATCCGCTCAACCTCCCGCCGAAGCAGATCAAGGTATGGCCATTCATCCAAACTGATCAGAACCTTCTGCCTGATAACGCGTTGAAGCTGAAAATCTACCGTCGCGCCGTGTACTGCCGGGCCAAGGCGAGCGCGTTACAACAGTTCGCCACGGTGACCCGCCGCGAAAGCGCAGAGAACACGGGCAAGGAAGCGCCGGAACGCGAAAGCACGTTCCTGGCATTCAGCCAAGCGGCAGTGCGCGCCTTGCAGGGCCGTGGCCGCATCACGGCGGCGCTGCTATGACCAAGCTCCAGGGGCTGACCGCCTACCTGCAGGAACGCCGTCTGGTCGAACCCGAACAGCTCGACAGTTTCACCGAGCAGGTGAAGCTTGCACTGATCTGGAAGCCCGACGTCGACGGGATGCATCTGGGCGACATGCACTATCGCGCCGTGATCGTCTTGGAGCGCTTCGCCGACCATCCGGCGCGGCTGATGGCTCTGGTGGGCAGTTGGCTGGAAAACCAAGACGCCAACCGCGACCGTCACGAGCTGCCGGCGCCGGAATTTCTTGTCGAGCCTGTCGACAACGACCTGTTCGACGTGGAAATCACGCTGGAGTTTGTCGAGCCGCAGTATCTGGCCGAGGACGACGCCGGCGAGATCAAGGCCTTTGGCAAAACGTGGGCGTTTGTCCCGTTTGACCTTTGGGTCGCCGAGCGCGGCGAGGTGGCCACCGATGGCCGGCCGTAGCACGTTCGAACTCGACATTCGCGGTCGTTTGGGCGTTCGCGAGCAGTTGGCATTGCTGAGCCTTCCGCCGCAATTGCGCCGCCGCTTGCTGAACCAGGTCACCAAACGCGTGCGCACGATGAGCCGCAGGCGCGTGCGTGAGCAGAAGAACCTGGACGGCACGCCGTTCGCCCCACGCAAAGGCGACGGCAAGGGCAAAAGGAAGATGGAAGCCGGTCTGGCCAAGTTGATGGTGGTCACCCGGGTAAGCCCTGATGAAGCGGAACTGGGGTGGAGAAACGCCTTGACCCGATGGGTTGCCGCGCAGCAACACAACGGCGTCAGCGAACGCCGTACAGCCCAACAGATGCGCCGCTGGAACAAGATCCCACCGGGTTTGGCAGCCACCGACAAGCAGGCCAAGCGCCTGCGCCGGTTGGGCTTCCGCGTGCGCCAAGCGGGCAAAAAGACGCTGACCCGGCCGTCGGTGGCGTGGATTCAGGAGCATGTGAACTACGCCAAAGCCGGTTTGCTGATCCGGATCCTCGACGACCAGCGCAGTGAAAGCACCGGCGCGCAGAGCTGGGAAATCACGCTTCCGAAACGCCAGTTCATCGGCGCCGAAACCGAACGCGAAACCAATCTCCTGATTAACCAGGTGATGCAACAAATCCTAAATTCACCCCGCTAACGAGGCACTGCATGGCACTCGGTCAAGTCACCGTCGACAATCTCAATCTAGGCCAGGGCGCCGTGACTGAGGTTGAGCGTTACTTTCTTTTCATCGGCCCGGCCGCCAAGAACGTCGGTCAGTTCATCCCGCTGAACACCGATAGCGACCTGGACGCCGCGCTGGGCGTTCCAGCGAGCGACCTCAAAACCCAAATCGCTGCCGCGCGGCAGAACGGTGGTCAGCGCTGGGCCTGCATCGCGGCCCCGATCGGCGCCGAAGGTGACTGGGCTACCGCGCTGGAGAAGACCCAGCAACAGGGCGTGTCCGTCGAAGCGGTGATCATCACCAAGCCTGTAGTGAAGGCTGACGAGCTGTCAGCGATGCATGACGCAGCCGTCGCCCTGAACAACACCTACGGCCGCCGAGTGTTCTTTCTGGCGAGCAGTGTCGGCATCGCTGTCGACCAGACCTGGGCGCAGTACCTCGCTGAGCAAAAGGCCTTGGTGGCAAACCTCGCCGCGCCGCGCGTAGCTGTCGTGCCTCAGTTGCACGGCAACGATTTGGGCGTGCTGGCTGGCCGCTTGGCCAATGCGGCGGTGAGCATTGCTGATAGCCCGATGCGCGTAGCCACCGGTGCGGTGCTGGGACTTGGCGAGGTGCCTGTTGATAGCGAGCTGACCCCGCTGCCGTCCGCCGTGCGCACTGAACTGGACCGCGCGCGGCTATCCGTTACGCAAATCTATCCGGATTACCCAGGCGTGTACTGGGGTGACTGCAACATGCTGGACACCCCCGGCAGCGACTTTCAAGTCGTGGAATATCTGCGCATCACCGACAAGGCCGCTCGCCTGATTCGCCCGCTGCTGATCCGCCGCGTCGCCGATCGCCGATTGAACAACACGCCCAACAGCATGGCGGTGAATACCAACCAACTGATGGCGCCGCTGCGTGCCATGGCCAAGTCCATCAAGTTTGCCGGCGAAGTGTTCCCCGGCGACATCGAGCCGCCGAAGGACGGCGACCTGGTGCTGGAATGGCTCAGCAAAACCAAGGTAGCGGCCTACATCAAGCTCAAACCCCTCAACTGCCCGAAAGACCTGACGGCGAACATCGCCCTCGATCTTTCCACCGACAAAACGGAGTAACTCCCCATGGCAAAGATTGGCGGCAAGAACTTTGACGTGAGCCTGGGCGACATCGCGCTGCACGTTGAGAACTGCACCCTGGACATTACCGACAACTCGGCAGTGGCTCAGACCCGAGGTGTTCCAGACGGATACGTGGACGGCGACGTGGCGGCTGCCGGCGAACTGGAGCTGGATACCACCAACTTTCAATTGCTGATCGATGCAGCGCGCTCGGCCGGTAGCTTTCGCGAGCTCAAGCCGTTCGACGCGGTGTTCTTCGCCAAAGCCGGTGGGGATGAGGAACTGCGCGTGGAAGCCTTCGGTTGCAAGGTGAAGGTGTCCAGTCTCCTGGCGATCGACCCGAAGGGCGGCGAAAAGACCAAGCACAAGGTGCCATTCGACGTCACCAGTCCGGACTTTATCCACATCAACGGCGTGCCGTACCTCGCTGCCGCTGAGATCGAAGGTATTCGCTGATGGTGGACTGGTTCGATCGCGCCCAGGAACTGGAGCAGCGCCAGCGTGACCAGGCCATCAAGGCCCAGTTGCTGAAGCCTGTGCCGCTCGGGCCAAGCCTGACCCATTGCCAGGACTGCGACAAAGAAATCCCGCCGGCGCGCCAGGCGCTGGGCGGAAAAACTCGGTGCGTCCCGTGCCAAACGGGGTTTGAGCAGAGTAATCGCCGATGACCACTGACGCCGTGCGCCTCGGAGCGCTGGAACAGAAGTTCGCTGTCTTTGAACACCGCTTGGGCGAGTTGGAAGACCGGCACGAAACCGTCCCGACTCGGGTCACCAAGTTGGAGCAGGGTTTCGAGCACATGGCGGGGCAACTTTCTGAGCTGAACGCTGGTCAGCAGACCCTGACGGTCGCGGTGAACGACATCGGCGCGAAGGTTGGCCGCTTGCTGACCATCCTCACGGTGGTCGCTTCTGTGCTGCAAATGGTTGTTCCGGCACTGCTTCGAGTGTGGTTTCCATGAGCCTGCGCGGCCGGATTCAAGCTGGCGCGCTCGCGCTGGCCAGCGCTCCGCTGGTGATCTTCCTGGGCACCTGGGAAGGCCGTGGCCAGAACACCGTTTACGCCGATCAGTTGGCCGGCGGTCTGCCGACGGTATGCATGGGCATTACCCGACACACCAGTCCGTTTCCGGTGGTGGTCGGTGACTACTGGTCGCCAGGACGTTGCGCCGAGGTGGAGCAGTTGGTGATCAGCAAAACCCAGCTGCAGCTCGCCGATTGCATCACCAACCCTGACGTAAGCCAGAACACCTTCGACGCCCTGACCAGTCACGCCCACAACGTTGGAGTGCCCAGCACCTGCGCCAGTCGTGCAGTGGCATTGATCAATGCCGGCCGCATCGCTGATGGCTGCAAAGCATTGGCCTGGGCGCCGGATGGAAAGACACCAGTATGGGCGTATGTGACCGACGCCCAAGGCCGCAAGCGCTTCGTTCCAGGCCTGCACAACCGTCGTCTGGCGGAAATGAAATTGTGCCTGCAATGAGTTTTTCCTCGTTGCGCCTGGCGCCGCTCGTCCTGCTGCTGACCTTGCTGTTGTGGCTGGCCTTCGATCGGGTAACCGATCAGCGCGATGACGCCAGGCGCGAGCGCGACAGCGCGCAGTGGGAAATGAACGGCCTACGTGAAGCGGCCCGAATCAGCGGCGAAATGCTGGCCGAGCGGGACGCGATCGACCAACGAAACACCCAGGAATTGACCGATGCACTCACTGAAAACGAGCGCCTGCGCCGCGCTGTTAGCGACGGCTCTGGCCGGTTGTTCGTCCGCGCCACCTGTCCCGCCACCGGATCTGTGCCCGCCACCGCCGGCACCGCCCGCATGGCTGATGCAGGACGCCCCGAACTCGCAGCAGACGCTCGACCGGATTATTTCACCCTTCGGGATCAGCTCGCCTTAAGCCGGCAAATGATCCTCGGACTGCAGCAATACGTCCGCGACGTGTGCCAGCGATCGCCGGCGCACCAGGACACCACTTTACCCAACCTCAACAAGAGAGCACCCCAATGAGCCAAAACACCGAAATCACCCTGGAAGTCGGCGAAGCGGAATTCACCTTCACCCTCACGCCGGCGGACGTCACCAAGTACTTCAATGCCCTGACCCAAACCAACAAGGTGGCTCCGGGCAACAACCTGCTGATGACCACCGTCAAGCAAGAAGAAAAGGCCACGCTCAAACCGCTGCTGGCCAACCCGGTGATGGTGATGCAGATCGCCGGCGCGCTCCTCGAGGAGTACGCACCGAACGTTGAGGTGATCGTAAAAAAGCGCACGAGCACGCTGAGCGCTTAAGCGAAAACGGCCTGGGCCAGTTAATGGCCCTGACGAACCGCTGGCTTCCTGGTACCGAACCCACGCCCGAAGCGATGGGAACCGCCAAGTGGCTGGAGGACGAATACTGGAAACGCATGGAGTTTGCCGTGGCTAACGGCATCGCCCTTGCGCTGAACGGGTAACCACATTGGCAGATCGTAGCGCCAGCCTGGCTTTCATTCTGAGCTTGCAAGACAAGGTCACCGCGCCTCTGGGCAAGGTGAAAATGGGCTTCTCCGAGCTTGCCGATCAGAGTGAAAAACACATCAAGACGATCGGCATGGGCATCGGCGGCGTGACGGCGGCCGTGGTCGGGATCCGTGAGTCGATGGTACCAGCGCTGGAGGTCAATCGCGCCCTCGGCGACGTCCGATCGCTCGGCGTCGCCGAGGATGCGTTGTCTGCGCTGAATGCGAAGTCGCTGCAGTTCGCGGTGAGCTACGGCGAGAACGCAAAGGATTTTGTGGCCTCGGCGTATCTGATTGAAGGCGCCATCAAAGGCCTTGCCGGCAACCAGCTTGCGATCTTCACCAACACCAGCAACCTGCTGGCCAAGGCCACCAAAACCGACGCTGAAACCATGGGTGAATACGTCGGCACGCTCTACAACCTGCAGAAGTCCCAAGCGGATGCGATGGGGAAGGGCGCGTGGGTGGAAAAACTCGGCGGGCAGACGGCGCTGGCCGTGCAGCTGTTTCGCACCAGCGGCGCTGCGATGGAAGACGCTTTCAAGGAAGCCGGCGCGATCGCCACCACATCCGGCGTCGACCTGGCTGAGCAGATGGCAGTGATCGGCACGCTCAGCAGCACCATGGAAGGCGGCGATGCCGGCGGACGCTATAAGGCGTTTTTCGAAAACATCGGCGCGGCGTCTGACAAACTCGGGATGAAGTTCACCGACCAGCAGGGCAAGGTGCTGCCGATGATGGCGATCCTGGACAAGCTGCAGGGCAAGTTCGGTGATCTGACCAGCGCATCGGCCGGCGCCAAGTTGATGGAGTCTTTCGGCGGTGAGGGCGCCCAGGTGATCGGCGCGCTGGCCAAAGACACCGATCGTTTGCGCAACGGCATCGAACAGTTGGGCAAGGTGCGCGGGTTGGAGAACGCCGAGCAGATGGCCCGGGCCATGGTGGACCCTTGGCAGCAGTGGGCCTCCCTGGTCGAGGTCATGCGTGTGGTGTTTGGCCAGGTGTTGATCCCGGTGCTGACGCCGTTCATGAACAAAATGGTGGATATCGGCAAAACCCTGGTGCGCTGGTCGCAGCTATTTCCCAACATCACCCGCGTGATTGGCATCACCGCACTGACGATCATGGGCATCGTTGGCGCCATGTCGTTGCTGACGTTGGTCGTTGGGATTTCGCGGATGACCTGGCTGGGGCTGATGTCGGTGTGGAAAGTCGTCCAGTTGCTGAACCTGCGCACCGTTGCCGGCTTCGTGCTGCAGAAACTCGCGATCCTGGCTTACATGGCCGTGATCTACACGCTCAGCGCGGGCCTCGCCCTGGTACGCGGCGCCATGCTGTTGTGGCAGGGCGCGATCTGGCTGGTAAATGCGGCGCTGCTGGCCAACCCGATGGTATGGATCGTGGTTGGTGTTCTCGCCCTGGTGGCGGTCATTGTTGCGGCCGTCCACTACTGGGACGAATGGACGACCGCTCTGATGAATACGGCCGCGTTCCAGTTCGTCGCCGACAAGCTCCAGAAACTGGCCGACTGGTTCAACTCTATGGGCGGTTGGTCAGGCATGGCCAAGGCGGCATGGGACAGCATCGTCGGCATTTTCACCAAGGCCGTTAACGGCGTGATCGAGCTGCTCAATAGCATTCCGGGCGTGAACATCGAAGCGCGTTTCGGCGGCATGCCAGAGGTGCCTGGTGTTGACGCTGCCACCAATGCCGCCGACACCGCCAACGCCGCGCAGAAAGCCCAGCAGACCATCAACGCGGCCATTCCCAGCCTTTCACCGGCGCGCCCTGCAGCGGTGCCGCCCGGTGGCCTGTTGACCAGCATCCAGAACACAAACAGCAGCCAAAACAAGGGCACGCATGTGGAGAACGTGAACATTCACACCAGCAAACCGATGAATCCGCTGGAAGTGGAAAACATGGTCGCTATGGCGGTGGGCGGATGAGCGAGTACGTAGACCTGTTGATCGTCAATAACGACCTGGCACTGGATCCGTCCCGCCAGCCGCTGCTGATCGATGACCGAGCCTGTATCGCCCAGGACATCGCTCACATGATCCGCGACAGCGGGCTGCTGGTGACGTTGGTCGCAGAACGCGATCGGCTCCGTCAGCGCGACTGCATCCAGCAGCTGGAGCTGTTGGTGGAGGATGACCAGCGCCTGGTGCCGGGTACGGCGCGCATCACCCAGCAGGAACCAGGCGTCTACCTGGTCACTGCGAAAACTCTGAAATTTGGTTCGATTGAGGTAAGTCTGTGAGCCAGGTCGACTTTAAAAAAGTGATCGCCGACGCCGGCATCCCGACCACCGAGGCCGCTCTGAAAGCCGCGTGGGAGAAGGAGGTCGAAGCCCAGGGCGCCAAAGTGGCCAACACCAGCAGCTATTCGCCGTTCTGGCGAGTGATGACCGCACTGGTGACCAAGCCGGTGCTGTGGCTGTTGGATTTTATGTGCCTGACGGTGCTGCCCAATTTCTTCGTTAAAACAGCGGTGGACGCTTGGCTGGACACGCTCGCGTGGGCGGTCAACGTCGAGCGCAAAGGCGCTACCAAGGCTCGGGGAAAATTGCTGTTTACCCGGGCTTTGCCGGACGGTGTCCTGGAGCTGGAAAAAGGCATTGTGGTGCAGTCTGCCGCGATCAACGGCAACGTCTACCAGTTGATTACCACGGCGCCGGCGATATTCGTTGCGGGTCAGCTGCAACTGGACGTACCGGTGGAGGCGGTCGATTCCGGCAGTGGTTTCAACCTTGCCCCGGGTTACTACGCGATCTTGCCGGTGCCGGTACCGGGCATCATCCAGGTCGTGAACAAGGACGGTTGGCTGGAGTCACCAGGTGCGGATCCGGAGCCGAACGACCAGCTGCGCTTGCGTGTGCGCAACCAGTTCTCGGCGGTAAACCAATGGCACACCGACGCGGTGTATCGCGCCATGATTTCAGCATTCCCGGGCGTGCGTCCGGATGGCGTCTATTTCGAGCACGGCGCCCCGCGTGGGCCGGGCAGTGCCAATGCCTTTGTGCTGTTCGATGCGGGCGTGCCGGCGGCGACTTACCTGGAGCAGATCAATTCGCATATCCGCGATCAAGGTAATCACGGCCACGGCGATGATCTGCTCGCCATGGTCATGCCCGAAGTCCCTGTAGACGTGGAAATGACGCTTTGGCCGCAGTCCAACCTGAGCGCCGAGCAGGTCGACACGCTCAAAGCTGAGGTCGAGCTGTTCATCCGTGCAGCGTTTCGAGAAAGCACGCCCCGCGACTATCAACCCACGCTGACTTATCCACAGTCGCGTTTCAGCTTCAGTCGACTCGCGGAAGAACTGCACCAGCAGTTCGCCGATATCGCATCACTGCGGTTCACCCCCGGCGTCGACATCACTAGCGGATTGAATATTCCGCGCCTGGCGTCGCTGAAGGTGGACGTGCAATGAACAAACTCAAACTGCCGTTCTGGCTCGGTGGCACAGAGCTGTCGAAGTTGGTGGCCGCTGCCCAGGCATGGTGGGAAACCGTGACCGGGTGGCTGCGCTGGCCTTATTCGCAGATCGACCCCGACACCTGCCACCTGAACATTCTTGAGTTGTGGGCCTGGCAGCGAGACGTGACGCGGTTCAAAGGTGAACCTGAATCCCTGTTTCGGCAGCGTGTGAAATACGCGTTTATCAACTCGGTCGACGCCGGCAGCACCGCCGGCTTGAAACGCATATTCCAGCGCCTCGGTGTGGGTTACGTCGAGATCGAGGAGCGTCAGCACGATCGGGATTGGGACGTCGTGCTGCTCAAATTCAGCAACGCTCAGCTGTCTCTGAACCCCGAGCTGCTGCGTGTGTTGATCCAGCAATACGGCCGAACGTGCCGGCGCTATGACTTCGTAACCATCACCCCCGTAGGGCTGCAAATCGCCCTGATTGACTTCAACGACGACCAGCAAACGCTGGTCGCCAGCCTGTAGGAGCGCACCGTGAGCGCCAGTATTACCTCGGCCGGCGAAAGCCAAATCGCCCTGAAACAAAGCCTGCAGCAGCCGCTGATTGTTACCCAGTTCATCTTTGCCAACGTGCCGGGGCTTGACCCGACCAAGCCACTTGATCGCGCAGCCGGCAAGCCACCCGCTGAACAGATCGTCCACGTCTATACGATTCCGGAAAAGAATGCCGGCTATGTGAACCCGAACCAGGTGGTGTACAGCGCCCAGTTGGGGTCGGACATCGGCGACTGGGATTTCAACTGGGTCGGCCTCGAGGACGCCGACGGAATCTTGTTCGCTGCGTCGTCGGTGCCGCTGCAGCAAAAGCGCAGGAATATTCCGCCAGAGCAGATCGGCAACAACGTCACCCGCAATTTTCTGGTGGCCTTTGACGGTGCGATGCAGCTCACCGGTGTGAAGATCGATGCCAGCACTTGGCAGCATGATTTCACGGTGCGCCTTGCCGGCATCGACGAGCGCGAGCGCCTGAGCAATCGCAATCTCTACGGACGAGCGTTCTTTTTCAGTGATTCACTGATGTTCGAAAAAGCGGAGACCGGTTACCAGATCAACGGTGGCACGGCCTACGTCGAGGGCATCCGCGTGGCGATCGCGAAGGCAGAGGCCGTCCAGGAAGTAATCCCAGTAGGCAAAATCTGTTTAGACGTGTGCCTCGAGCGCCAGTTGAACGATCGGGTGGCTGCGTGGAAAGTGGTGTTTGGTGAACAGGCCGACTATACCGACGCCGCTGGTGTGCGCCATTACTGTGTACCAATCGCCGATTTCATATCGCCAACCAACATCGTGGACTTGCGCGATCCCGAGCCCGTCGGCGGTGCGTTGATCAAATACCTCGCTTCTCGTACCGGCGACTATCCGTCACTGCGCGCCCGGGCCACGACCAAAGCAGACGTCGGACTGGGCAATCTTCCGAACGCCATCAGCGACGATCCGGCTACCAACAGCAGCCAGATCGTGGCGTCTACGGCCGCGCTGAACAAACTGCAGAAACAAGTCGGGGATTCCATGACTGGCATGGTGGCAGGCTTTGCCATCTCTTGGGCGCCTGAAGGATGGCTGAAGTGCAATGGTGCGGCCGTCTCACGCACAACCTATGCGCGACTGTTTGCATTGCTCGGCGCGCACTACGGTGCCGGCGATGGATCAACGACTTTCAATCTGCCCGACATGCGCGGTTTGTTTCCACGAGGCTGGGACGACGGTCGCGGCCTTGATCCGAGGCGAGCGTTCGGCGCTTATCAGGACATGCTGATTCAATCCCACAACCACGGCGCTTCAGCCGGTGAAGTCGGCAACCATCTACACGCCGCTTGGACGGATGCGCAAGGCGAGCACAGTCACGCTGCCTGGACTGATGTGCAGGGAAACCACCAGCACACCGCCCCACGAGCGCAAAACAATAACGTCGGCGGTGGCAGTCCTAACTTCACGACAGCAAATCTGCAGAACGGCACCACGGCTCCGACCGATTGGGCGGGTGCTCACGCCCACAACGTTGGTATAGGCGCTGCCGGCGCCCACGGCCATAACGTGGGCATCGACTGGGCCGGTGCTCACAGCCATGCCATCTCTGTGGCCGCAGCCGGCGGCGCCGAGACGCGCCCTCGAAACCTGTCTCTCCTTTTCTGCATTAAGTATTGAGGTCGAGCATGACTGAAAAATTCGTGTACCAAACCGACCACCTGGGCATTTTCATTGGAGCCGTAACGGCCGATGAATCGCCGCTGGAACCGGGCGTATATCTGGTTCCTGGTGGTTGCGTCGAAGTGAAGCCGCCTGCAGTACCGGAGCAAAAAGCTGCATGGTGGAACGGCAAGGCCTGGCAGTTGGTGGATTACCTCGGCGGCGTCGTGGTGTACAGCATCGTCACCGGCGAGCCGCGAACGTTGGAAGGCTTTGAATCGGTGCCGGCGGGCTACACCGTGAAAAAGCCTGGGCCAAATCAGGTTTGGAAAAATGGCGGGTGGGTCGACGACATCGAATCGGTTCTGGCGGCACTGCGTGACGAGAAGCTACAAGCGATCGCCACGGGCTGCGCCGGCTACATCGCTGGTGGTTTTACTTCCAGCGCATTGGGCGAGCCATACCGCTACAGCAGCGCCATTGATGACCAGGTGAATCTCAACGGCCAGGTGCTGTTGGGGCTCGACGACGTCTACCCCTGCTATGACATCGACCAGGTGCTGGCCTTCCGGCCGCACACCATCGCCCAGTTGCAGCAAGTCAGCCTTGATCTGGTTCGGTTCCGACGAGCCGCGCAGCAGCATGCCGAGGCGTTACGCCTGGCTGTGGAAAAGGCGCAAAAAGACAAAAACCTGAAAGCGATGAAAGCCATCCGCTGGACTGCGCCGGCATGACCTGGGCACCGGTGACCATGCGCTGGCCAGAGCAGGCCACTCAGTGGCTGGGCGGGCTGTCAGCAGCCAAGGATCTGGCCGGCGGCGAACTGGCCAGCACCGCCGAGCGCCTGGCGAGTCTGAGCGGGCTGGCCAACACCAACCCGGGGCCAGTAGGTGATATGGCCAAAAGCGCGATCGCGGCCGGACGCAAGGCGCTGGCCGAGCAAATGGACCAAGTGCCTGCGTGCCTGGTGGTAACGCCGTTTCAAAACGGTGTGGGGCAGGGCGCGGGGTATCAGCGATTTCTGTCAGCGCCGAATGCGCTGGAACATCTCGCCAAAAAACTTGAGGACGCCAGCGACAGCGGGCGCCCGAGTGGGCCGCAGTACGCACTATCGATCCTGTTTTTGGCGACACGCCTTGAGCAGCTGGCCAGCAGCTTGGCGCGGTTCAATGCTTTGCTGCCGATCCCTGACCTGGTGCGAACCGAGCGCCGTGCGCAACACCTGGTGAAACTGGAAATCGAAAAGTGGGAGATCCCCGGCGCCGGCACGCTTCCGCGCTGGCAGGGTTTGCCGCTTGAACGTTGCACGGTGGTGAAAGCTGCCAAGCAGTCCATGGCGGGGCAGTTGGCGATGCTGGAAGGCTACGCGGCCGACAGCTCGCCGTTGGCCGATCTGGCAACGCTGGCGGCACGCAAGAGCGCTCAGCAACAGGGACGGGACAAGCAACTGGCTGACCTGAAAGACTTGCTGATCGGTGGCAACCCAGACGTCAGCATGCGCGCGCGAATGATCGGCCCAGGCACCGCTGGCGAATTGCGCCGCGAACTGCTGGCCGGCGATGCGCCTGGCCACGAATGGATTCAATGCGCCGGCCTGCTGTTGGTGGGTAGCAAAGAAGGGCTGAGCTTCGTACAGGAGCTGGTCGGCCTATGACGCTGCTACTCGACGGGCAAAAAGTCCAGGGCAAGAATCTCAAGGTCACGGCCAATCTGCGTATCGAAAGCGGCGACATGTCCGGCCAAACGAGCAACACCGACAAGGCTCACAAAGGTTTCAAGCCCAAGACGCTGGCCGTTTCGCTGATGATCCCCTTCGCGGATAAAACCCAGCTTACCGATCTGCTGCGCATGGCGGAATCTACCGCCGGCGGTGGCCAGCTCCATCTGTATCGGATTGTGAACGACACGGCCGAGGCCTTCGGTGTGCGCCAGGTGGAGTTCTCCGACGGTGTCAGCGCTCGGGAGGCGGACACGCTGAAAGCCTGGCTTGTGCAGTTCACGCTGAGCGAACGTGAATCGAACCCGGAGAAAGTCGAAGGCCGGCGCGCCGGCAACAAGGTAGACGCTCAGGGCGCCCCGGGCAGTACGGTCGGCGAAGGCACCGCCGGGGACGCAACCAACGACAACCCCGCGCTGAGCGGCTTCGAAAAAGTGCTGGGACGTGTGGATAAGTGGCTTGGGAGTGAGCAGACGTGAAACTGCACAAGATACTTTCCATCAACGGCGCCCCGATCGCTCTCATCAAGGAGGACGTCAGGCTGGACGCTATCAGCCCCGGCCGGGCGAACTTCACAGTTCAATCCCCTGTGCCGCTGAAAGGGCTGGTGACGCTGGATATCGGCTACAACGAGGGCACGCTGCAACGGCACTTCATTGGCTACGTCGAGCGCTGCACGGCCGCCAACGCGGTCGAACAGGTGCTGTTCTGCCGTGAGCTGGCCGCCATACTTGCCAACCCGTTGCCGTTGAACCTACGTCATGTGGATCTGCGCGCAGTGTTGACCCAGGTCAGCGAACAGACCGGGCTGCGCTTTCGTATACCGGATCGGCCTTATGCCAGCGTGAAGGCGCCGTATTTCTACAGCCTTGCTGCCGGTTACCAGGCGATGGACAGTTTGGCCCGAGTGTTCAGCATTCCCGACTTCACCTGGCACCAGTTAGGCAACGGTGAAGTGTTCGCCGGCAGTTGGGCCGACAGTTTTTTCGGCGCACGTGCGCCGCTGAAAATTCCCACGGAGCTGTTCGACGGCTACCAGGGCAACCAAAGCGCGATGGTCGCGGCCCTTCCCGGATTGCGACCAGGTGCAACGATCAACAACGGCGAGCGCATTACCACTGTTGCACTCACCAACGACCAGATGGCCATCCGATGGACGACGCAATCCGCCGCGCTGTAGAGCGCCAATTCCCCGAACTCACCGGTGGTTATCACCTTCCGCGATTTGCCCGGGTGGTTGCCGTGGCCGACGCGCCGGCGGACGCAGGACTGTGCGACGACTTCCGTCCGCGCTACGCCGTCGATATCGAGGTGCTTGGCCCTAACGATGAACCAGACCCAGCCTTGCCGGCGCTCACTGGTGTTCCGTTACCGCTGCCCACCGGTGGCGAGGAAATGGGCATTTACGCCTTTCCGGAGGAGGGCACGCGGGTAGTGGTGTGCTTCGCTTACGGCCTGCCGAACAAGCCCTACATCCAATCGATCTTGCCGCACGGCCTGAGCATGCCGAAGGTGCCGAAAGGTGATCAAGTGTGGCAGCACAGTGAAGCTGCTCAGCAGCGCGTCGACGCCGACGGCAACTGGCTACGCCAGACCGATGGCAAGATCCGAGATCAGGCGATCGAGCGCGAGGTTGAAGCCCTGGACAACCGCGAGCAGTACCAGAGCCACACGCGGGCGGTTGATGACCACTCAACCGAGTCTGTCGGTGGTGTGAAGACGATCGAAGCCTTGGGCGCACTCAAGCTGATGTCGGGCGGATCCGCGAGCCTAGCGGCGGTGGACGATCTGCACCAGGCTACTGGCCGGGATCTGAATTTGGTTGTAGGCGAGAAGCACAACGCCACGGTGGGTGGTGATATGCAGGAACGGATTGAGGGCTTGCGCCGAAGTGTTGCGGGGGAAAGTCAGCGGATGCAGGCCCCGAAGAACTGGATCGGTTCTGAAACGGTCAATCTGTTCAAGATCGTATGCGAGACACTCGATCTTTTGCAGTTGATGAACTCACAGCTTGCGACCCACACGCATGGGCCAAGCCCAGTTCCTTCCAACGCAGCAGCTTTCACGGAACAAGCTACGCAAGCGACGAAATTCGGGGTGACATTAAAGGCCATTACACTCTAAAGTCGATAGAGGTGGTGACTTCAACAAGTTTGGATAAATCATCAGGTGCCAATCGATGGGACTGTCTGGATCGTAGCTCTCTGATAGCTCCCTTATAGCGCTCATGCTCGGGAAGTTGTCCGCTGAAGCCCGAAGTTGGGATATAGCCCTTTCATGCTCTCCGGATTGCCGGAGCTTCTCCGCAAATGCTAAACCTAAACCAGCCTCTAGCCTTTTCGGCACCCTGAAGCCGGTAGATTTCAATCGAGTCGCGTAATAGCTTTGGAAGATCTTGTCATGTACTGAGAGAGACCAATCTGTGTCCATCCCTGTTATTGCTTTCAAAATCATTATTTGAATAGACGGCGCATCGCTTATTTTATCGTCTTCTTTTGAGATCTTTATGTTGGGCCTGTATTTTTCGGAGACGAAACAATAGAATAGGGATGTTAGCGCGACCAAAGATGTGCGTTGCGCGGCGCTAAGTTTTCCTTTCATGGAAAAACCTATTTCAATTACCCCTCGCACATCATACAACTTGCCGTCGGGGTAGCTATTCAAATAGCTATCGATCAATTCAACAAAATTAATGAAATAAAAGCTAAATGAGTTTTTATTCAGTCCATCAATTCGGCCGATCCACGTCGACGGACACATTCTCATCCGCGCTATGTTCGGGTTTTCCATATTGTAATCGCACGGCTCTCGATCAATTTTTTCCTGCTTGCGTACAAACTCTTTTATCACAGATCTCACTAGGCGGGTTAATCCCTGCATTGTCAAAATAAGCTTATCATCAATGAAAGCGACTTCTCTCTCACCTGTACCAGCCATATGGTTAAATTCTCTGGGGAGCGCTTTAAGTTCATGCACATACTTTGAGCGTGTACTGTATAAGTTTGACAGTGCGTCTATTAAGTCAGTCCTGCCTATGGGGCTGGCCTGCAATGCCGCGTCATCACTAAAATAATCAAGCGGCAGGTTGTTGAGAATAAAATGGTTGAATTTTTTAGCAAGAGAAAGATGCTCGCTCTCAACAATTGCAGCCTTTATTTCTTCACAGACTCCTATGTCTAGGCCATCAAGGACTTTTTCCAGTCGCTTTCTCTTTTTCTCTTCAACATCTTTCCAGGAGGACGTATATCCTGAGGCATCTTGTACCAATGCCTCAATCGCCATAACCAATAAGGTATAAGCTAAGTCGATATTCTCACTCAGTCGATGGATGGCAGTAACATAGGTGCGAATCGCTTTGATAACCTTTAGATATTTTTCTCTATTCAGGCCTAACAATTCAGAGCTGAATACTTCCAGCTCGTTCAACTCGTTTCGCGCAATATGTACATTGCTATCGTATATTCTTTTCACAAGTTTTTTTGGAGAGGTTAGTCCCGGTCGAGGGCTGTCGCTTATCAACCTATTTGCAAGTTCCACATCTGGGGTGCATATAATATTGAGTGCAAACGCTATTACGTCCGAAAAATCACCAAGATAAACATCCATATTGTTGGAGTGAAGTATTCCCGGCCTATCTCCTGCACCTTCAATATGTTCAACTATTTCGCAGGAAATGACATTTGGTCTGCGTTGCATAGTAGTCGTAAATATCTTGCCAAAAGCAGTGTTGATGCTTTCCTCACCATAAATATCCATGTTCGTGTAGAGCACGCCGCGTAACAGGTTTGTATGTCCAGTTGGATTTGTGAATAGCTTGCCAGTGCTTGCTTGCAGCATACGATGTCCTTCTCTGTTCGCTTTGTTAGATTTCCGCTCTACACATATGAAATTCGCCCTACTTTATGAACCTATGCTTCATTCCTGTCTACACCACCAGGACTGAGCATAAGCGCAGCCATCGACGAATTCGATGCCACTTAGCACAAATCCGGTCACTGCCATCCCCGGCAAGGTGGCATCAAGCAACGGGGGCAGCGGATTGGATTCAAGCGGCATTCCAACCTCAACTCGGGCGACGTTGGCTGCACAGCCCAATTCTTGGCACTGAGTACAATTGACCAGGACGTTGCCTCGGATCGCCAGACAACGGCGCCGCTTCTTCGGATCCAGCGCAACACCCGTAGGCGCATTGGCGTGACAAGTACGTGCATGGCGTCTCCTACTCATCAGCGTCGAGGTCAAGTAACGACTCAACCGCGTAGGCGAGAGCCGCGTCCGCTAACTCCAGTAGGTCGCCGAGTTCGTCAGCATCAATCTCAGCTCTTCGGTACAGAGCATGGGCTTGCCTGAGCAACGCTTTGTGATGGGCGCCGGGCATTGCGAGCAACGCCACCTCATCGCGCAGCATGACCCACCATTGCGCAACGCCGGACGAACCCGGCGTTATGGCTTCCCCAGATTCTCTGTTCATCAGACATGCCTACCTTGTCGAAATACTGTATATGCAGACAGTATATAGGCAGGGGAATGGCGCTTCATCTATCCGGCGACTGATGGCGCTCGCGTCACCGCCTTGTTCGAAAAGGTGACTAGGGAAAATCCCGCTGCTCATAAAAAAACAGCGGAAAAAGCACTTATCCCCCTCCCGCCAGCGGGGCGTGTGCAAAGTTTTTGTGCAGAATCGGCGGCAATGCAAACTCAAGCCATGCGCAAGCCCGCTAAGGTCGATGGGAAGAACATCGCCACTTCATAAAATGAAAAAAATTGCAAAGACGTGCAAAAGATTTGCACCGTGCATCACCGCATACCGTTTTTGTGGCAGGCTCTAGACGCGCCTGTATGCTAGCGTCGAACGCGAAAAAATAATGATTATTCAGTTTTTTTGACTAGCAACACATCATCCTAACGAATTATTACGCTTAGCGCAGAGTGGATTGATTTTGCTTCAGCACCTGTATTCAGCGGGCTTTCAGCCAATCTGTACCATTTCAAAAAAACGAACAGTGGGCACACGCCTGGTTGGATCTAAGCGATCCAGATATGTAGAAAACCTTTTTAGTAATAAGGTGGATTCTTATTTGTGGCGTCATTTATGGGCGCCACAAATAACGTTTCAGTTGGTCGCTCGATAGCTAGCTTTCAAGATACCCAAGTAGCTTGGTATGTCTTCCTCACCGTCAGGTGCGACGTTGTTAATAACTGGGTCTTCATTAAGTTTCATGGCTAGAGTGCGCTGAATTACTAAGAATTCTTCAGGGCTTTGTTCTGGCGCAGATAGTACGTTATTAACAAATGTGCTTTTCAAATGGTGGATGATTGCTTCTTTTTCCTGGAGTTTTTTTGTCAATTTCTCCAGTGCGCTCTCTTTCTCCTTGATTTTCTTCGTTGTTTCAACTTCGCTGATTTTATCTTTAAAGAAGCTTATGATGAATGCCAGAAATACTACTATGGCGCATAGTATTGGTAAGGCGATTATCTTTTCTTCATACCATTTGTTGGCAGTTGTGATAATATAAAAATAAGCGATGGATGTTATGAATACATATAAGGCAGAACAGAATTTAATCATAATTCATTGCTTCGGTGCCAGTGAGATGCCATGTCTCCCAAGCGTATCTTTTAGCATTTTTCCGCTGGAGAATATGATTTTTATCGACGGGCTGATGATTTGTTCATTAATCAACTCGTCAGGGCAAATGAATTCCATGGTGAAGACTACGCTGAAAGACTTGTCAGTTGCTTCTTTTAGAGAGCCTTTAATGCCCGGTGTGGTTCTGTTAAAGGAATTCAAGGCTTCTAGTATTTTGGTTTTTTGAGGCTTTTTTGTTGTATTGTATCTAAATGAAGCCTGGAGGATGTTCATTGTTATAGATTGGCTGTGTATCTGTTGGAAGCCCATCTTTAGTTCGTTGTAAGAGAATCTTCCTCTAGCAGTTGTTACATCTTCTACGGATTTCGGAGCTTCCAGTAAGCTAAAGTCCGAAACTCCATCTAAGCTCTCAATCATCTCAATAAATTTCGAATTCATATCTCGCTCACATAATTTCATTACAAGTGCATAGCAGGCACTACTGCGGCCTGCTCATGCGCCAACCATCTTACCTTAAGAGATGCGAATTTAGGGCTCCCTCCAAAAAATTCAATGACTAATGACTCTCAGTTGGCTCCTTGCCGATGACACAGCCTCCATTGAAAATGCCCAGAGTAGGTCCGCGCCGATCGAGCCTGGTGAGGAATCGACACTCAGACAATTTGACGCCCGAACGGAGGAGGTTCTGGGCTTTAGGCAACTTTGAAAGCCCGTCATCAGGGAGATACCGTTATCCCTATTTCGCCGCACTCAGGCGCGCCAAGCCCTGCTTGATAAAGCCAGCATTTTCCCCAATTCGCTCAAGTGCCACACGGGCATTTTCTCCAACAGTCTCGTGTCCCTGCTGCTCGACAAGCAACACTAACTCCATCAACGCGGCTTCGAGGCCGAGCTGATTTTCATACATTTTTTCGAGGACTACGGTGAGGGTGTATTCGCTGGCCATGTATTCGACTCCATTGGGAAAGCAGGAAGCATAGCAGGGCACCTGTGGTGGCTAATTTCAGTTCGAGGCTGGGAAAATGGTAATTTTGGTAAGCCGACGCGAAAAATTGACTGCAGCCCTAGTAGAGCAAGGCTTTGACGTATTACCTTTGAAGGTAATATTTGGTAAGGCTGGAGGTAATATTTCGTCAAGTTACTGATTTTATTGAGTTTTATGGAGGGCTAAAATTACTACGACTAAAGGTAATTTTCCAACCTTTTCATTACCCTATTATTACCTTTGTGAGACACCTGTAAGTCATTGTTTATATTGGTTTTTTTCTTAAATTAAAATGCACATTACCATTATTACCTTTTTCCCATGGGGCAACCTGAAAATGGGATTAAGCCCAGACGGGGACGGTGGCTAGTCTTCCATGTACTTGGTGTAACGCTCACGAAGTCGCCTGCTGCCACGATGAACAGTGCCGGGATTGGAGCCGCAAACCGATGCTTAAAAATTTGCTACAGCCGTCGGCAGAAGGAATGGAGGGGAGAGGCGAGGAATACAAAACGCAACTAGTACGCGTTTTAGCGGGGAGGTGTTTGGGCCTTTATTTGTGGGGACTAGGAGAGAGGTCAGTCCGATCCATCACCGAAAAAATGATTGTGCGTAGTGATCGGTATTGGTCTATCCATTTGAACATCTACAGCGTGCACCGCGTGTGACTGAATCAAGCGTGTTGGATATGCGGCGGTTTCATAAAGACAACAGCGCCGCACCTGAGGGTGAAGCGCTTGATTGCTGATCGGTAATTATGGAGTGAGGTCGGCCAGTAGGTGATCTCTGATAATGCTAATCCATCCAGCTCTATCGAGTTTTAGGTACTCCGGCTCCGCACCTTTAGCATCTTCGTTTGTCCGCATATGCCAACCCATATGTTGTCCGAACGGCGGAGGGCAATACAGGATGCTATGTGTACCAGTTCTTGGAGATTCTGCTTGGAAGCGCATACCGTCAGTTCCATAGTCCTTGGAACTGAGTGGCGTAAGTGTGACTACGGTCTCACCTCCTTCCTTGACGATCAGCTTTTCCAGCTCCAGTGTGATCTCTCCTTCCCCGAAGTCTCGAGTGACATCGACCCGCTCTTTGGTACAGGAGACACCATAATGGTTAAGGGGACTGAAGATCTCAAGGGTATCTGCGATGAATTGTTTTGCCCTCTTGGTGAACGCTTCCTGGTTGGATTTAGCGTTGTCCGCCTTCTCTTTCTTTTTCCGATTCTTTTTTTGAAGCAGCCCGATGACTTCCATCATCGACTTGTCTATCTCATGTCCCATCACACGTTTCCCTTCGGTTTTTGGGCATAGTGCCATCTTTTTCCGACACTTCAAAATGGCCCTAGTGAAGGGCTGGGGGCACACTTAACGGAGTTAACGGTCTTGTTAAGATCGTCTTAGAGAGCCGGATGGTACATCACTGGTACGAGGTGGAGCTGACTTCGCTGAAAGCCTTTATTTTAAAGGCCTTTTTGGTTAGTCGGTCCAATCCATCATCGGGGCGACGGAGAAGCGGCGGGAGAGTGTGACGGGTTGTAGGGACATGTGGGGAATCTGGATCAAGAAGGCGAAGGCGCAAGAGTTTATCAGGTCTGCGAACAGGCAAAGGCTTGCGAGGCGCTGTTTGTGGTTTGAACTGGGCTCCGATGCGCTCGGCCTGATGGGAGGAAGTGTATTTCTGCCTGTTTTCTGTCCTTCAGTATGCGTTTAAACGATTGCGCAGGCGCTTGTTTAAATCTGACTGGTGAAAGTTATCCGAAGCCTACCTTGTCTTGCGCCTCCCCCTACACCTAAGACAGAATCCGCCGGCTTGTGCGTCTAGCCTGCGGGTTTTATCGTCTCCGGGTCACTGAAAACAGTGATCGGGTTTGGTAGCCCGTTCCGTCAGAAGCACAAGACTACTGTCTTGCGATGACGTTTCTCGTCTTCGTTTTATGGTGGTCATGCGCGGGGCGTCTTCGGATGCGCCGGGGTTCCTGACGACCGGTCTACCAACCTGCGTATGGCCTCCACCCTTCGTTTGGTAGCGAGAGTGATGGCTCCTTTTCGTTAATCCGTCAGGAGTTACACCATGTTCAAACCAACACCCAACCCGCCAGAAACCGACCCCGCATCCCCCTACGAATCCGCCAATTCCAAAAAACTCCACGAAGCCGCCGAGCGCGCGCTTGATCACTATCTCCTTCCCGCCAGCCTAATCAGGGCCAGCACCGATGCGACCGAACGCATGTACCTCGCCAATCCCAAGTACGACATGGAATCCCTGTTGGCCAATGCCTGCGAAACCCTGGGTTCTGCCTCCGAAATGCTCAACAACTTTGCCGCGACGCTGGATAACTCGCGCCGCAAATCTGCGCTAGGCATTGCGCAGGTGGTGATGTTGGCGGAGTTGGCGGTGAATCAGGCGTTGGATAAGGTTGAAATCAAGCCGTAAACCCGTGTCCCTCTGTGGCATGCGGCACGCCGTTGCTGCAGAGGGGCGGGGTTCTGCATTGACATTTTCATCGTCTTTTCACGCCGATAGCGATGTGCCACAAATCATGATGGCAATGCGTCATTACGCCGCTCAAAAAGTTCAACGATTATACAAAAATATAAAGTTGTACAAGTTTTCCCAAAATTAATAGCATCCCTCCAGACACCTTTGCTGAAACGATAAATCCAGCGTGCAAATGCTCTGTTTGCGAGGTGAAGGGTTTGTCTGCCGGTGCTCGCGTCGGGTCTCTTTTCGACGCTTCAACAGCATCGGCATTTGCATCTCCGGGACAGCTGGAGCGTCCCGTATTACGCCTTGGATGACGACCCCCGAATGTCTGGACGGTGACTGTGGTTACTGGAGATCAATTTTTGTGCCTGGCGTTTCGCGTCAGGACGTTTGAGGCTGAATATGGCAGTAGCATCGAATTTCCTCGGTGACATCAAAGTTTCCCGCAAGCTGGGAACCGGCTTCGGCATTCTTCTGCTGGCCGTTTTGGCGGTTGCCTTCATTGGCTATAACAGCAACAGCGTGCTGGTTGATCGCTTGAGTACGACGCGCCTGATCGGCACGTTGAATGACGCTACGCAAAATATGCGTCTGTCCGAGAAACAGTACGAAGCCGCCGCTGACGCAGCCTTCGCCGAGTCCTATAACGCGCAGTTGAATGTCTTGCAGGGCCTTGTGGGCAAGGCGCTGGATACGTTGACCCGCGCTGAAAACCAGCAAGCCCTGAAGGCGCTGCAAACCACGATTGTTGCCTACGACCAGAAGGTGAAACGGCTGATCGCTGCCGACCAGTCGACCACGGATGCGTTGAAACCGCTGACGGCGCTGTCGGACAAGTACGCGCAAACTTTTGCCGGCATGCTTGAAGGCACCACGACCAGTGCACTGGCGTCTGCCGATGGTGAACGCGTTCGGGAGCTGCGTACGGTGGCCGACTTGCGCAATGGCATGACCACGTTTCGCCTGATGTTGCGTCGTTACATCGCGGTGCCCAACGACGTGAACAAAAAACTGCTGATGGAAACCATCGATAGCTTCTTGAGTGATATCAGCAAGGCGCGCACCAGCCTGCCGACGGCGCTGTCGAGCCAACTGGAAGAAGCCCACGCCGGCATGCGGCGTTATCGCGAAGTACTGGTGGAAGTGGCCGGGCTGTTTGAGCAGAAGCAGAACATGCGCGAGCAGGTCGACCAGGAAAGCAAGGCGATGGACAAGATCATGAGTGGCCTGATGGACACCCAGCAGCGCCTTGCACATGAGGATCAGCATTCGGCTTTTATTCAGATGGCGGTATTGACTGCGCTGGCGCTGGTGATCGGGCTGTTGGCTTCGGTGGTCATCTCGCGCCAGATTACTGCGCCGCTGGCGCTGACGGTTGATCTGGCGCGACGGATTGCCAAAGGCGACCTGACGGTCCAGGCCAGGTCTGCGCGCAAAGATGAGTTGGGCGATCTGCAAAATGCGATGCAGGAGATGGCGCAGAACCTGAACACGCTGGTGCAAGGTATCGGCAATGGCGTCACGCAGATTTCCACCTCTGCGGAAAAGCTCTCGGCCATGAGCGAGCAGACCAGCGCAGGTGTACGTCAGCAAAAAAGTGAAGTGGATCAAGTTGCCACGGCGATGCACGAAATGGCTTCGACGGTGCAGGAAGTTGCGCGTAACACCACCGATGCCTCCGCTGCCGCGACCCTCGCCGATCAGCAGGCGCGCCACGGCAGCACGGTGGTCAAGCAGGCGACGGTGCAGATCAGCGAACTTGCCATGGCCATTGAGGAGTTGGGCGGTGCGATGAACGTGCTGACTCAGGACAGCGAGCAGATCGGCAAAGTCATCGATGTGATCAAAGCCGTCGCCGAGCAGACCAATCTGCTCGCGTTGAACGCCGCTATTGAGGCCGCGCGGGCGGGTGAGCAGGGTCGTGGTTTTGCTGTGGTGGCAGACGAAGTGCGCTCGCTGGCACAGCGCACGCAGGACTCGACCAAGGAAATCGAAGCGCTGATCGTCACTCTGCAACAAGGCACGCAAGCGGCCGCGACGCTGATGACCTCAAGCCGCGAACGCACCCTCGATACGGTGGTACTGGCGCAGAAGGCCGAATTGGCGATTACCGAGATCAATCAGTCCATCGGTACGATCCAGGAAATGAGTCTGCAGATCTCGGCCGCCGCCGAGCAGCAAAGTGCCGTGGCCGACGAAATCAACCGCAGCATTGTCAGTGTGCGTGATGTGGCTGACCAGTCGGCTGTCGCCAGCGAAGAAAGTGCGGCGGCGACGATTGAGTTGGCGTCACTGGGGCAGGACCTGCAGCGAATGACCGCGCATTTCCGCACCTGACCATTTAACGTCGAGCACGCGGCGCCTTTGCATATTCAGGCGCCGCAGGGCTGCAGTTGTTGCCTGGTTTGCAGATGACGCAATCCTGCAACTGATCATTTATCACCATGGAAGGTTACAACCCGTTATCAGGGGTGTCATGACCGACTTTCCAAAATCATTCGCGTCTCCCGGTGGCTGCCAGGGCTGTAGAAACAAAGGTGTGCCAGAGATGGATTTCGCCTTCGCTTTCCAGCCCATTGTGGACCTGCGCGATCAAACGACGTTTGCCCATGAAGCGTTGGTTCGCGGCGTGAACGGCGAAGGCGCCTTGTCTGTCCTCGAGCAGGTGGACGATCAGAACCGTTACCGATTCGATCAACTGTGTCGAGTGCGGGCAATTTCCACCGCGGCTGACTTAGGCATGACGCAGTACCTGTCGATCAACTTTCTGCCGAATGCCGTTTACCGGCCGGAGATGTGTATTCGCAGCACATTGGAAGCGGCGCGCACATACGGCTTTCCGCTGGAGCGGCTGATCTTCGAAGCCGTGGAAGGCGAGCACGTTGAAAGCAACAAACACTTGATGAATATCTTGCGTGAGTATCGTGAGTTTGGTTTCAAGACGGCCATCGACGACTTTGGCGCAGGCTATTCCGGCCTTAACTTGTTGGCGGATTTTCAACCGGACCTGATCAAGCTGGATATGGCGCTGATCCGCAATATTCACCGTGACCGCGTACGCCAGACCATCGTGCGCAACGTGGTGATCATGTGCAGAGAGCTGGGCGTGGAAGTGATCGCTGAGGGCATAGAAAGTGCCGAGGAAAGAGACTTTCTCGCCGATTGTGGCATTTATCTGATGCAGGGCTACTGGTTCGCCAGGCCCGCCTTCAAATCATTGGCGCAGATCTCGACGAGTGCGTGGCTGGGGAGATCATCCAATCCGCGCTCTTATGCAAAACATTGACCCCCACCGACACTGGCTGCCGTCGGTGCCACGCGCCTGAAAGCCGGTTGCTCTTCGGTCACGGGTTGCGTCGGGTTTCCAGCAGCGTAAATAGCCCCATGCCTGCGAGCATCGCCAATACAAAAACCATTGCCTGCCAGTGGCCCGTCAACAGGATGGTCAGTGCCGGGCCGGGGCAGATGCCGGCTATCCCCCAACCGACGCCGAACAGCAGGCCGGCCAGGAATGCATTCAGTTTGAGCATGCTCAGATTCCCGACACCGCAAGCATTGAGCGAACCGTTCCCTCAACGCGCGCGGTGGCCGGCGGGGGGCAGTGGCTTACTGCGGCACCGCAATCCACTCACCCAACGTCTGCTGATACTTGCCAGTGACCTTGCTCAAATGCAGCCACTGATCGACATACAGTTTCCAGCTGATGTCGTCGCGTGGCAGCAGGTAAGCCTTCTCGCCGTATTGCATGTATTGATGCGGATTCACAGCGCACAACCCCGGTTTGAGTTTCTGCTGATACAGCGCTTCCGAGGCGTCGGTGATCATCACGTCGGCTTTGTTGTCGAGCAGTTGCTGGAAGATCGTCACGTTGTCGTGCAGGGCTAGTTGCGCTTTGGGCAGGAAGGCGTGGACGAAGGCTTCGTTGGTGCCGCCGGCCGGTTCGACCAGGCGTACGTCAGGCTGGTTGATCTGGTCGATGGTCTGGTATTTGGACTGGTCGGCGCAGCGCACCAGCGGGATCTTGCCGTCGGTGTCGAGGGTGTTGCTGAAGTAGGCCTTTTTTTGCCGTTCGAGCGTGACCGAGATGCCGCCCATGCCGATGTCGCATTTGCCGGCCTGCATGTCGGGCATCAGGGTTTTCCAAGTGGTCTGCACCCATTGCACTTTGACGCCGAGGCTGTCGGCCAGGGAGCGGGCCATGCTGATGTCGATGCCTTCGAAGTCGCCATCGCTGGGTTTGAAGGTGTAGGGCTTGTAGTCGCCGGTGGTGCAGACGCGCAACTGACCTTGTTGCTGAATGCTGTCGAGGTGGGACGTGGCGGGGTCGGCGTGAGCGCCAGTCGCCAGGGTCAGCAGGCCGCCGAGGATCATCGTGCTTTTTAGTGTTGTCATTGAGATCGGGCTTCTGAAAGGGAAGGTGGCCCAGTGTAGTGAAAGCCTTCCACGGGTGTCATCCCGGGTCCGGACTCAATGTGCCCAGCCACGCCACCAGCGCCACGATCAGCAGGGCAAGGGCCAACTCCATTACGACACTGCGCCGCAGCGCGTTCGCGGCGATGAGGTGCTGGCCGTCGCGCAGCGATTGTTGCAGTGACGGTCCAAGATGAAAGCGGTTCAACGCAGCGAGCACCAGCATCACGGCAAACGCCAGCACCTTGATCGCCAGCAGCTGCCCGTAGGTACCGAACAGCACTCCGTCGAGCCTTGGGCCGACGATGAAAAGATAATTCATCACGCCGGTGACCGACACCGTCAGCACGATCACCGCGCCCACCCATTCGAAGCGTTTCACTGCATCGGCGATCAAGCGAAGGCGTGTATCACCGATCCGCCCGCTCGCCATCAACACCAGCGCCAGCAAGGCACCCAACCAGGCTCCCGCCGCAAGCAAGTGCAAGATGTCGCTGAGAAAGTGCCAGAACCGCAGCCATCCTTCGTCCATCGCGCCATGCCCGCTCCATGCCAGCGAAGCGAGGGCAATGGCGCCTGCCAACGACGCTGGCCACAGACTCGGCCGGATCACCACGATGGCCAGCGCTGTCATCCGCAGCGCCCACGCCAGGCCAACGTCCGTTTCCAGCAGCATCATCTGCAGGTGCGGCCATAACGCCGCGAGCTGGGTTTCGCCACTCATGGCGCGGGTCATCAGCACCAGCCCGGCCACTGACAGCAATGCCCCTGTCACTGCCATGCCCCGCAACAACGGACGGAACCGCAGCAGCGCGTTGAAGCTGTACAAGCCAAACAACGCCAGCCCGAACAACAGCAGCAAATCCACATACAAGGCGAACCGCAGGATGATGTTGAGCAGGTCCGCCATTGTTCACTTCACTTTGAACGTGACGTTACCGGTGATCGGGTGCGTGTCGGCGGACACCGCGCGCCACTGCACCTGATAGGTGCCGGCAGGCAGCGGGGCGAGCGGGGTGATCAGCATGGTTTTCGGATCGCTGCTGGCGCTGACCTTGGCTTTCATCGGCATCGGCGAGTGAGCCATGCCACCCATTTCGGTCATTACCAGTTTGGCCCCGGAGAACTGCGTGACCAGGTTCTCGGAAAAATGCAGCTCGATCCTGCCCGGCGCGGCGCCTTCCGCGCCTTCGGCCGGCGTCGACGAGAGCAATTTCGGATGGGCTTGGGCGAGGGCGCTCAGGAGCAATCCGCTGGCGAATATCAGGGGCAGGGTCAATGTGCGCATGCAAGGTCTCCGATTTGTTTTTTTAGAAGAATTCAGAACCACAGCCTGACCCCGAGGACGAGGCGCGCCTCACTGCGATCCTCGTCTTCTTCGCGGGCATAGTCGGCGGTGTTGCCGTAAGTGCGATTCCACGTCACGCCGATATAAGGCGCGAATTCGCGGCGGATTTCATAGCGCAACCGCAGGCCCGCCTCGGTATTGGACAACCCTGAGCCGATGCCTCGCTGCGGATCGTTTTTGCCGTAGATGTTGAGTTCTGCGGTCGGCTGCAGGATCAGTCGATTGGTCAGCAGGATGTCGTAGTCGCCCTCCAGGCGTACCGCACTCTGGCCGCCCTCGCCGAGGAAAGCCGTGGCTTCGGCCTCGAAGTTGTACAGCGCCATGCCTTGCACGCCGAACGCGGCCCAGGTTTGCGGTGCGCCGGGTTTGAAGTCCTGACGCACGCCGCTGACCACGTCCCACCATGGTGAAATCGCGTGGCCCCATAGCGCTTGAATTTCCGCGTCTTCAGTCTTGCCGTTGTTGCGCTCGCCTTCAGAGCGCAGCCACAGCCGATCGGTATCCCCGCCGATCCAGCCGGACAGATCCCAAGCCAAAGCGCTGCCGTCATCGGCGTTCTGCCATTCGAGTTTGTCGGCAAGAAAGTAGCTGTTTATGACGCTGTCATGCACCTGATGACCGCCGGGGCTGGTGAACACCGCAGCACGGTCGGCGTCGGTCACGGGCGCAATCGGCGTGCGGCTTTCGCTCGGCGCGGCGGGCTGCATCATGCCGTCGTCCATGCTCTGCATCGCCGAATGATCCATCCCGGGCATCTGGCTGTGGTCCATGCCCTGCATATCGTCGGCGGCCATGGCAGAGGTGCCGGCGAGCAGCAGCGAAAACACGCTGAGTCGAGTCATGATGGACCTCTTCATTCTTCCACCCGCACTTCGCGGAACATGCCCGTTTCCATGTGATAAAGCAGATGACAGTGATAGGCCCAGCGGCCGAGGGCGTCGGCGGTGACGCGATAACTGCGGCGGCTGCCGGGCGGCATGTCGATGGTGTGTTTGCGCACCTGAAAGTTGCCGTTTTCGTCTTCCAGATCGCTCCACATCCCGTGAAGGTGGATCGGGTGGGTCATCATGGTGTCGTTTACCAGCACCAGGCGGATGCGCTCGCCGTATTTCAGCCGTAGAGGCTCGGCATCGGAGAATTTGATGCCGTTGAACGACCAGGCGAATTTCTCCATGTGGCCGGTCAGGTGCAGTTCTATCGTGCGGCCCGGATCGCGGCCGTCCGGGTCCTCGAAGGTGCTGCGCAGGTCGGCGTAGGTCAGCACTCGGCGGCCGTTGTTGCGCAGGCCGAGGCCTGGGTCGTCGAGCTTTGGCGCGGTGATCATGGCCTGCATGTCCACCAGCGGATTATTGTTTTCACTGTCGGGATGGGCTTGCATCGGGCCCATGCTGGAGTGATCCATGGCGCTCATGTCCATGCTGCCGTGATCCATGCCGCCCATGCCCATGTCGTCCATGCTCACCAACGGACGCGGATCCAGCGCCGGCACTGCTGCCGACATGCCGGGGCGTGTGGCGAGAGTGCCACGGGCGTAACCGCTGCGATCCATCGCCTGAGCGAAGAGGGTGTAGGCCTCGGTTGCAGGTTCAACGATCACGTCATAGGTCTCGGCCACGGCAATGCGCAGTTCATCGACGCTGACCGGTTTGACGTGCAGGCCATCGGCAGCCACCACCGTCATCTTCAGTCCCGGAATGCGCACATCGAAATAGGTCATGGCCGAGCCGTTGATCAGGCGCAGGCGCAGTTTTTCGCCGGGACGGAACAGCCAGGTGAAGTTGTCATCGGGGGCCTGGCCGTTGATCAAAAAGGTATACGTGGCGCCACTGACGTCGGCGATGTCGGTGGGGTTCATGTTCATTTGCGCCCACATCGTGCGATCGGCAACCGTGGCGCCCCAGCCTTTTTCACTGACGTCGTTGATAAAGTCGCCAACGGTGCGTTTGTGAAAGTTGTAGTAGTCGGACTGCTTTTTCAGGGTCTTCATCAGGCTGGCCGGGTCTTCGTCGGTCCAGTCGCTGAGCATCACCACGTAGTCGCGATCGTACTGGAACGGCTCCGGCTCTTTGGCCTCAATGACCAGCGGCCCATAGACGCCGGCCTGCTCCTGTAAGCCGGAATGGCTGTGATACCAGTAGGTGCCGTGTTGCCGAACCTTGAACTGGTAAACGTACACGCCCCCCGGTTCGATGCCATGGAAACTCAGACCCGGTACGCCGTCCATGTTCGCCGGCAGCAGAATGCCGTGCCAGTGAATCGAGGTGTCGGCGGTGAGCCGGTTACGCACCCGCAGCGTCACGGTATCGCCTTCGCGCCAGCGCAACAGCGGGCCGGGCAGGCTGCCATTGATGGTCATCGCTGTGCGTGCCGAACCCGTGAAATTGACCGGAGTTTCGCCGATGAACAACTCGAATTCGTTACCGCTCAGTTCGTTGACGGGCGCGGCGCCGTTCAGCGCCCAGACCGGTGTCCGCCAGAGCCCGAGGCCACCGAGCAAGCTACCGGCGGCCAGGCCTTTGACAAAAGTGCGTCTTGTGAGAATGGAAGGCATGCGCTGGAAATCCCCGTCTGGCTCATGACAGAGAGACTAGCCAGCCCCGGCTTTCAGTTGGCTGAGGCAAACATTACAGTTTTGTCAGTTAACCCGGGCGGCTTACAGGCTCAACCCTTGCTGCACCACCTGCAGCAGATTGTTTTCCGTCAGCGCGATCGCATCCAGCTCCTGGCCGGTCTCGATAGTCTGCAACCACCAATGGCTTTCGCCATGCTCGTCAACCGTGCGCAGCAACGACTGATCGCGCCCCGGCACCTTGATCTCGACACGTCCGCAACCGTCCTCGGTGAACCGCGCAATCGGATCGAAAATCAGACTGTGATTGTTCGCTTCGATCACCAACTGGTCGATGGCGTAGTCGTGGCTTTCGCCGTCCGGCGAACTTTCGCAAACGTGCGTAGGATTGCGCCGAATCTTCAGTCCTACTTCGGTGACTGGCTGTAGCCAGGCTTCGATGCGGTGGTACAAGTCGTATACCTGAGCAGGCCAGCAATCGATTTCCAGCGCCGCATCAGCCTGGGTATGCCGTGTCTGCTTGAGTCTGGCGGCGAGTTCGTCTGCTTTACTCATGTCGGTTCCCTTGTTGGATGTCTGCCTGTTCAGCGTAGACCTTTGCACGGCGCAGGGCCTTGCCTTGCGTCATGCGCTTGCAATACAAGCGTGTCGAAATCAGCACTGGCCAGGTCTGGCCAACAACGAAAACCACGGACGCAGGCGTCCCAAGGAACGGGTTAATGAAAAAGCTGTTTACAATTCTGGCGCTGATCGCGCTGACGGCCGGTAGCATCGGCATGAGTTCGGCGCGTCAGCCGGAGTCGAACAAAGCTCAGGCGGAATCGGTGGCGGGGGTGTTCGACTACTACCTGCTGGCGCTGTCCTGGTCGCCGACTTTTTGTCTGTCGCACAAGGACGACGCGCAGTGCACCGGCAAGGGTTATGGTTTTGTCCTGCACGGTTTGTGGCCGCAATACGCCAAAGGCGGCTGGCCAGAATCCTGCCCGCCGCTGACCAGGCTATCGGCGGCAGAAACCAGCAAGGGCCTGACGATGTACCCGACGAAAAAACTCCTCGATCACGAATGGTCCAAGCACGGTACCTGCAGCGGTCTTGGCGCGGTGGGCTATCTGGACAAGTCCGATCAGGCCCTCGGCGCGGTGAAGATTCCGCAGGCGTTACAGCCGTTCGGCTCGACGTCGTACTACTTCGAAGCGCAGGAGATTGTCGATCTGTTTCGCAAGGCCAATCCGGGTATTCCCGAAGACGGAATTGCGGTGGTTTGCAGCGGCCCGCAGCTGTCGGAAGTGCGGGTGTGCATGGACAAGGATTTGCAGTTCGGCGCGTGTGGCAAAGGGGTGAAGACGCAGTGCCGGGCGGGGGATATTCGGGTGCCGCCGGTACGGTGAACCATCCGTAATGAGCCAGGGAAAACAGGCGCTCCCGTGAGCGCCTGTTTTTTTGGCCTGAGGATTTGGAAATGTGAATATGAATACGAACCACGCTACTACTCAAACACCATGAACATCCCCACCGCCGACCTGCTCCGCGAAATCAACAAACCCGAATAAAGATCCTCGGGGGATTCAGGCATATCCCCCCGCATCCACCCCCAATTCCCCACGCAAAAACTCCACCAGCCCCCGCTGCAACCCGCTCAACACTCCCTCGCGGCTGACCAGCGCCAGTTCCGTCGGCGCCAACTCCGGCAGATCCGTACACACCTCATGCTCTGGCAATAGCGCCGAAACCGGCAACACCGAAACACCTAACCCAGACGCCACCGCCGCTTGGATCCCGGTCAGGCTGTGGCTGCCGAACGCCACTCGCCACGGTCGCTGCGCCACATCGAGCAAGCGAATCGCCCGCTGTCGGTACAGGCAGCCCTGCGGAAACAGTGCCAGCGGCAGCACACCGCTGGAGGTGTCGAAGTCGGTGCCTTTGACCCATACCAGTCGTTCCGGCCAGGTGGCCCATGCCGGGCCGCTGTCGGGTTCGCGTTTGATCAGGGCAATGTCGATGTCGCCGGCGTCGAGGCGTTGGCGCAGGTCGAGGCTCATGCCACTGATGGTTTCCAGGCGCGCCTGCGGATGGTTGCGGGTGAAACCGGCGAGGATCAGTGCCATGCGCCGGGCGTCGAAGTCTTCCGGCATGCCGATGCGCAGCACTTCCAGGTCGACGTCACTGGCCAGCGCTTGCGTGGCTTCGGCGGACAGCGCCAGTAACCGGCGCGCATAGTGGATCAGCAGTTCGCCGTGTTCGGTGACCGCGACGTTCACTCCGCTGCGGTCGCGCAGGAGTAGCGGGTGGCCGACCAGATCTTCGAGTTTGCGCACCTGCTGGCTGACCGTCGATTGCGTGCGGTGCACACGTTCGGCTGCGCGGGTGAAGCTGCCTTCGTCGACTACGCAGACAAAGGTTTTCAGCAATTCCAGATCCAGCATGGCGGCGTTCCTGATAGTTGATTTGCGAATGACGATCACGCATTTATTTAATTTCACACTATCACCGCACGCTCATAAGCTGAAGTCCTCACTCTGGAGGAATCGACCGATGACCTTGAACAACACGCCACGCCCGCACTGGCTGACCTTCGATTGCTACGGCACGCTGATTCAGTGGGATGAAGGACTGAAAGCCGTGGTCGAGAAAATGCTCAGCGGCAAGGGCGAGCACGCAGTCGACGCCGCTAAGCTGATCGAAGTCTACGACCGTCACGAGCATCGTCTCGAACAAACACCGCCGCACCGTTCCTTTCGGGAACTGAGCACCCTCGGCCTGCAACTGGCGCTGGCAGAGTTGGGCTTGCCGAGCCAGCCCGAGGACAGTCAACGCCTGGCGGCGGCCATCCCGAACATGCCGCCATTTGCCGAAGTGGTCGACACCCTCGCGCAGCTCAAAGCAATGGGATTCAAGCTGTGCATCGTCTCCAACACCGACGACGCGATCATTGCAGGCAACGTCGCGCAACTCGGCGGCCATATCGACCGGGTGATCACCGCGCAACAGGCCGGTGCCTACAAACCGGCGCCGCGCCTGTTCGACTACGCTCATGAGCAATTGGGCGTGACCCGGGATGAAGTGGTGCACATCTGCGCCAGCCCCATGCTCGATCACACGGCGGCGCGGGACATGGTTTTTCGTTGCGTGTGGATCGATCGCGGCACGGGTCGTCAGTTGTTGCCGGACTATCGCCCCGACGCGATCCTGTCCAGCCTCGATCAAGTGCTGCCGCTGTTCAAATCCCTCGGCTGGACCTAAGGAGAATTGCCATGGCTCATATCTTGAGCGGCACTGGCAAAGCCAGACCAAGCGCAACGCTGAACCTGGACACCGAGGCGATCATCACCGCCCGCAACGAACTCGCCGCGTGCTTTCAACTGGCCGCGCTGCATGGGCTGGAGGAGGGCATCTGCAATCATTTTTCGGCGATGCTGCCGGGGCATGATGATCTGTTTCTGGTCAATCCATACGGCTACGCTTTTTCGGAAGTGACAGCGCAAAATCTGCTGGTCTGTGACTTCGCCGGCAATGTGGTCGATGGCGATGGCGAGCCCGAAGCGACCGCGTTCTACATCCACGCGCGCCTGCACAAACAACTGCCACGGGTAAAAGTCGCGTTCCATACGCACATGCCGCACGCCACTGCGTTGTGCCTGTTGCAAGGCCCGCCGCTGCTGTGGCTGGGGCAGACTGCGCTGAAGTTTTACGGACGCACAGCGGTGGACGAGGATTACAACGGCCTCGCACTTGACGCGTCCGAAGGCGATCGCATCGCCAGCGTTATGGGCGACGCCGACATTCTCTTTCTGAAAAACCACGGTGTGATTGTCGCTGCGCCGACCATCGCCGAAGCCTGGGACGACCTGTATTACCTGGAACGCGCCGCGCAGGTGCAACTGCTGGCGATGGCCACTCAGCGCGAATTGAAACCGGTGCCTCATGCGATTGCGCAGCGCGCCTATGAACAGATGCGTGAAGGCGATGCGCAAAGTGCCCGCGCACACCTGACCAGCGCGATGCGACGCCTGGCCCTGCACAACTGATTAACCGTAAAGAAGCAATCGTAAATAAATCGACGAAAAGCGATCATCCAAACTCGCGACGCGCCGATAACTGGGCGGGAGGCGGGCGTTTGCCCGGTACATCCCGGTGGGCTACGCTCACACATACAAGGGTTTCGGGCTCGCGCCCCTGTCGTACCTGCCCAGGACATGCTTTTGCCAATCCCCATTCACGATCCGCATCAAGCCCCCGGCACGCTCAAACGGTTGCCGCTACGCAAAGCGGCGGTGCTGTTTATCGTTGCGGTGAGCCTGTGCCTGTGCGGTCTGCTGTACCTGCAACTGGAGCAGTCGCGGCGTCAGGATCTGGCGGTGGCGAAAATGGCTTCGGGCAACCTGACCCGGGCCATGGCGCAGCAGGCCGAGGACACCGTGCGGGCGGCGGATCTGGTGATGACCAGCCTGGTCGACTGGATTCAGGACGATGGTTATGGAGCGGCGCAGCGACCCCGGTTGCAGCGGATTTTTGCCCGCCGCGCGCAGCAACTGGATCAGCTGCATGGCATCTTTCTCTTTGATCGCGAAGGGCAGTGGATCATCACCTCGTTTGCCGATCTGCCTCGTGGCAACGGTGTGGCCGATCGCGAATATTTCAAGTTCCATCAGCAGAATGCTTCGACGGTTGCGCACATCGGCCCAGCGATTCGCAGCCGCGAAAACGGCGAGTGGATCATTCCGATTTCCAGACGCGTCAACGACCAGCTCGGCAACTTTCAGGGCGTGCTGATGGCGGGCATCCGCATGTCCTACTTCGATCAGTTCTTCAAAAGCTTCAGCCTCGATGACAGCGGCATCATGTTTCTGGCGCTGACCGACGGCACCTTGCTGGCGCGACGGCCCTTTGATGAGTCGTTGATCAATACCTCGGTGGCCCACGGCGAGATCTATCAAACCTTGCTGCCGAACGCTAACGCTGGCACCGCGATGCTCAACTCCGTGGTCGACGGCGTGACCCGCTTGTATGGCTATCGACAGCTCGCCTCGTATCCGCTGGTGGTCTCTGCTGCGACGTCGCAAGACACGATTCTGCAGGGCTGGTATGACCGCGCATTTCAGTCCAGCGTGATTGTCGCGCTGGTGATTCTCGGGGTTGGCCTGTTCGGCTGGGTGTTCATTCATCAAGTGCGCGACGGCGAGCGTATCGAGAAAAATCTGCGCAAGGCGCAACGGGCGCTGGAGCAGATCGCCACCCACGACAGCCTCACCGGATTGGCCAATCGGCGCTTGTTCGAGCGCTCGCTGGACATCGAGTTTGCTCGTGGTGC
Source organism: Pseudomonas glycinis (assembly GCF_054871425.1). NCBI lineage: Bacteria > Pseudomonadati > Pseudomonadota > Gammaproteobacteria > Pseudomonadales > Pseudomonadaceae > Pseudomonas > Pseudomonas glycinis. The sequence continues at coordinate 195,957 of NZ_JBTYHF010000008.1, read as the reverse complement.
GCGCCAGGTCAGCCCGGTCAGCCTGATCATGCTCGATATCGATTTCTTCAAGCGTTACAACGATGCTTACGGCCATGTCGCCGGCGATCAATGCCTGGCGCAGGTGGCGCAAGTGGTGAAGGCCTGCTGCCAGCGCAAGTCGGATCTGGCGGTGCGTTATGGCGGCGAAGAATTTGCCGTGCTGTTGCCAGACACGGACATCAACGGCGCGCTGGCGATAGCCGGGCAGATTCGCCGTAGCGTGATCGACAAGCACATCATCCACAGTGGGTCGCCGACCGGTTATCTCACCGTGAGCCTGGGCTGTTATGCGTTTATTCCGCATGGCAACGACAGCCCGCAAGTGTTTATCCAGCGCGCGGACGCGGCGTTGTATCAGGCGAAAAACGCCGGACGCAATCGCGCGGCGGTGTTTACAGCTGAAGAGGGTTTTGCCGAGCTGATGCGTTCGGATCGCTGATTCTTTCAATCAACAGAAATCAGAAGTGGGAGCGAGCCTGCTCGCGAATCGGTGTGTCAGCTTGCATCAAGGTTGGCTGACAGACCGCTTTCGCGAGCAGGCTCGCTCCCACATTGAGTCCTGATGTATGCAGGACTATCTGGGATGGCTCTTGTTCGTTCAGCCGCCCGTGCCACCGCCCGCACCACCCGTGCCGCCGCCGGCCGAACCGGTGCCACCACCCGCGCCGGAACCTGAGCCACTGGCGCCGCCATTGGTGCCCGTTCCAGTGCCCATGCCCGAGCCAGTTCCTGTCCCTGTTCCTGTGCCAGTTCCGTTATTGGTTCCGCCAGAACCGCTGCCACCCGATGGCGAGCCCGGGGTGTTGTCTGGCGGCATGGTCGAGCTGCTGGCGCCGCCGGACTTGGTGCCCGTCGCATCGGTGCTGTCATTGGCAGCGAAGCTGGCGGCGGACGCCGTGGCGAGCAGGCCGGCCAACAATAACGAAGTGAATTTGCGCGTCATCATGGTACGTCTCCTGATAAAGGGGATTACCTGATATTGGTCTTGCGCACTGAAACCTTGGTGCCCGTCGAGTGACGAGCGGTCAGTCGCCGCGCCAAGTGGCCTACCGTTCTTCTGCAATATTGGCTATTTGCCGAAGCACCCCCGGGGACTAACGTAGCCACACATTCAATCGCTACCCCGGAGCCCACCATGCAACCTCGTGCCGATTTCTACACCGCTTCCCCCGATGCCATGAAAGCGATGATGGCGCTGGAAAATGCCGTCTCGAAACTGTCGCTGGAAAAGAGCCTGCTCGAACTGGTCAAGCTGCGCTCTTCACAGATCAACGGCTGCGCATTCTGCATCGACATGCACACCGCCGACGCGATCAAGGACGGCGAAACCCCACGCCGCCTGTTCGCCGTGACGGCATGGCGGGAAGCGCCGTTCTTCAGCGAGCGTGAGCGTGCCGCGCTGCTGTGGACCGAGTCGCTGACACAACTGAGCCTGACCCACGCGCCGGACGAAGACTATGAAGTCGTCGCTGCACAGTTTTCGCCGAAGGAACTGGTTGACCTGACCGTGGCGATCAACACCATCAACGGCTGGAATCGCCTGGCGGTGGGCTTCCGCAAACTGCCGCAGGCCTGAGGCATTCACGCTTTTCCCTTGTGGGAGCGAGCCTGCTCGCGAAGGCGACGTGTCAGTCACCATCATCGTTGCGGACATACCGCATTCGCGAGCAGGCTCGCTCCCACAGGGAGATCTTCAGTGTCCATCTGAACTCGGCCTCGTGTGAGCGCACCTTGCGCATCAAGAACACCATCACAGCGTGCATTGCTTTGTATTAATACGAAGCATTACTATTCACGCCCCTTTCTCACCACGCCGCCCATCCCCCATGCGCTCCCGCAGATCCGGCTTTTTCGAGCATTACGAAGAGTTGATCGGCACCTGGACTCGGCGCCTGCGCAATCGCGCGCAGGCCGAGGATCTGGCGCACGACACCTTTTTGCGGGTGCTCGAGGCAGATTCGGCGGCGGTGCAGCAGCCGCGTGCGTATCTGCATCAGACCGCGCGCAATATCGCGGTCGATGGTTATCGGCGGGAGGACCGGCGGGGCGTCATGGAGTCGGAGGCGGTCGAGGACACTGCGTCGTCGGCGGGCGATCCGGAGCATTACATGCACGCGATCCAGTTGGCCGATTCCATCGAACGCGCGCTCACCGAGCTGCCGCTCAACTGCCGCAAGATCTTTGTTTGGCAGAAGATCGAAGGCCTGACGCAGGCAGAAATCGCCGAACGCCTGGGGCTGTCCAAGAACATGGTCGAAAAGTATATGATCCGCACCCTGCGGCATCTGCGTGAGCGACTGGATGGCTTGCAATCATGAGCGCTTGGATCTTTTCATTTTCAGCCGGACAGGACATTCCATGATGGAAACGGGTGATTGCGCCTGTGGGCAAGCGGCGGTGCGTGACGAGGCGGCGGCATGGTTCGTGCGATTGCAGGAGCCGAATGTCAGCGTCGAGCAACGGCAGCGCTTCGAGGCTTGGCTGAACGAGCATTCGCAACACCGCGAAGAATTCCAGTTGCTGCAGGGTTTGTGGGCGGCGGCTGATCTGCTGCCGACGTCGCGTCTTCAGGCGCTTGCGCAAACTCCCCGCCGCGAACGCCGGCCGTTGCTGCGTTATGCCGTGGCCGCGAGTGTTCTGGCCGTGGCGCTGGGGCTTGGCCTGTTCAGTGGTTTGAATCATCCGGGCGCTTACCGCGCTGAATTCGCCACGGCGCCGGGTGAGCGCAAGCATGTGGCGTTGCCGGACGGTTCGCTGATCGATCTGAACAGTCGCAGCCGCTTGCAGGTGCGTTATGAGAAGGATCGACGGCTGATCGAATTGAGCGCGGGCGAGGCGATGTTCAGTGTTGAACACGACGCCTCGCGTCCGTTTATTGTCGAAGCCGGCAGCGGCAGGGTCACGGTCACCGGTACGCGTTTCGATGTGCGCCGAGATGCCACGCAGACCCGCGTGGCGGTGGAGCAGGGCACGGTGAAGGTGCAGGGAAGTGCTGCCCCGGACAACCAATTCATCAACCTCACCGCAGGCCTCGGCACGGCGGTCGATGCCCAGGGCAAGGTCCTGCCGGCCTACGCGGTCAACCCGGCGGAACTGACCGCCTGGCGTAACGGCAAACTGGTGTTCAACAACGCCAGCCTCGGCGAAGTAGCGGCGGAAGTATCGCGCTATCGCGACAAACCGCTGACCGTATCCCAGCCGAACGTGGCCAGCCTGCGCCTGACCAGCGTGTTCAAATCCGACGATACCGACGCCTTGCTCAAAGCCTTGCCGAGCATCCTGCCAGTGTCCGTTCGCACCTTGGCCGATGGCAGTCAGGAAATAATTTCCAGATAGCATTCAGGTTTTTTTCCAGTTCATCGTCTTCCTGTTCAACTGCAACTGGTTTGCATTAACAGCCGCACACTCTTGCGATCCACAGGACTGCGTACGACGTGAACATCACCACAACCCACAATAAAAAATCCCCTTGGTTGCCATTGGCTCTCGCGCTGGCGGTCAGCGCCGCGATGCCGTTGGCGTTTGCCGCTGAAGCCATTCATATCCGCGCGCAACCGCTGGGCCAGGCCTTGAGCGAACTGGGCCAGCAAACCTCGCTGCAGGTGTTTTTCAGCCCCGAACTGGTGGCCGGCAAACAGGCGCCAGCGGTCGACGGCGACCTTTCGCCGGAGCAGGCGCTGCGGCAGCTGTTGCAGGGCAGCGGTCTCGATTATCAGATCAATGAAGGCTCGGTGACGCTCGCTCCAGCCGCCACCTCCGCAGCCAGCAACGGCCCGCTGGAGCTCGGCGTGACCGACATCAAAGTGGTCGGCGACTGGCTCGGTGACGCCGACGCGGCGGTGGTGCAGAACCACCCCGGCGCACGCACGGTGATTCGCCGCGAAGCGATGGTCGAGCAGGGCGCGATGAACGTCAGCGACGTGCTCAAACGCGTGCCCGGCGTGCAGGTGCAGGACTCCAATGGCACCGGCGGCAGTGATATTTCCCTCAACGTCGGCGTACGCGGTCTGACTTCGCGCCTGTCGCCACGCTCGACTGTTTTGATCGACGGCGTACCTGCGGCGTTTGCTCCGTACGGCCAGCCGCAACTGTCGATGGCGCCGATTTCCTCGGGCAACCTCGACAGCATCGACGTCGTGCGTGGCGCCGGTTCCGTGCGTTACGGGCCGCAGAACGTCGGCGGCGTGATCAACTTCGTGACACGCGCGATCCCGGAGAAAACCACCGGCGAAATCGGCACCACCCTGGAAACCACGCAGTACGGCGGCTGGAAACACATCGACACCGCATTTCTTGGCGGCACCGCCGACAACGGCATGGGCGTCGCGCTGCTGTACTCCGGCGTCAACGGCCACGGCTATCGCGAGCGCAACAACGGCAACGACATCGACGACGTGCTGCTCAAGACGCACTGGGCGCCGACCGATCAGGACGATTTCAGCCTCAACTTCCACTACTACGACGCCAGCGCCGACATGCCCGGCGGCCTGACCCAGCGTCAGTACGACGACAAACCGTACGAATCGGTGCGTGACTACGACCAGTTCACAGGCCGACGCAAGGACGTGTCGTTCAAGTGGATTCGCCAGATCGACGAGCGCACCCAGGCAGAAATCCTCACCTACTACACCGACAGCTTTCGCGGCAGTACCATCGCCGCGCGCGATCAGCGCACCCTCAGCTCGTACCCGCGTTCCTACTACACCCTCGGCATCGAACCGCGCGTGTCGCGGGTGTTCGATGTCGGCCCGACCACGCAGGAAGTCAGCGTCGGTTATCGCTATCTGAAAGAGGCCATGCACGAAGAATCGAGTCGTCTGGCGCTGGTCAACAATCAGCCGGTGGTCACGCCGACCTCCGACGGCCATGTGTTCCAGGATCGCACCGGTGGCACCGAGGCCAATTCGGTGTATGTCGACAACAAGATCGACGTCGGCAACTGGACTATCACCCCGGGCATTCGCTTCGAACACATCAGCACCGATTGGCATGATCGCGCTGTCCTCGACACCGCTGGCCGCCCGGTACCGGAGAAAAACCGCAGCATCGAAAGCAACGAACCGCTGCCGGCGCTGAGCGTGATGTATCACCTGTCCGATGCCTGGAAACTGTTCGCCAACTACGAAACCTCGTTCGGCAGCCTGCAATATTTCCAGCTCGGCCAGGGCGGTTCGGGTGACAGCACCGCCAACGGTCTGGAGCCGGAAAAGGCCAAGACCTACGAGATCGGCACGCGCTACAACGATGATGTCTGGGGCGGCGAGGTGACGCTGTTCTACATCGACTTCGATGACGAACTGCAATACATCAGCAACGACGTCGGCTGGACCAACCTCGGCGCGACCAAGCACCAGGGCATTGAAGCGTCGGCGCACTATGACATGGCCGCCCTCGATCCGCGCCTCGATGGTTTGACCGCCAACGCCGGTTTCACCTACACCCGCGCCACCTATGAAGGCGAGATCCCCGGCTTCAAGGGCCGCGATCTGCCGTTCTATTCGCGGCAGGTGGCCACGGTCGGATTGCGTTACGAGATCAACCGCTGGACGTACAACATCGATGGCTTCGCCCAATCGAAACAGCGTTCGCCGGGCACCGGTGTGAATGCGGATGGCAGCTTCAATGGCAACTACATCACCGAAGGCACAGCGGATGGGCAGTACGGCGACATCCCGGGTTACGTGACCTGGAACGTGCGCGGCGGCTATGACTTCGGTCCGCAGGTGTCGAACCTCAAGCTCGGTGCCGGGGTGAAGAACGTCTTCGACAAGCAATACTTCACCCGCTCCAGCGACAACAACTCGGGGATGTATGTCGGCGCACCGCGCACGTTCTTCGTGCAGGCCAGCGTCGGTTTCTAAGGCGCTGTTTTGGCTGAACCGGTTTCACACGGCTCAGCCACAACAGGCCTGAAGCTATTGAGGAATCAGAAAGTCGATGGTCGGTCCGGGATTCCCAGCCAGGTCTGCGCCTTTGAGGCAGACGTTCTGCTGGCCATTGGCAACGGAAACATGGAACACGCCCGTGGAGGGCGGTACGCGCTGGAATCCCTGCCCGTCATTGCAGTTGACGCTCCCGGGCTGCCCGGACTTGTATTGAAATTGAAAGGGATCCAGATCCGGTGAGACCGGAAAAACCCTGACATCGTAGTCATCGTCACCCATCCATTCGATTTTATAGGCCGGCGCCAACGGCGCTGGTGCTTCCAGCAACCACCGCCAATAGATGCTGGGGGTTTTTCCATCCGATTGTTTTGGCACGTCCGTAGGCCGCTGTTGGCCAATCAGGCAGAGAAAATATAGCCCCGCACCTTCTTTGAGTTCATGGCTCAACTGATTCTCGGAACCAGGGCGAGCGGTTTGTACCTGGCTATACCCAGCAAGCGACTGGCATTCGTCCAGCGTGCGCGTATAGCGATAGCGGTAGTAGGGAGCGCTCAATGTGAAGGTTTGCAGCCAATGCCATGGCACGACTTGTCCGTGCTCGTCACGCTCGACTCTGATGTAATCGCTGTTTTGCGATGATGTTGGAAAAGACCATGCCGCTCCCAGTGGGCAGTCACCCGGACGCGGGTCGAAACGTCCCTTGGTGAAGCAAGCACCCAGACCTTCGGTTGTGGAGGCGTAGTTGGTGGCAGTTCGCTTGTTGACCTGCCCGGCAATGACTTCGCAGGGGGCGCCCTTGTCACATCGATTACGGTCACTTCCGCGCGTGGTAGTGCCCAACACACCCACGACTTCATTGGTATAACGCGCAAGCAATGGTGAGCCGGATAATCCACTGACAACATCGAGGCAACGGTTGCTCGATTGTCCTACCCATCGCCAAGGGCCTTCGATGACCGCTGCCGAATGTTCCTGTTTGCATGCCATTCGCTGAATGAAGCCGTTCACGGGCGCGCCGGTGATCAAAATGTTTTCTTCAGCGGGCAAGGGGGCATGCGCCAGTTTCAGAGGCTCGATACCGTCGCTGATCAACTGTTCCAGAGAGGTGGCAAGTTCAACGATAGAGATGTCTTGGCCACGTAGCGTGCTCCAGCCAATCCGGCCTACCGCATATGAGCGACTGTGCGGTTGCGTGTCGAAAAAATAATTGAACGTCACCCGCCCCTTTGCAGGCTGATTGACGATGACCTCGTTATTGCCTATCTCCGGATGTGTGCAGTGTCCGGAGGTCAGTACATAAGCCGGATTCGACACAGTGCCGGGTTCTCGTGTGTCAATGAGTGTACCGGAGCAGGTCATGCCGCCTTCAACTTCGACACGGCCAATGGCTTGCCAATGCGCATAACGTCCGTTGGCATTGGCCAGCCGCTCAGCGGGAGCAAAGTTGGCTGCGCCTTCGCCCCAGTCGTATTGATTGACGGAGGCGCATCCCTGGAGAAGAGCGATAAGTGCAACAGCCGATCCAATTCGAATGTTCATGACAGATTTCCATTTCCGCGGGGCTGGAAATCACCATGATTCAAAGGGTCGAAGCCTGTCTAGTGTCAAACCTGACAGGTGTCGCGCTAATCTTCATACTTTCAATGTCTTACCGCCGATGGCCACCGCGACCAACAGCACCGCCATGAGGCCAAAGGCAAAACTCAGGCTGCTGGCATGGGCGACAAAACCGATCACCGCCGGCCCGGCGAGAATCCCGGCATAACCCAGCGTGGTAATCGCCGGCACCGCGATGCTTTCCGGCATCACCGTCTGCTTGCCCACCGCCGTGTACAGCACCGGCACGATGTTCGAGCAACCGGCGCCGACCAGCGCATAACCGACCAGCGCCGCTTGCCAGCTCGGTGCGAAGGTGGCGAGAAACAGTCCCGCCGCCGCCAACAGCCCGCCGAACAGAATGATCCGCGTCGCACCCAGCTTGCGCACGATGCGATCACCGAGCAGACGGCCGACGGTCATGGTCAGGGCAAACGCTGCGTAACCCATTCCCGCGTAAGCCGTGTCGATCCCGCGTTCCTGAGCGAGGAACACAGCGCTCCAGTCCAGCGCCGCGCCTTCGGTGAGGAACACGATGAAGCACATGCCGCCGATGAACAGCACGATGCCATGGGGAATGGCGAACGCCGGGCCGGAGCTTTCGCTGCCGTAGGGCAACATGTGCGGCACGCACTTGAGCAAGGCGCCGATCAGCAACACGACGACGACCAGCATCGCTGCCAGCGGTGTCAGCCCGAGGCCGAGCAGGGCGCTGACGCCCGCCGCACCAACAATGCCGCCCAGGCTGAACAAGCCGTGGAACCCCGACATCATGTGCTTGCCGCTGGCGCGCTCGACGATCACTGCTTGCAGGTTCACCGTCGAATCCACCGTGCCGAGGCCGGCGCCGAACATGAACAACGTGGCGATCAGCGCCGGGATCGACGACACCGTCGCCAGCAACGGCAGCGCCGCGCAGATCAGCAAGGTGCCGCCGGTGGCTACGCGTCGGCAACCAAAACGCGTGGCGAGAATCCCCGCCAGCGGCATCGCCAGAATCGAGCCGACGCCCAGGCACAGCAGCAGTAATCCCAGCGTGCCCTCATCCAGCCCGGCTCGCGCCTTGGCGTACGGCACCAGCGGCGCCCACGCGGCGATGCCGAGGCCGGCAATGAAAAAGGCAACGCGCGTGGACATCTGTTGCAGGCGTCCGGGGACGAAGGTGTCTTGGGGGTTGAGGCTGGTCATATCGATCCTTGGCAAAAAAACAACTGCATCCCGAGTGACATTCTGACGGCGTTGAGGTTCGATCTCAGGCCTTTCGGGGCATAACGGTGAACATCCTACCCTGTGGGAGCGAGCCTGCTCGCGATAGCGGTGGGTCAAATATGGAAATGTCGACTGAGGCACCGCCTTCGCGAGCAGGCTCGCTCCCAAACTGGTTTGCGGTTTACAGTCGGATTTTCGCCAGGATGGAATACGGGAACAAGGCATGACGAAGTTCTACGACGCACGCGGCAATATCTACGGAGTGGTCTCGCCCCAAGCCTTGCGCGAGGCCGGGATTGCTTTGCCAGCGAGGGCCGCAGAGTGCGCCGCATCTCGGCAGCAATGGAGCGAGGCCGCCATCGCTTTGTGCTGTCACTGGCCCGAAGGCCAACGCCCGGCCAACAGCAAACCCCACCGCAGCGACGGCCTGCTGATCGGCCCGTTTCAGGCATCTGCGCCGTTCGATGTACTGATCGTCAACACCGACGGCAGCCTCGCCGAGCGCAGCGGTAACGGCCTGACGATTTTTTCTCAGGCATTGATCGAGCAAGGCTTGCTGCCGGAGCAGGGTGCAGTGTTGCGTGTCCATCATGACAAAGGTGAGCCGGTAACAACCTCGGTGAAACCGGCCCAAGTCGAAGGCGTGCGCGGTTTCTGGCTCGACCTCGGCCAGCCCGGATTCGGCCCGCAAGCCGTTGGGGCGCAGGCAGTCGAGAGCGTTCAAATCAATAATCGCGACGTCAGCCATGTCCAGCCGCTGGCGGAACTCGATCCTGACTGGAGCCACAGCCAATTCGTCCGTATCGGCAATCCGCACTGTGTAACGCTGCTCAGCGATGCAAGCGCGTTGCCTAGCAACGAACAGATGGGTGAATCACCGCTGAACGAGAGGCTGACGGCAATTGCCTATGCCAGGCCCACCGGTGCCGGCAATCCCTGCCCGGCGGGCGTCAATCTGCAATGGGCCGTGCTGGCGTCGCCGCAGAAAATCGCTGCGCGGGTATTCGAGCGTGGCGAAGGTCCAACCGCGTCATCCGGCACCAGCGCCAGTGCGGTCGCGTGTGCGGCGTGGCGGGTGGGTTGGGTCGAGGCAGGGGAGGTGCGGGTGGTCATGCCGGGTGGCACCGCACCGGTTTTGCTTGAGGTTTCGGGAGGGGAGTTGCTGCGCGTGAGATTGTTTGGCACGGCGCGGTTGGCGGGTTGATTCGACCGACGCTATCGCTGGCAAGCCAGGCTCCCACAGGTTTTGCATGAGGGCCCAATCATGTGCTCAACACAAAACCTGTGGGAGCCTGGCTTGCCAGCGATGAGGCCATCAGCCCCAGCGCAATCTCAACTGAACTCCACCACCGGCATCTGCCGCTTCATCAACACCTTGCCGCCGCGAATCGAATACAGCGGCAGGCCCTGGCTGCGGATCACTTCGTAATCACTGTCTGCCGAGAGAATCAGCAAGTTCGCCGGGCGGCCCTGTTCCAGTCCGTAGCGTTCGCCCAGGTGCATGGCTTTGGCGCTGTTGTCGGTGACCAGATCCAGCGCACTTTGCAGGTTGCGATAACCGAGCATGTGGCAGATATGCAGACCGGCTTCGAGCACGCGCAGGATGTTGCCGTTACCCAGCGGATACCACGGGTCGACGATCGAGTCCTGGCCGAAACACACGTTCATCCCGGCTTCGAGCAGTTCATTGACGCGGGTCACGCCCCGGCGTTTGGGGAAGTTGTCGAAGCGCCCTTGCAGGTGAATGCTTTCGGTCGGGCAGGAAACAAAACTGATCCCGGAATGGCCGAGCAGGCGGAACAGTTTGGCGCAGTAGGCGTTGTCATAAGAGCCCATCGCCGTGGTGTGGCTGGCGGTGACGCGGGCGCCCATGTCGCGGCTGCGCGCTTCTTCGGCAAGCACTTCAAGGAAGCGTGAATGCGGATCGTCGGTCTCGTCGCAATGCACATCGACCAGGCAGCCGGTGCGCTCGGCCAGGTCCATCAGAAACTTCACCGAGCTGACGCCCTGATCGCGGGTGTACTCAAAATGCGGAATGCCGCCGACCACGTCGGCGCCCATGCGGATCGCCTCTTCCATCAGCTCGCGCCCGTTGCGGAACGACTCGATGCCTTCCTGCGGGAACGCGACGATTTGCAGATCGATCAGGTGACGGCTTTCCTCGCGCACTTCGAGCATGGCCTTGAGCGCGGTGAGTTGCGGGTCGGTGACGTCAACGTGGGTGCGCACGTGCTGAATACCGTGGGCGGCCAGGGCCTGAATGGTCTTCTTGGCGCGGGTCTTGGTGTCTTCTTCGGTGATGGTGACCTTGCGCTCGCCCCAGCATTCGATGCCTTCGAACAGCGTGCCGCTCATGTTCCAGCGCGGCTCGCCCGCAGTGAGGGTGGCGTCGAGGTGGATGTGCGGCTCGACGAAGGGCGGCACCACCAGATTGCCGCCGGCATCGAGGTCATCCGGGCCGAGGGTCGGCGCTTCGGTCTGACGGGCGATGCTGCGGATCAGGCCGTCTTCAAGGTGCAACTCGTGCAGGCCTTCCTGGTTGCGCAGGCGGGCGTTGATGATGTGCATCAGGCAAATCCTTTTATAGGTCTTGTAGTGGTGCGCTGACGCGACGTGCGCCGAGCATACCGGTGACGATGACATACGTTAGCGCGGCAGCGGCAATGCCTACCAGCGGCGCGACCCAGGGCGAGCTGAACGCAGCGACGGTGCCCACCCCGTAGGCCCCGAGCCCCGGCCAGTTGAACGCCGGCAACCGTGCGTCGGCCAGGCGCGGATAGTGCCCGCGCCAGCGGTAGAAGAAGTCAGCCATGATCACCCCGCCAATCGGCGGAATCACCGTGCCGAGCAGGATGAGATACGGCACCAGCATGTCGTACATGCCGAGCAGGGCGAGCAGGGTGCCGATCACCGCGCCGCCGAGGGTCACGGTCTTGCGCCGCCCGGTACGCAGCAGGTTGCAGCCGGCGACGGCGAAGTTGTAGATGGTGTTGTCCTGAGTGCTCCAGATGTTCAGCAACAGCATGGCCATCGCGGCCATGGCGAAGCCCTGCAACAGCAGCACTTCAACCACATCCGGCTGTTGATAGACGATCGCGCCATACGCGCCGATCAGCACCATCAGGCCGTTGCCGATGAAAAAACCGATCAGGCTGGCCAGCACTGCAACTTTTGCCGAGCGCGAAAATCGCGTCCAGTTGGTGGCTTGGGTCGCGCCGCTGACGAAGGTGCCGAAGACCAGGGTGATCGCTGTCGACCAGTCCAGCGAGCCGCTCGGCACCACGCTGAGCAAGCCTTCGAAGCCGCCGACTTTCACGGTCGCTGCCCACATCGACAGCATCAGCAGCAACATCATCGCCGGCACCGCGATGTACGAGAGAATCTCCAGTCCGCGATAGCCTATGTACGCCGTAGCGCAGAAGCCCAGACCGAACAGCACCATCAGGACCAGCACGGTGGTTTCATCGAGATTGAAATACTTGCCGATCACCACCGCTGCCGTCGCCGTGCCCCAGGCGTACCAGCCAATCTGGGTGAAGCCGAGAATCAGATCGCTGAGCTTGCTGCCGACTTCGCCAAAACAGAAACGGCCCATCAGCACCGAATTGAGGCCGCTCTTGAAGGCGATGTAACCCAGCCCTGCTGCGTACAGACCGAGCAGCAGGTTGCCGACAATGATCACCGCCATCATCTCGGCGAAACCGAACGCCACCCCGAGCTTGCCGCCGGCAAACATGGTCGCGGTGAAAAACGTGAAGCCCAGTAACACCATCGCCGTCGAGGCCAGGCCTTTGCGCGCGTGCATGGGGACTTCACTGAGCGGGTAATCGTTGCCGGAGGCGTTCTGCGTCATGGGGCAGTCCTTGCTGGAAGGGGAAGACGCAGAAGGGTTGCAGCGGTCGTGCCAAGCGCGGTCGGGCGGAGTATGTATAGACGACACGGCGAAGTCAGGCGCGAAAACGGTGCACCCGAACACACCGAAGCCCAATGTAGGAGCTGCCGAAGGCTCGGGCCGCGATCGGACGATCTGATCGTTCCCACGCTCTGCGTGGGAATGCAGCCCAGGACGCTCCGCGTCCCATTCCAAAGCCGAACGCGGAGCGTCCGTTGAGGCATTCCCACGCAGAGCGTGGGAACGATCGGTGTCAGGGGGAATAATGTTGGGTCAGAAGAAGCGCATGAGGGCAGCGGCGATGGCTTTGGCAGGAGATGTGTGTTGCTTATTCGCCGCGATAGATGCAGCCGCTGGTGCACGTCTCATGAATGCGGATCGCGCTGAGTTCCGGCAGCAATGGCTTCATCTCGTTCCAGATGAATTTGGCCAGCACTTCGCTGGTCGGGTTTTCCAGGCCGGGAATGTCGTTCAGGTAGTTGTGGTCAAGACGCTCATACAGCGGCTTGAAAATCGCTTTGATCTCGGAGAAATCGCGAATCCAGCCAGTGTGCGGATCGAGGTCGCCGCTCAGGTGCAGCGCGACCTTGAATGAGTGACCGTGCAGGCGCCCGCACTTGTGGCCGTCCGGGACGTGCGGCAGGCGGTGGGCGGATTCGAAAGTAAATTCCTTGAAGATTTCCACAGTATTTTCGGCTCTGTTCAGATGGCGTTCGCCGCAGCGATTCGGGCAGGCGGCGAGTTTATCAGCTTGTCTTTGGCCGTGCTGACTAAAGGGTCAGCAAGCGCTCGGCGAGGCGACCGTTGGCCGTCAGTTCGAGAAATTCGTCGCCCAGTCGGCGGCTCTCGTCCATCGCCGTGTGCCAGTATTTCTGCCGGCTCGGCGCATCGCCCATAAAGCGTTTGAAGTCGTTACGGTCGGGCAGTTTGCCGTAGGGCAGGCGCGCCAGATATTCCTTCGACGGCGCGACCAGCAGCACATCTTGCAAACGCTGCACCGAAGCGCGGCGCCAGGGCAGGGTCTTGTCGAACCAGCCGGGAATCACCCGATCGGTGAAATGCGGATAGAGCACGATACCGTCGCCGCTGTAGGGCAGGTCGAGATGGTAGTCGAGCAGGCCGCCGTCACGGAACGTACCCGCGCCAGCGCCGGGCAGGTCGCGCACGCCTTCCATCACCATCGGGATCGATCCGGAAGCGAGCAGGGCCTGGCGCAGGTTGCCGGTGTTGAGGGCAACGAAGCGTGAAGGGAAATCGGTCAAGGCATCAAGCGGCGGCGCCAGGCGCGGATCGTGGATGATCAGCCGTTCGAAGTGCCGCGACAGCCGCGCACGACCGCGCAGGTTGTCGGCGATCACCGAACCCAGCGCCAGACCGAGGCGCCCGCGATGGTCTTCAGCGAGGCGGCCTTGGCTTTTCACCACCATGATGTTCAGTCGGTAACCGGCGTTTTCGAGGATGCTCGCATCGCGGCCGTCGAGCAGGTCATTGAGCATGCGCTGCGAGCTCTGGCTGATCTCGGCCATGGTCACGCCTTTGTTGAAATGCTGCTCGGCGTAGAGCTGGCCGAGGCGGCGAATGCCCTCGGCGGCGTCTGGCAGGCATGCGCTGGCGAAGCGCCAGGAACCCACCGAGGCGCCGATCAGCGAACGCTCGCGCGGCGCACTCGGCAGCCACTCGCCGAACAACGCCAGATCGAGCCCCTGAATCCCCAACGCCTTCGGCCCACCGGCCGCACCGGGCAGGGTGCCGACGTCCGCGGCGTGCAATCCCTGCGCACGAATCCGCGCCATGGCCCGTGGGCCGGCCTTGAGGGTGAGGGCGGGAAACTTGATGTGGATGGCGGTCATACCGGTCTCGATCGTTAGCAAGCTGGGAATTATAAGCACACCGCCGAATCCTGTGGGAGGGCCCGCGACGACGGCGTACAGATCGTTCCCACGCTCTGCGTGGGAATGCAGCCGGGGACGCTCTGCGTCCCATTGGAACGCGGAGCGTCCCTTGAGGCATTCCCACGCGGAGCGTGGGAACGATCGGACTGAGGGGGCACAATGATGGCCATTCAGTTTCAGTTAAGTTGATCCCGCTATGGTGCCCACCGTAAGCAACATATAAGAATTCGGAGACACCCATGAAAACCCTGACTGCCCTGACCACTGCCTCGATCATCTGCCTCACCGCCAGCACCGCATACGCGCGCGATCTCGGGCCTGACGAAGCGCTTCGTTTGCGCGACGCTGGTACTATCGTCTCCTTCGAGAAGCTCAACGCCATCGCCCTGGAAAAACACCCCGGTTCGGAAATCACCGAAACCGAGCTGGAGGAAGAGTACGGCAAGTTCATTTACCAGATCGAACTGCGCGACCCGAAAGGGCTGAAGTGGGATCTGGAGTTGAACGCGGTCGATGGTGAAGTGCTCAGGGATCATCAGGATACGTAATGAAGCTGAATAGTCGCGCCACCCGCCTGACGGCGCTGGCGCTGGTGTTGTTGTGCAGCACGGCCATGGCTCGCGACCTCGATCAGGACGAGGCGCTGGCCCTGCGTCGCGATGGCGTGATCCTGCCGCTGGAGCAAGTGCTGCAGCAGGCCATGGATCGCTACCCCGGCGCCAAGCTGCTGGAAGTCGAGCTGGAAGAAAAACACGACGTGTACATTTACGAAGTCGAATTGCTGACGGTCGAGGGCGTGGCGCGCGAGCTGCACCTGAAGGCCGATACCGGCGAGTTAGTCAAAGACAAGGAAGATTGATCGATGCGTTTGCTTCTGGTGGAAGACCACGTACCGCTGGCCGACGAATTGCTCGCCGGCCTGCAACGCCAAGGCTACGCGGTGGATTGGCTGGCCGATGGCCGTGACGCGGTGTATCAGGGCAGCAGCGAGCCCTATGACCTGATCATCCTCGACCTCGGCCTGCCCGGCGTGCCGGGGCTGGACGTGTTGGCGCAGTGGCGCGCCGCCGGCCTGGCGATTCCGGTGCTGATCCTCACCGCGCGTGATTCCTGGGCCGAGCGCATCGAAGGGCTGAAGGCCGGCGCTGACGATTACCTGACCAAACCTTTCCATCCGGAAGAGCTGTACCTGCGCATTCAGTCGCTGTTGCGCCGCTCCAAGGGCCAGGCCAACCAGCCGACCCTGCAAGCCGCCGGCCTGCATCTGGACGAAGGCCGACAGTGCGTGGTTCGCGACGGCGCCGACATCCAGCTGACCGCCGCTGAATTCCGTCTGCTGCGCTATTTCATGCTGCACCCGGAACAGATCCTCTCGAAAAGCCACCTCGCCGAACACCTCTACGACGGTGAGACCGAGCGCGACTCCAATGTCCTCGAAGTCCACGTCAATCACCTGCGGCGCAAGCTCGGCAAAAGCGTGATCGAAACCCGTCGCGGTCAGGGTTACCTGTTCGGCGGGCAAGCTTCATGAGATCAATCCAGCGCCGTTTGAGCCTGGGTTTGATCAGTGTGATGGTGATCGTCGGTCTGGTACTGGCGCAAACCAGCCTGTGGTTGTTTGAAGTCGGTTTGCAGCGCTACCTCGAAGCCGGCCTGCGCAACGACAGCGAAAGCCTGCTGGTGGCGCTGGTGCGCGGCCCGCAAGGTTTGCAATTGGATGAGCGGCATCTCTCGCCGGCCTATCAGCGGCCGTTTTCCGGGCATTACTTTCGCATCGATTTCTCCGACAGCCACTGGCGTTCGCGCTCGCTGTGGGATCAGGAACTGCCGCTGCTGCAACACCCGGGGCTGCACAGCAACCTGCAACTGGGCCCGGGCGGGCAACGCTTGCTGATACTGCGCTCGGACTATCGGCGCCTGGGTCAGTCGATCTCGATCAGCGTCGCCCAGGATTACACGCCGGTCAGCGACAGTTTCCAGCGCATGCGCCAGATCGGCCTCGGTCTGGGGCTGGCGGCGTTGCTGCTGATTCTGTTCCTGCAACGCCTGACCGTGCGCCGCGCGCTGAAACCGCTGGAACGCGCGCGCGAGCAGATCGCTCAGTTGCAACAGGGCCAGCGCTCGCAACTCGACGATCAGGTGCCGGTGGAACTGGAGCCGCTGGTGGCGCAGATCAACCATTTGCTCGCCCACACCGAAGACAGCCTCAAGCGCTCGCGCAATGCCTTGGGCAACCTCGGCCACGCGCTGAAAACCCCGTTGGCGGTGCTGCTTAGCCTGGCCTCCAGCGACAAGCTCGATGACCATCCCGAGCTGCGCAAAATTCTCAAGGAACAACTGGAACAGGTGCAGCAGCGCCTCAATCGCGAACTCAATCGCGCGCGGTTGTCGGGGGATGCGCTGCCCGGCGCGTTGTTCGATTGCGATGCCGAGTTGCCGGGGTTGCTGGCGACGCTGAACATGATTCACGGCGAGCATCTGGCCTTGAGTTACGTCGCACCGCCGGGCTTGCAACTGCCGTGGGACCGCGAGGACTTGCTCGAACTGCTCGGCAACCTGCTCGACAACGCCTGCAAATGGGCCGATGCCGAGGTGCGCTTGAGTGTGATCGAAAGGTCTGACGGCTTTGCCCTGAGCGTGGAAGATGACGGCCCGGGGATTCCCGAAGAGCAGCGCACTCAGGTGTTCAGCCGTGGCACGCGGCTGGATGAGCAGACCCACGGGCATGGGCTCGGCCTTGGGATTGTGCGGGATATTGTCGAAACGTGGGGCGGGTTGCTGGGGCTGGGCGAAAGCGAGTGGGGCGGGTTGAAAGTGGTGATTGAACTGCCTAAGCGGTGAGCCCTTGAAAAGCCCCTCACCCTAACCCTCTCCCAGAGGGAGAGGGGACTGATTGTGTTGTTCTTGAGAGATGCACCCACTTGAAATCCGAGTCGAACTCAGGACTTGAATGGCATGAAGATCGGCTCCCTTTCCCCGTCGCCCCCCTTGGGGGGAGAGGGCTGGGGTGAAGGGGGATTGCAACTGACACCCCGCACTTGTCAAACGCGAAACTGATCCATCAACCGCTGCTGCTGATTCGCCAGGCTGTTGAGCGACTGGCTCACGCGCGCCGATTCATTCGCCTGTCCGGACAGCGACTCGGTCACATCGCGAATCGTCGCCACGTTGTTATTGATCTCCTCAGCCACTGCGCTCTGCTCTTCGGCGGCGCTGGCGATTTGCAGGTTCATGTCGCTGATCACCGTCACCGCATCGCCGATCTGCCGCAACGCGGTCACGGCCTGGCCCACCTGCTCGACACTGCCCTGGGCCTGACGATGGCTGTTGCCCATCGAGCCGACCACTTCCTGCGTGCCGTTCTGCAATTGCTCGATGACCTGGCGGGTTTCCTCCACCGACTCCTGAGTGCGGCGCGCAAGGTTGCGCACTTCATCGGCGACCACGGCAAAACCGCGTCCGGCTTCACCGGCGCGGGCGGCTTCGATGGCGGCGTTGAGTGCCAGGAGGTTGGTCTGCTCGGCGATGGCGCGGATGGTTTCCAGCACCGTGCCGATCTTCTCGCTGTTCGCAGCCAGCCCTTCGACCTGAACCATCGCTGCGCTCATGTCGGCGGCGAGGGTGTCGATGCTTGCGGTGGTGCGGTCGATCACGGTCAGGCCCTGACGGGTGGCGCGGTCGGCGTCCTTGGCAGCTTCGGCGGCCTGCGCGGCGCTGCGTGCAACGTCTTGCGCGGTGGCGCTCATTTCGTGGGAAGCGGTGGCGACCTGATCGACCTGACGGTATTGCTGCTCCATGCCGGCGCTGGTCTGGGTGGCGATGGCCGAGGACTGGTCAGCAGTGTTGCGCGCATCCTGCACCGAGCGCTTCACCTCGGCGATGATCGGCTGCAACTTGTCGAGGAACTTGTTGAACCAACCGGCCAATTGGCCCAGTTCGTCCTGCTTGTCATAGGCCAGACGCCGGGTCAGGTCGCCTTCGCCGCTGGCGATGTCTTCAAGCATGTGCGCCACACTGAGGATCGGCTTGGTCACGCTGCGCGCCATCAGCCACACCAGCAGCAGGCCGATCAGCGCGGCGAGCAGGCCCAGGCTCAGTTCGATCAGCGTGCCCGAGGTATTGCTCGCATCCAGTTGCTGCTTGAGCGCTTCGGCGCGGCTGACCAGGACTTTCTCCGGCACATCGAGCAACACGCCCCACGCCGGTCCGTCGGGAATCGGCTGAAACGGCGACAGCACTTTCAACTGGCCGTTGCTGTGCAGGCTGCCCACGCCAGTGCTCGCGGCGAGCAGGCGCAGCAACTCGCTGCCGCTGGCCTGATCCACCGCATCCAGGCGCTGGCTGAGTTTGCCGGCATCCGGGCTGTAACCGGCGAGCAGGCCGGCGGGGCTGACAATACTGACGGCGGTCTGACCGTCGTAAAGCTTGCGGCTGGCGTTCTGGCTGATCGCTTGCAGGCTATTGAGGTTGATGTCGACCGACAGCGAGGCGATGACTTTGCCATTGACCTGCAGCGGGAAGACGATGCTGGTCATCAGCACTTTCTGGCCGTCAATGACATAGAAGTACGGCTCGATCACACAGGGTTTGAGCGTGGTGCGCGGGCAGGTGAACCAGGCGTTGGCGGCCTGACCGCTGGGGCCGGTGCTGGTGTCGCTCATGTCGCTTTCCGGCAGCGCCATCGAGGTGACTTTGCCCGGGGTCGGCTGCGACCAGTACAGGGCGAAACGGCCCTTGTCGTTGCTGCCCAGTTCAGCCTGATCGGCGAACAGTTCGTCCTTGCCGTCCAGCGCGTTGGCCTCGAACACCAGCGACAGGCCGAGCAGGTCCGGGTTGGCTTGCAGCGCGGATTTGACCTGACGGGTCATGTCCTCGCGCAGGTCGAAGGCATCGAGAAAACGCTTCTCGGCCTGCTCACGCAAAAACAGCACCTGCCGCGAGAAACCGTGGCCGTACTGATAGGCGTCCATGAACTGCTGACGAATGCCGGCGGCCTGCACTTCACCTTGCGACTCGATCCGCGCCTGCGCCGATTCGGTGAGCATCTCCATGCTCGAGGCCTTGACCAGCGCCGAGCTGTGTTCCATGCGATACAGCGAAAGACCGACCAACAGGGTCACGATACCGGCCAGGCAGAGGCCGGCGAGCAGGGTGATTTTCCATTGGATGGAAAGTTGTCTGAGCGACATGGAAAACATCCTTATCCGATAAATATCTGAGACTTTGCACTGTAGCGGCCGCGTTTCGGCTTTCTTTATGCCGTGAGCGCAATATGACCGATTGCCGCATGCGGGGCCTGTGGTCCTGTGGTTCTGTAGTCCTGTAGTCCTGTAGTCCTGTAGTCCTGTAGTGCTGTGGTCCTGTGGCGAGGGGATTTATCCCCGTTCGGCTGCGAAGCAGTCGTGACACCTGCGTACAGGGTTGTTTTGAAGTTTGCCGGGGGCGGCTTCGCCACCCAACGGGGATAAATCCCCTCGCCACGGGGCTTTGACACCGCCGCCACTCTGCGGCACAGTGCGCGCCCTCTAACAAGACCCTCTGTACACCTCCGCCGGCCAACCCCGGGCGGACTCATCCTGTCTGGCGGTGTGTTTGCACCCGCAGTGTTTTTTGAGGTAGTGAAATGAATGCAGTCATAGCAGCCGTCGGCGTCATGCTGATCCTCAGCCTGTCGCGCGTGCATGTGGTGATCGCGCTGATCGTCGGGGCGCTGGTCGGTGGCCTGACCGGCGGTCTGGGCATCGACGCAACACTCAAGGCGTTCAACAGCGGCTTGGGCGGCGGCGCGACCGTGGCGTTGTCCTACGCCTTGCTCGGCGCTTTCGCCGTGGCGATTGCCAAATCCGGCCTGGCCCATGCGCTGGCCGACAAGGCCCTGGCCATGGTGGATCGGCAGCATGCAACCGGCGGCGGTAACGTCAAATGGCTGCTGATCGGCCTGCTGTGGGTGGTAGCGATTGCTTCGCAGAACATCCTGCCGATCCACATCGCCTTCATTCCGCTGCTGGTGCCGCCACTTCTATATGTACTGACCAAGCTGCAACTCGATCGCCGTCTGATCGCCTGTGTCATGACCTTCGGCCTGATCACTCCGTACATGTTTCTGCCGGTGGGCTTCGGCAACATCTTCCTCAACGAAATCCTGCTGGCCAACGTCGCCCGCAGCGGCGTCGACATCAGCGGCATCAATGTCACCCACGCCATGGGTATTCCGGCACTGGGCATGGTTTTCGGCCTGGCGATGGCGTTCATCAGCTACCGCAAGAAGCGCGTGTATGACCTGGCGAAGATCGAACAGGTCGAGCAGACGGCGGTGCACTACAACCCGCTGAGCCTGATGATCGCCGGTGTGGCCATTGCTTCGGCATTCGTGGTGCAGTTGCTGCTGGACTCGATGATTATCGGCGCTCTGGTCGGGTTTCTGATTTTCTCGGTGTCGGGCATCGTCAAATGGCGCGAGACCGATGACCTGTTCACCGAAGGCATGAAAATGATGGCGATGATCGGCTTCATCATGATCGCCGCCTCAGGTTTTGCCGAGGTGATGAAGGCCACCGGGCAGGTGCAGACGCTGGTCGAATCGTCGGCGGCCTGGATCAATCACAGCAAAGGCGTCGGGGCTTTGTTGATGCTGCTGGTGGGCTTGCTGGTGACCATGGGCATCGGTTCGTCGTTCTCCACCGTGCCGATTCTCGCAGCGATTTTCGTGCCGTTGTGCGTGCAACTGGGCTTCAGCCCGATCGCCATCGTCTGCATCGTTGGCACTGCCGGCGCGCTCGGCGATGCCGGGTCGCCGGCCTCGGACTCGACCCTCGGCCCGACCTCGGGTCTGAACATCGACGGCCAGCATCACCACATCTGGGACACCGTCGTACCGACCTTCCTGCACTACAACCTGCCGCTGCTGGTGTTTGGCTGGGTGGCGGCAATGGTTCTGTAAGAATCCACAATTGCCCCTTGTGGGAGCGAGCCTGCTCGCGAAGGCGTCGTGTCAGTCGACACACAGGTTGCTGAGCCAACGCTTTCGCGAGCAGGCTCGCTCCCACAGGGGGGGCGGCGATGTTTCAAGACTCAACTTTTGCTCCGGCGTGCCGTTAAAGCCTTTAACCACGCCAACAAAATCAAAAGAGTGAGTCCCCCGATGCGCCTGAGTCTCAAGGCTAAAGTCCTGTCCCTTGCCGTTCTGCCGGTGCTGCTCTTTGCGCTGGTCATCAGCGTGACCACGCTGTTCATCCTCCAGGAACAGGCGCGCAAGGAGGTCGAACAGACCCGCGAGCGGCTGCTCAGCGACGCCAAGGCCACCCTGCAAAGTTACGTCGCCGTGGCCATGACCACGATCAAACCGCTGTACGACGCCGCCGCACCGGGCGATGACGCGGCGCGGGTGCAGGCGATCAAATTGCTCTCGGGCATCCGCTACGGCAAGGATGGCTACTTCTTCGGCTACGACTCCGAGACCGTGCGTCTGTTCAAGGCCAACGACCCCGACGGCGTGGGCAAAAGCTTCAAGGACAACCGCGATCCGAACGGCGTCTACGTCAACCTCGGCCTGGTCAAAGTGGCCAAGGACGGCACTCACTATCTGCAATACAGCTCGCCGCTGCCGGGTAACGCCAAGGTGCTGGTGCCGAAACTCGGCTACACCGAATACCTGCCGAAGTGGGACATGGCGGTCGGTACCTCGGTCAACCTCGACGGCATCGAAGCGCAAGTGGCGCAGGTCGAGGCGCAAGTGCAGGAGCGCGTGCAAGGCGTGGTGCTGAGCATTGTCGGCGTTGCGGTGCTGGTGCTGTTGGTGATCGCGGCGGCGGGGATGCTGCTGGCCAACACCATTCTGCGCCCGCTGACCCTGATGAAAGCCAACCTCGACGACATCGCGGCGGGCGAGGGCGACCTGACCCGGCGCCTGAACATCACCAGCCAGGACGAACTCGGCGAACTGGCCGGCTCGTTCAACCGCTTCGTCGACAAGATCCACGGCCTGGTGCGGCAGATTACCGAGATGACCACGCAACTGACCGGTCTGGTCACCCAGGTCTCGGAACAGGCGCAGCGTTCCGATCAGGCCATGGAGCGTCAGCGCCACGAAACCGATCAGGTCGCCACGGCGATCAACGAAATGTCCGCCGCCGCCCAGGAAGTGGCGAAGAGCGCGCAAAACGCCGCCGTCGCCGCGCAGCAGACCGACGAAGAAGGCCAGAGCGCCAAGCGCGTGGTCGCGGGCAGCATCAAACAGATTCATGCGCTGGTCGACGATATCCGCAACAGCGGCGTGTCGCTGGACAGCTTGCAGCAGGACGTCAGTTCGATCGTCGGCGTGCTTGGGGTGATTCGTTCGATTGCCGAGCAGACCAACTTGCTGGCGCTCAACGCCGCGATCGAAGCGGCGCGCGCCGGTGAGGCCGGGCGCGGGTTTGCGGTGGTTGCGGACGAAGTACGCGCACTGGCCAGCCGCACGCAGATCAGCACCCAGGAAATCCAGGGCATGATCGACCGCTTGCAGGCCGGCACGCAGCAGGCGGTCGAAGCGATGCGCCGTTCCAGCGAGGCCGGCGACGGCACTTCGCAGCAAGCCAATCAGGCCGGTGCATCGCTGGACGCCATGGCGCAGTTGATCGCCACGATCAACTCGATGAACGCGCAGATCGCCAGCGCAGCGGAAGAGCAGACGGCCGTGGCCGAAGAGATCAACCGCAGCGTGCATCAGATTGCGGTGGCGGTGGACAGCGTCGCCGATGAAACGCAACTGGGCGCGCAAACTTCGCGCAGTCTGGCGGAGCTCGGGCAGCGGTTGGGCAAGCTGGTCGGGCAGTTCCGTATCTGATGGCCTGAAAAGCCCCTCACCCTAGCCCTCTCCCAGAGGGAGAGGGAACCGATTGGGGAATATTGCGGGATTACGCCGACCTGAAAGTCCTGCTTTGAATCCATAATCGACGCGGTTTTTCAGGTCGATGCAGTAGGTGGGACACCTCGGTCGGTTCCCTCTCCCTCAGGGAGAGGACTAGGGTGAGGGACTCTAGATCTTCAGGCTCTGTCCCAATAAGGAATCTCGCCAAAACACTCGACAAAAAAATCAATCACCGTCCTCACCTTCACCGATAGCCGTCGGCTCCCCGGCCACAGCACGGCGATCTGCTGCGGTTCCAGGCTGTTCGACACCTGATACTCCCTCAGCACCGGCATCAGCGTGCCCTCGCGCACCGCTTCGCCAATCAGCCACGACGGAAACATCACTAGCCCTAAGCCTTGCTGGGCGGCTTGGGTCAGGGTGTCGGCGTGGTTGCCGGTGATCGGGCCTTTGACGGTGTACGGCGTCCAGTCCTCGCCATCACGGCGGAAAAACCAGCGCTGCTGACCGGCCGCGCCTTTGTAGGCCAGGCACTGATGCTGCGCGAGTTCGTCCGGGTGCTGCGGCGTGCCGTGGCGTTTGAGATAGGCCGGGCTGGCGGCGACCTGAAAACGGTGCGGCGCCAGAATGCGTGCCTGCATGCTTGAATCGTGCAGCGCGCCGATGCGAAACAGCAGGTCGGCGCCTTCCTGTAGCGGGTCGACGTAATGGTCGGTTTGCTGGATATCCAGTTGCAGCTTCGGATAACGCGCGCAGAGCTGGCCCAGCCAGGGCGTCAGATGGCGTTGGCCGAACACCACTGGCGCGTTGATGCGCACCAGTCCGGTGGGTTCGCTTTGCTGTTCCTGCAACGCCTGTTCGGCTTCTTCCAATTGCACCAGCAGTAACCGCGCATGGTGCCCGAGCGTGCGCCCGGCTTCGGTCGGGGTGACGGCGCGGGTGTGGCGGTAGAGCAATTGCTGGTTGAGCGCCTGCTCCATCAATTGGATCTGCCGTGAAATGGAGGAGGGCGCGACCCCTTCGCGGCGGGCGACTTCGGAAAAACTGCCGTGGTCGAGGACCGCTACAAACAGCCTTAACGCTTTGAATCCGAGTTCGTTGAGCCCGTGCATGCCATGTCTCGCTGTGCGTGTTGCGCAAAAGTGTTGTCCGGATGCTCCCATTTATCGCACAGCGGCGCCAGCCGATAATCCGCGCCATTGTTTTTGAGCGTGGAAGGTTATGTATGCAGACGTTGGCTGAAGGGGTGGTTGCTGCACCGGTGAAAAGATCGGTGTTGCGTCTGCTGTTGCTGCCGCTGGTGATTCTCGCTGGCATGGGCTTGTCGGTGGAGGCCGGTTTGCTCGGGCCGCTGGGTGAGCAGGTCGGGCATTTGTGGGCGACGTTGAGCATCTTCGGTGTGGGTTCGGCGATTCTGTTTTTGCTCCTGCTGTTCGCCGGCCCACAGAAAGGTCCGGCGTTGACCGAACTGCCGCGCTGGCAGTTGATCGGCGGGTTTCTCGGGCCGATCTACGTGGTGGTGCTGACGCTGGCGACGCCGCATATCGGCATCGCCATGACGATGATTGCGATTTTGTCCGGTCAGGTCGGCAAGAGTGTGCTGATCGACCATTTCGGCTGGTTCGGCGCGACGCGCGAGAAGGTCAACGGCGAGCGCTGGCTGGCGTTGGGCTTGATTGTGGTGGCTTTGGTTCTGATTGCGCGGGGGTGAGTGATGGGTCTGGTGATTTTGTTGGCGGTGGTGGTGTTGGCCGGTGCGGTGTTGAGTGTGCAGGCCGCGATCAATGGGCGTCTGGGTGAAACGGTGGGGGTGCTGCGTAGCAGTCTGCTGACCTTTGCGGTGGGCGCGGTGGTGACCGGGTTGTTGATTCTGTTTTTCGAGCCGGCGCAGGCGGTGAGTCTGCTTGAGGTGCCGAAGTGGCAGTTGACCGGGGCGCTGTTCGGCGTGGTGTACATGATGGTGATGGTGGGTGCGGTGCCGGTGGTCGGGACGGCTGTGGCGACGGTGGCGGTGATTGTCGGGCAGTTGGGCATGGGAATGTTGATCGACAATTTTGGCTGGTTGGGGAATCCGGCGATCGGCTTGTCTCCGAGCCGGATGTTGGCGATGGCGTGCCTGGCGGTGGCTTTGGTGTTTATGTATCGGAGTTCGCGGCAGGCGCAGTGATTTTATTTGTTTGACTGTGTACATATCCGTTGCTGCGGGTGTTGCTTCTGGCGGTTCCGCTGTGTACGACTGCGTCGTTCGGTCGCTGCGCTCGCACGTCCGGATCAATCCCTCCACTCAGCCTGCCGACGGGCTCTGAGATCAAGATCAAAAGCGGTACTCGAGCTTGCGCTTATTGTTTTGAATGGTTAGGAGCGGGTGGTGTCTGGCTTTGGTTTTGTGCTGGGATTCGCCCCTCACCCCAGCCCTCTCCCGGGGGAGAGGGGGCCGATTTTCGGGCTTTTCAAAATTTGCGTTCGACTCGGTATTCCACGTCGGCGGGTTTCTCGCAATCATCTCGGTCAGTTCCCTCTCCCTCCGGGAGAGGGCTAGGGTGAGGGGCTTTTGATGTCTGCGCAGGTCTGTGCTGCGCGCAGTTGTTCTGTGGCAGCGAGCTTGCTCGCGAAAGCCATCTTCCGGTCGCTCAATCTCTCATCAATGGCCCAGCCTGTAACACCACCTTCTACACTGTCCCTTATGGCTTGCTCGCAAGCCTCAGACAACCACCACGCAAGGAGTCTGTCCCATGTCCGATAAAAAATGCGACTGCCCGGGCTGCAACTGCACGATCAAAGAAGGCGAACATTCCTACGCTGTGCACGGCAAACACTATTGCTGCGAGGCTTGCGCTCATCACCACAAACACGGTGAAGAGTGTGCGATGAAGGGTTGCGGTTGCGCTCATCCGAAATAAGCGCGGCAAAAAAAAGTGGAGCCTAATCAGGCTCCACTTCCATTTTCAGACTGTCGTCTTCCTGTCGCTCAAAGTGCCTCACCGTGCCTTGCAGTGTTCGCCCTTCGACCTTGACCACCACGACCTTGGCTTGATGGAGGTCTTCCGGTACCGGTGCCTGGACGCACAAGGTGAAGCGGTAAGGGTCATCCGCGACCGTTTCCAGTGCGACTTGGCAATTCACCGTTTTGGTGATCTGGCCGAAGAAGGTGGTCAGGCCGTAGTCCAGTCGGGCCGGGTGATAAGTGTCGGTCATCGGTCGATTCCCCCTGTCGATTGCCAAGCCTGCGATGAAGACGGTGGGGTCAGTTGGTCTGGCGCCAGGTGACGTTTTCCAGGCCGAATTTTTCTGCCATCGGTTTGCTGGTCTTTTGCACTTTCTCGCGACCGAAGCGCGGGATGCGACCCACGCCCGCGTCGCAGCTTGCCCAATGCCAGGCTTCGGCGTTGTCCATTTTGTCCGAGCGGATAATGAACGACTTGGGGGTGCCATGCAGTGTGTAGTCGATGACGTAAAGTTTTGCGTTGTTCATAAAGCCCGAATTCCTCCCTGTGGTATTAAACGGATCGCGCTGTGCCGGGAAAATTCATTCGGATTGTCCGACGGTAGCTATCGTTGGCGAGGGCGCGGCGTGCTGGTTACCATGGCGGCTTCGCCAACCCCTGTGAACGCTCGCCATGGCCCTCGCCGCGCCCCCTGATCTGACCGACACCGATGTGCCCGTGCAACCGCTGGCGCGAACCTATCCGCGTGGTTTGTTCATCGAGCCGCACGAGCATGTCTGGGGGCAGTTGCTGTATGCGATGAGCGGGGTGATGTGGGTGGAAACCCCGCACGAAGCGCTGGTGGTGCCGCCGCAGCGGGCGGTGTGGTTGCCGCCGGGGGTGCCGCACGGGATCCGGGTGGTGTCGGATTTGCAGATGCGCAATATCTACCTGCGCCCGGCGCTGGCGGCGACCCTGGATGCGACGGTGCAGGTGATCGAAGTCGGCGGGTTGCTGCGCGAGTTGATCGTCGGGCTGGTGGCGCAGGGCGATGCCGGCGAGGCTGACTATTACGAGGCACTGGTCGGGCTGGCGTTGCTGGAACTGCGCCGGGCCAGGCGTTCGCAACTGAAGATTCCCCTGCCGGACGAGTCCGACCGGCGTCTGATGAATCTGTGTCAGGCCGTGATGGCCGCGCCGTCGCTGGAGATCCCGTTCGAGCAGCATGCCGAGAACGCCGGGGCCAGCGTGCGTACGCTGGCGCGGTTGTTCAAGGACAGCCTCGGCATGGGCTTCGCCGAATGGCGACGGCAGGTGCAGCTGGCGACGGCGGTGGCAGCGTTGATTCAGGGCGTGGCGGTGAGCGTCATTGCTCGCGACCTGGGTTATTCACCGAGCAGCTTCAGCGACATGTTTCGCCGGGAGCTGGGGGTGGCGCCTTCGCAATTCTCGGCAACTTGAACAGATCCATGTGGGAGCGAGCCTGCTCGCGAAAGCTTTGCACCAGGCAATGAAGTGCTGACTGGAAGACCGCATTCGCGAGCAGGCTCGCTCCCACACGGTTCTATGGCGGCTGCAGAAGGTTTGTCCGAAATTCAGAAGTCCTTGGCCGATACCGCTCCGCCCGTTTCCCTAGACTCTGCCCATCACTTATCGCGGCGGAGTTCCTCCATGAACTACCTCATTTCTCTGGCCATCGGCCTGGGCGTCGGCCTGCTCTATGGCGCGCTCGACTTCCGTTCTCCCGCACCACCGGCGATCGCGCTGGTCGGTCTGCTCGGCATGTTGGCCGGTGAGCAGTTGTGGCCGCTGGGCCGGCAACTGGTCGCTGGCTGGTTGTCCTGAATTTCCTTTTTTCCTTTCGGTGGATGTGCCCATGAAAGCGTTGCAATTCGATCAGACCGGCGACCTGTCTTCCCTGCGTTTCGTCGACGTTCCGACCCCGGTGCCCGGCGCCGATGAAGTGCTGGTGCAGATCAAGGCTGCCGGGCTCAATCCCAGCGATGTGAAAAACGTCCTCGGGCGTTTTCCTTACACCACGCTGCCACGGGTTCCGGGGCGGGATTTTGCCGGGGTGGTGGTCGAGGGGCCGCAAGCACTGATCGGTCAGGAAGTCTGGGGTACCGGGCGCGAGCTGGGCTTCTTCGCCGACGGCGCCCATGCGCAATTCGTCAAATTGCCGGCCAGCGGCGTGGCGCACAAACCGGCGCATTTGAGTTTTGCTCAGGCGGCCAGCCTTGGCGTGCCGTACACCACGGCGTGGGATGCGCTGGAACGCAGCCTGGTCAGCGCCGATACGCGTTTGCTGGTGATTGGCGGCGGGGCGGTGGCCACGGCGGCTTTGGCCCTGGCAAAAGTGCGCGGCGCGCAATTGCTGGCGGCGGCGCGCCGGCCCGAGCAGGTCGCCGATCTGCAGCAGCAGGGCTATCAGACGATTCAACTGGATAAGCCAGAAGACCTCGGTGCCCAGGTCAACGCGGTGTATCGCGGCGGCGCCGATGTGATCTTCGACACCACCGGTTTCTGGCTACCGGCCTCGGTGGCGGCACTGGCCACCTTCGGCCGCATCGCCATCATCGCCGCGCCGGTCGACGGCCACGTGCAATTGCCGGCGCTGGCGCTGTATCGCAAGGGCGGTTCGGTGGTCGGGATCAACTCGTTGTTGTACGGCGTTGAGGCGTGCGCGGCGATGCTCGAGCAGTTCGGGCGGTTCTTCGATGAGGATCGCTTGCCGCTGCCGCAGGGCCTGGTGGAGGTGCCACTGGCTGAAGGGCCGGCGCGCTATGCAGAGGTCAATCAGGGTGGTGGCGACAAGATCATTTTGCTGCCCTGACTCACGCAAACCCCTGTGGGAGCGAGCCTGCTCGCGATGACGGTGGATCAGTTAAACAGTCGGCGACTGACACACCGTTTTTCGCGAGCAGGCTCGCTCCCACAGGAGACCACGCTACAAATGTGGGAGCGAGCCCGCTCGCGAAAGGGCCGCTCGGTCAGCACAAAAATCTGCGCGCTCGCGCTCTGCTAGAATCCGCCCCATTCATTGCCAGAGACTCTCCCATGAGCGAGCCGATTCGTCTGACCCAATACAGCCATGGCGCCGGTTGTGGCTGCAAGATTTCCCCACAGGTGCTGGAAGTGATCCTCGCCGGCAGCGGCGCACAGAACCTCGATCCGAAACTCTGGGTCGGCAACGCCTCGCGCGATGACGCGGCGGTGTATGCGATCGATGCCGAGCGCGGGGTGGTGTCGACCACCGATTTTTTCATGCCGATTGTCGATGACCCGTTCGACTTCGGCCGCATCGCCGCGACCAATGCGATCAGCGACATCTACGCGATGGGCGGCGATCCGTTGATGGCGATCGCGATCCTCGGCTG
The DNA here is from genome assembly GCF_054871425.1 of Pseudomonas glycinis. NCBI lineage: Bacteria > Pseudomonadati > Pseudomonadota > Gammaproteobacteria > Pseudomonadales > Pseudomonadaceae > Pseudomonas > Pseudomonas glycinis. Next base: position 166,313 of record NZ_JBTYHF010000008.1, on the reverse strand, counting down.
GCCGGTGAATGTGCTGGCGCCGGAAGTGGCACGGGAAGTGATTCGTGGCGGTCGCTCGGTGTGCGACGCCGCGGGCATTCCGTTGGCGGGGGGGCATTCGATCGATGCGCCGGAGCCGATCTTCGGCCTCGCCGTCACCGGTCTGGTGGAAAAGCGCCACATGAAGCGCAACGACACCGCTACCGCCGGCTGCCTGTTGTACCTGACCAAACCGCTGGGCATCGGCATCCTCACCACCGCCGAAAAGAAGGGCAAGTTGCGCGCCGCCGACGTCGGTGTCGCCCGCGACTGGATGTGCACCCTGAACAAGCCTGGCAGCCGCTTCGGCAAACTCGCCGGCGTCACCGCGATGACCGACGTCACCGGTTTCGGCCTGCTCGGGCACTTGGTGGAAATGGCCGACGGCAGCCAGTTGGCCGCGCGCATCGCCTACGACCGCGTGCCGCGTCTGGACAGCGTCGAGTACTACCTCGATCAGGGCTGCGTGCCGGGCGGTACGCTGCGCAACTTCGACAGCTATTCGAGCAAGGTTGGCCGCGTGCAGGAGTTGCACAAACGCGTGCTGTGCGATCCGCAGACCAGCGGCGGTCTGCTGATTGCGGTCACGCCTGAAGGCAATGACGAGTTCCTCGGCGTTGCCGCCGAACTGGGCCTGAACCTTGCGCCGATCGGCGAACTGGTTGAGCGACAGACGAACGCGGTCGAGGTGATTTGATGCTCCGCGACTGCACCGACTACCGCGACATTTTCCTCAACGACCGGCCAATGATGGATGCCCGCGCGCCGGTCGAGTTTCACAAAGGCGCGTTCCCCGGCGTGGTCAATCTGCCGCTGATGAATGATCTGGAACGGCAGAAGATCGGCACCTGCTACAAGCAGCATGGCCAGCAGGCGGCAATCGAGCTGGGCCATCAAATGGTGTCCGGCTCGGTCAAGGCCGAGCGCATCCAGGCCTGGGCCGACTTCGCCCGGGCTCATCCCGATGGTTATCTGTACTGTTTTCGCGGTGGCTTGCGCTCGCAGATCACCCAGCAGTGGTTGCGCGACGAGGCGGGCATCGACTATCCGCGCGTCGGCGGCGGCTACAAGGCGATGCGCAGTTTTTTGATCGACACCCTTGAGCAAGCCATCGCGCAGTGTGATTTCGTTTTGCTCGGCGGCATGACCGGCACCGGCAAGACCGAAGTGCTGGTGCAGTTGCGCAACGGTGTGGATCTGGAAGGCCACGCCAACCATCGCGGCTCCAGTTTCGGCAAACGTGCCACCAGGCAGCCGTCGAACATCGATTTCGAGAATCTCCTGGCGATCGACTTTCTGAAGAAACGCGATGCCGGGATCGAGCAGTTTGTGCTCGAAGACGAGAGCCGTGTGGTCGGCAGTTGCGCCTTGCCGCTGCCGCTGTATCAGGGCATGCAGCAGTACCCGATGGTCTGGCTGGAAGATCGTTTCGAGGATCGTGTCGAACGGATCCTGCGTGATTACGTCATCGATCTGTCGGCGGAGTTCGCCTCGGTGCACGGTGAAAACGGTTTTGCCTTGTTCTCCGAACGTCTGCTGGAAAGCCTCAACAACGTACAGAAACGCCTCGGCGGTGAGCGCCACTCGCGGATGCTGGTGTTGATGGAGCAGGCGCTGGCCGAACAGGGCCGCAGCGGCGCGGTGGATCTGCATCGCGGCTGGATCGAGGGTTTGCTGCGTGAGTATTACGACCCGATGTATGTGTTCCAGCGCGAGAAGAAGGGCGGGCGGATCGAGTTTGCCGGAGAGCGTCAGGCGGTGATCGAGTATTTGCGTGCGAGGGTGAGCCAGAAGGCTTGAGGCGCAAGCGGCTGGCCTCTTCGCGAGCAGGCTCGCTCCCACAGTTGAAATGCGGTTCCCTGTGGGAGCGAGCCTGCTCGCGAAGACGCAAGGTCAGGCGCTGCAAAACTCAGGTCGGGCAAGTGTCCTTGCCGTTATCCAGCCCCTGTTTGTAGACATGGCTCTGCAAACTGGCCTTGCCGTTGTGCCACTTCAGGGTCAGTACATACAGCGAGTCGAAGTCATCGCCGGCCCAGTCATCGGTGATCTTCTGCCGCTCGCCCACTGCGTTGCCAGCGACCTTGTTGATCAGATCCGGCAGATAACCGTGGGACCAGGCGGTGTAGATCGTCGAGTTGTGGTATTTCTCGTCCAGCAGCTCGCGGGCCAGATCGCTGGTGTCGTTGGCGGAGAACTCGATGTTCACCGGCAGGCCGAGCTTGATCGCGGCCGGGCTGATGGTCATCAGCGGACGAATGTAGCTGTAGGAATTGTCCAGTTCGCCTTCCTCGACGTTGCGCGTCGGGTTGGCGGCGAATACGTAATCGGCCTTGCCGAATTTTTCCGGCAGCAGCGTCGACAGGTCGATGGCGCGGTTCAGGCCCTGGCAGTTGAGCTGGCCGAGGCCGCCTTCGGGCTTTTCCGCGTGGCGCAGGAACACCAGCGTCTGCGTGCCGTCCGCTGGTTGTGCGCGGCTTTCGCTGGATTCGAGGGACAGAAACAGCGCGCTGACTGCCAGCAGGGAGGGCAGGGCCACGTACGCGCGATGTTTGAAGCGTTTGGCGAAACTCATCAGATTCGTCATCAATTCGAGGGTTCTTCAGCAAAATCGGTTAAGGCTGACAAACCTTGGCACCGCGGGCTCCCAGCACCGGGTGTTTCCCTGTCATGAACAGCTTCCTCTGCGAGAAAGGCATAACTCAGAGTCCTGTAACGCCGTTTGGTTCGTTCCAGGCCAGTGCGCAGCACTCTAGCGGCAACCTTTGCGGGCATGCAGGCAGGTTAGCGACAGGATGTTACGGTTCGTGTAGGCGCAGCGGCAGGCCTACTTTATGATCGGTTTTCAATTTGTGACTGGATGCTTCCAATGACCGATCTGTCTGCATTCCCGATTACTCAGAAATGGCCGGCGCAGTACCCGGACTGGATTCAGCTCTACTCCCTGCCAACCCCCAACGGCGTCAAAGTGTCGATCATGCTCGAAGAGATCGGCCTGCCCTATGAGCCGCACCGTGTCGGTTTCGACACCAACGACCAGACGTCGGCAGAGTTTCTTTCGCTCAATCCGAACAACAAGATCCCGGCGATCCTCGACCCGCATGGCCCGGAAGACAAACCGCTGCCGTTGTTCGAATCCGGCGCGATCCTGATTTATCTCGCCGACAAGAGCGGCCAGTTGCTCGCTCAGGAAGGCGCGCTGCGCTACGAGACCATTCAATGGCTGATGTGGCAGATGGGCGGCGTTGGCCCGATGTTCGGCCAGCTCGGCTTCTTCAACAAATTCGCCGGCAAGGATTACGAGGACAAGCGCCCGCGTGATCGTTATGTCGAAGAGAGCAAACGCCTGCTGAACGTACTCAACACCCGCCTCGAAGGCCGCGACTGGATCATGGGCGAGCGCTACACCATCGCCGACATCGCCACGTTCCCGTGGGTGCGCAATCTGCTTGGCTTCTATGAGGCCGGGGATCTGGTCGGGATTCAGAGTTTCCCCAATGTCACCCGAGTGCTGGAGCGGTTCCTCGCGCGTCCGGCGGTCATTCGTGGCCTGACCATCCCGTCCTGACCCAACACAGTCGCCACTGTGGGAGCGAGCCTGCTCGCGAAAGCGTCGTATCAGACACCATTTTCGTGTCTGATCCAGCGCATTCGCGAGCAGGCTCGCTCCCACAGGGGGAAATGCGCGATCAGCAGCAGGATTATTACAAGCCCGGTAACGCTCTCTTGATTGATCCAGGTTTGTCCCGCACCCGCCGCAAGGCATAAGCTTCGCCCCCTACGACTTTCGTCTCATCCGCTGTTTTCAGGAAAGGCCCCATGTCCAGTCAGTTCCCCGAAGCACGTCCCCGCCGTCTGCGCCGCAATGCGAGCCTGCGCAGTCTGTTCCAGGAAACCGAGTTCAGCCTGAACGATCTGGTCCTGCCGATCTTCGTCGAGGAAGAGATCGACGACTTCGTGCCGATCACCAGCATGCCCGGCGTGCAGCGCATTCCCGAGCGCAAACTGGCCAGCGAAATCGAGCGCTATGCCCGTGCCGGCATCAAGTCGGTGATGACTTTTGGCGTGTCCCATCATCTCGATGCCAACGGCAGCGACACCTGGCGCGAAGACGGGCTGGTGTCGCGCATGTCGCGCATTGCCAAGGACGCCGTGCCGGAAATGATCGTGATGTCCGACACTTGCTTCTGCGAATACACCGATCACGGCCATTGCGGCGTGATGCACAACCACGAGGTCGACAACGACCAGACCCTGATCAATCTCGGCAAACAAGCCGTGGCCGCCGCCCGCGCCGGGGCTGACGTGATCGCACCGTCGGCAGCAATGGACGGCCAGGTGCGCGGGATTCGCCAAGCGCTCGACGCCGCCGGCTTCACGCAGATTCCGATCATGGCCTACTCGACCAAATTCGCTTCGGCACTGTACGGCCCGTTCCGCGAGGCCGGTGGCAGCGCGCTCAAGGGCGACCGCAAAAGCTATCAGATGAACCCGATGAATCGTCGCGAGGCCCTACGCGAATCGCTGCTCGATGAGCAGGAAGGTGCCGATGCGCTGATGGTCAAACCGGCCGGCGCCTACCTCGATATCATCCGCGACATTCGCCAGGCCTCGAACCTGCCACTGGCGGCGTATCAGGTCAGCGGCGAATACGCGATGATCAAGTTCGGCGCCCAGGCCGGCGCGATCGACGAAGAGCGCGTGGTGCGCGAAAGTCTTGGCGCAATCAAGCGTGCCGGGGCGGATCTGATCTTCACCTACTTTGCGATGGATCTGGCACTCGCCGGGATCTAAGCTGCACTTCGTACCCCTGTGGGAGCGAGCCTGCTCGCGAAGAGGCCGGATCAAGCACCACAAAAACCAGAAAGGCCCCGCAACCGTGAAGCTGCGGGGCCTTTTTTACGACGCGATGACGCTTAGAAGTCGATCGTCCCCGACAACTTCGCCACTCGCGGTTCGCCCTGGGTCAGGTAGCCGCCCTGTGCCGATTCCCAGTACTTCTTGTTCGCCACGTTCTCAACACCGAACCGCACGGTCACGTCCTTCTCCGACACCTTGAACGCATAACGCGCGCCGGCATCGAAGCGGTTCCAGGTTGGCAGGCTGAGGTTATTCGCCGCGTCGGCGTATTGCCCGCCGGTACGCAGCATCCGCGCATTCAGCGCAACGCCTTGCAGGCCCGGCACGTCCCAATCCACGCCAGCGTTGAACTGGAAGGTCGGCACGCCGATGGCGTGGTTACCGTCGTTGGCGCCGTTGAGGGTGTTTTTCAGTTCAGTGTCCATCAGCGTCAGGCCGCTGATCAGGCGCAGGCCGTCGATCGGCTCGCCGAAGACGTTCATCTCCACGCCTTTGTTGATCTGCTCGCCTTCGCGCACATAGGTGCAAGTGGTGGCGCTGTTGATTTCGCAGTAGCCGTCGCTCGGCTGTTCGATGCGATAAACGCCCAGGCTCGCGCCGTAGGTGCCCATGTCGACTTTCACGCCCAGTTCGGTCTGCTTGGAGCGTTTCGGTGCGTAGACTTCGTTGCCGTTGGTCACGCGGAAACCACCGGAGCTGGTCGGCGAAGTCGGCCCTTGGGCCAGGCCTTCGATATGGTTGGCGTAGAACGACACATGCTCCCACGGCTTGAACACGATGCCGTACACCGGCGTGGTGATCGACTCGTCGTAGCTCGACGAGCGCGGGCCGCTGCCGTAGCTGGCGTAGCTGTAACCCTGCACCACCAGTTGCTGACGACGCAGACCGGCGGTGACCAGCAGGCGATCATCGAAGAACCCGAGGGTGTCGGAAATCGCCACACTGCGGTTGAAGGTCTTGCCAACGATGCCTGGATCGTTGAGATCGCCACCGGCGAAGTTGCCGACCGGCGCTGGGGTAGTGATCGGGTGATAGATGTTGTTCGAGTAGCGGGTCAGGTCGAAGTCATAGGCACTGCGCTGCTCGGCCCAGATCCCGGTCAGGCCGAAATTCAGCTTGTGGCTGACCGGGCCGGTGTTGAATTTGCCGTTGAGACCGGCCATGACGCTGGTGTTGTCCTCGTCATGCGGGACGAACGAGCCAGTGGTGAACGACGCGCCGCTGTTGCCGACCAGTGTGGTCGAGTTGTAGCGGCCGACTTCACGGGTGTGCTTGGCGCCACCGGCGGCGTAGGCGGTCCAGTTGTCATTGAGGTCGTATTCGGCGCGGAGCATGCCGAAGGTGTCTTCGATGTCGGTGTAGCCCCATTTCGGCGCGTAGTTGGTGTCCGCCGATGGCGCGTCCGGGATGTGCGTGGCGGTGCCGAGGTTGACCGAGCTGCGGCCACCGTTGACGCGTTCCTTCTGATATGCAAAGTCACCGGAAACCCGTAGCGCATCGCCTCGATAATCCAGGCCGATGGCGAACAGTTTTGAGCGCTGGTTCTCGTGATCGATGCCGGTGTCGCCTTCGCGCTGCGACAGGTTGACCCGCGCGCCGAAGCGGTTGTCTTCACCGAAACGCTGGCCGATATCGAAGTGATGACCGATGCGGCCTTCGCTGTTGATGTCGGTGGTGTAACGGCGCAGCGGCACGTCGCCGGCGCGCTTGGGTTGCAGGTTGACGCCGCCGCCGATGCCGGAACCGGTCGGGGTCACGCCGTTGATGAAAGCGTTGGGGCCTTTGAACACTTCCACGCGCTCCAGCGCATCGGTGGAAATGATCTGCCGGGGCAATACGCCGTACAGGCCGTTATAGGAAATGTCGTCGCCATTGAGCGGCAGGCCGCGAATCATGAAGACCTGCGCCTGGTTAGAGAAGCCCGAGGCCTGGCGTACAGAGGAATCGTTGAGCAGTACATCGGCGACGTTTTCCGCCTGCTGATCCTGGATCAATTGCTCGGTGTAGGACGCTGCGCTGAAGGGCGCGTCCATCATGTCCTGATTGCCGAGCACGCCCAACTGGCCGCCGCGCGCAACCTGACCGCCAGCGTAGACCGGGGGCAGGGCGTTGGGTGTCGGGGCCTGGGCATTGACGTTGACGTCGTCGAGCACCAGCGCTTTGCTGTTGTCTTCAGCGGCGTGAGCGGTGACGGTCAGGGAGCACAGCAGGGCAAGCAAAGTCGGGCGAAATGGAGCGCCGAGTCGAGCTGAAGCGGGCATGTCGGATACCTGGAGGCGAACGGCCAATGAAAAAATAAGGGCGGCGCGGAACTCCTTGCGCTAATGCGACTCCAGGCGCGAATGATAGGGTTTCGCAGTAACGTTTTGCAATCAGTTTGTCATCAGCGTGTAGGAGCTGCCGAAGGCTGCGATCTTTTGAGCTTGATCTTGATCTGATCTGCAAAAAGCAAGATCAAAAGATCGCAGCCTGCGGCAGCTCCTACGGGGGTTGTGTATGGTGTTGTGGCTAATTTGATTGGATGGAGCAACATGCGATTACTCATTACTCTCGGCGCCGTGCTGCTGCTCGCCGGTTGCGCGAGCCAGCGCAGCAACGAACCGGCGCCGCGTCCGCCGGCCGAAGTGAAGGCTGAAATCGTTCGGCTGTTGCCGGCGAAAACTGCCGACCGTCAGGGCTGGGCCACGGACATCTACGCCGCGTTCGCCGCACAGGGCATCAACACCACCACGCAGAATCTGTGTTCGGTACTGGCTGTGGCCGAGCAGGAATCCACTTTCCAGGCTGACCCGACGGTGCCCGGCCTGGGCAAGATTGCCCGCGACGAAATCGACCGCCGCGCCGCCAAGGTGCACATCCCCAGCCTGCTGGTCAGCGGCGCTCTGCAAGTGCGCTCGCCCAACGGCAAGAGCTACAGCGAACGCCTGAATGCGGCGCGCAGTGAGAAAGAGCTGAGCGCGATTTTCGACGACTTCATCGGCATGGTGCCGATGGGCCGTACGCTGTTCGGCGGCTTCAACCCGGTGCACACCGGCGGGCCGATGCAGGTCAGCATCGAATTCGCCGAGGAGCACGCCAAGGATTACCCGTACCCGGTGGACGGCACGATTCGTCGTGAAGTGTTCAGCCGGCGCGGCGGCATGTATTTCGGCATCGCCCATTTGCTCGGTTACCCGGTGAATTACCGCGAGCCGTTGTATCGTTTCGCCGATTTCAACGCCGGCTGGTACGCCAGTCGCAATGCCGCGTTTCAGAATGCGGTGAGCCGCGCTTCCGGCATCCCGCTGACCCTGGACGGCGACCTGATTCGCTACGACTCGATCATGCCCGGCAGTACCGAACTGGCGGTGCGCACCCTCGGCAAGTCGCTGGGCATGCGCAACCCGACGATTCGCGATCAACTGGAGAAAGGCAAAACCCTGGAATTCGAAGAGACCAAACTCTATCAGCGCGTGTTCGAACTGGCGGAGCAAGCCGAAGGCAAGGCGTTACCGCGCGCGGTATTGCCGGGGATTGTGCTGCAGAGTCCGAAGATCACCCGCAAACTCACCACAGCCTGGTTCGCCAAGCGCGTGGACGAGCGCTACAAGCGCTGCATGGCCAAGGCCGGATAAAACACGCAGACATAAAAAACCCGGCTGCGGGAGCCGGGTTTCTCTGCGGTGTTGCGCTTGCAGTCATGCATCAGGCAACACGGCGTTCGATCAGACGATCCGAGCCACCTTCGGCAACGCGGCGTTCGATCAGACGATCCGAACCACCTTCGGCAACGCGGCGTTCGATCAGACGATCCGAACCACCTTCAGCAACACGGCGTTCGATCAAACGATCCGAACCGCCTTCGGCAACGCGGCGTTCGATCAGGCGATCCGAACCGCCTTCGGCAACGCGGCGTTCGATCAGACGATCCGAGCCGCCTTCAGCCAGACGGCTTTCGATCAGCTTGTCCGAACCGCCTTCGGCGATCATGGTGTGCGCCGGGGTGGCGGCGAAAGCGTTAACTGCGAAAACCGAGAAAGCGATGCTGAGAAGAGTCTGGCGTTTCATGATGGTGTGCTCCGGGGTGTTGTTGGTTGGTATGGAGCTGATGTTACGCCCGGAAATTTTTATGAGAACTTCATTGCCGTGATGGTGAACATCGACGTCGATGATGGTTGCGGACAACCGCGTAGCAGAGCCTCAGAGCACTTTCACCGCCCGCCCGATCGCCTGAATCGGCCCGGTCGGTTTGCCAATCGGCGAGCCATTGGCGCCTTCCAGGGTCAGCTCAAACAGCTGGTTGGGTTGCAACGGCGGCAGTTTGTCCAGCGGCACCGACAAAGCCTGCCCCGGCTTGACCAAGCCCAATGACACCGGCCCCGACCAGCCGTCAGCCTTGGTCCAGAACTCCAGCGCCTTGTCCGCCGGCACCTCGACCACTCCTAACGGAATCAACTGGATCTCGCGCGCATTGCTGGCCTGAATCACCCAGCCCGGCGCTTTGTCCTGCGGCGCCACCAGCACCACCAGATAACTCGGTTTCGGCGCAGTCTGGGTCAGCAGCATCGTGCCGAGGATCAATGTCGCCGCCAGCCCGGCCGCGCTCAAGCCGCGCCACAGTGGCAGCAGATTCCACCACGAGGTCAGCGGTTTCTTCACCGTCAGCCGTTCGAGACTGCGCTCGATGCGTGGCCATAACTGCACCGAGGGTTGCTGAGGTTCGGCCAGATCGGTCAGCTCCAGCAGACGCCGCTCCCAGGCATCCACCGCTGCACGCAATTCGGGATCGTTCGGCAGGCGCCGTTGCACCTCGATGCGCTGTTCGAACGACAAGGTGCCGAGCACATACTCGCCGGCCAGTTCATCCCGTTCCTGCGCTGATTCGCCGGTCATCCCATGCACTCCCGCAAAGCATTGAGGCTGCGCTTGATCCACGCTTTGACCGTGCCCAGCGGCGTGTCGAGGCGTGCGGAAATCTGCGCGTGGCTGTAACCGTCGACGTAGGCATGGAGGATGCAGCTGCGGCGCTGCGGTTCCAGTTGCTCGAGGCAGCGATGAATGCGTGCCGAGTGAACATCGACCGCCTCATCAGGCGCCGCTGCCTCATGTTCTTCGCTGAACGGCGTTTCCCGACTTTGCTTGCGCAGCTGATTCAAGGCCAGATGCCGGGTCACGCTGAACATCCAGCCCCGCGCCGAGCCGCGCGCCGGGTCGAAGCCGGCGGCGCCGTGCCAGATCTTGATGAATGCCTCATGCACGATATCCTCCGCCAGCGCCGTATCGCGCACCAGCCGCTTGGCCACACCGAGCAGGCGCGGGCCTTCCTGCACATACAAATCGCGCAAAGCCGCGCGCTCGCCCCGGGCACAGGCGGCGAGGCGGGCTTCGTAATCGAAAACGGATTCGGGTAAAGGCATGGGGTGCAATCTAGCTCACATTTCCCAAACATCCAGACGCATTGTTCCCTGTGGGAGCGAGCCTGCTCGCGAATGCGGTGGGTCAGAAAGTAATAAGGCGACTGACACTCCGTCTTCGCGAGCAGGCTCGCTCCCACATTTGGTTCTCCGTGACGTCCAGGTCAGTTCGCCGCCCAGAAAATATAATCCGCCTGGTACTTCACCACTTCCTGCTTGCCCTTGTTCGCCATGGTGCACTCACTGCCCGGCGCGACGCCGCCTTTGAGCGCAACGCGCTGGATGTAGCTGACCCCGGTCATCGCGCCTTTGCCCTCGGCCGGATTGGCCTTGACCAGTTGATAGGGCAGGTTGCCCGGGCTCGACGGTGCCACGGCCAATTGCGTGCCGGTGACTTTCGAACCGTCCTTGGCTTGCCAGGTCGCTGGCGGGCCGAAATAGGTGCCGACCTGTTTGCCGCTGCGATCATTGAGCACCGCTTTCGGGCCGACAAAGGTCCACTCGGTCTGCCCGGCCATATTGGGCTTGTCGCGGCATTCGTAGGTGATCTCGCCAACCCCGGTGGTTTCCAGGGCAATCTTGTGCCCGTCCGGCACCTTGATCGCGTCGGGATAACTGCTCTGGGCGAAGGTGGTCGCGGTGAAGGCGAGCAAACCGGTGAAGCCAATCAGCTGGGTGATGTTCATCCGATGATTCTCCGAAAAGGGTAGGGCGCTGACAGCACCAGAGTGGGCTGTTACAGGGACTACCCGTGGCGGAGGCGATTGGATGCAGTGCCGGAAAAATAAATTTCAAACACCACCGATCAAACCTGTGGGAGCGAGCCTGCTCCGGGCGGCGTTCCGACGAAAGCGTCGGGTCAGTCAGCACTTATGTGACTGACGCAGCGCATTCGCGAGCAGGCTCGCTCCCACAAGGCTCTCTGTAAGGCTTGAGGCCCGAGGCTTTCAGTAACTCTTGGGTATACGGATGTTTCGGCGCAGCGAAAATCTCCCGCGACGAGCCTTGTTCAACCACCTTGCCGTCCTTGATCACCATCAAGTCATGCGCCAGCGCATGCACCACCGCCAGATCATGGCTGATGAACAGATAGGTCAGCCCATGCCTGATCTGCAACTGGCGCAACAACTCCACCACTTGCTTCTGCACCGTGCGATCCAGCGCCGACGTCGGTTCGTCGAGCAGGATCAGCGCCGGTTCCAGCACCAGTGCGCGGGCGATGGAGATGCGCTGGCGCTGGCCGCCGGAAAACTCGTGGGGGTAACGATGGCGGCTTTGCGGGTCGAGGCCGACTTCCTCCAGCACGCGAATCACCGCTGCCTCGCGCTCGGCCTCGCTGCCGATGCCGTGGGTCAGCAAGCCTTCGGCAATGATCTGCTGCACCGACATGCGCGGGCTGAGGCTGCCGAACGGGTCCTGAAACACCACCTGAATCTGCCGGCGCAACGGGCGCATCAGGCGCTGATTGAGCAGGCTCAACTGCTTGTTGCCGAAACGGATATTGCCCTCTGATTCGACCAGTCGCAGGATCGCCTGGCCCAGCGTCGACTTGCCCGAACCCGACTCGCCGACGATGCCCAACGTCTTGCCGCGTTGCAGGGTGAAACTGACCCCGTCCACCGCTTTGATGTAATCCTGCTGGCGGCTGAAGAGTTTTTTCGGCAGCGGAAACCACACCTTCAAATCATCGACTTGCAGCAGGTTGTGCTCGTACTCACTGGGCACTGGCGCGCCGCTCGGTTCAGCCTCGATCAACAAGCGGCTGTAAGGATGTTGCGGCGCCTGGAACAGCGTCTCGCAATCGGCCTGTTCAACGATCTCGCCTTGACGCATTACGCACACGCGCTGAGCGATCCGGCGCACCAGATTGAGGTCATGGCTGATCAGCAACAGCGACATGCCGAGGCGTTGCTGCAGTTCGATCAGCAGTTCAAGAATCTTCTGCTGTACGGTTACGTCCAGCGCCGTGGTCGGCTCATCGGCAATCAACAGTTCCGGCTCGTTGGCCAGCGCCATGGCGATCATCACCCGTTGCCGCTGACCACCGGAAAGCTGATGCGGATAGGCTTTCAAGCGCTGCAACGGCTGACGAATACCCACCAGCTCGAGCAGCTCCAGGGTCCGCGCGCGGGCGGCGCGGACCTTGAGGCCCTTGTGGATTTCCAGCACTTCGCTGATCTGTTTTTCCACCGTGTGCAGCGGGTTCAGCGAAGTCATCGGCTCCTGGAAAATCATCGCAATGCGATTGCCGCGCAGACCACGCATCTGCTGTTCGCTGGCGTGCAGCAAATCCACGCCGTTGTAGCGAATCGCGCCGCTGCTGTTGACGTTCTTGCCCGGCAACAGACGCAGAATCGAATGCGCCGTCACCGACTTCCCCGAGCCGGATTCACCGACCAGCGCCAGACACTCGCCACGGCGGATTTCCAGGTTCACACCGTGCACCACTTCCTGCCCGGCGAAGGCGACGCGCAGGTCGCGGATCTCGATTAAATGGTCTTGCATGTCAGCTCCTCGGATCAAAGGCATCTCGGCACGCTTCACCGATGAAAACCAACAAAGACAGGATCAGCGCCAGGGCAAAAAACGCTGTCAGCCCCAGCCACGGTGCCTGCAGATTGCGTTTGGCCTGGCCGATCAACTCGCCCAGCGACGCGGTGCCGGCGGGCATGCCGAAGCCGAGGAAATCCAGCGCGCTCAGGGTGGCGATGGCGCCGGTGAGAATGAACGGCAGGTAGGTGAGGGTGGAAGTCATGGCGTTGGGCAGAATGTGCCGGCGCATCAGTTCGCTGTCGGTCAGGCCCAGCGCCCGCGCGGCTTTCACGTATTCGAGATTGCGTCCACGGAGGAACTCGGCGCGCACCACGTCGACCAGCGCCAGCCAGGAAAACAGCGCCATGATCCCCAGCAGCCACCAGAAACTCGGCGAGACGAAGCCGGACAGAATGATCAGCAGATACAGCACCGGCAGCCCCGACCAGATTTCCAGGACGCGCTGCCCGAGCAAGTCGACCCAGCCGCCGTAGTAGCCCTGCAAGGCCCCGGCGAGAATGCCGATCAACGCGCTGATGGCGGTGAGGATCAGCGCGAACAGAATCGAGATCCGCGTGCCGAAAATCACCCGCGCCAGAACATCGCGAGCCTGATCATCGGTGCCCAGCCAATTGCTCGAAGACGGCGGGCTGGGCGCCGGTTCGGTGAGGTCGTAGTTGACCGTGTCGTAGCTGAACGGGATCGGCGGAAACAGCATCCAGCCGCCCTGATCCTCGATCAGTTTGTGTACGTAACTGCTGGCGTAATCCGGTTGGAACGGCAGCTCGCCGCCGAAATCGGTTTCCAGGTAATCGCTGAGGATCGGAAAGTAAAAGGCGTCGTGGTAGCGGATCACCAGCGGCTTGTCATTGGCGATCAACTCGCCACCGAGGCAGATCAGGCACAGGCCGATGAACAGCCACAGTGACCAGCGCCCACGGCGGTTGGCCTTGAATTGCGCGACGCGGCGCTGGCCCAGAGGCGACAGTGTGAACATCAGGCAGTCCTCGCCGAGAAATCGATGCGCGGGTCGAGCAGGGTGTAGCAGAGGTCGCCGATCAGCTTGATCAGCAGGCCGAACAGGGTGAACAGAAACAGCGCGCCGAACACCACCGGATAGTCGCGCGACACCGCCGCTTCGTAGCTCATGCGCCCGAGGCCGTCGAGATTGAAGATGGTTTCGATCAGCAGGGAGCCGGCGAAAAACACTTCGATCAGCGCCGACGGCACACCGGCCACCACCAGCAGCATGGCGTTGCGAAACACGTGGCCGTACAGCACGCGCCGCTCTGTCAGGCCCTTGGCTCGTGCGGTAATCACGTACTGCCGGCTGATCTCGTTGAGAAAGCTGTTCTTGGTCAGGATCGTCAGCGTGGCAAAGCCGCCGATCACCAGCGCCGTGACCGGCAGCACCAGGTGCCAGAGGTAGTCGCCGACCTTGCCCAATGTGCTGAGGCTTTCGAAGTTGTCCGACACCAGCCCCTGCACCGGAAACCAGTTGACGTAGCTGCCGCCGGCGAACACCACGATCAACAGAATCGCGAAGAGAAACGCTGGCATCGCATAACCGACGATGATCGCGGTGCTGCTCCAGACATCGAAGGCACTGCCGTTCCTGATTGCCTTGCGAATGCCCAGCGGGATTGAAATCAGGTAGGTGATCAGCGTCGCCCACAAACCCAGCGACAGCGACACTGGCAGCTTCTGCACGATCAGGTCGGTGACCTTGGCGCCGCGAAAGAAACTGTTGCCCAGATCCAGTTGTGCGTAGTTTTTCAGCAGCAGCCACAGGCGTTCGTGCAGCGGTTTGTCGAAGCCGTAATGGCGTTTGATTTCCTCGATCAGCGCCGGGTCCAGCCCACGGCTGCTGCGCCCGGCACCGCCGACCGCCGCGACTTCGCCGCCACCGCCCATGCTGTGCCCGCCAAAGCCTTGCAGGCGGGCGATGGCTTGTTCCACCGGGCCGCCGGGTGCGGCCTGCACGATAAGAAAATTCACCACCAGAATGCACAACAGCGTGGGGATGATCAGCAGCAAACGGCGACTCAGATAACGCAGCATGTCACTGGCCTCCCGCAAGCTGAGCGCTCATCTGCTGCGTCGTCAGCGGCCTGGCCGAGACTTCCCACCAGGTGTTGAGGCCTTCGTCATACGAAGGTTGCACGGCGGGCATGCCGAAGCGGTTCTGATACACCGTCGGCGTGCCTTTGGAGTAGTAGTTGGGAATCATGTAGTAACCCCATTGCAGCACCCGGTCGAGGGCGCGGGCGTAATGCACCATGGCTTCGCGGCTGTTGGCCTGGACCAGCCCGTCGAGCAGTTGATCGACCGCCGGATCGGCCAGCACCATCGCGTTCGAGCTGCCGACTTGCGTGGCACTTTGCGAGCCGTACAGGCTGTACAACTCGCGGCCCGGGGAGACGATCGGATCGCCACTGCGCGGGAAAGCGCAGACGATCATGTCGTAATCGCGAGCGTTGAGGCGGTTGATGTATTGCGCTGAATCGATGCGGCGCAGATTGAGTGTGATGCCGATCTGCGCGAGGGTGCGTTTGAACGGCAGCAGCATGCGATCGAAGCCGCCCTGGCCATCGAGAAAGGTGAATTCCAGCGGCTCGCCGGCGGCGTTGACCAGACGATTGTTTTTCGCCGTCCAACCGGCTTCGCCGAGCAGTTTCAGCGCTTGCAATTGCTTGTCGCGGATGTAGCCGCTGCCATCGGTTTTCGGCGCTTCATAGACCGTGGTGAACACCTCGTCAGGAACCTTGCCGCGCAACGGTTCGAGGATCTTCAATTCCTCGGCATCGGGCAGGGCGCTGGCGGCCATTTCACTCTTGGGCCAGAAGCTGTTCTGACGCACGTAGAAGCCGCGCATCATCTGTTTGTTGGTCCACTCGAAATCCCAGAGCAGGCTGATCGCCTGACGCACGCGGCGATCCTTGAAGAACGGGTTCTGCAGGTTGAACACGAAGCCCTGAGCGGCGGTGGGTTTGTCCGGGGCGAGGATCGACTGTTGCAAACGACCGTCGCGCAGGGCCGGGCTGTCGTAGCCAACCACGTAACCCGAGGAAGAAAACTCGCGGTTGTAGTCGAACGCACCGGCCTGCAGCAGTTGGCGAGCGACGTCGGTGTCGCCGTAGAAATTCACCGTCAGGCTGTCGAAGTTGTACATGCCGCGACTGACCGGCAGGTCCTTGCCCCACCAGTCCGGGTCACGCTGGAAACTGATGCTGCGCCCGGCGTCGACCTTACTCACCCGGTACGGGCCGCTGCCCAGCGGTGGCTCGAAGCCGCCGCCGTTGGCGAAGTCGCGGGTTTTCCACCAGTGCTCGGGCAGCACGCGCAGCGTCGCCAGATCCAGTGCAAGGGTGCGATTGAGGTTGTTCTTGAAGGTGAAACGGACCTGCCGTGGACCTTCGACCAGCACGTCCTGCACGTCGGCATATTGCTGGCGATAACTCAAGCTGCCCTTGGTCATCAGCAGGTTGAAGGTGTAGCGCACGTCTTCGGCGGTGATCGGCGTGCCGTCGGCAAAGCGTGCCTTAGGGTTGAGGGTGAAGCGCACCCACAAACCCTCCGGATCGCGCTCGATCTGCTGCGCAACCAGAGCGTAAACCGTGTAGGGCTCATCCAGCGAACGGAACGCCAGCGGCGCGTATACCCAGTCATTGACCTGCACCACGGAAATGCCCTGATCGGCATACGGCGTGATGTAGTTGTACTGACCGATCTCCATCGACGCACGGCTGAGCGAACCGCCTTTGGGCGCGTCGGGGTTAACAAAATCGAAATGCTTGAAGCCGGCCGGATACTTCGGCGCCTCGCCGTACACCGTCAGCGCGTGACTGCCGCCGGCCAGCGCCGAAGTGCCAGTGCACAGCAGCGCACTGCCGAGCAGTAGGCCAGCCATGTTGCGCAAAAAACTCATGAAGTCACCCTTGAAATCCCTGAAGGAACCCGGACCCCCGGTGGGAGCGAGCCCTTGTGGCGAGGGGATGTATCCCCGATCGGCTGGGCAGCAGTCGCAAGATCAATGCATGCGGTACTTCTGATGCTCCGCGTCGGCAGGTCCTGGGGGCGCTTCGCACCCCATCGGGGATAAATCCCCTCACCACAAAGGCTCGCTCCCACAGAGGGAAGCGTTTTATTTGGGGTTAGAAGTGGTAAGTCATGCGCGCAAACAATGTCCGGCCCAGCGGGTCGGTGTAGCGCGGGTCATAGCCGCTCTGGAAGTTGTAGGCCTGGTTGGAGAACGGCGGGTTGCGGTCGAACACGTTCTTCATCCCGGCATCGACGTCGAGCACCTTGTTGAAGGTGTAACCGGCCGAAAGATCCCACACCGAATACGAGGCCACGCGCGAATGGGTGTCGCGGTCATAGTCGTTGTAACCGGTGGTGAAGCGGTTGGTCAGCGCTGCTCGCGCCGCACCCAGGCTCCAGCTGCCGGTGAGGTTGTGCTTCCAGCGCGCGATCACGCCGTCGCCCTGAAAGTCGCCGACCTTGTCGGTGAACGGGCCTTTGATGGTGCTCTGGAAGTCGTACTCGTCGACATAGGTGCCTTGCAGGCCGAGGCCGAACTGACCGTACGGCGTGTTCGGGAAGCGATAGTCGAGCGACACGTCGACACCGTTGGTCTCGACGATGCCGAGGTTGGCGTTGCCGGTGACGATGTAGTTGAGCGTGCCGTCGGCGTTGCGCACGAAGCGGTCCGGGTAGGAGCCGGCCTGATCGAACACGGTGGATTCCGGGAACGGCTGGATCTGGTTGGAGATGTGAATCCACCAGAAATCCAGACCCACGGACAGATTGCTGATCGGTTGGTAGACGAAGCCCAACGTCACGTTGCGCGCCTTCTCCGGGGCCAGATCCTCGTTGCCGCCAATCTGGTTGAGGAATTGCTGACCGCAATCACGCCCGCCGTTACCGCCCGGTTGCACCACACCGCCGGTACACAGCACCGGATCGTTGTAGAAACCCTGGGTGAAGGTGATGCTGCGCGGCGAATACAGTTCATACAGCGACGGCGCGCGGAAACCTTCGCTGTAGGCGCCGCGCACTACCAGCTCTTTCAACGGCTGATAACGGAACGAGTATTTCGGGTTGGTGGTGCTGCCGAAGTCGCTGTATTTGTCGTGGCGCACAGCGGCGGACAATTCAAGGCTGTCGAGCACCGGCACGTTGAGTTCGGCATAGGCGGCCTTGACGCTGCGATCACCTTCGACGCTACCGGCCGGGTCGATGCCGAGGCTCTGGATGTCGCCGGCGAACGACTCGAAGTCCTGATGGAATTTCTCCTTGCGGTACTCGCCGCCCAGCGCCAGACCGGACGGACCTGCGCCGAACCAGTCGCCGATTTCACGGCTGACGCGGCCATCGAAACCGGCGACGCGGCCCACGGCGGTGGAGTAGGCGCCGTGGTACGCGGCGGCGTCGATGTACTGCTGGCCGGCAGCGGTCTGCGGGCCGAACGGGTTGAGCAGACCGCTGGCCAGGCCGTCAATCATCGCCTGGTCGCTGACATAGCCACTGGTGACGCTGGAGACGATTTTGTTCTGGTTGTACGAGGCGCCGACGTTGTAATCCCAGCCGCCGACCAGACCGTCGAAGCTCAGCAGAAAACGCTGGCTGGTGTTCTGGTCTTTCGATTCACGCGGGCCGGCAGCGGTTTCACGCCAGTTGACGTCCACCGGCTGCGTCGGATCGAGGGCGAAATCGGTCGGCGCCGGGGTGATGCCGTTGCCGGGGTAGTACGGCGACGAGGAATCCAGGCTCAGACCAGTCAGTGGCGCCGGGCCGACGGCGACGGCGTTGTTGTTGCGCGACCAGAAATATTCGAGGTTGGCGTTGTGATCATCGCCGAGCTTGGCAGTGGTCTTGCCGAAGAACGAGGTCTTCTCGGTCTGTGGCACCAGATCGATGTACTCACGGGTGCTGAAGCGGCACAAGCCGTCGCGGGCGATCAGGTTGGGGCCGTTGCAATTGCTGTTGGCCAACGGATTGGTCGCGTTGCCGTTCTGGCTGTAGTTGCCGGGGAACGCGGTGCCGGAGGTCTGATCGAGACCGCGACCGGGCGCGTAGTCGGTGGCGAAGGAGCGGTCGTTGGCGTCGAGGTTCTGCTGCTTGTTGTAGTTGAACACGCCGAGGACGTTGAAGCGGTCTTCTTCCAGATCGCCGTAGCCCCAACTGGCGCTCATGTCCTTGGTCGCGCCGCCACCGCTGTGGGTCGGCGTTTCGCCGCCCAGGGTCAGGGCACCATCGGTAAGGGATTTCTTGGTGATGAAGTTGATCACACCGCCGATGGCGTCGGTGCCGTACAGGGCCGAGGCGCCGTCGCGCAGCACTTCCACGCGCTCGATGGCGGCAAACGGGATCATGTTCAGGTCCACCGCGCCGCCGGCCGAGTTGGTCCCCGACAGGGCATTGTTGGCCAGGCGTCGACCGTTGAGCAGCACCAGCGTCTTGTTCGCGCCGATGCCGCGCATGTCGGCAAACGACGCACCACCAGTGGCCGCGCCGACGGAGCCGGCGCTGTTGTTGATCGACTGGCTGCCGGTGATGCGCTGCACCAGTTCGGCGGTGGTGGTCACGCCCTGTTTGCGCAGCTCTTCAGCCTTGAGGATGGTGATCGGCACCGCCGTTTCCGCATCGACCCGGCGAATCGCCGACCCGGTCACTTCGACCCGTTGCAGTTGCGTGGTCGGCGCCGCCACGACAGCGGCTGCCGGCGTGGCGCTGTTGTCGTCCTCGGCCGCTTGCACGGTCCCGGCGCCCATCCCCATGGCCACCAGATACAGCGGAACGAAACGGTGGCGAGACATGGTTGCCACCAAAGGTTTGAGCGTGAAGCGTGGAGTGTTCATCAGCATGGTTGTTTCCGATTTTCAGACGTTATCGAATTGGCCTTGTGAGCCGCTCATTGCTCCGCTTCCGGTGATACCGCGCGCGGAAAACCACTTTCTTCAAGCAAGCCGATCCCCTCCGAAGACGCGTGGCGTTTTTTCGGTCGGCCGGGTGCGACGGGATTTCTTTTTTCAGCGGTGCCGGGCGGGAGCTTTCAACAGCCGCCCGGCACCGCACTCAGTGGGTGGTCATCACCGAAATCTTGCTGATGCCGGAGCGTTCGATCGATGCCATCGCCTTGGCCACCTGGCCGTAATTGACGGCGGCATCGGCCTGCAATTGCACACGCACTTCGGCGTCTTTGGCCTTGACCTCCTTGAGGCTGGCCTCGAGGGATTCCGGGGCCAGTTCGGTCTTGGCCAGATAGAACTTGCCGTCCTGATCGACGCTGACCACCACCGGGTTTTTCTTTTCGGCAGGGGCGACGGCGTCGGTTTTCGGCAGGTTGACCTTGATCGCGTTGGTCATCAGCGGCGCGGTGACAATGAACACCACCAGCAGCACGAGCATCACGTCGACCAGCGGCGTGACGTTCATTTCGCTGAGCACTTCATCGCTGTCTTGAGTCGAGAATGACATCAGCTGGCCTCCCGCACGGCGTTGGTGCTTTTGCTGGCAATGGCCTGGCGGCTGATGGAAAACGCACTGCGCGAGGCGAGGGCGTCGAAGTCGTGGGCGAAGTCGTCCATGTCCGCCGAGGCGAGTTTCAGCCGACGCAGGAAGAAGTTGTAGATCAGCACTGCCGGCACGGCGACAGCGATGCCCACGCCGGTGGCGATCAGCGCGTGGCCGATAGGCCCGGCGACCGCTTCAAGGCTGGCCGAGCCGGTTTCACCAATGCTTTGCAGGGCTTCCATGATTCCCCACACGGTGCCGAACAGGCCAATGAACGGCGCGGTGCTGCCGATGCTGGCGAGGATCGCCTGGCCGTTTTCCAGGGAGCGACGTTCTTTCTGGATCTGCTGGCGCAGGTTGCGTTCCAGGCGATCGGAACGGTTGATGGTGTGCGCCAGTTGCTGCGTGGTGCGCGGCGACTCTTCCACCAGCAGGGCTTCGAAACCGCTGCTGGCGATGCGCGCCAGCGAGCCTGGATACTGGCTGGCGTGTTCGGCGGCGGTGAGCAGGTCCGGCGCGCTCCAGAAGGCTTTGGTGAACTGTTTGTTCTGCGCTTTCTGGCGCAGGTACTGGGCCGACTTGACCAGCAGGATCGCCCAACTGACCACGGAAAACAGCACCAGGCCCCAGAGCACACCGGGGACAATCATCGAAGACAGTGAATCGTTCATGGCTACACCTCGCTTGCGTTAATCAGTAATGAGTCGGTTGCGCCGTCATTGCGGCAATTTGAAATCGATGGTCTGGGTGGCGAAGCCGTCGATCGGCGTGTCACCGCGCTTGGCCGGAATGAACTTCCAGTTCTTCACCGCCGCGACGGCCGCCTCATCCAGTTGCGGCTTGCCGCTGGACTTGGTCACCGTCACGCTGCCGGCACGGCCGTTGGCCAGCACCTGAATGCGCAGCACCACGGTGCCTTCCCAATTGCGCCGCAGCGCCAGCGACGGGTATTCCGGCGGCGGGTTGCCAAGGCTGGCCAGGCCGGAAATCGCCGCCGACTCCTTGACCGGAGCGGGCGCAGCAGGTGGTGCCGGTGGTGCGCTTGGTGTTGTCGGCGCCGCAGGTGCGGCAGGTTGCGCCGGGGCCGGCGGCGCTTTCGGTGGCTCGACTTTCTTCACCGGTTTGGGTTTCTCGACCGGTTTTGGTTTTTCGATTGGCTTGGGCTTCTCCACCGGTTTGGGCGGCGGCTTGAGCGCGTCCTCGTCTTCCACCGGCTGCTCGGGTTCCGGCGGCGGTGGAGGCGGGGGCGGCGGTGGTGCTTCCGGTGTTGGCGGGGCCGGAGGCGTCGGGCTGGTCAGCTCGACGGTCATTTCCGGGATTTCCGGCGGCGTCGGCAGTGGCTCCGGCCGCGCCT
Source organism: Pseudomonas glycinis (assembly GCF_054871425.1). NCBI lineage: Bacteria > Pseudomonadati > Pseudomonadota > Gammaproteobacteria > Pseudomonadales > Pseudomonadaceae > Pseudomonas > Pseudomonas glycinis. Next base: position 144,644 of record NZ_JBTYHF010000008.1, on the reverse strand, counting down.
GATGGAAGAACCACCACGCGCCGCCGTGTATCAGCACCGACACGGCGATCAGCAAGAGCATCTGTGGTTTGTTCAACCCGCCGGGTCGTGACGTATTGGCTGTAAACGCCGGCCTGCCCGTTGCCGGCGAGACCGGCGCTTGCTGCAACGGCCCCGGCAGGGTTTTGTGCTTTACCGCATCGTTCATTAAAGCTCCCTCGGGTCAGATGAAGGGCAATAAGGTGCCGTCCGAACATCTGGCTGATGTTCGAGTGAGTGGGTGCAACTTTCTTCAAGGTGTACGCGGGCCGATAGTTGGACTATCTGTTTAAACGGCCTCGAACAAACTTAGTGGCTTAGTAGTATCTATATCGATTGTTCATTATCCATTCCGTGGCTTGTTGTTGTGTGGAGACGTGAGCTGTCTCAGGTTTGTTACAGTTTGCAACAGGTGTGCCAGATGTTGCTGAAACCGGTTGAACGCAAATCTTCGGTGTTACCTGTGTCGCATTTATATAAGTTTCAGTTTCGCCCACTGTTTATTCGGCGCGAAGTGGTCCTAAAGTCCTCGCAGAAGGGCTTTTTCCAGAGCGAGTCAGAGGGAACGCTGTATCACGCCAATCGGCGGGATAGAGCGGCTGCTCGGTGATCAGGCTTAGCACCTATCGGTGCGTAGCGAATCGATTTGGTGCAGGTCAGTCATTCAGCGGTTCACAGGACATGTTCCTTATTTTGATTCTGGAGTATTGGTTAACTGCATCACATTCGGGCGTGCGCTTTTGGTGCAACTTCAATGACGGAAAGTCATTGTTCGACAATCTTGTTGTTGTGCCTTTTATTAATTGCCGTATTTAAAAAATAAATAACACTTGGCGCCCGGCGATCGCTCGATCGCCAGGCACGCAGAGTGTGCATTGGGTTTCAGGTAATAAAGGAGAAACGCGCCAGGCTGAATAGGCTCGGCTGAACTTGGGGCTGGATTTGCGAGTGAGTGGGGTATGTCGTACGGCGGAGCATTTGAAGATTCACGGGTGAACTCCTTATTGCCAGCTCGGACAGGCGAACTTTTGGTTCGCTGTCGCACCTTACAAGAACGCGGATAGCGTTCGATGAATGCTCTTGGTGCGGGATGGGCACCGCCAGCGCTGATTGGCGAAGGTTGATTTCGCAAGTCGGCAGTGCATGGGAAAAACGTGCCAATCACGACACATTTGCAGAATTTTCTACGTCAGGCCAGCCAGCCATCTACCCTGTGCAAAGGCCTTATCGGGGGAACGGACATGTACCAGCTCTACGGGCACAAGAATTCCGGCGCGGCTGCCATCGAGGCGGCACTGGAGTTGTGCCAGATCGCCTATCGCTTCATTGATACCGAAGCCAGCGCCGAGGCCGACGAGGCGCTGGGCAAACTCAATCCGTTGAAACAGATACCGACCCTGCAACTGCCGGACGGCAGCGCCATGACCGAAAGTGCGGCGATCCTGATTCACCTGGGCCTGACGTTTCCCAAGTCCGGCCTGCTGCCAAGCAAGGCTGCCGATCGTGATCAGGCGATTCGCGGTCTCGCCTATATCGTCAGCAATTGCTATGCGGCGGTCGGCATCATCGATTACCCCGAGCGCTGGCTGAGCACGCCCGACGAGAGCGCACGGCAAAACCTGATCGCCGGCGCCCGCCAGCGCTTGCACTTCAGTTGGGAGGTGTTTGCCGATCAGTTTTCCGGGGAGCTATATCTGGATGACGAAACGCCCGGCGCGCTGGATGTGCTGGCGGCCGTGGTAAGCCGCTGGGCCGGCAGCCGCGAACACCTGCGCCAGACCCGCCCGGGCTTTTATGCGTGGCTGCAAAGGATCGACCGGCACCCGGTGCTGGCACCGGTGTTTGAGCGGCATTGGCCGGCCTGACGGGCGAGATCGTTCCCACGCTCTGCGTGGGAATGCCTCAACGGACGCTCCGCGTTCGGCTTTAGAGGGACGCGGAGCGTCCCGGGCTGCATTCCCACGCAGAGCGTGGGAACGATCATCACTGACCTGGCGCATTCGCGAGCAGGCTCGCTCTCACAAGGGGTCACGGCGGTGGGCTCATTCGCCGCGAATGTACTGCTCCAGCTGTTTGATCAGCTCGGCCTGTTCGGCAATCGCCTCCTTCACCAGGTCGCCGATCGACAACAGGCCGATCAACTGGCCGTCCTCGACCACCGGTAAGTGGCGCAGGCGTTTGTCCGACATGATCCCCAGGCAGGTATCAACCTTTTGTTTGGTGTCCACGGTGATCACGTCCTTGACCATGATGTCGCGCACTGGCGTACCCACCGAAGAGCGTCCGTGCAGCACCAGTTTGCGTGCATAGTCACGCTCGCTGATGATGCCGACCACTTTGTCGTCTTCGACCACCAGCAAAGCGCCGACGTTTTTCTCGGCCATCTTCATCAGCGCTTCGAGCACCATGTGATCGGGTTTGATCTGGTGCACTTCCTGATTTTTCTGATCTTTGAGCTTGAGCAGTTGGGCGACGGTCTTCATGGCGGTTACTCAGGTGTTGTCGTTGTTCATCAAGCATCGTAGACGCAGCCGCGCAGAGCAAGGTGGCAAAGCGGCAGTTAGCGTGCAAAAAACGCCATTTGCCGGAAAAAACTTCTTTGTATCGGTAAATGAAGCATCTGTGGCCAAGGGATTTATCTGTAACAAGGGGGATTATCTGTGGCAGAGGATTTATCTGTGGTGATGGGATTTATCTGTGGCGAGGGGATTCATCCCCGCTGGCCTGCGCAGCAGGCCCTTTCATTAAAAGCGGGGCCGCTTCGCGGCCAGCGGGGATAAATCCCCTCGCCACAGATCCTGCGTAGAATGGCGTTCTGATTGAAACGTTGAGGTCGCAGTGGTGGATTTACAGCAGGGCTTCGTCCTGACCCGGCATTGGCGCGATACGCCGGCCGGCACCGAAGTCGAGTTCTGGCTGGCAACGGACGCCGGGCCGCGCCGCGTGCGTCTGGCGCATCAGCCGTCGGTCGCATTTATTCCCGCCGCACAGCGAGAAGCAGCCGAGCGTCTGCTGCACGATGAAAAGAATGTAGAGCTGCGACCGTTGGCCTTGCTCGATTTTCAGCATCGTCCGGTGCTCGGTCTGTATTGCCAGCAGCACGGCCAGTTGATGCGCCTCGAAACCGCGCTCAACCGCGCCGGCGTCGACGTCTTTGAAGCCGACGTGCGCCCGCCGGAACGCTATCTGATGGAGCGCTTCATCACCGCGCCGGTGCTGTTTGGCGGCACCCCGGATGCTGACGGCGTACTGATCAACGCCCAGCTGAAACCCGACCCCGATTACCGGCCGAAACTGCGCTTGGTCTCACTCGACATCGAAACCACCGAAAACGGCGAGCTGTATTCCATCGCGCTGGAAGGCTGTGGCGAGCGCCAGGTGTACATGCTCGGTGCGCCGAACGGCGACGCCAGCATTGTCGATTTCGACCTTGAATACTGCGATTCGCGCACGCTCATTCTGAAGAAGCTCAACGACTGGTTCGCCCGCCACGACCCTGACGCAATCATTGGCTGGAACGTCGTGCAGTTCGATTTGCGCATCCTCCATGAACACGCACGGCGTCTCGGCGTGCCGCTGAAGATCGGTCGTGGCGGCGAAGAAATGCAGTGGCGCGAGCACGGCAGCCGCAATCACTACTTCGCCTCGGCAGCGGGGCGGCTGATCATCGATGGCATCGAGTCGTTGCGTTCGGCGACCTGGAGTTTCCCCTCGTTCAGCCTGGAAAACATCGCACAGACCCTGCTCGGCGAAGGCAAGGCGATCAACAACCCGTACCAGCGCATGGACGAGATCAATCGCATGTTCGCCGAAGACAAACCGGCGCTGGCCAAATACAACCTCAAAGACTGCGAGCTGGTCACGCGGATCTTCGCCAAGACCGAACTGCTGACGTTTTTGCTTGAACGCGCCAGCGTTACCGGTTTGCCGGCCGACCGCAGCGGCGGTTCGGTCGCCGCGTTCACCCATTTGTACATGCCGTTGATGCACCGTCAGGGCTTCGTTGCGCCCAATCTGGGCACCAATCCACCCCAGGCCAGCCCCGGCGGGTTTGTCATGGATTCACGGCCGGGGCTTTACGAATCGGTGTTGGTGCTCGATTACAAAAGCCTCTACCCGTCGATCATTCGCACCTTTCTGATCGACCCGGTGGGCTTGATCGAGGGCCTGCAACACCCGGACGACGCTGACTCGGTAGCGGGTTTTCGTGGCGCGCGCTTCTCGCGCACCCGCCATTGTCTGCCGTCCATCGTGGCGCGGGTGGCCGAAGGGCGCGAAACCGCCAAGCGCGAGCACAATGCGCCGCTGTCCCAGGCGTTGAAAATCATCATGAACGCCTTCTACGGTGTGCTCGGCTCCAGCGGTTGCCGTTTTTTCGATACCCGGCTGGCCTCGTCGATCACCTTGCGCGGCCACGAAATCATGCTGCGCACCCGCCAGTTGATCGAAGAACAGGGCCACGCCGTCATTTACGGCGACACCGATTCAACCTTCGTCTGGCTGCGCAGTCTGCACGGTCAGGATGAAGCAGCGCAGATCGGCCATGCGCTGGTCAAACACGTCAACGATTGGTGGCGCGCCCATGTGCGCGAAGAATACGGGCTGGAAAGCGCGCTGGAATTGCAGTTCGAGATTCACTACAAGCGCTTTCTGATGCCTACCATTCGCGGCGCGGAGGAGGGCAGCAAGAAGCGCTACGCCGGCCTCGTCACCCGCGCCGATGGCAGCGAGGAAATGGTCTACAAAGGTCTGGAAACCGTGCGCACCGACTGGTCGCTGCTAGCGCGGCAATTTCAGCAAGAACTGTATGAGCGGATCTTCCAGCGCAAGCCGTACCAGGATTACGTCCGCGATTACGTGCGCAAGACCCTCGCCGGCGAGTTCGACGACCGGCTGATCTACCGCAAACGTCTGCGCCGCACCCTCGACGATTACGAACGCAACGTACCGCCGCACGTCCGCGCGGCGCGGCTGGCCGACGAATACAACGCCGAGCAGGGGCGGCCCCGGCAGTATCAGAACGGCGGCTGGATCAGCTACGTCATCACCCTGGCCGGCCCGGAGCCGCTGGAAGTACGCCGTGCCGCCATCGACTACGACCACTACATCACGCGACAGCTGCAACCGGTGGCGGATGCGATTCTGCCGTTTGTCGACGACGACTTCTCAACCCTGATCGGTGGGCAACTGGGCCTGTTTTGAGTCGAGCAGTTGCAGCGTCCATTCATCGAGAATGCCGTGGAAGTAACGCTCCAGCGCCTGATGGAACAGACTGTCCTCGGCGCTGAACTGGGCGAACAGGGTCATCGAAGAATGAAATTTCAAGTCATCGGGATGGCCAAACATTTCTGCAATCGAGCGCTGCGGCACATTCAGCACCAGTTGCGTGCAGGTGCGCAGCCGCGCCCCGAGCAGCTCGTGGGCCAGATAGGCCTGGGCTTCTTCGGCTGAACCAATGGCGAAGCGGCGGGCCATTTCGCTGCCGCCCAATCCGGCGAACTGCGGGAAGACGAACCACATCCAGTGGCTGCGCTTGCGGCCTGTCTCGAGTTCACGCTGGACCCGTTCGAACACCGGATCCTGTGCCTGGACAAAACGTTGCAGGTTGTACGGGTCGTGCAGATCTGTGCTTCTCATGGCGAAGCCCTCGCAGTCGGCAGCTCAGACCATGGCCAGTCGCTGCTTGCGTTGAGGCGCCGGGAACACTTTGTCCAGCGCCGCCAGATCCCCGGCGTCCAGTTGCAACTGCGCCGCCTCGGCATTGAGTTGCACATGCTCGGGGCGCACAGCCTTGGGAATCGCAATCACGCCGTCCTGACGCAGGAGCCACGCCAGTGAAATCTGCGCCGGGGTGGCGTTGTAACGACTGGCAATGTCTTGCAGAACCGGCTCGGCGAGCATCGCGCCGCCCTGGCCGATCGGACAGTACGCCATCAACGGCAGGCGCTGATGCTGGCACCACGGCAGCAAATCGAATTCGATGCCGCGCTCCTCGAGGTTGTACAACACCTGATTGGTGGCGCAGGCCGAGCTGGACAGTTCTTCGAGGTCGTCGACATCGAAATTCGACACGCCCCAACGGCCGATCTTGCCGTCCTCGCGCAGGCGTTCGAAGGCTTCGACGGTTTCCTCCAGCGGATACTGACCGCGCCAGTGCAGCAGATACAGATCGATGTAGTCGGTGCCGAGCCGACGCAAACTGCGCTCGCAGGCTTGCGGGATGCCCTGGCGGCTGGCGTTGTGCGGGTAGACCTTGCTGACCAGAAAGACTTGATCGCGCAGACCGGCGATGGCTTCGCCGACCACCGTTTCGGCACCGCCCTCGGCGTACATCTCGGCGGTGTCGATCAGAGTCATGCCTAGCTCGATTCCGCTGCGCAGCGCCGCCACTTCACGGCTATGCGCCGAACGATCCTCGCCCATGCGCCAAGTGCCCTGGCCAATCACGGGAACCTGCACGCCGGCCAACTCAAGAGTACGCATTCAAACCTCCTGCCTTAAAGAGTCGATATCTTTAGTGGGCAGCAGGATAGAGCAAGGGTTCCCGGAAGGAAGGGGGAGTCAAGGATGAAACCGGATCAATTGTGGTCAGGAGATCTTGTGGCGGGGATTTGTGGCGAGGGGATTTATCCCCGCTGGGCTGCGAAGCAGCCCCAAAAACCTGCAATAGAACGCTGTCTGATACAACGCGTGTTGCAGGATCGGGGCTGCTTCGCATCCCAACGGGGATGAATCCCCTCGCCACAGGGGGTGCATGGCAGGTTACTTGGCGGAGAACTTGAGGATCACGCTGTGGGCATAAGTCTGCCCCGGATCAAGCCGCGTGCTCGGGAAGTCCGGCTGGTTCGGCGAATCCGGGTAGTGCTGGGTCTCGAGGGTGAATGCGCCCCAGTGTGGATAGACCTTGCCGCCCTTGCCCTTGACCGTGCCGTCGAGGAAGTTGCTGGTGTAGAACTGCACGCCCGGCTCGCTGGTGAACAGTTGCAGCACACGCCCGGATTGCGGGTCGCTGACTTCGGTGGCGAGCTTGCTGACATCGCCCTTGGTGTCCAGTGCCCAGTTGAAATCGAAGCCGCCCTGTTTCGGCTCGGCGAATTTCAGCTGCGGATGATCAGCCTTGATGTGCGTGCCGATCGCCGTCGGTTTGCTGAAGTCCATCGGCGTACCGGCCACAGGCGCCAGCTCCCCGGTCGGGATCAGTTTGGCGGTGACCGGCGTGTAATGGCTGGAGTTGATCATGGCGACTTGCTTGAGAATATCGCCATTGCCGGCGCCGGCCAGGTTGAAGTAGCTGTGGTTGGTCAGGTTGAGCACGGTCGGCTTGTCGGTGCTGGCCTTGTAGTCGATGCGCAGCTCGTTGTTGTCGGTCAGGCGATAGGTGACTTCGGTGGTCAGATTGCCTGGGAAGCCCATCTCGCCGTCGGCCGAGAGGTAGGTCAGGGTTACGCCAACCGAATCCTTGTCCTTGGTTTCCCTGGCCTTCCAGACTTTCTTGTCGAAACCTTCGGGGCCGCCGTGCAGGGCGTTGGATTTGTCGTTCTGCGGCACTTGATAGCGTTTGCCATCGATTTCGAAAGCGCCTTCGGCCAGGCGATTGCCGAAGCGGCCGATGGTCGCGCCGAAGTACGCGGTGCCTTTCTGATAGCCCTGCACATCGTCAAAACCCAAGACGACGTCGTCGAACTTGCCGTGTTTGTCAGCGACTTTCAGCGCTTGCAGGGTCGCGCCGTAGGTAATCACGGTGGCTTGCATGCCGTGACTGTTGCGCAGGATGTACTGTTCGACAGGCGTGCCGTCATTGGTTTTGCCGAAAGCTTTGTGTTCGGCGGTCAGGCCCGCCGCGTTGGCGGAAAGGGTAGCGATCATCAGGGACAGTCCGAGGCCGGAGAGCAGGTGACGGGATTGAAGCATGGTTGACCTTCCTTTTTGTTGTTGTTTTGAGAAAACGCAATTAGTCAGGCTATTGAATATTTCGCAGAAGATTTATAGCGGATTTGCCGCTGTTGGCAAATATAAAGTCCGACTAATTGATGTGGCGAAAAGCGCCGAAGGTCGGCTAACCGCCCGGGCACTGCACTTTTTCGCAATCGGCGGCTCTATGCATGGCCAGGATGCGGTGACTCCCGCCGCACAGGAATGTGCCTGTCCGAGACTTCATGCCGAGTGTTTTTGCCCTGATCACCGCCGCTCACCGCCGCCCGTGCCTGCTGCTGGCCTGCCTGTTGTCGCTGTTGCTCAGCGGCTGCAGCCACCAGAACGGCAATGGATTTTTCAATCAGATACGTGAAGGGCAGCCGCAGGAATTTCTGCAGACCAGCGTCGACCGCATGGCCACCCTGGCGATGCGCGATAACCTCGACAGCCTCTATCGATTGATGGGCAAGCTTTACCTGCGCAACCCGGAAGAACTGCGCAAATCCGGTTTCCTCACCGTCAACGCCGCCGTGAAACAGGTGCGTCTCGCTGTCGAGCAACAGCAGCCGTTGCCCGTGCTGGGCGGGCGCAAGGACCTGGCGGCGCTGAGCTATGCGATGAGTCCGGAGTTCCTCGGCGACCGCGTCGGCGCGTTCATCTATGCGATCGGCAGCATGCTGGTTACCGCCCACGGCAATCGCACCGAGTTCTACATGACCGACGCGATCAACCCGACGTTCGTGCACAACGCCGCGCGCAACATCGAAAAAGCCATGTGGATTTTGTCGCAACGACAAAACAAGGAAGGCCAGCCGTTGCTGTTCTCCAACGAAATCTCGGAGGAGGGCAGCAACCTCAGCTTCGCCACCGAATTCAGCAAAATCGTCGCGCGCCTGGACCTGCTCACGCAGATGCTCGATGAGCGCTATCGCAGGATCGGCCTGAATTACGCGCAGAGTCTGCTGTTCTTGAATTTCCTGCCGGTGCAGTGAGCCTTGCAGGTTTGCTGAAGCGCAAAGATCCACTGTGGGATCTGCGGTGAATTCGATATGGCATAACGATAGACCGCATCGATATATGTGGTTATAAGAAAAATCGCTATGCTGCGGGCCAGATTTTCCTGTCGTTTTCTGGACGTTTGAATGGAATTGGCAAATTTCGGCCTGGTGATTGCCGGGCTGGTGGTTGGGTTTATCGTAGGCATAACCGGTGTCGGCGGCGGTTCGTTGATGACGCCGATTCTGCTGTGGTTCGGCATCAACCCGGCGACGGCGGTGGGTACCGATCTGCTGTACGCTGCGATCACCAAATCCAGCGGCGTCCTCGTTCACAGGAAGAACAAGAACATCGACTGGGCGATCACCGGCTGGCTGACCCTCGGCAGCGTGCCAGCCGTGGCCATGACCCTGTGGTTCCTCAGCACCCTGCACACCGCGCCGGACGCGATGAACGCCATCATCAAACAGGCGCTCGGCTTCGTCCTCTTCGCCACTGCCCTGGCAATCTTCTTCAAGAAACGCTTGCTCGAATTCGCCCACAAACGCGCGGGTGGCAACTACAACCCGAGCGGTTCGCGCCTGAATATCATGACGGTGATCACCGGTCTGATCCTCGGCACCATGGTCGCCCTGACCTCGATCGGCGCCGGCGCACTGGGCACCGTCGCCTTGTTCATCCTCTACCCGCTACTGCCAACCCGCCGCCTGGTCGGCACCGAAATCGCCCACGCCGTACCCCTGACCCTCGTCGCCGGCCTCGGCCACGCAAGCATGGGCAACATGGATTGGGGCGTGCTGGGCTTCCTGCTGATGGGCTCGCTGCCAGGCATCTGGCTCGGCAGCCACCTGACCGGACGCATCTCCGACGAAGTCCTGCGCCCGTGCCTGGCGACGATGCTGGTGTTGATTGGTTATAAGTTGGCGTTCTGAGTCAGTCTGGAGCAAACACTTCCAATGCAGCGGCCGTAGGGATGTGCCAATGATCGCTTGCGTCATGTTGCGCAAAGTTCTCCCTGACCTAAGCTTCTGACAGGGCAATGCCTTTTTGCCAGACACCGCCGGAACAATCGCCACGATGCGCAATCAGTAGTGCGTGGATATCAAAAGGAGATGCGCATGCTCATCAGGTCCCTGACCCTGACCCTCTTGCTGGCAATCGCTGGCCCCCTGTTCGCCGCCGACAGCGATTCACCCCTGGCCGGGGACGTGGGCCGCGCCCGCCCGCTGATCGTGATTGCGCAAAGCACTGTCGACCCGGTCTGGCTGAGCCTGAAGAAGTCGCTGGAAGATCCGGCCAACAAAAAGGGCGTCACCGACCGCAACATCAAGGTCTACACCATCCTCAGCATGTCCGGACAGCTCGACGGCAAGGACATGGGCCAGCAGGACACCATGGCCCTGCTGCGTTCGCTGAAGCTCGGTGCCGGCGCTTATCCAAAAGTGTTCCTGGTGGGCAAGGACGGCGAAACCAAGCTCTCCGCCTCGGGTGATGAAGCCAAGGCATTGAGCCTGGCAAAAATCTTCGAAACCATCGACGCCATGCCCATGGCCGAAAAAGAAGCCGCCGCTGCGGCCGCCGCCGCACAAACGCCTGCCGCCACCGAGCCGGAACCGGCAAAAGGCGCGAAGGGCAGCAAACCGGCGAAACCGAGCAAACCACCGCAGATGCCGGATGATTGATTGCGCGTTGCGTGAGTGAAGCAAAATCCCTGTGGGAGCTGGCAAACCAGCTCCCACATTTTTTTGTGAAGTGCACAGTTCAAATGTGGGAGCGAGCCTGCTCGCGATAGCGGTTTTTCAGGCGCTGAAAGGTGACTGATCGAGCGCATTCGCGAGCAGGCTCGCTCCCACAAGTCATCTGCTGATCGAAAGTCATTGCAGCATGTGCCTGCCGAAATGTCTGACGCCAACACCCTTCAAACCCAGTGGATTTTTCCTGCAAGACGCGGCGGCCGTGGTGAACTGGTGCGTTGTGACGCAGAGGGATAACCTCTTTTGGCCGCTGAAAAACACAGTGGTCGGATGTGGAAGTCCGGTGATTCCCGAGCGCGCATTGCGCCTGTAAACACATGTTGGTGGTTTTTATGCCAACATTGTTTGCTTATGGCAGCTATGCGCAGGAGCACTCTCGAGTGCACCGGGTTCCTCGGGCTTCCCCGGACTTCCACACCTGCGCAAAGCTGCCACCCTCTCGTGGAAGTGAGTTCGGCAGTTTTTTCTTTAAATGTCCCGAGGATTTATTAATGAAAAAACACACTCCAAATCCCCCCGAATCCCCCATGGATTCAAGCTCCTTCGACTCCAATAATCCGCGTCTGCGCCACCCCGGCCAACCCGATCCCATCAGCCACGTCTTCACCATTCTCCCCGACATCGACACGGCGACACTGCTGAGCCATGCCTGCGAAACCCTTGCCTCACTGAACGTACTGACCACCGATCTGGCCTGCGAGTTGAGCGGTGCGCAGCGCAGCCTGACGTTGTCGATCCAGCAATTGGCGGTAGTCGGAGAACTGCTGGTCAACCGCGCGCTGGACAATCTCGATTCACCCGCAACGGCGACTCAACATTGAACAGGGAGGTTCTACCATGGCGCGTTACATACCGATCACCGGGATTGACTGCAAAATTCCCTGTGTGCTGATCGACAGCGAAGCCCCCATCGACGTGTTGCACGGCACCGCGGCTTACCGCTTGCGCTGTGTGACGCAGCTGATGGAGAGCCTTTCGCTGGACGAGGGCAAGGGACACGATGCATTGCTGTTGCAGGATTTCGCCCGGGTGCTGGCGATTCCGTTGCGCGATAGCTGTGACTTGATGGATGTCATTGGCTGGCGCTTGCAGGCGCAGCTTTAAGCGCTGAAACGAAAAAGATCGCAGCCTGCGGCGGCTCCATTCACCCAGCGAAAACCCTATCCCGCAGGCTGCGATCTTTTGCTCTTAATCCGCCAGCGCCGCGAAAACCGTATGCGCAATCTTCACCCGTTCGGCATTCGGGTAGTTCTTGTTGGCCAGAATCACGATGCCCATGTCCCGCGACGGCACGAACGCCACATACGCGCCAAAGCCCCGTGTAGAACCGGTCTTATTGAATAGCACATTGGCCGGTTCAGCTTGCGGTGGAGTCAGCCATTCGACTTTGTGCGGTTCCATGGCCATGGGGGTCGAGTTGCCGTTTTGCAGTTTTTCCAGGCTGATCGGGTAGGCGTAGCGTTCCCAGCCCAGGCCTTGGGTCATGTCGCCGACGCGGTAATAGCCGATGTGGGTGTTGGCGATGGCTTGGTGCAGATCAGGCGCAAGGCTGGCCGGTTGCAGCTGTGCCTGGACGTATCGCAGCAGGTCGGCGGCGCTGGTTTTGATGCCGTAGGCTTCGGCGTCGAGGGCGCCGGGGCTGACGCGTACCGGTTGGTCGGCGCTGTCGTAGCCTTGGGCATAAAGCTTCGACTGCGCTGACGGTACGCTGAGGAAGGTGTGCTGAAGGCCGAGTTTCGGCAGCAGGGTTTGCGTCATTGCCTGGTCGAATGGCTGGCCGAGGCTTTTCGCCGTCAGGTAGCCGAACAGGCCCAGGCTCGGGTTGGAATACAGGCGATGGCTGCCGGTGGGAAATTGCGGTTTCCACTGTTGGTAATAGCCGAGCATCTTGTCGGAAGAATCCGCCTCAGCGGGGAATTGCAACGGCAGTCCGCCAGCACTGTAGGTGCCCAGTTGCAGCACGCTGATGTTGTCGAAGGCGCTGCCCTTGAGCTCCGGCCAGAGTTGGCTGGCCATGCTCGACAGGTCGAGTTTGCCTGTGGCCTGGGCGTAACCGGCGAGGGTGGCGGTGAAGGTTTTACTCACCGAGCCGACTTCGAAGAGGGTGTTTTCGCTGACCTTTTGTGCGGTGTCTTTAGCGGCGACCCCGTAGTTAAAGTAATGCGCTTGGCCATTCAGGGTGATCGCTACGGTCAGCCCCGGGATGTTGTTTTGCTGCATGACCGGGGTGACGGCTTGGCTGACCAGTGTCTGCAATTGCGCATCCGTCGGCGTTGCGGCATGACAGGCAACGCTGCCGAAGAACAGTGCGAAAGCGCTGTAGGAAAAGACCTTGCTCGGTTTTAAGGAACACATGATTGAATCACTCTCCATGAGTGTCGATTGGTGTATCCCGCTACACTGCGGGTGATTTTTCATCGGGCGGCCGATCAGCGCGGCCAATTTAGGCACTTCGCTGGATCTCGACAAACGATGAAAACTCGCATGAGCCATTAGAAAAATTTGGGGCAACGCATGATTCGACCGCAACTGCCGCTCAACGCTCTGCGCGCATTTGAAGCCTCGGCACGTCATTTGAGTTTTACCCGTGCTGCCGTCGAGTTGTGCGTGACACAAGCGGCGGTGAGCCATCAGGTCAAAAGCCTGGAAGCGCAACTCAACCTGACCCTATTCAAACGCCTGCCACGTGGGCTGATGCTGACCAGTGAAGGCGAAACCTTGCTGCCGGTACTCAGCACATCATTCGATCATATTGCGCAGATGCTCGAACGTCTGGCCGGTGGGCAGTATCGCGACATGTTGACGGTTGGCGCGGTGGGCACTTTTGCTGTGGGTTGGCTGTTGCCGAGGCTGGCGGACTTTCGGGGGAAATATCCGCTTATAGATTTACGTCTGTCGACCAATAACAACCGGGTGGATGTGGCGGCGGAGGGACTGGATTACGCCATTCGTTTCGGTGCTGGCGCCTGGCATGGCATCGAGGCGACACGCTTGCTCGATGCGCCGTTGTCGGTATTGTGCGTGCCGGAGATTGCCCGGCAGCTGCACTCGCCGGCGGACCTGTTGCAGCAGACCTTGCTGCGTTCCTATCGCACCGATGAATGGCCGGAGTGGTTTCACGCAGCGGGCCTGGCGACGCAGGCCGCGCCACCGCAAAGCATCGTGTTCGATTCGTCGCTGGCAATGATGGAAGCCGCATTGCAGGGCGGCGGCGTGGCGTTGGCGCCGCCGCTGATGTTCGCCCGGCAACTGGCGGCAGATGCGATCTGCCAGCCGTTTGCGATCGAGATCACCACCGGCAGTTACTGGCTGACGCGGTTGCAGTCGCGAGCGGAAACGGTGGCGATGAAAGCGTTCAAAACCTGGTTGCTGCAAATTAATGCCTGATTCACCTCATTCCCTGTGGGAGCTGGCTTGCCAGCGATGGGGTCGCAATGGCCAACATTGATGCTGGCTGACCCACCGCTATCGCTGGCAAGCCAGCTCCCACAGGTTTATCAGTTGAATTACAGGGCCGGGCTTTAATCCTCGATTTTTCTCACCGCACCAGACACGGCCGTTTGTTATCGAATTTCCACCCCGGAATCAGGAACTGCATCGCCACGCTGTCATCCCGCGCGCCGAGGCCCATGCCTTTGTACAGTTCGTGGGCCTTGGCCACTTGATCCATGTCCAACTCCACACCCAGCCCGGGTTTTTTCGGCACCTGCACGAGACCATCGACAATCTGCAGCGGTGCCTTGGTCAGGCGCTGACCGTCCTGCCAGATCCAGTGGGTGTCGATGGCGGTGATCTCGCCGGGTGCGGCGGCGGCGACGTGGGTAAACATCGCCAGAGAGATATCGAAGTGGTTGTTGGAATGCGAGCCCCAGGTCAGGCCCCACTCGTGGCACATCTGCGCGACGCGTACCGAACCCTGCATGGTCCAGAAGTGCGGGTCGGCCAGCGGGATGTCCACTGACTGCAACTGAATCGCGTGGCCCATTTCACGCCAGTCGGTGGCGATCATGTTAGTCGCGGTTTTCAGGCCGGTGGCGCGGCGGAATTCAGCCATGACTTCGCGCCCGGAGTAACCGTTTTCGGCACCGCACGGGTCTTCGGCGTAGGCGAGTACGTGGTGCTGATCGCGGCACAGACGGATCGCCTCTTTCAGCGACCAGGCGCCGTTCGGGTCGAGGGTGATTCGCGCTTCAGGGAAGCGCTCGGCCAGTGCCGTGACCGCTTCGATTTCGGCATCGCCGCTGAGCACGCCGCCCTTGAGTTTGAAATCCTTGAAACCGTACTTGGCGTGCGCCGCCTCCGCCAGACGCACGACCGCTTCGGCGGTCATGGCTTTCTCGTGACGCACACGGAACCAGTCGTTGTCGGCGTCCGGTTCGCTGCGATAGGCCAGATCGGTTTCGTGTTGATCGCCAACGTAAAACAGGTAACCGAGCATCTTCACTTCGTCGCGTTGCTGACCTTCACCGAGCAGCGCCGCCACCGGCACGTCCAGATGTTGGCCGAGCAGGTCGAGGAGGGCGGCTTCCAGGCCGGTGACCGCGTGAATGGTGATGCGCAGGTCGAACGTCTGCAGACCACGGCCGCCGGCATCGCGGTCGGCGAAGGTGTGGCGCACCTGATTGAGGATCTTCTGGTAGGTGCCGATGGGGCTGCCGACCACCAGATTGCGCGCGTCTTCCAGGGTCTGGCGAATGCGCTCGCCACCGGGCACTTCGCCGACGCCGGTGTGGCCGGCGTTGTCCTTGAGGATGACGATGTTGCGGGTGAAAAACGGCCCGTGGGCGCCGCTCAGGTTGAGCAGCATGCCGTCGTGACCGGCCACCGGAATGACCTGCATGTCGGTGATGATCGGAGCTTTGGCGGTGTCATGAACAGTCATTGTTGTTTTCCTTGTCGAGACGTAGTCAGGCGTGTTTCGGCGCGGCGTCGGCCACAGCCTTTTCAGCAGCGGGTTTCGGCGTGGTGCGTGCGGCGAAGACGATGATTGCGGCGATGATCGAGGTAGCGGCCAGACCATAGAGGCCGCCCTGAATCGAGCCGGTGTGTTGCTCCAGCAGGCCGAAGGTGGTCGGCGCGACGAAGCCGCCGAGGTTGCCCACCGAATTGATCAGCGCGATCACTGCCGCCGCGATGCGTGCATCCAGATAAGCCTGGGGAATCGGCCAGAACAGCGACGAGGCGGATTTGAAACCCAGTGCCGCAAAGCAGATCGCGACGAAGGCAAAGATCGGCCCGCCAGTGGTGGACATGAACATCCCCGCTGCGGCGATCAACAGGGCAGTGGCGACCCAGGCTTGTTGATGTTTCCACTTCGCCGACAGCGAGGCGAAGGCGTACATGCCGACGATCGACAGCAACCATGGAATCGAGTTGAACAGGCCGACCTGCACGTCGCTGAGTTCGCCCATCTTCTTGATGATGCTCGGCAGCCAGAAAGTCGCCGCATAAATGGTCAACTGAATGAAGAAGTAGATCAGGCAGAACAGAATGATCTGCCGGTCTTTGAGCAGTTTGCCCAGCGACGGCCGGATCGGCGTCGCGGCTTCGCGGGCCTTTTGCTCGTCGTCGATGGCGCTGACCAACGCATCCTGTTCGGCGCGGCTCAGCCATTTCGCGTCGTGGGGTTTGGCATCCAGCCAGAACCAGACGAAGACGCACAGGCACACCGAGAACATCCCCTCGATGAAATACATCCATTGCCAGCCGTGCATGCCCAGCCCATTGATCTGCAGGAGCAGGCCGGACAGCGGACCGGAGATCAGCGAGGCCACGGCCGAGCCGCTGAGGAAGATCGCGATCGCCTTGCCGCGCTCAACGCCAGGCAGCCAACGGGTGAAGTAATAAATCACCCCGGGAAAGAACCCGGCCTCGGCGACACCGAGCAGGAAGCGCAGGATATAGAAGTGGGTTTCGTTCTGGATGAACGCCATGCAGGCGGCGACTATGCCCCAAGTGAACATGATGCGGGTCAGCCAGATGCGTGCGCCGACTTTTTGCAGAAGCATGTTCGAAGGCACTTCGAACAGCGCGTATCCAATAAAGAACAGCCCGGCGCCGAAGCCATAGGCGGCAGCACCAATGCCCAGATCGGTTTCCATGTGGGTGCGGACGAAACCGATGTTCACCCGGTCAATGTAATTGACGATGAACATGATCACGAAGAGCGGCAGGACGTGGCGTTTGACTTTGGAGATGGCTGAGGCGAGCGTCGGGTCGACGCTGTCCTGCATCCCGGAGATGGAGGTTTTCACTGATGTTTCTCCCACTGATTATTTTTATGCGGGTAGGACTGGGTGCTGCGCTGTTGCTAGACATCATACAACTGTAATTTTTTGTCCTACAAGTGGGGAGGGCGATCAAATTCTTCTGATTGTTCGGTTTTTTATGCGAAAACCGGATTCTAGCTCGTATTTATTGATTGTTGCGCCAATCGAGCGGAGCGCATTTTTGATATGTGAATGGTGGTGCGTGATGGCTGGCTATCGAAAATATTCGACGTAATTGAGTGTTGTCATACAAGTTGATGGCCCGTCGACCGCTAAAATCCATCTCAACCGTCATCCCGCAGTGCTACGATCGGCAAGCCCCGATCACCGGAACCGATCATGCAAGAAGACCTCGACGCGCCCGCGCGCAAACGCACGCACAACCTCGCTCATGACCTGGTGGAAAAGCTCACCCAGAGCATCCTGCTCGGACAACTGTCGCCCGGTGACAAGCTACCGTCGGAGAACTCCATCGTTCAGGAGCACGGCGTCAGCCGCACGGTGGTGCGCGAGGCCATTTCCAAGTTGCAGGCCTCGGGGCTGGTCGAGACGCGCCACGGCATCGGTACCTTCGTGATCGAGCGTGCAGCGGAGCAGGGCCTGCGCCTGAACGTCGATACGGCGCTCGGCGTGCGCAGCATTCTCGAATTGCGCATGGGCCTGGAGACGCAAGCGGCGGCGCTGGCGGCGCAGCGGCGCAGTGAGCAGCAGGTGCAGCAGATGCGTCAGGCGCTGGATGACTATCAACGGCTGCTGGCGAACAACGACAGCTGCGTGGAGGCCGATCGGCGTTTTCATCTGCTGATCGCCGAGGCCACCGGCAACGCTTGTTTCAGCGAGATCATGCAGCACCTGGGCAGTGCGATGATCCCGCGCAATCGCCTGAATGCCGCCGAGCGCGGCGCGGCGGATCTGAGCAAGCTCGGCCACTTGGCCAATCTGGAACACGAGGCGATTCTGAATGCGATCAAACGTCAGGACGCCGATGCCGCCCGCGCTGCGATGTGGCTGCACTTGACCAACAGTCGCGATCGCTTTATCGCCCAAGGCTGATGCCGCTGGTCTGATCTACCGCACGCCCTCAGTACCCGCGCTTCCAAGTAATACGCCCCGGATAATCCGGGCCAGTATTGTGAGGTGCAGCATGGCTGATGACTCGCTTGTTCCCGGTGGCATGGCGCCCACCGACCAGACCCGCCGCCCCGTATCCGGCACCGACGAGCCGACGCTGAGCGATCACGACGCACCGCCGGGGATGGACCCGGGGCGCGATCCACTGAGCGATGCCGACCGCCCGGATGACTGGAAGGATCCGCCGGATGACGACGATGTACCGCCGGCGGACGAGCCGACACCGTTGTCGGATGATATGCGCTGAGGTCTGGATTATTCATTGAGTGGGGCGGCCTCTTCGCGAGCAGGCTCGCTCCCACAATGGATGTATGTACGACACAGATCCACTGTGGGAGATTCTATGGTTCATGCCTAGCCCCTAAACGCCTTTGGGTGAGTATTCGCTCTGGTTTTTCAACAGAGCAAATACCACCCGTGCAAGCTTGCGGGCTAGTGCGACCAGTGCTTGGGTAGTGCTCAACCCACGCCCTCTCATAGCCTCATAAAACCCTTTCCACACCGAGGTCCGGCTCGCCGCCATTGCAGCGTTGTGCAGCAATCGACGTGCCTCAGGGTCGCCTCGTTTGGTCAGACAGCGCCGGCCTTTCTTTTTGCCTGAGTCCGCTATGCGCAGATCCATTCCTAGAAAAGCGATGAAAGCGTCGGCATTCCTGAAGTCCCCACGCTGAAAGGATGCAAGCAAGCGGGCTCCGCTCAACGTACCGATACCTTCGACCTTCATGCAGCGCTTGAGCTGTGCGCCCAAACCGGCTTCTTCTATCTGCGTCAGGATCGTTTTTTCAAGCAAGGTTTCTAGCCTTTGCATGGCGCTTATCTGATTCTTGAAAGCAGTTTTGAGCAGCGGCTCATTCTCCCAGCTCTGCTTGAGGCTGACACGAGCCTGAACCAGAGCCGCACGACGCCGGAACAGACTAATGAGCCGGCAATACAGGGGGGACGGCGGCGTCCAAGGGCGCAAATGGTCCCCTTCGTTTGTCAGATAGCGGGCCAATAAACGAGCATCCAGCGCATCAGTTTTAGCGCGAACGTTCACGCCTTTGCGGTAATGACTGAGTTCATAACCGCCAACCATATAGATCCTGCAGCCATCCGCGTGCGCCAGCTCGGCGAACTCCTGGTGATAAATATTGGTGGCTTCGATGGCGATTGCTACTGGTTTGGCAACGGTCTTGAGCCATTTCTTGATCGCCGTTTTGGTATTGGAGATTGTCTCGAGCCGATCTGATTCGACGTGATAAATCACCAGTTCGTCTTTGGCGACATCAACCCCGACAATCGACTGGGTAGTAGCGACGGGCATTGCCATAAGAAATCCTCCGGGCTAAGGTTTGAACACTTGAAGGGTTCACCCAGAGGCGCAGGCTTGTTCCTATCGTCGGTCTAGGCCAGATGCATTCTTTATCGGCGCTTGGGTGAAAGGAGGAGGGTGAAAATCTCCCACGGTCTGTACTGCGCTAACAGTCAGAATCGAGCCTTGTCCCTCCTCCTCCCTTCAAGTCCTACCATACAAGCGAGCCTGCTCGCGAAGACGGCATCGGCTTCACCGCAGATTCAAGCCTTGCTGTCAGATGCTCGAACGACGCCAACCCGACGCTCCAGATTCAACGCCAACACACTGATCAACACCACCACCGCTCCCATCAGCACCATCAACGTCGGCCGTTCACCCAGTCCCCACGACGCAATTCCCATGGCCGTCGGCGGTATCAGATACAAGGTCATCGTCGCCCGACTCAAGTCCACATGCTTGAGCACGAAACCCCAGGCCAGATACGCCAGCGCGCTGGGAAACACCCCCAACATCAGCACCGCCCACTGCGCACGCGGCGGCGCGTGCATCACGGCGTCAGCCAGCCCCGGCAGATAAATCAGCAACAGCAACGTCCCCGACCACACCGCGTAGCAGCCCAGGCTGAAGCCGTCGTAGCGCCGCGCATGATGCTTTTGCAGGGCGAAATAGAGGCTCCAGGAAAGCGCCGCCAACAAGATCAACAAGCCATGGGCATTGATAGCGCCCAGGCCCTTGTCGCCGCTGACTACGATCACCACGCCGACAAATCCAAGCAGCACACAGCCCCAACGCCAGGCGCTGACGCGTTCCTTGAACACAAAGCACGCCAGCAGCGTGCTGAATAACGGGCTCGATTGCGCCAGCACGCTGGAAGCCCCGGCACTGATGCCTTGCTGGCCGATGTTCAAGGCGACGTGATGCAGGCTGACGGCGAAGAAGCCCAAGGCAAACAGTAACGGCACATCGCGCCACTGCGGCAGGCGAATGCCTTTGAAAATTGCGATCAGCGCCATCAACAGCGACGCCAGCAGAAAACGCAGCAAGGCCAGATGTCCGGGCTCATACCCTTGCAAGCCGATGTGAATGCCAGTGGGCGAATAGCCCCAGCAGCCGATGACAAACGCCATGGCCAGGATGATTTTGCAGGTAGAAGTGGAAGTCATGATCGAGGCACCAGGGCAGTGGATGCGCCGAGTATCCGCGCGCCCGATCATTCGTCACAACTGACTTATACTGCGTCGACTGTTCACTCGGAGTGATGATTATGGAGCTGGCGCAAATCCGCATGTTCAAGACTGTGGCCGAGGTCGGCAGCATTGCCCGGGCCGCCGAAAAGCTGTTCTGCGTGCCGTCGAACATCACTGCGCGGATCAAAGCGCTGGAGGCCGAGTTGGGCGTGGCGCTGTTCTTGCGCGAGGGGCGCGGACTGCGCATCAGCCCGGCGGGGCAGACCTTTCTGGTTTATGCGGAAAAGATTCTGGCGCTGACCGTCGAAGCCAAACGCGCGCTCGACCCGGCCGCCGAGCCGTCCGGACCGCTGCGCATCGGCGCCATCGAGTCTTCGGCGACCGGGCGCTTGCCGCGCCTGCTGGCGAAATTCCACAAGCGCTACCCGCAAGTGGCACTGGAACTTACCACCGGCACCTGGAGCCAGTTGCTCGACGACACCGTCAACCATCGCCTGGATGGTGCGATCGTGGCGGTAGATGTCGAACGTGCTCAGCTCAAACGCACGCCGATGTATCGAGAGGAATTGTTACTGATCGCCTCGACTTCATTCGGCCCGGTGCGTGACATCGCGGATCTGCAAGACAAAACCCTGTTCATGTGGCCGCCGGGTTGCCCGTACCGCGCGGCACTTGAGCATTGGTTGCTGCGCCGAGGGCAGGCGCTGCCGATTGTCAGTCTGGCCAGTTACGGAGCGATTGTCGGCTGCGTCAGCGCCGGTGCCGGGGTGGCGCTGGTGCCCCGGGGCGTGTTCGAGCAGTACGCCAAAGGCGCGGGCTGCGAGGGTTATGAGTTCGCTGAACTGATGGCGATCGAGAATTTGTTTTACTGGCATGAAAACGCCGGTGTGCACCCGGCGCGCGAGGCGTTTGTAGGGATGTTGCGTGAGGAGTTTGCCCAATAGAATAGCGGCCCTCACCCCAGCCCTCTCCCGGAGGGAGAGGGGGCCAACCGAGGTGTCTTGCGCCAGACATCGACCTGAAAGTCCGAGCCGATTATGGATTCACGAGCACAACCAGGGCTGTGTAGTTTGCGGCTTCAGCGGTCCCCGTTCAGGTCAGCGTACCTCTGAAATATCCCCCGATCAGTCCCCTCTCCCTCTGGGAGAGGGCTAGGGTGAGGGGATTCAGGTCCGCGGCAAATCCCGCATCAACAACCCAAAGCGCAAATCCACCGCATCCGGTATCGGCACGTACACCGTATGCCCGTCTCCCGGCGCCACTTCGATCGCTTGGCCGCTGACACTCTGCAATTCGTGCAGATCAAAATGGAAATTGCCCTTGGGCGTCATCAGTTCCAGATGATCGCCCACGGCAAAACGATTCTTCACTTTCACCTCGGCCAGGCGATCCCGGCGCTCGCCGGTCAGCTCGCCAACGAACTGCTGTCGCTCCGACACCGAACTGCCGTGCTGATAGTTCTGATATTCGTCATGCACATGCCGGCGCAGAAAACCTTCGGTGTAGCCGCGCTGGGCCAGCGACTCGAGATCCAGCATCAGGCCGCGATCAAACGCGCGCCCGGCCACGGCATCATCGATCGCCCGGCGATACACCTGCGTGGTGCGCGCGCAGTAGAAATGCGATTTGGTCCGGCCTTCGATTTTCAATGAGTGCACGCCCATGCGCGTCAGGCGCTCGACATGCTGCACGGCGCGCAGGTCCTTGGCGTTCATGATGTAGGTGCCGTGTTCGTCTTCGAAAGCCGGCATCAATTCATCGGGGCGGTTGGCTTCCTGCAACAGAAAGACCTGATCGGTTGGTGCGCCGAGGCCTAGCGTGGGCTCGGGTTGAAAGGTCTGGACGATCTCGCCGAGCTGGTTTTGCGTGGCTTCCTGCGCCGTGTACTTCCAGCGGCAGGCGTTGGTGCAGGTGCCCTGATTGGCATCGCGTTTGTTCATGTAACCGGAAAGCAAGCAGCGCCCGGAATAGGCCATGCATAGCGCGCCGTGCACGAACACTTCCAGCTCCATGCCCGGCACCTGCTCGCGGATTTCGCCGATCTCTTCCAGCGACAGTTCGCGCGACAGAATGATCCGGCTCAGCCCCTGTTGCTGCCAGAACTCGACGCTCGCCCAATTCACCGTGTTGGCCTGCACCGACAGGTGAATCGGCATCTGCGCAAAGTGCTGGCGCACCAGCATGATCAGGCCCGGATCGGACATGATCAGCGCATCCGGGGCCATCTCGATCACCGGCGCCAGATCCTTGAGAAACGTCTTCAGCTTGGCGTTGTGCGGGGCGATGTTGACCACTACGTAGAAGCGCTTGCCCTGCGCCTGCGCCTCACGGATGCCCAGCGCCAGGTTGGCATGATCGAACTCGTTGTTGCGCACCCGCAGGCTGTAGCGCGGCTGGCCGGCGTAGACCGCATCGGCGCCATAAGCGAAGGCGTAACGCATGTTTTTCAGGGTGCCGGCGGGGGCGAGAAGCTCGGGGGCGATGAGAGTTGGCATTTGGGTGTCGGTCGCAAAAGCCGCGCAGGGTAGGGCAGCTGTTGCGAGGGTTTATTGATCTGGATCTATGCTCCATGAATAAACATGGCACTCACGCGCTCGGCGGCTGACTAAGTGGGGCGGGCGTGCGTGACGCCTGACTGACATGGACCGGATATGAACGAAAAGAGTCTGCAATTCAAATCCCTGACAGTGCTGCTGGTGCTGGTCACGGTGGCTTTTATCTGGATTCTGCTGCCGTTTTACGGCGCGGTGTTCTGGGCTGTCATCCTCGGTATTCTGTTTGCGCCGGTACAGCGCAGGTTGCAGCAGAAGTTCGGCTTGCAACGCAACGTGACGTCGCTGTGCACCTTGAGCCTGTGCCTGGTGATCGCGATTCTGCCGGTGATCATCGTCAGCATCCTGCTCGTGCAGGAAGGCGCGACGGTCTACAAGAACATTGAAAGCGGCGAGCTGGACATCGCTGCGTATCTGGCGCAGTTCAAGCACAGCCTGCCGCCGTACTTTCAGCACTTGCTCGACCGCTTCGGCATGGGCGAACTCGACAGCTTGCGCGAGAAGATCGTCAAAGCGGCGATGCAGGGCAGCCAGGCGCTGGCGACTCAGGCTTTCAGCTTCGGCCAGGGCACATTCGAATTCGTGGTGAGCTTTTTCATCATGCTGTATCTGCTGTTTTTCTTTCTGCGTGACGGCCCTGAGCTGGCGCGCAAGATGCGCACTGCCGTGCCGCTGGAAGAAAACCACAAGCGCCGCCTGCAACTGAAGTTCAACCGCGTGGTGCGCGCCACGGTCAAAGGCAACGTGGTGGTGGCCGTGACCCAAGGCGCGCTGGGCGGGTTGATTTTCTGGTTTCTCGACATTCCCAGCGCGTTGCTCTGGGCGGTGCTGATGGCGTTTCTGTCGCTGTTGCCAGCGGTGGGCGCGGGGATTGTCTGGGCGCCGGTGGCGGTGTACTTCCTGCTCAGCGGCATGATCTGGCAGGGCGTGGTGCTGGGCTTGTTCGGGGTATTCGTGATCGGCCTGGTCGACAATGTGCTGCGCCCGATTCTGGTGGGCAAGGATACGAAAATGCCCGATTACCTGATTCTGGTTTCCACCCTCGGCGGCCTCGCGGTCTTCGGCCTCAACGGCTTTGTGATCGGACCGCTGATTGCCGCGTTGTTCCTGTCGAGCTGGGCGCTGTTCGTCGAGACCAAGCCCAAGGTGCAGCTGCCTTAGGCATGAAACGTATTGCTGGCGACTTGTTGCGACAAGGCCTGTGCTGCTGGCAAGGAGGTGAGCGGGCCGCTGATCGGCTCGCCATCGCGCACCAGATACCAGCAAGCGAGCAAACCGGATGCACGCAGCGAAGCGGGAACTGCGCTGCCGATCACCGACATGATTTGAACCTGTGCCATGGGAAAAACTCCATCAAACTGATGGGGCTACCTTAGGGATTTGCCGGCACGACGGACAATCAACGCTTTCGATAGTGGTCATTGATGCCAGTGAGGTCTGGCCTCATTCGACCACTTGATCGAGCATGTGCATGACTTCGCGCTCATTGAGCAGGCCCTTGTGCACGAGGTTTTCGGCGAGCAGGGACAGCAGCTTGGCGCAGCGATGGCCTTCCAGATGCTTGAGCTCGGTAAGTGCGCTGTACACCTTGCTCGAGGTGCACAGACCGACTATGCGGTGCGGGTTTTGTGTGGGCATACAGTCGTCCTTGTTGTTATCGATCTGTTGTTTACGGACGGATTCAGATTGCGGTTCCGTCATGACAAAGCGGTGACCGTTCGATGAAAAAAGCCCGACGGTCGATTCCATCATGCCGACTTTAGCTGCTCGCACTGTCCTCACAGCGACCTTGACGCGATTTTTTCAGACGTTGGCCGACCAGCGGTCATAAAAAAGCCCCGCTCGAAAGCAGGGCTCTGTGTTGCGCTTACCAGCGTGGACCGCCGTAGTAGCCATGCGGGCCGCCGTAGTAGCCGTGGGGCCGACCGTAATAACCACGAGGCGGGCCGTAATAGACGGGGGCTGGCTGCACGTAGACCGGTTGTTGTACATACACCGGCGCCGGCTGGTAATAGACCGGTGGCGGCGGTTGCTGCACGTAGACCGGTTGCGGCTGCACATAAACCGGTTGTTGCTGCACATACACCGGCCGATCCTGGTTGATCAGTGCCGAGCCGATGATGGCCGAGCCGACGATCGCGCCAAACACTGCAGGGCCCTGCCAGCCATGGCCACCACCCGCTTCAGCCTGGCCGGTGACGGCAAGTGCGCCAATCAACAAAGCCATGATGGGAAGTTTACGAATCATGATAAGTCCTCGGTTCTTCGACCCGGCGCCGCGGCCTGAATCAGGCCTACAGTTGTCGCGGGGATACAGCTAAGACAGCAAAATTGCGAAATTCAGCACAGCCGCTGGGTAAATTTTGTGTAAGGTCTGTAGCGGCTTCTTTACCCGGCTGCGCGGCGCCACAAACAAGCCCCAATGATGATTCAGAATCCGGTGGGCTGGCCAATCCCGTCCATCCGAAAGTGCGTTTGAAGGAGAAGTTTCATGCAGATGAACCCGAACAAAGACACCCAACTGTGCATGTCCCTGTCCGGGCGCCCGGGGAATTTCGGTCTGCGTTTTCACAACCATTTGTATGAACAGCTGGGCCTGAATTTCTATTACAAAGCGTTCAGCAGCCAGGACCTGACCGGCGCGGTCGGCGGCATCCGCGCACTGGGCATTCGTGGCTGCGGCGTGTCGATGCCGTTCAAGGAAGCCTGCATTGCGCTGGTCGATGAGCTGGATGCGTCGGCGGCGGCGATCCAGTCGATCAACACCATCGTCAACACTGGCGGCCACCTCAAGGCCTACAACACCGATTACATCGCCGTCGCGCAATTGCTGGAAAGCCACGCGGTGCCGAAAGATTCGACCTTCGCCCTGCGTGGCAGCGGCGGCATGGCCAAAGCGGTGGCCAGCGCCCTGCGCGATGGTGGCTACCAGAACGGTTTGATTGTCGCCCGTAACGAGCGGGCCGGACGCGCCCTGGCGGATTCGCTGGGTTATCGCTGGCAGGCCGAGCTGGGTGACGAGCGCCCGCAGATGCTGATCAATGTCACCCCGGTAGGCATGGACGGCGGGCCGGAGGCGGGGCAACTGGCGTTCGAGCCTGAAGTGATCAAAGCGGCTGAGACTGTATTCGACGTGGTGGCGATCCCTTCGGAAACGCCACTGATTGTGCGGGCGCGGGCCGAGGGCAAGCGCGTGATCACCGGGCTTGAGGTGATTGCGATTCAGGCGCTGGAGCAGTTCGTGCTGTACACCGGAGTGCGGCCGAATGAGGCGCAGTTTGCGGCGGCGGTGGATTTTGCGCGTAGCTGATTGATCTTTTAGTGGCTGGGCTGGCCTCTTCGCGAGCAGGCTCGCTCCCACAAGTTGAGCGTGTTCCTCCAGTTGGAATGCGATTGAATGTGGGAGCGAGCCTGCTCGCGAAGGCGGCGCTGCGGTTCTGGATCACTATCTATAATCCTCGCCAGCACGCACAGACCTGCCCAGCAAAAAAAACATAACCGAGGCCGCCCATGCATCCGCCCATCCTCAACCTCAACGAGGTCGAACTCGAAGCCCTTCCCGAAGCCTTGGCCCCTGAAGGCGAAACCGCCGGGCGTTATCAGCAGCGTATCGCGCGGATCGGTCAGCAACTGGGTGCGCAGAAACTCGGTTATCGCCTGTATGCGCTGCCAGCGGGCATGCGCGGCAGTCCATTCCACAGCCATCGGGTCAACGAGGAAATGTTCTACGTGGTGGCCGGGGAGGGCGAGGTGCGGTTGGGAGGCGAGCGTTTTCCGATCCGCGCCGGTGATGTGATCGCCTGCCCACCGGGCGGACCCGAGAAGGCACATCAGATCATCAATACCAGCGCGGGCGAACTGCGTTATCTGGCGATCAGCACTCAGCAGCAGCCGGAGATCTGCGAGTATCCGGTCTCGAACAAGTATGCGGTGATGGATAATTTCACGGTGGATGCCGACGGCAATGCCTCGGGCTTTGTCGCTGTCGCGCGGCAGGTGGATGGGGTGGATTATTGGGATGGGGAATAAAATCTGAAATTCGCAGATACCCCCTGTGGGAGCGAGCTTGCTCGCGAAGGCGGCGGGTCATTCAAGATCGTGGCGACTGACACTACGCTTTCGCGGGCAGGCTCGCTCCCACAGAGGTTCTGTTGCGATTATTCGAGGCGGGCCAGGCGTTCTTCCAGTGCGGCGATCCGCGCTTCCAGTTCTTCGATACGCTCCAGTGAAACGCCACCGCCCGATCGCTCCCCAGGATTCTGCCGCGCCGCCAGGATCGCTTCGATATCTGCCGGATCGCCCAAGGCATGGGTGTAGCGATCCTCACGCTGCCCGGCCTGACGCGGAATCAATACCGCCAGACCGCGTGCGATCAGCCGTTCAAGCTGATGAACCACCTGCTCGGCGTCCTCGAACTCGTGCATGCGTCCGCTGCGGGTTAGCAGTTCGTTGACGGTCTGCGGACCGCGCAGAAACATCAAACCCGTCAGAATCACCTGTGCCGGTACCAGTTCCAGCGCCTTGTCGACCTTGTGCTCCCAGCGGTCGGCACGGCTGCCCATCACCAGCCGGGTGAAACCACGCCCCTCCAGCGCCCGCAGGCTCTGGCCGACCTGGCCCTGATTGAGGTTCATTACCGGTTCGCGGCTGGTTTTCTGATTGCAGGCCAGCACCAGCGCGTTGAGGGTCAGCTGATAGGTTTCCGGGCTGGTGGCCTGTTTTTCGATCAGCGCACCGAGAATGCGGATTTCCGTGGCATTGAGCCGTGGCTGGTCGGAGGTGGATTCTTGTTCGTTGCTCATCGCGCGTTCCCTCTGCAGTCGAAGCCGCCTAGCCTAATCCTTGCCAAACAAAAGGCAAGCCGTGTGCTCATCAAGCATGGCTATAATCGCCACCACGTATTACCCAGCCATCACATGAGATTGCCATGACCATTTCACTGTACGCCGCATCCGTCCCGGTTTTTCAACAAATGCTCAACGCCCTGAGCGATGTGCTGAAAAAGGCCGAAGCCCACGCCAGCGCGAAAAACATCGACCAGAGCGTCTTCCTGCAAGCGCGTCTGTACCCGGACATGTTCCCGCTGGTGCGTCAGGTGCAGATCGCCGTGGATTTCGCCAAAGGCGTGTCGGCGCGTCTGGCTGAAGTCGAACTGCCGAAGTACGACGACACTGAAACCACCTTTGCCGAGCTGCAAGCGTTGATCACCAAGGTCCTGGCCTTCATCGGCGAGATCAAGCCAGAGCAGATCGATGGCAAGGAAGGCATCGAAATCGTCACCCGTCCGGGCACGCCGAAAGAGAAGCGCTTCAGTGGTCAGGCGTATCTGCTGACTTACGGCTTGCCGCAGTTCTTCTTCCACGTCACCACCACCTATGCGTTGCTGCGTCATAACGGCGTTGAAGTGGGCAAGCGCGATTACATGGGCGCGTTCTAAACACCCCGATACGAAAAAGCCCGCCAAGGTTCGCGCCTTGGCGGGCTTTTGTTTGATCGTTCCCACGCGCAGCAAAGGAATGCAGCCCGGGACGCTCTGCGTCCCATTCAGAGCCGAACGCGGAGCGTCCGTTGAGGCATTCCCACGCAGAGCGTTGGAACGATCTGTAAACTCCCGGGCTTCCGCTTCTCCTATGGCAGCGATTACGCGCGCTGAGCCTTCTCTTCTTCGCCCAGGCAAGCCGCCGCTGTAAACAGCACGTCAGTCGACGAGTTCAGCGCGGTCTCCGCCGAATCCTGCAGCACGCCAATAATGAAGCCCACCGCCACGACCTGCATGGCGATCTCGCTCGGGATGCCGAACAGGCTGCACGCCAGCGGAATCAGCAGCAGCGACCCACCGGCCACACCCGAAGCACCACAGGCGCAAATGGCTGCGACGACGCTGAGCAGGATCGCGGTCGGAATGTCCACAGCGATGCCCAAGGTGTGCACCGCCGCCAGGGTCAGCACGGTAATGGTGATCGCCGCACCGGCCATGTTGATGGTCGCGCCGAGCGGGATCGATACCGAGTAGGTGTCTTCGTGCAGGCCCAGGCGCTTGCTCAATTCCAGGTTGACCGGAATGTTCGCCGCCGAGCTGCGGGTGAAGAACGCGGTGATGCCGCTTTCGCGCAGGCACATCAGGGTCAACGGGTACGGATTGCGGCGCAGCTTCCAGAACACGATCAGCGGGTTCATCACCAGCGCGACGAACAGCATGCAGCCCAGCAGCACCGCCAGCAGGTGCGCGTAGCCGAGCAGCGCGCCGAAACCGGAGGTGGCCAATGTCGACGCGACCAGGCCGAAGATGCCCAGCGGCGCGAAGCGAATGACCACACGGACGATCACGGTGACGCCGTTGGACAAGTCACCGAGCACTTCGCGAGTGGTGTCGCCAGCGTGGCGGATGGCAATGCCCATGCCGATCGCCCAGGCCAGAATGCCGATGAAGTTGGCATTCATCAGCGCGCTGACCGGGTTGTCGACGACGCTGAGCAACAGGCTTTGCAGGACTTCGCCGATGCCGCCGGGCGCAGTCACGGCAACGTTCTCGGTCGATAACACCAGATTCGACGGGAACGCCATGCTGGCGACCACGGCCACCACCGCAGCGCTGAATGTACCCAGCAGGTAGAGGAACAGGATCGGGCGGATGTGGGTTTCCTGACCGTGCTTGTGGTTGGCGATCGAGGCCATCACCAGCACGAACACCAGAATCGGCGCCACGGCTTTCAACGCCGAGACAAACACCTTGCCGATGAACGCGGTGGACTTCGCCAGCTCCGGTGCAATCAGGGCCAGGGCAATACCGGCGATCAGACCAATGACGATCTGGGTCACCAGACTCAGGCGTTTCAGGCGTTGCAGTAACGAAGGGGATGAAGCGGTCATAACGGCATCTCTGTTTTTTATAGGGTGCGAAGCGTCGTGGGCAGTCACGAAACGCCTGTCGAAGTGACATCAACGCCGCCAAACGGCACGTTGAACAGCTGTACGATTTTCAGGGCGCGGACTTTATCACAGCGTAGGCGTGAACCTTCAGGCCTGTGACGATCTGCCACCGGATCGGCCCGGCAGATCGGCAGTTTTGGGCAACTCAGTGCGGACGCAGTCTGTTAAGCTTCGCCATCCTCATTTTCAAGTTCTGCCAGCGGGCCTCCGGGTCATCGCTGGCGTCGTCGTTTTGCTGGAGTTGCGCATGCTGTTGCCTATTCTTCTGTTGTCCGCCGCCGGGTTCACGGTGCTGACCACGGAATTCGTCATTGTCGGCCTGTTGCCGGCGATCGCCCGAGACCTCGAAGTCAGCATCCCGCAAGCCGGGCTGCTGGTGACCTTGTTCGCCTTTACCGTGGCGCTGTTCGGCCCGTTCCTGACCGCTTATTTCGCCCGTTTTGAACGGCGCAAACTGTTCATCAGCATTCTGATCATGTTCGGTCTGGCCAACACCGTGGCAGCGTTGGCGCCGAATATCTGGGTGATGGCCATCGCACGGTTGATTCCGGCGTTGGGTTTGCCAGTGTTCTGGGCATTGGCCAGTGAAACCGCCGTCGACATCGTCGGCCCGGATTTCGCCGGCCGCGCCATCGCCAAGATCGGCTTCGGTATCGTCTGCGCCACGGTGTTCGGCATTCCGGTCGGCACGCTGATTTCCGACGCGTTCGGCTGGCGCAGCGCATTCGGCATTCTGGCGTTGATCGCGTTTGCCAAAGCCTTGCTGCTGTTTGTCTACCTGCCGAAAACCAGTCTGCACCAGCATCAGGTCAGCTTCCGTTCGCAGTTCAAGATCCTGCGCAGCCCGCTGATGCTCGGCCATATCTTGTTGTCGATTCTGGTGTTCAGCGGCATGTTCACCGCTTATACCTACCTTGCGGACATCCTCGAACGACTTGCCGGTTTCAACGGCACCGTGGTCGGTTGGTGCCTGATGGCGTTTGGCGCAGTCGGGCTGATCGGCAACTCGCTCGGTGGGCGAGCGGTGGATCGGCATCCGCTGGGGGCGTCGGTGTTGTTCTGTGCGTTCATGATCGCCGGCATGGTTTCGCTGGTGCCGAACATTCATTCGCCAGTGGGTCTGGCGGTGGCGATGGGCATCTGGGGCGTAACCCAGGCCGCATTGTTCCTGGTCAGCCATGTGCGCCTGATGAAAGCCGCGCCGGAAGCGCCAGCCTTCGCCGCGTCGCTGAACATCGCCGGGGCCAATCTCGGCATTGGTCTGGGCGCGATGGTCGGCGGCCGGGTGATCGACAGCGCCGGTCTTGGCTTTCTCGGCTTTGCCGCTGCCGGCTTCATTTTGCTTTCGGTGTTCCTCGCCATGGTGCTGATGACGCTGAAGCCGCGTGAAGTCTGCGCTTCATAACCCGGTAAACAGCTCGCGTCGGGCACCCTCGGTAATCGCTACGATGCCAGGGTGCTTGACCTTGCGCTCCACCGAAATGGCATAGAACGACTCGCTCACCGCGTCGGTCTGGCCGATCAACTCGACGCCGTACTGGCGCTTCACTTCCTCGGCAATCACGCTCGGGCCGATAAAGATCCCGCTGCCGGATTGGCCGAAGGCCTGCATCAAAGCACTGTCATCGAATTCGCCGACAATCTGCGGCTGGATCTGCTGTTCGGCGAACCAGCGCTGCAAACGGCTGCGCACCACGGTTTCCGCGCCGGGAATCAGCAGCGGTGCGCCGTGCAGGCTGCGCGGGAAATCCTGGCCATACTGCGCGGCGAGTTCGGCGGTGGCGAAAAAACTGATCCCGCATTCACCGAGCTTCTGGCTGTAGCCTTTGATGTCCAGATGCGAGGGCATCGGGCTGTCGGAAATCACCAGATCCAGACGCTGAATGGCCAGATCGGCGAGCAGGCGTTCGAGTTTGTCCTCGCGGCAGGTGATGCGCAGCGGCTCGCTCAACTCCATGGTCGGCGCGATCAGGCGATAGACAATGGATTTGGGCACCACGTCGGCCACGCCGACGCGAAAGAGGATCTGCTGCTCGTTGGGCTGCGCTCGCAGCATCAGCTCCAGCTCGCCGCCCAACTGAAACATCTGCTCGGCGTAGGGCAGGGCCTGGCGCCCGGCTTCGGTGAGTTCCAACTGGCGGCCAACTCGGCGAAACAGTTCCACGCCATAGGTTTGTTCAAGCAGTGAGATCTGTCCGCTGATGGTCTGTGGCGTCAGGTTCAGTTGCTCGCAGGCGCGGACGATGCTGCCGGTTTTGGCTACAACCCAGAAGTAATGCAGTTGTCGGTAATTGAGCATAGTGATGGCCACTTCGTGAAAACCGAAGTATAGCCGCTAAAAATACGAATTTTCCTGAAGTGTTCATCTCCCTAGAATGCCCAGCCATCGACGGCCGGTGTGTGCGCCTGTCTGTTCATTCGAAGGAAACCTTATGAAATACACATTTCCCGCAGTGATGTTTGCGTCTTTACTGGTTCTGGCCGGTTGTGATCAGGCGGAAAAAAGCGCCCAGCAACTGATGGGTGCGGCGGCTGAAACTGCCAAGCAAGCGATTGACGACACCCATAAAGCCGCTGAGCAAGCGCTCAGTGACGCCACCGGTGGTTTGATCGAGAAAAAAGAAACCCCGGAAAAACAAGCGGAAGAATCCGAATCTTCCTCCAAGACCATCTAAACCGTCTTACACAGAGTCAGGACTGACCCATGGAATATCTGTTAGAACTCGCCGCCAGCCCCACCGCTTGGGTTGCTTTGGCCACACTGGTGGTAATGGAAATCGTGCTTGGCATCGATAACCTGATCTTTATTTCGATCCTGACCAACAAGCTGCCCGAACAGCATCGGCAGAAGGCGCGCCGTATCGGTATCGGCATGGCCCTGATTCTGCGTCTGGCGTTGTTGAGCACCATCGCATTCATCGTGCAGTTGACCGAGCCTGTGATCGAAATCCTTGGCCAGGCGTTCTCCTGGAAGGACATGATCCTGATCGCCGGTGGCCTGTTCCTGGTGTGGAAAGCCACGACCGAGATCCATCACAGCATGGACCCGTCGCCGGAAGACCCGAAAACAGCGACTTCGAGCGTAACGCTTGGTTTTGCCGCAGCTATCGGTCAGATCCTGATGCTCGACATGGTGTTCTCGATCGACAGCATCATTACCGCTGTCGGCATGACCGAACACTTGCCGATCATGATCATCGCGGTGGTGGTGTCGGTGCTGGTGATGCTGCTCGCGGCTGATCCGCTGGCCAAGTTCATCAACGATAACCCTACGGTGGTCATGCTGGCGCTGGGCTTCCTGATCATGATCGGCATGACGCTGATCGCCGAAGGCTTCGGCGCCCACGTACCGAAAGGCTATGTGTACGCGGCCATGGCGTTCTCGGCGGGCATTGAGGTGTTGAACATGCTGTCGCGCCGGGCGAAGCAGAAGAAGGTTGCTCAGCAGGCGTAATTGCTGAGAACACAAAAAACCGCCTGGGCTGGTTGAGCTCAGGCGGTTTTTTTATTCACCTTTTGCTGAGTTATCGAGAGCGCGCTGCTGCTGAGCGCTCTCATGAGGGAAGGACCTTGTTGGTCTTCAATGCGCAGCAGCGTGTCGCACTGGATGCTTCTCTGTCTTCTCAACCGGCATCGTCTGCACCGGATGATGATGGCGCCGCGAAATCCGCAGCACGCCCCACAACATGGCAGTCGCCACGGCCAGCCAGCCGGCTATCAACATCACGATGGTCATGGTCAGGCTCATTGGTGCCTCCTCTTCGCCCTGCATCGGGCGCCCGCTTTTCGCAATTCGCTCTATTTCAGTGACAGTCTAGTCAATGGGGTGTTTCAAGCTATTGACCAAAGGTCGTTAGTCACCAATCAGTTTGCTCTATGCAATCGCCCGCTCTGCGGTTTAAGGCTATACCGCAGGCTGGT
Source organism: Pseudomonas glycinis (assembly GCF_054871425.1). Lineage (NCBI taxonomy): Bacteria > Pseudomonadati > Pseudomonadota > Gammaproteobacteria > Pseudomonadales > Pseudomonadaceae > Pseudomonas > Pseudomonas glycinis. The sequence continues at coordinate 110,678 of NZ_JBTYHF010000008.1, read as the reverse complement.
GCGGCTCTATGATCGCTGGCGTTGCCGGAACACGATGACCGGCGTCTGGAAGAGAGTGATTGATGGTGCAGGTATTTTCTCGAGTGCGCGGAGCGTTGCTTGCCGGCGCTTGCGCGGTGGTGCTGAGCGGATGTGCAGGCAATGTAGCGCCTGAAGTCAAACGCTTGCCGGAGCGGGTTGAGCTCAGTGGCACCTTCTATCGTGGCGAAGCCAACCAGAGTGGGCCACAGGTGCTCGCCAGTCTGCTGTCGCAACAAGGCATCGTCATCACCCCAGGCCTTCTGGAAAAACCGCTGCACTTGCCGGGCGCTGAGGACAAGCTGCAGCAGAACATGCAGAACCTTGCTCGCGAATATGGCCTGGTGGTTTATCCGCTCGACAGCAAGCTGCCGGCCTTGCTGACCCAGGTCGCAGCGGGCTACCCGGTCATGGTGCGTTTCAGTGAAGGTTCGGCATTCTGGGCCGAGCCGCGTTACGCGATCCTGTCCGGCTACGATCGCAATAAACAGAAGGTCCTGCTGCGCGCCGGCATGAACCGTCGGCAGTTGATGGATTTCGGCAGCTTTCAAGCAGCGCTCGAAAAGGCCGGTGGCTGGGCGATCCTGATTCAGAAACCGGCGCAGATCCCGGCAGCCGTCGACCGCTCCCGTTGGCTGAAAGCCGCCGATGAACTGGCCCAGGCCGGTGAAGAAAACGCTGCGGCGCAGGCGCGAAAGGCTCTGGCGGCGCAATAAACCTCCGTTCGTCATCTGCCGGGCACGACTGCGCCCGGCCAGCCTCTGAAGATTAATGCCCGTGCTTCGCGGGTGAATCAAGGAGGCAACATGGCAGATTCCCCAAACCCGAAAGGCCCGCACTCGTCCGAACATTCCTCGGGTGATGATCTGGGATTCGATCCGGATTCGCCGGACCTTGACGATCCGCAAGTTGATCCAGTCGGTCCGGCGAAGGCGCCGCTGGATGTCGAGCCCGGTGAAGATCCGAAGAAACCGGCCAAGCCCTATGATCCGTTAGCCGATTTGAAACCTTGATGTGAGGTGCGTATGAGTACCGATTCAAGCTTCGATGACCACAAACCTGACAGCGTGCCGACCACGCCGGAGCCGGAGGTTGATCCGGTGCTGGACCCGGACAGCCCGATGCGCGACCCGCTGGCGCGGCCAAATGTGCTGACTCCGGAGGTTTCGCCAGAGCCGAGCTCTGGCGATGGCATCCCCAATGACGACAAGATGCCGCTGCCCAACGACTGATGCGCAGACGAAAAAAAGCCCCGAAGATTCGGGGCTTTTTCGTGAACGCTGGATCTACTTGGCCGCCTCGACTACGCCGCTCTGACGGCTCTTGAGGTTTTTGTCGGCTTTGTACTGCTGTGCCACCGCTGGAACACTGGCGCTGCGCCCGGTTTCCACCCAGCTGCGGATGCGGCTGGCATCGGCAAAATGCGTGTATTTGCCAAACGCATCGAGAATCACCAAGGCGACCGGACGGTTGCCCATCTTCGTCACCAGCACCAGGCAATGGCCGGCCGGGTTGGTGAAGCCGGTCTTGGTGATCTTGATGTCCCAATCGGCCTTATTGACCAAGTGGTCGGTATTGCGGAAGCCCAGGGTGTAGTTGGGCTTGCGGAACGCCACGGTTTTTTCCTTGGTGGTGGTCAGTTGCACCAGAAGCGGTTGCTTGTGCGCAGCCACCAGCAGTTTGCTCAGGTCGCGGGCGGTGGAAACGTTGCGCTCCGACAAGCCGGTCGGCTCGACAAAGTGCGTGCTGGTCATGCCCAGCGCCTTGGCCTTGGCGTTCATTGCCGCGATAAAAGCAGCGTAGCCGCCCGGATAGTGATGGGCGAGGCTGGCGGCGGCGCGGTTTTCCGAAGACATCAAGGCGATCAGCAGCATCTCGCGGCGCGGCAGCTCACTCTTGAGTTTGACCCGGGAGAACACGCCCTTCATTTCCGGAGTGTTCCTGATGTCGACATCGATCCATTCGTCCATGTTCTGTCGAGCTTCTACCACGACCAGGCCAGTCATCAGCTTGCTGACGGAAGCGATCGGCACGATCACGTCAGGGTTGCTGGAATAGATGACTTTATTGGTCTGCATATCCATGAGCAGGGCGCTGCCGGACGCGATCTTCAATGTCGAAGCGTCACGTGGAGCAGCGGTGGTTTCCGCAGCGTTGATCGTTGGCGTGATGAATGTGCCTGTAACAGCAAACAACAGGCTCAGAATCGAGAGACGAATTTTCACGCGGGCGAACTCTAAAAGGTTGGATATACCGTTAGTTTGTAACGGGTTATTTCTTAAAACCGGCGCATTTTAGGAGTATGGCTGAAGAACTGTCGATGGTTGTTTGTAAGACCTGAAAATCTCGTGAAAAGGCCTGTAAAAAGAGCGGTTTCCGGCGAACGGTTGAAGTTTTTTCTCAGGCATTAAAAACCCCGCACGAGGCGGGGTTCTGATGCGGCGGAAAAAACCGGTCAGACGTGCAGGGTTTCTGCCGCGTAGAGCGTGTTTTCCAGCAGGCAGGCGCGGGTCATCGGGCCAACGCCGCCCGGTACCGGAGTAATCCAGCCGGCGCGGGGCAGGGCGGTTTCGTAGACGACGTCACCGACCAGTTTGCCGTCTTCCTGACGGTTGATGCCGACGTCGATCACGATCGCGCCTTCCTTGATCCACTCGCCTTTGACCAGGCCCGGTTTGCCGGCGGCGACGACCACCAGATCAGCACGGCCGACGTGACCGGCCAGATCCTTGGTGAAGCGGTGAGTGACAGTGACGGTGCAGCCGGCCAGCAACAATTCCATGGCCATCGGGCGACCGACGATATTCGAGGCGCCCACGACTACCGCATCCATCCCGTAAAGATCAGCGCCAGTGCTTTCCAGCAAAGTCATGATGCCTTTCGGGGTGCAGGGGCGCAGCAGCGGGATGCGCTGGGCCAGGCGGCCGACGTTGTACGGGTGGAAGCCGTCGACGTCTTTGTCCGGGCGGATGCGTTCCAGCAGCTTGGACGCATCGAGGTGTTCGGGCAGAGGCAACTGCAGGAGCACGCCGTCGATGGCCGGATCGTCATTAAGGCGATCGATCAGATCGGTCAGGGCTTCCTGAGTGGTGTCGGAGGGCAGGTCGTAGGCTTGAGAGAGGAAGCCAACCTCTTCACAGTCTTTACGCTTGTGCGAGACATAAACCTGAGAGGCAGGATCGCTGCCGACCAGGATCACCGCGAGGCCGGGGGTGCGCAGGCCTTGCTGGCGACGCTCGGCAACTCGTTGGGCGATCTGCTGGCGCAGGCTGGCGGCGATCGATTTGCCGTCGATTAGTTGTGCAGTCATTGCGCGTGATTAACCATCGAGAGGGGAAAAAATGAGAACGCATTCTCGCATGTCGAGCGGTGAGGGCAAAGGCGCTTGGTCAGCAAATTCCTCTAACTCCTTTAATTAAATGAATTTTTTTCAAAAAGGATTTGACGACCTTTGGAGCCCTCTATACTATTCGTCGCACTTGTCGGGCACAGCCTAGCACTGGTTAAGAAGGTGAAGCGGAATCAAGGTTCTGCGACGCTGGAAAGCACTTAGTTTGTAGTCCTTTAAGAGTACAGATTAACAAGGCGCCCGTAGCTCAGCTGGATAGAGCATCCGCCTTCTAAGCGGATGGTCGCAGGTTCGAGTCCTGCCGGGTGCGCCATTAGGCAGCTTTGGCACAAGTAACGCGATATGGTGGGCGTAGCTCAGTTGGTAGAGCACGGGATTGTGACTCCCGTTGTCGTGGGTTCGATCCCCATCGTCCACCCCATATTTCGAAAGGCGCCAGATTTAACGGTCTGGCGCCTTTGCTTTAAAAGCTTCATCCGCGGATGTGGTGGAATTGGTAGACACACTGGATTTAGGTTCCAGCGCCGCGAGGCGTAAGAGTTCGAGTCTCTTCATCCGCACCAAATAAAGCTTCATCTGTGCCTCCGGCCTGATGAAGTTTCAACAAAGAAGTTGTTTGGCTTTTTTGTTACGCAATATGGTGGGCGTAGCTCAGTTGGTAGAGCACGGGATTGTGACTCCCGTTGTCGTGGGTTCGATCCCCATCGTCCACCCCATATTTCGAAAGGCGCCAGATTTAACAGTCTGGCGCCTTTTTTGTTTTAGCGGTTTCGAAATCCGGCCATGGCCGATTTCGAAGCGCAGGGCAGGGCACTTCATCGCTTTTAAAGGATCGGATGACGCTGAACTGCTCGTCGTTCCGGTTTTACCGGAACGCCTGTCGGGGCGGATTTGATAGTTGCTTCTATATATAGAAGCGTTGCTGCAGAGCCCTGACGTGATCGCTTGTATTCGCCAGTGGAGTGCACGGCATTCGTGCGGCGCTCCCTATAAATTGCCTGCTGTTTTTTTACCCGTTTCCAGTAGGGTGACTTCTTGAGTTTGACCCACTAGAATGCATGCCCTTGATTCTGGGGTCGGAAACGGCCGGCTAACGTCTGTGCAACGAGGAATATCCATGCAAGTTTCTGTTGAAAATACTACTGCTCTCGAGCGCCGCATGAGCGTCACCGTGCCGGCAGAGCGCATCGAGACTCAGGTCAACAAGCGTCTGCAGCAGACTGCCCAAAAGGCCAAAATTGCTGGCTTCCGTCCAGGCAAAGTGCCAATGAGCGAAATCAAGCGCCGTTTCGGTGCTGATGCGCGTCAGGAAGCGGTAGGCGACGTCATCCAGTCTTCCTTCTACGAAGCTGTGGTCGAGCAGAAGCTCAACCCTGCCGGTTCGCCTTCGATCGAGCCAAAGTCGCTCGAAGCGGGCAAGGATCTGGAATACGTTGCTGTATTCGAAGTCTTCCCTGAGTTCACCGTTGCTGGCTTCGAAGGCATCACCGTTGAGCGTCTGAGCGCTGAAGTGGCTGACGCTGACCTGGACAAGATGCTCGACATCCTGCGCAAGCAGAACACCCGTTTCGAAGTGGCCGACCGTGCTGCCCAGAACGAAGATCAGCTGAACATCGATTTCGTTGGCAAGGTTGACGGCGAAGTGTTCGCTGGCGGCTCCGCCAAGGGCACTCAGCTGGTACTGGGTTCCGGCCGCATGATCCCGGGCTTCGAAGAAGGCCTGGTTGGCGCTAAGGCTGGCGAAGAGCGCGTTCTGAACCTGACCTTCCCTGAGGACTATCAGAACCTGGACCTGGCTGGCAAAACCGCCGAGTTCACCGTGACCGTCAACACTGTGTCCGAGCCTAAGCTGCCTGAGCTGAACGAAGAGTTCTTCGCTCAATTCGGCATCAAGGAAAGCGGCATCGACGGTTTCCGCACCGAAGTTCGCAAGAACATGGAGCGTGAACTGCGTCAGGCGATCAAATCCAAGGTCAAGAATCAGGTAATGGACGGTCTGCTGGCCACCAACCCTATCGAAGTGCCAAAGGCTCTGCTGTCCAACGAAGTTGACCGTCTGCGCGTGCAGGCTGTTCAGCAGTTCGGCGGCAACATCAAGCCAGACCAACTGCCGGCCGAGCTGTTCGAAGAGCAAGCCAAGCGCCGCGTCGTGCTGGGCCTGATCGTTGCTGAAGTGGTCAAGCAGTTCGACCTCAAGCCTGACGAAGCTCGCGTTCGCGAAATGATTCAGGAAATGGCTTCCGCTTACCAGGAGCCAGAGCAGGTCGTGTCGTGGTACTACAAAAACGAGCAGCAACTGAACGAAGTGCGTTCGGTTGTGCTGGAAGAACAAGTTGTGGATACTGTTCTGCAGAAAGCTAGTGTGACCGACAAATCGGTCTCCTACGAAGAAGCAGTCAAGCCGGTAGAAGCTCCAGCAGCCGACTGATTGATTTTGCGTTAGAAGTGCACACCATAAGCCAGCTCTCGAGCTGGCTTATGCGTATTCAAGACATAACTATTTGGGAGCGACTGCAGAGCATGTTCCGTAATTCTTATATTCAGCAGAACTCTGATATCCAGGCCGCCGGCGGCCTGGTCCCGATGGTTGTCGAGCAGTCCGCTCGTGGCGAACGCGCCTACGACATCTACTCGCGCCTGCTCAAGGAGCGAGTGATCTTTCTGGTGGGCCCGGTAGAGGACTACATGGCCAACCTGATCTGTGCGCAACTGCTGTTCCTTGAAGCGGAAAACCCGGACAAGGACATCCATCTGTACATCAACTCGCCGGGCGGTTCGGTGACTGCCGGCATGTCGATCTACGACACCATGCAGTTCATCAAGCCGAACGTATCGACCACCTGCATCGGTCAGGCCTGCAGCATGGGCGCATTCCTGCTCACCGCAGGTGCACCGGGCAAGCGTTTCTGCCTGCCGAACTCGCGCGTGATGATTCACCAGCCACTGGGCGGTTTCCAGGGCCAGGCGTCGGACATCGAAATCCACGCCAAGGAAATCCTCTTCATCCGCGAGCGTCTGAACATGCTGATGGCCAAGCACAGCGGCCGTACTCTGGAAGAAATCGAGCGCGATACCAATCGCGACAACTTCATGAGTGCCGAAGCTGCGAAGGAATACGGCCTGATCGACGAAGTGATCAACCAGCGTCCAGCTTAATATAAGCAGCGCAAAACAGGCCTGATCGGCATGTCCGATCAGCGGCGGGCTTGAAAAAGCCCGCAATAGCCTTCATCTTGTGTTGCAAGCCTATCGGATTTGGATCGAACGAATGACTGACACCCGCAACGGCGAGGACAACGGCAAGCTGCTCTATTGCTCCTTCTGTGGCAAAAGCCAGCATGAAGTGCGCAAATTGATTGCCGGCCCCTCGGTCTTTATCTGCGACGAGTGCGTCGACCTGTGCAATGACATCATCCGCGAGGAGGTGCAGGAAGCACAGGCCGAAAGCAGCGCGCATAAATTGCCTTCGCCTAAAGAAATCAGCGGCATCCTTGACCAGTACGTCATTGGTCAGGAGCGTGCGAAAAAGGTTTTGGCCGTAGCGGTGTACAACCACTACAAGCGCCTGAACCAGCGTGACAAAAAGGCTGACGACGTCGAACTCGGCAAGAGCAACATCCTGCTGATCGGCCCGACAGGCTCCGGTAAAACCCTGCTGGCCGAAACACTGGCCCGCTTGCTGAACGTTCCGTTCACCATCGCTGACGCAACCACCCTCACCGAGGCAGGTTATGTGGGTGAAGATGTCGAGAACATCATTCAGAAGCTGCTGCAGAAGTGCGATTACGACGTAGAGAAAGCCCAGATGGGCATTGTCTACATCGACGAAATCGACAAGATTTCCCGCAAGTCCGACAACCCGTCGATCACCCGTGATGTTTCCGGTGAAGGCGTGCAGCAGGCCTTGCTCAAGTTGATCGAAGGCACGGTCGCTTCGGTACCGCCGCAAGGTGGCCGCAAGCATCCGCAGCAGGAATTCCTGCAGGTCGACACCCGTAACATCCTGTTCATCTGTGGTGGTGCGTTCTCCGGCCTGGAAAAGGTCATCCAGAACCGTTCCACCAAAGGCGGCATCGGCTTCAACGCCGAAGTGCGCAGCAAGGAAGAGGGCAAGAAGGTTGGTGAATCCCTGCGTGAAGTCGAGCCTGACGATCTGGTCAAGTTCGGTCTGATCCCGGAATTCGTCGGTCGTCTGCCGGTCCTGGCGACACTGGACGAGCTCGACGAGGCTGCGCTGATGCAAATCCTCACCGAGCCGAAAAATGCTCTGACCAAACAGTATGCCAAGCTGTTCGAGATGGAAGGCGTGGATCTGGAATTCCGTTCCGATGCGTTGAAATCGGTCGCCAAGCGCGCTCTGGAACGTAAAACCGGTGCTCGTGGCCTGCGTTCGATTCTCGAAGGTGTGCTGCTCGACACGATGTATGAGATCCCCTCGCAGTCAGAGGTGAGCAAAGTCGTGATCGATGAAAGCGTGATCGAAGGCAAGTCCAAGCCACTGTATATCTACGAAAACAGTGAGCCGACGGCCAAGGCAGCGCCGGACGCGTAAGCGTTCACAGCGCCGCAACAAAGAAGGGGCCTTCGGGCCTCTTTTTTTTTAAGTCGTTTTTTACCTCCGCTTTGCGCTTGTTTTTTTTCGAGGCAGCCCCCATCTTGGTTTCAAGCTTAATTCCATCTGATTACGGCCATACGGCCGCCGTAGAGGCGAAATCATGAAGACAACCATCGAATTGCCTCTCCTGCCATTGCGTGATGTCGTGGTTTATCCGCACATGGTTATCCCGCTGTTCGTGGGGCGCGAGAAATCCATCGAAGCCCTCGAGGCAGCGATGACGGGTGACAAGCAGATTCTGCTGCTGGCCCAGCGAAACCCGGCTGACGATGATCCCGGTGAAGACGCTCTCTATCGCGTAGGTACGATTGCCACGGTTCTGCAGCTGCTGAAGCTGCCTGACGGCACCGTCAAGGTTCTGGTCGAAGGCGAGCAGCGTGGTACTGTCGAGCGCTTCAGCGAAGTCGATGGCCACTGCCGCGCCGAAGTGTCTCTGATCGAAGAAGTCGACGCCGCCGAGCGCGAGTCGGAAGTCTTCGTGCGCACACTGCTGTCGCAGTTCGAACAATACGTTCAGCTGGGCAAGAAGGTTCCGGCTGAAGTCCTGTCGTCGCTCAACAGCATCGATGAGCCCGGTCGTCTGGTCGACACCATGGCCGCGCACATGGCGCTGAAAATCGAGCAGAAGCAGGAAATCCTCGAGATCATCGATCTGTCGGCCCGTGTCGAGCACGTGCTGGCGCTGCTGGATGCTGAAATCGATCTGTTGCAGGTTGAAAAACGCATCCGCGGTCGCGTCAAGAAGCAGATGGAGCGCAGTCAGCGCGAGTACTACCTGAATGAGCAGATGAAGGCCATTCAGAAAGAACTCGGTGACGGCGATGAAGGCCACAACGAAATCGAAGAGCTGAAAAAGCGCATCGATGCTGCCGGCCTGCCGAAAGACGCGCTGGCCAAGGCGACTGCCGAGCTGAACAAGCTCAAGCAGATGTCGCCGATGTCGGCTGAAGCCACCGTGGTGCGTTCCTACATCGACTGGCTGGTGCAGGTGCCGTGGAAGGCGCAGAGTAAGGTACGCCTCGACCTGGCCCGTGCAGAAGACATTCTCGACGCCGATCACTACGGCCTCGAAGAGGTCAAGGAGCGCATCCTTGAATACCTCGCCGTGCAGAAGCGCGTGAAGAAAATCCGTGGCCCGGTGTTGTGCCTGGTCGGTCCTCCAGGCGTGGGTAAAACCTCGCTGGCGGAATCGATTGCCCACGCCACCAACCGTAAATTCGTACGTATGGCCTTGGGCGGCGTGCGTGACGAAGCGGAAATTCGTGGTCACCGCCGGACCTACATCGGTTCGATGCCGGGAAGATTGATTCAAAAGATGACAAAAGTGGGCGTACGCAACCCGCTGTTCCTGCTCGATGAAATCGACAAGATGGGCAGCGACATGCGTGGCGACCCGGCGTCGGCCTTGCTGGAGGTGCTCGATCCCGAGCAGAACCACAACTTCAACGATCACTATCTGGAAGTCGATTACGACCTCTCGGATGTGATGTTCCTGTGCACCTCGAACTCGATGAACATCCCGCCAGCGCTGCTGGACCGGATGGAAGTCATCCGTCTGCCGGGTTACACCGAAGACGAGAAGATCAACATCGCCGTGAAATACCTCTCGCCGAAACAGATCGCCGCCAATGGTCTGAAGAAGGGCGAGCTGGAGTTCGACGAGGAAGCGATCCGCGACATCATCCGTTATTACACCCGTGAGGCGGGCGTGCGGGGCCTCGAGCGGCAGATCGCCAAGGTCTGCCGCAAGGCAGTCAAAGAGCATGCGCTGGAAAAACGCTTTTCGGTAAAAGTGACAGCTGATCTGCTCGAGCATTTCCTCGGCGTGCGCAAGTTCCGCTACGGCCTGGCTGAGCAGCAGGATCAGGTGGGGCAGGTGACTGGTCTGGCGTGGACTCAGGTTGGCGGCGAATTGCTGACCATCGAAGCCGCAGTGATTCCGGGTAAAGGGCAGCTGATCAAGACCGGTTCGCTCGGTGATGTGATGGTCGAATCGATCACTGCCGCACAGACCGTTGTGCGCAGCCGCGCCAAGAGCCTGGGCATCCCGCTGGACTTCCACGAGAAGCGCGACACCCACATTCACATGCCGGAAGGTGCTACGCCGAAAGACGGCCCTAGCGCTGGCGTGGGCATGTGCACCGCGTTGGTCTCGGCATTGACCGGCATTCCGGTGCGCGCCGATGTCGCCATGACCGGTGAAATCACTTTGCGTGGTCAGGTGTTGGCAATTGGCGGTTTGAAAGAAAAACTGCTGGCGGCACATCGCGGCGGAATCAAGATTGTGATTATTCCGGAAGAAAACGTCCGCGATCTGAAGGAGATTCCTGACAATATCAAGCAGGATCTGCAGATCAAACCGGTTAAATGGATTGACGAGGTCCTGCAAATTGCGCTGCAATACGCGCCGGAGCCCTTGCCGGATGTGGCTCCGGAGATAGTTGCCAAGGACGAAAAACGCGAGTCTGATGCCAAGGAAAGAATTAGCACGCATTAATACGTTTTAGCCTGGGGGGCTTTCCTTGACAGCATTTTAGAGCCCTTGTTATAAAGCGGCTCTTAAGTGTCTGTAGGCCATTCAGCACTCGTTTTTGCTTTCACCAAAAAACTTAGAAACATCTCAAAATAGATATAAGGGGACTTAGAGTGAACAAGTCGGAACTGATTGATGCTATCGCTGCATCCGCTGATATCCCGAAAGCTGCTGCTGGCCGTGCGCTGGACGCTGTAATCGAATCCGTCACTGGCGCTCTGAAGGCTGGCGACTCCGTTGTTCTGGTTGGTTTCGGTACTTTCTCCGTGACTGACCGTCCGGCTCGTACCGGTCGCAACCCGCAAACCGGCAAGTCTCTGGAAATCCCGGCTGCCAAGAAGCCAGGTTTCAAAGCCGGTAAAGCGCTGAAAGAAGCTGTTAACTGAGTTTCCAGGTTTTTACCCATCCGGGTCGGGGTCAAGCCTGACTTGGCAGCGGAGCGGTAGAGCAGGTGGCTGAAAGAGCCACCTGTAACGCCGGGATCGAGGGTTCGAGCCCTGTCCGCTCCGCCAGTTACGAGAAGGCGCATCCTCGGATGCGCCTTTCTTCTATCCGGATTCTACCCACGCTCCACGGTTGCCTAAATTGAAGTTCAACCGTTTCTGGGGGACGCATGCTGCAGAATATCAGGGACAATTCACAAGGCTGGATTGCCAAGACCATTATCGGGGTCATCGTTGCACTGATGGCCCTGACCGGTTTCGATGCCATTTTCCAGGCCACGACTCACAAGAACGAGGCGGCCAAGGTCAACGGTGACGAAATCAGCCAGAACGAGCTGAGCCAGGCCGTTGATATGCAACGCCGTCAGCTGATGCAACAGCTGGGCAAGGACTTCGATGCTTCCTTGCTCGACGAAAAGATGCTGCGCGAATCGGCGCTCAAAGGCCTGATCGACCGCAAGTTGCTGCTGCAAGGCGCCGAACAGGCGAAGTTCTCATTCTCCGAAGCCGCGCTGGATCAAGTGATCCTGCAGACGCCTGAATTCCAGGTCGACGGCAAGTTCAGCTCGGAGCGTTTCGACCAGGTGATCCGTCAACTGGGCTACAGCCGCATGCAGTTCCGCCAGATGCTGGCTCAGGAAATGCTCATCGGCCAATTGCGCGCAGGCGTTGCCGGCAGCGGTTTCGTCACCGACGCCGAAGTGCTGGCATTCGCCCGTCTGGAAAAACAGACCCGTGATTTCGCCACTCTGAACGTCAAGGCCAACCCGGCTGCGGTCAAGCTGACCGATGACGAGGTCAAGGCTTACTACGACGAGCACGCCAAGGAATTCATGACGCCGGACCAGGTGATCATCGATTACGTCGAGCTGAAGAAGTCGTCGTTCTTCGATCAGGTTGCGGTCAAGGATGAAGATCTTGAGGCGGCGTATCAGAAAGAGATCGCCAACCTGGCGGAACAGCGTCGTGCCGCGCACATCCTTATCGAAGTGAACGACAAGACCACCGAAGCGCAGGCCAAGGCGAAGATCGACGAAGTCCAGGCGCGTCTGGCCAAGGGTGAGAAGTTCGAAGCGCTGGCCAAAGAGTTCTCGCAGGACCCGGGTTCCGCCAACAATGGTGGTGATCTCGGTTACGCCGGTCCTGGCGTTTACGATCCGGCCTTCGAAAAGGCTCTGTACTCGCTGTCGAAAGACCAGGTGTCCGAGCCGATTCGTACCGACTTCGGTTATCACCTGATCAAGCTGTTGGGCGTGGAAGCGCCTGAAGTGCCGACCCTGGCCAGCCTGAAAGACAAGCTGACCCGCGAGCTGAAAGCCGCGCAGGTCGAGCAGCGTTTTGTTGAGGCGACCAAGCAACTGGAAGACTCGGCGTTCGAAGCCTCTGACCTGGCACAGCCAGCAGCGGATCTGAAACTGACCGTGCACACTTCCAAGCCGTTCGGCCGTGAAGGTGGCGAAGGTGTTGCCGCCAACCGTGCCGTGGTCACTGCCGCGTTCAGCCCGGAAGTGATTGATGAAGGTGCCAACAGCACCGCCATCGAGCTGGACCCGGAAACCGTGATCGTGCTGCGTTCCAAGGAGCACCTGAAGCCTGCGCAACTGCCGCTGGAAAGTGTGAGCGCGGCGATCCGCACTCAGCTGACCAAGGAGCACGCCAGTGCCGAGGCCAAGACCCGTGCCGAGAAGCTGATCGCTGATCTGCGCGATGGCAAGGCGCCGCTGGACAAGGCCATTGACGGTCAGAACTGGAAGATCACCGAAGCGGCCACCCGTGGTCAGGAAGGGGTTGATCCGGCTGTGCTGCAGGCACTGTTCCGTATGCCGAAGCCGGCTGCCAAGGACAAGCCGACGTTCTCCAGCGTTACGTTGCCGGATGGCAGCCTGATGGTTGTGCGACTCAACGGTGTTAACGAAGCTGCCGCGCCTACTGATGAAGAGAAGGCGCAATATCGTCGCTTCCTGGCTTCCCGTGAAGGGCAGCAGGACTTTGCGGCGTATCGCAAGCAGTTGGAAGCTGAGGCGGAGATCGAGCGGTTCTGATCTTTTGACTGACGTTTGAAGGAGCCCCGGCCTGGTTGGTCGGGGCTTTTTTGTTTTTGGTGGCTTGGCGGCCTTTGGGCCGGCCATGCTCTGGGTGGTTTGGGTGAATATCCGTTTCTTCGGGTGCTGCAGCTGGCGGTTTCGCCCTTACGGCGAGGCACTTTTTCCAGACGCCGAAAAAGTACCCAAAAAGGCTTGCTCCTACGTTCGGCCCTCGCAGGCTCGGGTTCCTTCGCTGCGGGATCGATCCGGGAGCAGCGGCTCCGGTTTGCTTCGCTGCACCTCCTTCCGCTGTGTCTGGCTGCGCCAGACGGTCGCTACGCTCCCACACCCGGATCAATCCCTCCGCTCAGCCTTCCGACGTCGCCGATGGATCAAAAGCAAGATCAGAAGCACTCGAGCTTGCGCTCATTGTTGAGTGGGGCGGCTTTGCCGCGGGCAGCTGCGCTGCTTTGCTTTTCTGTGGGAGCGAGCCTGCTCGCGAAGGCGGCCTGACAGCCGACCTGATCTTGAATTTTTACCTTTCTTTTGCATTTAGAACACGCCGGTCGGTTCTGGGGTGTTATGGCCGTCGAGCCGACAAGCCACGGCGAAATTGCGCGCGTTGATCGATCATTTGTCCACGCGGCTTTTTCCTGATGGCCATGACCGGTAAAGTTGTAACCGATTCTTGACACTATTCCATGCGCCATGGGGCGGCGATCTGTTGCACAATACGCCCCGGACTGTTTTCCCTCAGGATGTTCAATGTTGATTTTCACTCCCATGCGTGTTGTCGGGCTGGCGCTTTTGTTGACTGCGGTGGCCGGTTGTTCGAAGGACAAGCCGATCTATGAGCATGAGAACTTCGATGACTCCGGCACCTTTTCGCGCAATTATCCGGTAACCGACACCGCCAGTTGCGAAGCGGCCCGGCGCGCGTTGCTCAGTCAGGGCTACATCATTACCAGCAGTGATCCGAAGCTGGTCAGCGGTCACAAGAGCTTCCAGCAGACCGGCGAGACCCATCTCGAGATCAGCTTCAACGTGGTCTGCGCCGAAGATGGCAGCGCCGGCCATCATGCGACGGTGTTCGCCAACGCCTTGCAGGATCGTTATGCGTTGAAGAAGACCAACAACTCGGCCAGCCTCGGGGTTGGTGTGTTGGGCTCGGTGTCGATGCCGATCGGCTCCTCGGATGATTCGATGGTCAAGGTCGCCAGTGAGACGGTCACGGCGCAGAAGTTCTACGAGCGCTTCTTCACGCTGGTGGAGCAGTTCCTGCCCGCCGATGCGAAGAAAGCGGCGCATATCGAAGAAAAACCGAAAACCGACCTCGGTGTGCCTGAGCCGAAGGTGACGCCTGCTCCGGCTGCTGCGCCACTGATGCCGACACCGGCAGCAGAACCGGCCCCTGCGCCGGCTGCGGAACCAGCACCGGCCCCGATTGAAGCCGCGCCAGTGAGTTCCGAGCCGGTGGTGCCGCCAGCGGAGTCGACGCCGATTTCGCCTGCGCCAGCGCCCGTGGAAGAGCCAGCGCCGACCAGCGAAACCATCACGCCACCGACCAACCCGGATATTCCTCCACCGTCCGAGCCGATTCCGGCGATGCCTGCGTCGGGCCAATAAGAAACCAAGCGAGACCCTGTGGGAGCGAGCCTGCTCGCGAAGCGGTGTATCAGTCGACAGATGATCAGACTGAGACACCGCCTTCGCGAGCAGGCTCGCTCCCACAGTGGTTTTCGGGTTGGCTTAAGATCTGGTTACATACCTGCGACATCATCGCCGCGATAAATCCCCAGCCACCTGCTACGTTTTATTCATGAAGGCTGCGTTTCACTTTTCCTTCACACGGGCACTTTATGCTCGGGGCACAGGTCGATTGATCAGGCCATTTTCATAGCGGGTAGTTGGGGGATTTATACGATGGATGAGTATCAGGAAGAACTGCTCGAATACCAAGCCTTTGAACTGGATCAACCAGAACCGGCTGACGACGCGACGGAGCTCTGAGCTTCAGGCTCCCGAGCGGTAATTTCGTCGGGATTCGCCGGGCGTCTGCCCGCTCCAGCGTTTGAATGCACGCTGGAAGGCTTCAGCTGAGGCAAAGCCTAGCAGGTAGGCGATCTCGCCGAACGCCAGTTCGGTGTCGCGGATGTAGGTCATCGCCAAATCGCGGCGTGTGTCATTGAGGATCGCGCGAAATTGCGTGCCTTCCTCTGCTAGTTTGCGCCGCAGGGTCCAGGTCGGCAATTTCAGGCGTGCCGCGACTTCCTCGAGATCCGGCTCGCGGCCGCCGTTGAGCAGCGGGCCGAGCAACTGAGTGATGCGCTCGCGCAGGCTGCGGGTGCGGGTCAGTTGTTCCAGCTCCCGCTCGCACAATTGCAGCAGATGTCGCCAGGTGCTCGGGCAATGTTCAGGGTTGCGCAGGGCAAGGCTGTTCAGGCTCAGGCGCAGCTGATTGCGTTCGGCGCTGAACTGGATCGGGCAGTCGCCAAGCATTGTGTAGGCGTCGCGGTAATCCGGCGCTTCGAATTCGATTTCGATTCTCTCGGAGCGCAACGTTTCGCCGCACAGGCTCGACAACTGATGCAGCCAGCCGGCGAGGATCGAGTCGACCACGAAGCGGTTATAGGCGTTGTAAGGGCTGATCGAGTAGAAGCGCAGCCACGCACCGTTGGCATCTTCGTGAAAACTGGACTGCCCGCGATAGTTGGAACCGTACAGCGGCTCGAAGCGCGTCAGGCAGCGGGCCGCTTCACGGACGGTGGGCGCTTGCGCCGCAGTGATGCCGGCCAGACCGGCCTGATTCAAGCGGATCATTCGGCCCATGCGCAGGCCCAGGGCCGGATCGCCGGTCAGTTGAATCGCCGCGTGGCCCAGGCGCATGTAACGCGGGATCGACAAGCGTGCCCCGGCCTCGGCCAGTCGCGCGGCATCGAGGCCGTATTGCTCGAGCAGAGGCAGCGGATCGGCGTCGTGGCTGCGCACGGCGTCGGCCAGACTGTGGACGAAGCCCACCGACAGATCCCCGAGGCGCATCGGCTGCGGCCTCATGGTTTATAGCCAGACGTTCAGCAAGCGCGCACCACGGGCCTCGCCATCGGCGAACTGCTGGCCGTTGCTGCTGAGGAAGCTTGTGCCGGTACTCGGCTTGTCCCAGAACTGCCCGCGCATGAATACACTGACGCCGGCAATCGCGCGGCTGCTCGGTGGTTGTGCGGTGAGGGTCAATCGGTGCCAGGCCTGACCTTCACTGAGGTCGCCGGGCTTGAGGCTGACCGAGCCCGGCGTGCTCGAACCTTTGTAGCCACGCCATGGCTTGTCCCAGGCGCCTTGGCCAATAACCTGCGCCGGCACGGCCACCAGTTGCGCGCCTTGTTCATCGAGGGTGCGGTAGTTACCGGGGTACCAGCTATCACTGCCGATCAGGATGCCCAAGCGTCCGGCCGGTGTGTCGACGACCTGGATGGCGTGTTTGTCTTCGGCCTGAATCACACCTTGCTGATCGAAGATCGGATGCATCTGCCGTTGCGGCTGGCCCAACGGTACGCCGTCGCGACCAAACACCACGCTGCTGTTGAACAGGGCGCCGCTGCCGGGCTTGAGCTGGCCGTCGCGGATGCTGGGCTCCGGTAGCACGATGGAGCCGGCCACCAGGGTGACCTGGAACTCCTTGGCCAGACCGCCGAACAGCGCCTGGTAATCCTTGGCCATGGCCTTCGCTTTCATCCGCAGATAAGCATCGTTCAGCCGTTGCTCGCCCTTGGCCCGCAGCCAGGCACGGGCAAACAGCAGTGGATTGCTCGCCGCCAGCCAGTTCATTGCCTCCGCCAGCGTTGGCGCCTGATACAACTCGTCTTTCTCGCCGCTGATCATCAGCCAGGTGCCGACGTGCTCGGGCAATACCACCACGGTTTTTTCGTTGAGCAAGCCCTGATCGCGGGCCTGCTGCAGGTACGCCGCAAGCTTGCGGTGCAGGCGTGCGGAACTTTGGTAATCGGTGGGGAACAGTTCGGGCTGAATGCCGAGCAGATTGCCTCGGTCGGCGGGCGTGCCCTGATTGACGGCGAGCTTGATGCGCAGGTCCGACAGGTAATGTCCCGCCGGCCGATCTGCCGCCCACATGGCGTAGGTGGTCAGGGCGGCAATGAGGGCCATGGAGAAAAACAGATACAGAAGTTTGCGCATGAAAACCAACAACAGCCGGGTACAGAGTGTGGCGCCTAGGGTAGGGCCCATGGCCCTGATTGCCAAGGGGCGCTGCGCATTTGGATCAATAACTTGTCAGTTACGGTCATTGAGTGACAGCGGTGCGACTCTTAGTCTGTCGAACATGACTGACGGGGGACGCAGAGCTCCCGCAACTTTCCGTGATCGCTCGTTGTGGAGTTACCGATGACCGCCGCTCATTACCCGCATTTGCTGGCCCCGCTGGACCTGGGATTCACCACGCTGCGCAACCGTACCCTGATGGGCTCGATGCACACCGGCCTGGAAGAAAAGCCGGGTGGCTTCGAGCGCATGGCGGCGTACTTCGCCGAACGTGCCCGTGGCGGTGTCGGCCTGATGGTCACCGGCGGCATCGGCCCGAATGACGAGGGCGGCGTGTATTCCGGCGCGGCCAAGCTCACTACCGAGGAAGAGGCGCTCAAGCACCGCATCGTCACTCGCGCGGTGCACGAGGCGGGCGGCAAGATCTGCATGCAGATTCTCCACGCCGGCCGCTATGCCTACAGCCCGAAACAGGTAGCACCGAGCGCGATTCAAGCGCCGATCAACCCGTTCAAGCCCAAAGAGCTGGACGAAGAGGGCATCGAAAAGCAGATCAGCGATTTCGTCACCTGCTCGGTATTGGCGCAAACCGCCGAATACGACGGCGTCGAAATCATGGGCTCGGAAGGTTACTTCATTAACCAGTTCCTCGCCGCGCACACCAACCACCGCACCGACCGCTGGGGTGGCAGCTACGAAAACCGCATGCGCCTGCCGGTAGAAATTGTCCGTCGTGTGCGCGAAGCGGTTGGGCCGAATTTCATCATCATCTTCCGCCTGTCGATGCTCGATCTGGTCGAAGGTGGCAGCACCTGGGATGAAATCGTCATGCTGGCCAAAGCCATCGAACAGGCGGGCGCGACGATCATCAACACCGGTATCGGCTGGCACGAAGCGCGGATTCCGACCATCGCCACCAAGGTTCCGCGTGCAGCGTTCAGCAAGGTTACGGCCAAGTTGCGCGGCTCGGTGAGCATCCCACTGATCACGACCAACCGCATCAATACCCCGGAAATTGCCGAGCAGATTCTTGCTGAAGGCGATGCCGACATGGTCTCCATGGCCCGACCATTCCTCGCCGATCCGGACTTCGTCAACAAGGCCGCCGAGGGCCGTGCCGACGAAATCAACACCTGCATCGGCTGCAACCAGGCGTGCCTCGACCACACCTTTGGCGGCAAGCTCACCAGTTGCCTGGTCAACCCGCGTGCCTGCCACGAGACCGAACTCAATTACCTGCCGGTGCAGCAGATCAAGAAAATCGCCGTGGTCGGTGCCGGCCCTGCCGGTTTGTCCGCCGCCACCGTGGCCGCCGAGCGCGGTCATCAGGTGACGCTGTTCGATTCGGCCAGCGAGATCGGCGGGCAGTTCAACATTGCCAAGCGCGTACCGGGCAAGGAAGAGTTTTTCGAAACTCTGCGCTACTTCAACCGCAAGCTGCAAACCACCAATGTCGAGGTGTGCCTGAACACCCGCGTCGACGTGGCCAAGTTGGTTGACGGCGGTTACGACGAGATTATCCTTGCCACCGGTATCGCCCCGCGCGTGCCGGCGATTCCGGGCGTCGAGAATGCCAAGGTCCTGAGTTATCTGGATGTGATCCTCGAGCGCAAGCCGGTCGGCAAGCGTGTCGCGGTGATCGGTGCGGGCGGGATCGGTTTCGATGTCTCGGAATTTCTCGTTCATCAAGGCGTGGCCACCAGTCTGGATCGCGCGGCGTTCTGGAAAGAGTGGGGCATCGACACGCAACTGGAGGCCCGTGGTGGTGTGGCGGGCATCAAAGCGGCGCCGCATGCGCCGGCCCGTGAGGTGTTCCTGTTGCAGCGCAAGAAAACCAAGGTCGGCGACGGTCTGGGTAAAACCACCGGCTGGATTCACCGCACCGGTCTGAAGAACAAGCAGGTGCAGATGCTCAACAGCGTCGAATACCTGAGCATCGATGACCAAGGCTTGCACATTCGCATCGGCGAATCCGGCGAGCCGCAACTGCTGGCGGTGGACAACATCGTGATCTGTGCGGGGCAGGATCCGTTGCGTGAGTTGCACGATGGTCTGGTTGAAGCCGGGCAGAACGTGCACTTGATCGGCGGCGCGGATGTCGCGGCGGAGCTGGATGCCAAGCGCGCGATCAATCAGGGTTCGCGGCTGGCGGCTGAGTTGTAAACACATTCTGTAGGAGCTGCCGAAGGCTGCGATCTGTTGATCCTGATTTCAAAAGCAAGATCAAAAGATCGCAGCCTGCGGCGGCTCCTACTAGTATGTGGTCTTTTCCAGATTGTGCAGTGCCCATGCTTTTGCCTCCCCCCGACTGGCTAGCCCAAGCCCCGCTCGAACCGCTCCGTCTAGGCTGGCTGGCAGACGCCGGCATCGAGGTCGCGATCCTGCGCCTGGACCGCATCGACCCGCTGATCAGCGGCAACAAGTGGTTCAAACTCGTTGAACATCTCAAAGCCGCCGAGCGTGCCGGCGCCGAGGGCATCATCAGCCTTGGCGGTGCGCATTCCAATCACCTGCACGCGCTGGCGGCGGCGGGCAAGCGGCTGGGATTCAAAACCGTGGGGCTGCTGCGCGGGCACCCGCAGGACACGCCGACAGTGCGGGATTTGCAAACGTTCGGCATGCAGTTGCATTGGCTCGGTTACGCCGGCTACCGCGCGCGGCACGAAGCGGGATTCTGGGTGCCATGGCAAGCGCAATTTCCGACGCTGCATGCGGTGCCCGAGGGCGGTGGTGGACTGGCCGGCGCCTTGGGTTGCGCAGCGATCAGGCAGCAGGCCGAAGAGCAATTGGCCAAGCTGGGCTGGAATGATTTCGACGCCTGGTGGCTGGCCTGTGGCACCGGCACGACACTGGCCGGACTGGCGCTCGCCGAGCAAGGCAAGCGCGTGGTGTACGGTGCTCTGGCAGTGCCGGATGATCACGGCGTAGCGCCGAACATCGAGTCGATCCTCGCGCACGCCACCGAGCCTGCGGCGGACTATCAACTGATCGATGCCAGCCGTGGTGGTTTCGCCAAAGTTGACCAGGCGTTGCTGACCTTCATCGATCAGACCGAGCAAACCAGCGGCATCCCTTTGGAACCGCTGTACACCGGCAAGGCCTTGCTGGCGCTCAAGCAGCATGTCGAGTCAGGCGAATTCGCGGTCGGCACGCGTCTGGTCTTTGCCCACACGGGTGGCCTGCAGGGACGGCGCGCATTTGCAGCGATGTAGCCGATGGTCGCGATCAATACATGCCAACCTTCGGCGTGATGATATTTGCAATCAATCGAAGTGCAAGTTTTACGGTTTATGACTTATATTTATTGAAAGTTATTGTTGTACGTTGGTCTGCGCAGCGTAACTCTATGTTGTTTATATCTTGTGGTTTCTTTTGGTTTGAATAGTTTGTTGTGCGTGATTATTGTCGGCTCGGCTCTTTAGTTTGTTATTAAAGATCAGAACTATATTTATCAATTTGAGTGTGAATATGAAAAGTCCTATCTCGAAGCCTCGCCCTACTACCACGACGTCAAAGCCGGTAACACCAACAAAGCCAGTTGCGCCAACCAAGCCAGTTGCGCCAACCAAGCCAGTAATTCCAACCAAACCAGTGGCGCCGACCAAGCCGGTAGCGCCGACCAAGCCGGTAGCGCCAACCAAGCCAGTGGCGCCGACCAAGCCAGTGGCGCCAACCAAGCCAGTGGCGCCAACCAAGCCAGTAGCGCCGACCAAGCCAGTGGCGCCAACCAAGCCAGTAGCGCCGACCAAGCCGGTAGCGCCGACCAAGCCGGTAGCGCCAACCAAACCAGTGGCGCCGGTTGACACCAAGCGTCCGCCAATGCCATGGCCGACCCTTAACATCAACATCGATCCTGTGGCCTGGATAACGCTGATTCAAACAATTGGTGCGAAAGTCAATGTCGATGGCTCCACCACACTGCCTGACGGCAGCGTAGTCGCTGTAGATAAAACTTCGATCAAGCGTCCCGACGGTATCATTCAATATGAAGACGGCCGGGTAGAGTATCCGGACGGGCGAATCGTCTGGCCGGATAATACCGTTGAATATCCGGATGGCCGTATTGTCTGGGAAGATGGAACTGAACAATTGCCGGACGGAAGTGTTAAACATCCCGATGGTCTTGCGTACGATGCGCAAGGTAACCTTATTTCCGAATAAGTAATAATCAAGCGATGTCTTTACTCAAGACAGTGCAAAAAAAACACCGCTGATTGCAATCAGCGGTGTTTAAGTTTTCCAGCCTCAAGCGTTTTGCGGCATCTCCCCGTTGGCCAGACGCTTGTTGATGTCGGCGATCACTTCCGGCAAATCGCTGATAGTGTCGATCATGTAATGCGGCCGCGAATCTGCGAACAGCGCGTGGATGCGCTTGCGCTCACTGGCGAGTTCATCGCTGCCCAACGCGCGGAAACCTTCATAGTCCAGACCCAACGCGTTGCCCGAGCAAATCAGCGCAACCGTCCACATGCCGGCCCGGCGACCTTCGAGAATGCCCGGCACGGTGTCGTCGATCTTCACGCACGCTGCAACATCGTCGATGCCCAGAGCGATCACGTTGGCCAACGCCTGCGCCGGCCATGGACGACCGTTGGGCACTTCGTCGGTCGCGACCACGTGGTCGGCGACGTAGCCGTTGCTGGCGGCGAGTTCGACGACTTTGTCCATGACTGCTTTCGGGTAGCCGGAGCAGGAACCGATCTTGATGCCTTGCGCGCGCAGTTGGGCGATGGCGTCCAGCGCGCCGGGAATCAGGGCCGAGTGCTCGGCGATTTTCTCGATCTGCAGCGGCATGAAGCGGTTGTAGATAGCGGTAACATCATCGTCGGTCGGCGTGCGACCGAATACCTTGCGATAACGCTCGGCCACTTGCGGCTGATCACAGAGGGTGCGGATGTGGTCCCACTTGCCCATGCCCATCGGCCCACGGGCTTCTTCGATCGATACCTGGACATCGAATTCGGCGAAGGCTTCGACGAAGATCTGCGTCGGCGCGAACGAGCCGAAATCGACCACGGTACCGGCCCAGTCGAGGATCGCGGCTTGCAGCTTGCTTGGATTGGTGTAGTTCATGGCGTGAATTCCTGATTTGAATATGAGATCAAAATGTGGGAGCGAGCCTGCTCGCGAAAGCGGTCTGACATCAGCCTATGTGTCGCCTGGGACGACGCTTTCGCGAGCAGGCTCGCTCCCACAGGGGATTTGAGGTGAGGCTCAGATGCCGAGCACTTCCATTTCGCGCAGCACTTCACCCACTGCTGCTACGGCCTGGCGCATTTCGTCCGGGGTGACGTGGCCGATGCAGCCGACGCGGAATGTTTCGACCTGGGTCAGTTTGCCGGGGTAGAGGATGTAACCCTTGGCCTTGACCCGCTCATAGAAGTCCTTGAACTGGTAGCGCGGATCCTGCGGCGCATGGAAAGTCGCGATGATCGGCGCCTGAATTGCCGCCGGCAGGAAGCTGCGCAAGCCGAGCTTGTTCATCTCTTCCATCAGCGCCTGACAGTTGGCCGCATAACGCGCATGCCGCGCTGGCAGGCCGCCTTCTTCGCTGTATTGCAGCAGTGCTTCGTGCAGCGCCGCGACCACATGGGTGGGCGGGGTGAAGCGCCATTGCCCGGTTTTCATCATGTAGACGTGCTGGTCGTACAGGTCCATCGCCAGCGAGTGCGAGTTACCGGCAGATGCGGCCAGAGATTCCTTGCGGGCGAAGACAAAACCCATCCCCGGTACGCCTTCCAGGCATTTGCCGGAAGCGGCAATGAGCGCGTCGAATGGCACTTTTTGCGCATCCACCGGCAACGCGCCAAAGGAGCTCATGGCGTCGATGATCAGACGTTTGCCATGTTGCGCAACGACCTCGGCGATCTCGGCCAGCGGATTGAGAATGCCGGTGCTGGTTTCGCAGTGGATCAGCGCCACGTGGGTGATGTCAGCGTCGGCGCGCAGCAAGCGGTCGACGTCAGCGGCGGTGGTCGGTTCGTCTTCGGCGGTTTCGAAGGTGCTGAACGAGCGGCCGAGCACTTCGCAGATTTTCGCCAGGCGCTTGCCGTACGCGCCGTTGATCAGCACGAGGATTTTGCCGTCGCGCGGCACCAGTGTGCCGATCGCCGCTTCGACGGCAAACGTGCCGCTGCCCTGTAACGGTACGCAATGGTGGCTGGCGGCGCCGTTGAGGATGGCCAGCAATTGCTCGCACAGGCTGGCGGTCAGCTGGTTGAAGCGGTCATCCCACGAACCCCAATCGACCATCATGGCCTGACGGGTGCGGGCCGAAGTGGTCAAGGGGCCGGGAGTGAGCAGAATCGGTGCGGCGGTACTCATTCGTTTGTCCTCGCGAAAACGCTGTGGGATGAAGCTACGGGGCCTACGTTGCAATTCGCCGTTGCATCAATCAAATTGTTTGTTGTTATGCCAGCCATCAGTGAGGGTTATCCATGAATCTGTTTCAGCTGCGCGCCTTCGATGCCGTGGCCCGCGAAGGCAGCTTCACCCGCGCGGCTGCGCGGTTGTTCATCAGCCAGCCAGCGGTCACCGGACACGTCAAGGCACTGGAAGAGCATTACCAGATCACTTTGCTGCGGCGTACCGCGCGACGGGTGGAACTGACCGAGGAGGGCACCAAACTGGCAGCGATCACCCGCGCCATGTTCGGCCTGGCGGAAGAAGCGCAGACGCTGCTCGAGGCCAATCGGCAGTTACTGACCGGGCGTTTGGAGGTGGCGGCGGATGGGCCGCACATGGTCATGCCGATGCTGGCAAGCCTGCGCGCACGCTATCCGGGCATTACCGTGAACCTGCGTCTGGGCAATGCGCAGGAAACCCTGGCGGCGCTGTTGTCGGAACACGCCGATGTCGCGGTGCTGACCGAGGTCGAGCCGCGCAAGGGCCTGCATCTGCAAGCGCTGAGCGAATCGCGGATCTGCGCGCTGGTGCCGGCGGGGCATCGCTGGGCGAATCGCTCAGGCGAAGTAAAACTCAAGGAGCTGGACCAAGTGATCATGGTCCTGCGCGAGCCGACTTCGATTACCCGGCGCACGTTTGACCAGGCGTGTATGCAGGCGTCGATTCAGCCGCGGGTGTTGCTGGAGCTGGACAGTCGTGAGGCGGTGACCGAAGCGGTCGCGGCCGAGTTGGGGGTCGGTGTGGTGTCATCGGTGGAGGTCAGTCATGACCCGCGCGTGGTGGCGGTCCCGATTGCCGGGGAAGGGCTGGTGAACCGGCACATGATTGGCTGCATGGAGCGCCGGCGTGAGTTGCGCTTGATTCAGGCGTTTTTTGATCTGGCGCTAGCCGCACCGTGATCGTTCCCACGCTCTGCGTGGGAACGCAGCCCGGGACGCTCTGCGTCCCATCCAATAGCCGAACGCGGAGCGTCCGTTGAGGCATTCCCACGCAGAGCGTGGGACCGATCAGGACAGGGAGTGAGTCAGGTCAGGCTCTCGCGAACCATATCGAGAAACGTCGCCACCACCCGCCGCGAACTCTGTTCGCGCAAGCACACCAGGGTTTCGGTCAGGCGCCTCGTGCAGTCGGTGATCGGCAACGCGCAGACCCGTGAGTCGGCGCCGAACTCCGCCGCTGAAACCACACCAACCCCGATCCCCACCACCACGGCTTCGCGCGCCGCTTCCCGACCTTCAACCTGAATCGCCGGGCGGATGCGCAAACCTGCGCGGGCCATTTCCTCTTCCAGGGTCTGCCGTGTCACCGAACCGGTCTCACGCAGCACCAGTGGCGTGTCATCCAGATCGGCCAGACAGATCGATTCGCGCTCTGCCCACGGATGATTGCGCGAAACGAACGCCACCATCGGATCGTTGCGCAACGGCACACACAGCAAGCGTTGATCGGTTACATCGCGGCCGAGCAGCGCCAGATCGGCCTGATAGTTGAACAGGCGAAACAGCGATTCATCGGTATTGCCGGTTTCGATTTTCACGCTGATGCCCGGGTAGCGCTCGCAGAACCGCGCGATTTGCGGCAACACGTGGATCGGCGCGTCCACCGCGAGAATCAGGCTGCCGGTCTGCAGGGCCTGGGATTCCTGCAGCAATTCCTGCGCTTCGGCTTCGATCACGAACAGGCGCTGGGTGATCGCCAGCAGGCGCTCGCCAAGGTCGGTCAGGCGTACGGAACGTTTATTGCGGTGAAACAGCAGCACGCCGAAGCGTTCTTCGAGTTTGCGTACCTGGTCGGAAATCGCCGGTTGCGTCAGATAAAGCCGCTCGGCGGCGCGGGTGAAGCTGCCATGGACGGCCACCGCGTGGAACGCTTTGAGTTGGGCATGAGAGACGGACATGGTGGCTCCAGTAACAAGCTCAGCTTATGTGTGAAATACGATAAATCGATTTTATTTATTAAACAGTAATTGCTTTGATCGGCTCACGCCATCGCTGACTGCTCGGTCGAACAGCAGCGCCGGCTCATGAGCCTGTGCGTGCAACAGCAGACTCATCTGACCGGTATCGCCGAAGGGAAGGGGCGGTAACGCAGTGCTCAACAATAAAAAACACAGGCGTTTTTCTTAATCGATTCTGCCGGCACACTCACACCCTGAGGTCAGAACCACCATGAACAAGCACATCGGCACCCTGGCGCGTTGGCGCGTGCAGATCTTCGCTATTACCTGGCTCGCGTACGCCGCGTTCTACTTCACCCGCAAAGCATTTTCGGTAGCAAAACTGGGCATCGCCGAAGACCCTGATTTCACCCTCGACAAAATGGCCATGGCCAACCTCGACGCGATCTATCTGGCGGCGTATGCCCTCGGACAGTTCACCTGGGGCATGCTCGCCGATCGCTTCGGTCCGCGAGTGGTGGTGCTTGGCGGTTTGCTGATATCCGCCGCTGCGGCGCTGGTGATGGGCAGTTTCGCTACATTGCCGATCTTCGCCACGTGCATGTTGATTCAAGGTTTGGCGCAGTCCACTGGCTGGTCGGGACTGTGTAAAAATCTTGGCAGCTTCTTCCCGTCTGAGCAGCGCGGGCGGGTGCTCGGCTTGTGGAGTTCCTGTTACGCGTTTGGTGGCCTGGTCGCCTCGCCGTTCGCCGGCTGGTGGGCCTACACGCTGGTCGGCACCTGGCACGCGGCATTCATTTCCAGCGCGGCGGTGGTCGCGGTGGTCGCCGTGCTGTTCTTTATCTTTCAGCGCAACAAACCGGAAGACGTCGGCTTGCCGGCGGTGGAGCCCGAGCCGGAACTGACCGCCGAAGAAACCGCAGCCAACAGCAAACTCAGCGTCTGGGAGCCGTTGAAGGAAATCCTGCGCAACCGCACGGTGCTGGTGCTGGGCCTGGCGTATTTCCTGCTGAAACCGGCGCGCTACGCGATTCTGTTGTGGGGCCCGGTGATTGTTTTCGAACAGATGCCCAGTGTCGGCAAGGTCGGCGCGGCGATCATTCCCACCGCGTTTGAACTGGCCGGATTGCTCGGGCCGATCATGATCGGCCTGGCCTCGGACAAACTCTTCGGCGCCCGACGCATGCCGGCCTGCGTGCTGAGTCTGCTGGCGCTGACCGTGACGCTGGCGTTGTTCATGGCCGCGCTGAACACCGGCAGCGTGTTGTTGGTCGTCGCGTTGCTGTTCGTCATGGGCCTGACGTTGTATGGCCCGGACTCGATGATCAGCGGTGCGGCGGCCATCGATTTCGGCAAGGCCAAGGCCGGTGCCACTGCCGCCGGTTTCGTCAACGGCTGCGGCTCCGTTGGCGCGGTGCTCGGCGGTTTGCTGCCGGGCTACTTCGACTCGGTGACGGTGTTTATCGTCTTCGCCGGATGCGCGCTGTTCTCGGCGCTGGTGCTGATTCCGCACTGGAACAGTCGGCCGGTCGGCGTGATGGAGCCGCGCGCGGCAATCCCCAACTGCCCGCTGAGCGTCAAACCGCTGCGTTCCTGAAACCCTTCGCCCCGTGGCCTGCTGCGCGGTGCGCGGCAGGCTGCGTCGTGGCTTTCTGACTGGAGATTTCCCATGCGACCGTTCTGGCTCGAGCAAGCCTTGCAGGCCGACCCATCCGAGCAGTGTCCACCGCTGCAAGGCGAGGTGCGCACGGATGTGTGCATCGTTGGCGGTGGTTACACCGGATTGTGGACGGCGATCATGCTCAAGGAGCAAAACCCGGAGCTGGAGGTGCTGCTGATCGAAGCAGACATCTGCGGTGCCGGCGCCAGTGGCCGTAATGGTGGTTGCGCACTGTCATGGTCGGCCAGGTATTTCACCCTGGAGCGCTTGTTCGGCGTCGAAGAAGCGGTGCGTCTGGTCAGGGAATCCGAGCGCAGCATCCATGCGATCGGCGAGTTCTGCGAGCAGTACGGCGTCGATGCCGACTACCGCCTCGACGGCACGCTGTACACCGCGACCAATCGCGCCCAGGTCGGCGCAACTGATGCGGTGATCGCGGCGCTGGAGCGTAATGGCATCAACTCGTTCAGCCAGCGCCCGCTTGCCGATGTGCAGCGTATGGCCGGTTCGGCAAAACATCTGGAAGGCTGGTTTTCCCCGGCGGCCGCCAGCGTGCAACCGGGCAAACTGGTGCGCGGTCTGCGCCGGGTGGCACTGCAATTGGGCGTGAAAATCCATGAAGGCACGGCGATGACCGGACTGGAAGAGGGGCGCCCGGCACGTATTCACACGCCCGGCGGCAAGGTCATCGCCGACCGAGTGGTACTGGCGATGAATGCATGGATGGCCCGCGCGTTTCCTCAGTTCGAGCGCAGTGTGGCGATCGTTTCCAGTGACATGCTGATCACCGAACCGCGCCCGGACCTGCTGCAGCAAATCGGTTTGACCAGCGGCGTCAGCGTCCTCGATTCGCGGATTTTCGTGCATTACTACCACAACACCCCGGACGGTCGGATCATGCTCGGCAAGGGCGGCAACACCTTCGCCTATGGCGGGCGGATGCTGCCGGTGTTCGATCAGCCGTCGCCTTATGCCGGATTGCTCAAGCGCAGTCTCGCGGATTTTTTCCCGGCGTTCGCCGAGGTCAAAATCGACGCGACGTGGAACGGCCCGTCGGATCGTTCGGTGACCGGTTTGCCGTTTTTCGGCCAGATGAGCTCGGCGGGCAACGTGTTTTACGGCTTCGGTTATTCCGGCAGCGGCGTCGGCCCGTGTCACATGGGCGGGCAGATTCTCGCCGCGCTGGTGCAGGGCCTGGATAACCCGTGGACCCGTTCGCCGCTGGTCAACGGGCCGCTGGGTTATTTCCCGCCGGAACCCATCCGCTACCTCGGCTCGCTGATGGTGCGCAACGCCATCCGCCGCAAGGAGCGCGCCGAAGATTACGGGCGCCGGCCTCGGCATCTGGATGTGCGCCTGGCGAAATTCGCGGCGGCGGCGGGCAAGGCGGACAAAGGCTGAGGCGCCAATCAATGCTCGGCGCGGTGGCTCAGCCAGTCGAGCAACAGGCTGTCGCGCGCGGGTTCTGATTCGCGCTCCGGCGGCTGGCGTGCGTGGCTGAGGCACAGGATCGGTCGGTCCGGATCACTGTCGAGGAAACTCACCCACACTTCACTGCCGGCACGCGGTAATTGATCGACCGCGACGGGGCCGCTGAACCGGCTCATGGCGATCGGCAGCCACAGGGCGTCGCTGGCGGATTTATCCGCAGACGGCCACAGGCTTACAGCGAGGCAGCCGTTTTCGTCCACTTGCGCAGGTTGCCCAGGCGCACCCGCGACTTTCGCCAAGTGATAACCGGCAATATTCGGGCGAGCTTGTTTGAGTGGCGGACGGAAATCGGTCGACCAGGGCTGCGCAGTGAAGTCGTTGTGATAACGCTGAACGCTTGGCGTCGGATCAAGGATCGAAGGGTGCTGCCCTTGGTGGCGCACGGCGCATATCAGCCATTGTTCGTTGAAATGATGAATCGGATGGTCGGCCACAAGCAGCAGTCGTCCACTGAGCAAATCGCTGCAATCACTGCGCCCGTGAATGGAACGCAACTGGCAGCGCTGGCGTTGCAGATGACGTCGGCTGCGCTGTTCGGCGTACAGACGTTCCGGCGATCGCGCGGGCATCGGCAACTCGGTCGAGACTTCGTTGGCGGCTTCGGCGTTGCCGGTTGGCTGACCGCGATTGCGCACCGCATGCAGCATTGGCACCGGCGCCGCGCGATGTTGTTGATAGAGTGCGCTGACGCTGGGCGATGGTGGTTGCTCATCAGCATTGAAAGGGATTTCAACCGGCTCCTGCGGCAGGCTCAGGCTGTCGTCGGCGAACACCACGACGTGTCCGTGCGGCCCGTGTTCGAAGTGATAGTGGATGCCTTCTTCTTCGCATAGCCGCTGCAGCAGTGCCAGATCGCTTTCTTCGTACTGAATGCAAAACGCCCTTGTCGGGTAGTGACCGACGCTCGTTTCAATGCGGTAGCTGTGCGCTGGCAGGGCATGTTCTTCGAGCAGTTGCTGGATGATCTGCGGCGTACTCAGGTGAGTAAACACGCGGCGCTTGTGCGTTTGCGCCAGTTGTTGCAGATGCGGCACCAGAATCAGTCGATAGCCGACCCGATGGGTCCCGCGATGTTCGCAGCTGGCGCTGGAAATGACGCCGTGGAACCCGTGCTGCTCACTGAGCCGCAGAAAGGCCGGCCGGTGCAGAAAGGATCCCGGGACGATGGCCGGGGCCAGGCCGAGCAGTTCGATGTCGAAACGGTAAGGCTGGTTCAGCGCTTCCTCGCCGCGAAAACGCACCACCGGCAGGCGCAATCCGCTGTCGGTCAGCGTAAGGGTGAAGGGACTTTCCTTGTCATTGAGCATTCGAGCAGGCCCTGTCAGGCGATACGGGGTTTCAAGGGTACGAAACCGTCGGCCTGAATGGTCATGTCAAAGGCGCTTTTCAGAATCCCCCTACATGCTTTGGTGAAGATGTCGATTCCGTCGTCTGTTTTTTTGGTCGATTGCCGACTTTAGGCCGTATAAACTTGCCGCCACGCGTCGGCCAATAGATGTCTCGGCGCCACAGATCAAGAGAGTGAGTAATGGGCGCACAGTGGAAGGTTAAACACAAAGAAGCGGCAGCCAACGCCAAAGGGAAGATCTTCGGCAAACTGGTGAAGGAAATCACCATTGCTGCACGCAACGGTGCCGATACCGCCACCAACGCACACCTGCGTCTGGTGGTCGAGCAGGCGAAGAAAGCCTCGATGCCAAAAGAAACCCTCGATCGCGCGATCAAGAAAGGCGCCGGTCTGCTGGGTGAAACCGTGCAATACCATCGCGTGACCTACGAAGGCTTCGCGCCGCATCAGGTGCCGCTGATCGTCGAATGCGTCACCGACAACATCAACCGCACCGTCGCGGAAATCCGCGTGGCGTTCCGCAAGGGCCAGTTGGGCGCTTCCGGTTCGGTGGCGTGGATGTTCAACCACGTCGGCATGATCGAAGCCGCGCCGGACAGCCCGGATGCCGATCCGGAAATGGCTGCGATCGAAGCCGGTGCTCAGGATTTCGAGCCGGGTGAAGAGGGCGCGACGTTGTTCCTCACCGACCCGACCGACCTCGACGCTGTGCAGAAAGCTCTGCCCGAACAAGGTTTCACCGTGTTGTCGGCGAAACTCGGCTACCAGCCGAAGAACCCGGTCAGCGGCTTGAGCGACGAGCAGATGGCTGAAGTCGAAGCGTTCCTCGAAGGCCTCGACAACCATGATGACGTGCAGGACATGTTCGTCGGTCTGGCTGGCTGATCTGTCGCGCCAGTAATGACCTCTTCGCGAGCAGGCTCGCTCCCACACTGGAATGTATTTCAACTGTGGGAGCGAGCCTGCTGGCGATTGACCGTGCAGCGGTCACAGGTTCTCCAGCACCTCGATCACTTCACTGAACCCCGGCCGCCCCAGCACATCGGCCTGACAGCAACGTCGTTCCAGCGCCTGCAGTTGCGCGCGGCGCTCCGTACTCAATCCTGAGTCGACACGCTCCAGCAATTCCCCCAACAACACACCGAACGCACGGACTTCCAGGCGCTGCAATGCGCGCGTCTGCACATCATCGCCGGTGGCATGAAACGACGCCGCGCCGAAATCCCCGAGCAGACAATCGCCCTGATCGTTCAACAGAATGTTGTGGCCATACAGATCGCCGTGGGTGATGCCTTGGCGGTGCAGGTGCTCGGCCGCTGAGGCGATGCCTTTGGCGACGCGCAGGGCGACCTCGGCGGGGAACCGGCAACCTTCGGCGTAAACATCCCGCGAACACGAGTCCAGGCTGGGCAAACCGGCGAGATTGCCGAAGCTCGGATCAATCAGTTGCATCACCAGCCCCTGCTGTTGATCGGGATGGCCGCTGATGCGCCCTTCGATGCGGATCAGGTTCGGGTGCAGGCCTGCGGTGATGCAGGCGTTCATCTCATGCAACGGCGAACCGTCGCTGGTCATCTCGCCTTTGTACAGCTTCACCGCAACCGCCTGCGCCGTGCCGTCGTCGCGCTGCCAGACTGCCTTGGAAATTACCCCGGAAGCGCCTTCGCCCAGTTGCTGCTCCAGGCGCAGCGCCGACCAGTCGATCAGCGGCGTGGCCTCAAGGGCAGCGGCATCGGCTTCGGTCTCCAGCGGATTGCCGGCGTAGGCCAGCCAGGTCAGGCTCGGCAAGGTCAGCAACCACTGCGGCAGTTCGCTGAGTTGGTTGGCAGCGATGCGCAGCAATTCCAGCCGATGGCAGTGGCGCAGGGAGTCTGGCAGCGATTGCAGGCGATTGCCGGCGAGCATGAGCTTCTGCAAAGCGGGGCGTTCACCGAGTTCGCTGGGCAGGCTTTCGATGCGGTTATCGGTGAGGATCAGCCAGCGCAGCTGCGGCGGCAGGGCGGCACCGGGCACATTGACGATGCGGTTGGCCTTGAAGCCGACCATGGTCAGCGCGGTGCACTGGCCGAGGCAGGCCGGCAGTTCGCTGAACTGGTTGTCGGAGCAGAACAGCACGCGCAGGCGGGTCAGGCGATGCAGGTCGTCCGGCAGGCTGCTCAGCGCGTTGCCGCTGAGGTTGAGCACTTCCAGCGTCTCGGCCAGTTGGAAAATTTCGTTGGGGAATTCGGTCAGCCCGCAAGACAGGTCGAGGCGGGTGATGCCTGACAGTTCGCCGGCGCGCAGTTGAGCAAGGGTGTGCATGTCTGGTTTCGCTATTGATCGGTGGAGCGACGCGGGGGCGCTGGAATGGGCGACATGATAGCGGTAAAGCGGATGCTGAACGGATTTTGAGTTGTCCCGGGACCTTGTGGGAGCGAGCAGGCTCGCTCCCACAGGGCTCGCTCTCACAGGGTAGGGAGTCAGTTGGGAGCGTGAATTTCCTGCAATTGCCCCAACCGGCTGCGCGTGCGCGCCAGGTCGATGGCGTGACCTTCCAGGCTCTGGCCCAGCGGCAGTTGGCCGAGCAGGGTCAGGTGTTTGTCCTGATCGTAGAGCACGTCAATCAGATTGATGAAGCGCTGCTGCACGGCGATCGGACATTCGCCAAGCTGCGGCAGGTCATCGATGATCCACTGGTCGAAACGCTGGCACAGTTGCAGGTAATCCATCACTGCCGTTGGCTGTTCGCACAGGTCGTTGAAGGTGAACGCGACTCGCCGGCCTTGGCAAAAACGGGCCTGAAGCTGGCGCTTGCCAACTTCGAGGGCAAGGGCAGGCGCGTCGGCTGGTGGCAGGTCCAGTGTCTGACGTTGAGCTGCCGTCGCCGGCCATACGTAATGTCCTTGGGTAAACACTTGATGCGTGTGTTGGCGGTTGAGTGCGCGGTAGTCGTGGGCGCCGCCGACTTCCATCACTTGCATGCGCGTGTTGATCAGCTCGATCACCGGTTTGAAGCGCGCGTGATACAGCGGATTGGGCAGCAGGCCCTCGGGTGCATAGTTGGAGGTCACCAGCAGCATGATCTGCCGTTTGAACAGGGCCTTGAACAGCCGCGTGATCAGCATCGCGTCGCCGATGTCGTGCACATGGAATTCGTCGAAACACAGCACCTGGCAATCTTCCAGCAACTCATCCAGGGTGATTTCCAGCGCGTCTTCCTCCTGGCGATGACGGAACATGCCGTCGTGCAACCGGGCAAAAAACTGATGGAAATGCAGGCGGCGTTTGCGCGTGATCGGCAGCGCCTGGAAGAAACCGTCGAGCAACCAGCTCTTACCGCGCCCGACGGCGCCGTACAGGTACAGACTCGGCGGGGTGTGGCCGCTGTCGCCGAGCAGCACGCTGGCTTGCTGCGCCATGCAGTCGATGACTTGCTGCTGACTGCGGCTGAGGGTGTATCCCTGGCTTTTGGCCTTGTCGCGGAAATAATCGCGGATGGTCGCGGCATGAGCATCATGCCCGGCGCTGGCGGGCAGGCCTTTGCCGAACAGGCGGCGCAGCAACAGCCAGCGTTGGCTCAGTCGTGATCGTTTCGGCGTTCGGGCGGACACGCGGGACAGGCTCCTGGTTTCTCAGACCGGCTCCACAGCGAGCGCGGTGGCCCCAGTGTAACCAGAGCCCGGGCGTCGGCTCCATGAAATATCACCATCAGAACGGTGGCGATTGCTTGAGCAACTCTGCCGCCGGCGAGTCGGTCGGACTGACCACCGCATAGTTGTAGCCCGGCCCTGACCAGTAATCGGCCTGCAGATCGCCATCGCTGCGCGAGCCACGCGGCAGCAGGGTGTTTTTCGGCCCTGGTGGACGCAGGTAGAAACTGACCTTGTGACCGCCGCCATCCTCATACATCACCATCGCCGCCACGCCTTCATCGGTGCTGAGCAAGCGCCCGCTGACCGGCTCGAATCCGGCAGCTTTCAAGTCCGGCAAGCGCCCGGCACCGCTGAAGTAGCGGTCGAGCCAACGCTGCATGTCGCCGTCGCTGTCGACCTTGTAATCGGCGGGCAGTACGCCTTGCTGGGCGATCAGGCGATAGGCTTGCAACGCGTCAGTCATCGGCAATGGCGCAGGGCGCGCCAGGGTCATTTCCCGGGCCTGCCAGCCACTGAAACCGCCGACGCTGACGGCGATCAGCAACACCGCCGCGCTGGCCAGATGCCGACGGGACTGCTGGCGGCGGCGCTGGCGAATCATCATCGGGTGGAGCGCCGGATTGGCCGGTTGCTGCAAGGCGCCACTCAGCGCTGCGCGCAACTGCTGGGCGTCGCGTTGCCAGGCGCGCACCTGAGCCGCTTCTTCAGGGTGGCTGGCCAGCCAGGTCTCGAGTACGCGCCGATCGGCGTCGCTGAGCTGGTGGTCGACGTAGGCGTGCAAATCACGTTCGCTGGGAGGCAGGCTGATCATTTGAGTATCCGCAAGGAAGGGCTGCTGATTTCGCCGTCGCTGAGTTGGCGCAAGGCCTGGCGGGCGCGGGACAGGCGCGACATCACGGTGCCGATCGGGGCGCCGAGGATCTCGGCGACCTCTTTATAGGACAGGCCTTCCACCGAGACCATCAGCAGCAAGGCGCGCTGTTCGGTGGGCAGGCGTTCGAAGGCTTGCAGGGTCGACTGAGCAATCACGGTGCGTTCCACCGACGGCTCGGCATCGTCGCGACCGGTGAAAAATTCCAGCATCCGCGCATAGCGCCGCGAGCGACGGTGCGCATCGAGAAATTGCCGATAGAGGATCGCAAACAGCCAGGCGCGCAAGTCGCCCTCAGCGCGTTTCTCGCCCCAGGCTGACAGCGCCCGCTCGAGGCTGGCCTGGACCAGATCGTCAGCGCTGCTGCTGTTGCGCGTCAACGACACGGCGAAGCGGCGCAATCTGGGAATGATTTCTCTCAACTGTTCGTCGAATTCGCTCATGAATGTCTGCTGGTCGCTACGCTGTGGACTAGGAAGACGCCCGTCAGCGCAGGTTATTCCCCGTGCGCAAAAATAAATACCGCGCCGTGGAATAAACCCGGACGGGATGCGTCTTGCTGACTCTTTCCACTTGTGGCCGATGGCCTGGAGATATTCATGGTTGATCGCTCGTCCCCCAACGCTGCACCGCCCGGCAGGCCGCCGCGCCAGCCACTGAGCGCCGCGAGCCTGATTTTTCGCCTGGGCGGCATTGCCGTGATTGTCGCCGCCGTGGCCGGGGCGTTTGCCTACGTGCATGGCAACCTTGACCCACAACGACTGACGCCAAAAGCGTTGGTCGATGTGCTGGAAAAGAACAACGGCGTGCATCCCGGCTTTCGTCGCAATCACGCCAAGGGCGTGTGCGTGATAGGCCATTTCGAAAGCAGCGGCGAGGCGCGCGCGTTCTCCACGGCACAGGTGTTCAACCTGCCGCAGACACCGGTGGTGGGGCGTTTCGCCTTGCCGGCGGGCAATCCCTATGCGCCGGACAGCGCCGTACCGATCCGCAGTCTGGCGCTGCGCTTCACCCAGGCGAACGGTCAGCAATGGCGCACCGGCATGAACAGCATGCCGGTGTTTCCGGTGGGCACGCCTGAAGCGTTCTACCAATTGCAGCAGGCGCAGTCGCCGGATCCAGCCACTGGCAAGCCCGACCCGACGAAGGTGCCGGCGTTCTTCGCTGCACACCCGGAAGCCGTGCCGTTCTTGACGTGGGTAAAGACCGCCAAGCCTTCGGCCAGCTACGCGACCGAAACCTATAACAGCATCAATGCGTTCTATCTGGTCGATGGCAACGGCAAGAAACAGGCCGTGCGCTGGAGCATGACCCCGTTGGCGCAGGACGCGGCAGGTGCCACAGCCCCTGAAGGCGCCGATTTTCTCGAGAAGGATCTGGTGCAACGCCTGGCCGCCGCACCCTTGCGCTTCCAGTTGAACATCACCCTGGCCAACGCCGACGACCCGGTCAACGATGCCAGCAAGACCTGGCCCGCAAATCGCAAAGTGCTGAACGCCGGGACTTTGGTGCTGGAGAAAACCCAGCCGCAGCTCAGCGGTGAATGCCGCGACATCAACTACGACCCGCTGGTGCTGCCGGCCGGGATTCAAGGCTCGGAAGATCCACTGCTGGCCGCGCGTTCTGCCGGCTATGCCGATTCCTACCTGCGTCGCACCAGCGAAGTCAGCCAGTTGCCCGCCGCCAAACAGGAGGCTCGTCCATGAGCAAGCAACCGACGCATTTCGTTTTGCTGGCGCGCCTGCTGCACTGGCTGATGGCGCTGATGATCATCGCCATGCTGTTTATCGGTGCGGGCATGGTCACTTCGGTGTCGTCTCGCCATGAATGGCTGATTCATTTGCACAAGCCGCTGGGCATCGCGATTCTGGCGCTGGTGATCGTGCGCCTGCTGGTGCGCTTCACCACCCGCCAACCGCCGCTGCCGGATGATCTGCCGGGCTGGCAGGTACTGGCAGCCAAGGCTTCCCACGTCTTGTTGTATGCGTTGATGCTGGTGTTGCCGTTGCTCGGCTGGGCGATGATCAGTGCCTCGGGCGAGCCGGTGATGCTGACGGCGTCGCTGCATCTGCCGTCGATTGTGCCGGCCGACGCGCAACTGTTTGCGGTGCTGCGCAAGTCCCATGGTTATCTGGCGTATCTGCTGTTTCTGACGGTGCTGCTGCATCTGGCGGCGGCGCTGTTTCATGGCTGGGTGCGTCGTGACGAAGTGCTCGACAGCATGTTGCGCGGGCGTGATCGCGGCTGACCCTGTAACGCAAAAGATCGCAGGTCGGCTGCGATCTTTTGTCGTTACAGAGGAGGGGATCAGCGCAGGGTGTCGACCATGTCGGCGAGGGTGGTCAGCACATCCTTGCCCAATTGCTTGGAACGTTTGCCCGACCAGCCGGTGATCTTGTCCGGGTGGTCGTCGTGGTCCTTGAACGGCATCTCCAGGGTCAGCGACAGGCAGTCGAATTTCTGCCCGACGCTGTTGCAGGCCAGGGTCATGTTGGCCTGTCCCGGTTCGTCGCGGGTGTAGCCGTAGGTGGTCTGGAAGTCTTTGGTGGTGTGCTTCAGATGGCTGCGGAAATGCTCTTCAAGCTTTTCGATGCGAGGTGTAAAGCCAGGATTGCCTTCACAGCCGGCGGTAAAGACGTGGGGGATTTCCTCGTCGCCGTGCACGTCGATAAACGCATCGACGCCATATTTTTCCATCTGCTGCTGGACGAAAAGCACTTCCGGACTGATGTCCTGGCTGGCGTTCTGCCAGGCCCGGTTCAAGTCCTGACCCATGGCATTGGTGCGCAGATGGCCATGGAAGGCGCCGTCCGGGTTCATGTTCGGCACCAGATACAGATCGGCGCTGGCCAGCAGTTTGTTCAATACCGGATCGTCCTGGCGCTCCAGACGCTCAATCACGCCTTCCATGAACCATTCCGCCATGTGCTCGCCCGGATGCTGCTGGGCGATGATCCAGATCTTGCGCTGGCCTTCGGCACCGGTGCCTTTGCGCAGTAGCTGAATGTCGCGGCCCTCGACACTTTTGCCGGTCGCCAGCAATTCGGTGCCAGCCTTGCTCAGCGCCTGCTCGATCAACCAGTCGTGGCGGCCGCGGCTGTAGGGCTCGAAGTAGGCGAACCAGGCGTGGGTCTGTTCGGCTTCGAGGCAAAAGCGCAGGCTGTCGCCTTCGAAGCTGGTGGGGATGCGGAACCAGTTGACGTGGTCGTAGGAAGCGACTGCCTGATAGCCGGTCCAGGCCTTGTTATAGGAGGACTGGCTGGCGTTGACCAGACGAAACCAGTGTTCCTGATGCACATGCAGGCCGCTGGCCTTGAAGTGGAACCACTGAAAATGAGCGCTGCGGGTGTCCGGGCGGATGGCCAGGACCGGATTGAGCGGGTTGCTGATGTCGATGACTTGGATATTGCCGCTGTCGAAATTGGCGCTGATGTCGAACGAAGATTTGGCCACGGTCATAATCGCTTCCAGAGCAGGATTTTTATGACCGGTACTTTACACGCAGGCAGGGCTGAAACCGAGGGGAATTGCGGGCGTAGCGGGGGGCGTCTTCCGTGACGCGCCAGCAGCTTAGAGGCTATGCGATTGATTCTCAAGTGCTGATTGCCATTAGTTTTGCCCAATGTGGCCGGGCTCGGCTTGCCAATCAATATTCTTTTGATATTATCCGCGCCATCGAATTTGCAGCACCTGAAGACTTCATTAGCCTGAAGACACAAGCCCGAAAAACGGGCAAAAAAAGACCCGGCAAAAAGCCGGGTCAAAAACCGTGATTAGCCTGATGAGGAGATAGTCCAGAAGACCGACCTAAGGTCTCTGGTCCATCGACTGATCTCGCGACCAGCTGCTTGCAATAATAATCATTATCATTTGCAAGTCAAATGTTTTTATCTGCGCGATGGGAAAATTCTTTCCTGTCCGCCCGTACCTTGTCCGCCGTGACTTCGTCGTTGTCGATCGAATGGTCGACCATCGCCCGCGCCATATCCACCATGTGCACCACCGAAAAGGCCAGATCGCGATTGGTGCCTTGAAGGTTTTCTGCGGCCTTGAACGCGGTGGCGGCTGCACATCGCAACAGATCCGAGGCATGCACTAGCGCTTCCTCGCCGCTGAGATGGCCTTTGACATTGAAAAAACGTTCGTCCGTCTCGGGTTCTGAAACAGCCGGTTTCAAGTAGTAGTCCAGCGCGCGCTGTGCGGCGGCATTGCCTTGAGGGGAGGTGAAGCTGGTGTCGATTTGCAGATCGGGCAGGTCTTTGCTGCTGATGTTCATCATGAAACGTCACTCCATGTTCGATTGAAAGTCCGTTTCCTTAGGATAGTACCGCCTGTATTTGTGACGAGAATTTAAATACTACAATATGTGTTTTGCCGGTCGAAGACGTCCGCGTAAGGTGCGGCACATGGATAAATGGATTGAGTTGGTCAAGGCCAAGATGAGTGAACTCAAAGTCACTCAAACAGAGCTCGGAGAGCGCGTCGGCATGTCCCAGGGCGGGATCGGTCATTGGCTGAACAAGCGTCGCGAACCCGGTGTTACCGAAATGAACCGCGTGCTCAAGGCGCTGGGAATGGAATTCCTCGAAGTCGTTCTGGTGATCCGCGAACCGCAGCCGACGCCGGAAGACGAGATGCCGCTGGCGCAGAAGTACAACCCGTACTTCCGTTATCCGGTCTGCGATTGGCGTGCGCCGTGCGAAGTGCGTGACACTGCGGCGAGCTATCCCGGAGCATCAGCGAAGCAGCGCTTCGAACTGACGGATTACCACGCTCGTGGCGGTGCCGCGTTCTGGCTGACGGTGACGGGGGATTCGATGACCGCGCCGAGCGGCCAGAGCATTGCCGAGGGCATGCTGATTCTGGTTGACCCAGAGTTGGAGGCAGTGCCTGGCAAACTGGTGATCGCCCAGTGGCCGGACAGCGAAGAAGCGATTTTCCGCAAACTCGACGAACAGGCCGGCCAGCGCTACCTGGTGCCGCTCAACCCGACCTGGCCGAAAACCCTGCTCACCGATGAATGCCGGATCATCGGCGTGGTGGTTCAGGCAACGGCGCGTTACTGAGCGGATCGATCCTCGCTCAAGGCGAGGGTCGATCCTTTTATTTCATCCCTCTTCCAGTTCAACCAAAGCGCTGCCTTCGCTGACCATATCGCCTTCCTGGCAATACAGCGCTTTGATCACACCGGCGTGCGGCGCGCGGATGCTGTGTTCCATCTTCATGGCTTCCAGCACCACCAGTTGCGCCCCGGCCTCAACCGACTGTCCCGTTTCGACCAGCACGCGCACGATACTGCCGTTCATTGGCGCGGTCAGACCGCCCTGATGGCTGTGGCTGGCTTCAACGGCACTGATCGGATCGAACGCTTCGATGCGCCGCAACTCGCCGTCCCATTCCAGATACAACGCGCCACCTTGACGAATCGCCCGCAATGTGCGGCGCACGCCGTCATGCTCGATGGTCAGCGCCTCGCCCAGCAGTTTTGCATGGGCCGCAGTTCTCAAGGTCAACGCGCGATCCTGTCCCTCGCAGCTCAAGTGCAAGGTGATTTGCGCCGGCAAACCTGCGCGCAAACCACTGCTGCAAGACCAGGGGGAGGCGGGATCATCCGCCCGCGCATGCTTCGGCAGACTCTGCGCAAACGCCTGCGCCGCCGCTTGCCAGAACTCATCGCTCAACGCGCCCGGCGCTGGCAGCAATTGCTCCTGATAGCGCGGAATGAACCCGGTATCCAGCTCTGCCGCCGCAAACGCCGGCTGCGCGATGATCCGGCGCAGGAAATTGATGTTGGTCTTCAGCCCGCCAATCGCAAACTCGTCGAGCATGCTCAACAAACGCAAGCGCGCCTGTTCGCGATCTTCACCCCAGGCAATCAGTTTGCCGAGCATCGGATCGTAGAAGGGCGAGATCTCGTCACCTTCCTCAACGCCGCTGTCTACCCGCCGCCCCGGTCCCTGTGCCGATTCGCGGTACAAGTCCAGACGCCCAGTGGCCGGCAGGAAATCATTCGCCGGATCTTCGGCATACAAGCGCACTTCGATCGCGTGACCATTGAGTGGCACCTGCGCTTGGGTGATCGGCAGCGCTTCCCCACGGGCGACGCGAATCTGCCAGGCGACCAGATCCAGCCCGGTGATTGCTTCGGTCACAGGGTGCTCGACTTGCAGCCGCGTGTTCATCTCCATGAAGAAAAACTCGCCGCGCGCATCCAGCAAAAACTCCACGGTGCCGGCGCCGACATAACCGATCGCCTGCGCCGAACGCACAGCCGCTTCGCCCATTGCCCGGCGCAACTCGGGCGTCAGACCCGGCGCCGGGGCCTCTTCGACGACTTTCTGGTGCCGACGCTGGATCGAGCAATCGCGCTCGTTGAGATACAGGCAGTTGCCGTGCTGATCGGCGAACACCTGAATCTCCACATGACGTGGCTTGAGCAAATACTTTTCCACCAACATCCGCGAGTCGCCAAACGACGATTGCGCTTCGCGCTGCGCCGAGGCGAGGGCTTCAGCGAGTTGGCTGACATCCTCGACCACTTTCATGCCTTTGCCGCCACCACCCGCAGTGGCCTTGAGCAGCACCGGATAACCGATGCGTTCGCAGGCTTCGCGGAAGGTGTCGAGGTCCTGCGCTTCGCCGTGATAGCCCGGAACCAGTGGCACGCCGGCCTTTTCCATCAGCGCCTTAGCGGCGGATTTGCTGCCCATCGCATCGATGGCCGAGGCGGGCGGGCCGAGGAAGATCAGCCCGGCGGCTTCGATGGCGCGGGCGAATCCAGCATTTTCCGATAGAAAACCGTAGCCGGGATGAATCGCCTGGGCACCGCTGGCCTTGGCGGCGGCGATCAATTTATCGATTTGCAGATAACTCTCGGCAGCCTTGCTGCCGCCCAGATCCACGCGGATATCGGCCTCACGGCTGTGCCGCGCATCGCGGTCGGTGGCGCTGTGCACGGCGACGGTGGTCAGGCCCAGAGCCTTGGCGGTGCGCATCACGCGGCAGGCGATTTCGCCGCGGTTGGCCACCAGCAGGGTGGTAATCACAGGTGCGCTCATCAACGCGACTCCTTGGTGGATGCGGCTTGCCAGTTCGGTGGGCGTTTTTGCAGGAAGGCACGCAAGCCTTCCTGGCCTTCAGGGCTGACGCGAATCCGCGCGATGGCATTTTCGGTGTAGCGGCGCAGGGCCGGGGTCAGCGCGCCGTTGCCGACTTCGCGCAGCAAGTCCTTGCTGGCGCGCATGGCGGCGGGGCTGTTGAGCAACAGGTTGTCGATCCACTGTTCGACCTGTTGCTCCAGTTCCGCCGCAGGATAGCTTTCGGCGAGCAAGCCGATCTCCCGCGCCCGCTGTCCGCTGAAGCGCTCGGCCGTCAGCGCGTAACGCCGTGCCGCACGCTCACCGATCGCTTGCACCACGAACGGGCTGATTACCGCTGGCGCCAGACCGATGCGCACTTCCGACAGGCAGAACTGCGCGTCATCGGCGCCGATCGCCATGTCACAGCAACTGATCAAGCCCAGCGCGCCACCAAACGCCGCGCCCTGAACCACAGCCAGCGTGGGGATTTTCAGCTTGGCGAGGTTGTACATCAGCTCGGCCAGCTCGCGGGCGTCGTCGAGGTTGGTGTGGTAATCGAGTTCCGCTGATTGCTGCATCCACGCCAAGTCAGCGCCGGCACTGAAGTGCTTGCCGCGCCCGCGCAGCAGCAGGAAACGCAGGCTCGAATCGCTGGCGACCTTGTCGAGGGCGAGGATCAGTTCGCGGATCATCTCGGCGTTGAAGGCGTTGTTTTTCTCGGCGCGGTTGAGCCACAGCGTCGCGAAACCGCGTGGATCGTTTTGCAGTTCGAGGGTATTGAAGTCGTTCATATTCATCCGTCTCCACGGTTCTTGTGGGAGCGAGCCTGCTCGCGAAAGCGGGGTATCAGTCGATCTATCCGCTGCCTGACAGAGCGCATTCGCGAGCAGGCTCGCTCCCACAAAAAAACATCACATCCGGAACACGCCGAAGCGGCTCGGTTCGATTGGCGCGTTCAGCGACGCGGACAAGGCCAGGGCCAGTACGTCGCGGGTCTGCGCCGGATCGATGACGCCGTCGTCCCACAGCCGCGCGCTGGAGTAGTAGGGGTGACCCTGTTCTTCGTACTGATCGAGAATCGGCTGCTTGATCTCGGTCTCCTGCTCGGCGCTGAACGCCTGACCGCTGCGTTCGGCTTGTTCGCGTTTGACCTGCACCAGAACGCCTGCGGCCTGTTCGGCGCCCATCACGCCAATCCGCGCGTTCGGCCACATCCACAAGAAACGCGGATCGTAAGCGCGACCGCACATGCCGTAGTTGCCGGCACCGAAGCTGCCGCCGATGATCACGGTGAATTTCGGCACTTTGGCGCAGGCCACCGCGGTCACCAGTTTGGCGCCGTGCTTGGCGATGCCGCCGGCTTCGTACTTCTGGCCGACCATGAAACCGGTGATGTTCTGCAGAAACAGCAGCGGGATGCCGCGCTGGCAGGCCAGTTCGATGAAGTGCGCGCCTTTCTGCGCGGCTTCGGCGAAGAGGATGCCGTTGTTTGCCAGAATCGCGATCGGGTAGCCGTGCAAATGCGCGAAACCGCAGACCAGCGTGGTGCCGAACAGCGCTTTGAATTCATCGAACACCGAACCGTCGACCAGCCGCGCGATCACTTCGCGCACATCGAATGGCTGCTTGGCGTCAGCCGGAACCACGCCGTACAGCTCGTCGCTGGGGTACAGCGGCGCAATCGGCGTGCGCTGCTGCACCTCGCCGAGCTTGCGCCAGTTGAGGTTGGCGACGCTGCGGCGGGCGAGGGCGAGGGCGTGTTCATCGTTCTCGGCGTAATGGTCGGCCACGCCGGAGGTCCTGCAGTGCACATCGGCGCCGCCCAGATCTTCGGCGCTGACCACTTCACCGGTCGCGGCTTTCACCAGCGGCGGGCCGGCGAGGAAAATCGTCGCCTGGTTGCGCACCATGATCGCTTCGTCCGCCATCGCCGGCACATACGCGCCGCCGGCGGTGCACGAGCCCATGACCACGGCGATCTGCGGGATGCCCATGGCGCTCATGTTGGCCTGATTGAAAAAGATCCGCCCGAAGTGCTCGCGATCCGGAAACACTTCGTCCTGACGCGGCAGGTTGGCACCACCGGAATCCACCAGATAAATGCACGGCAGGCGATTCTGCTGGGCGATGGTCTGCGCGCGCAGGTGTTTTTTCACGGTGAGCGGGTAATACGAGCCACCTTTCACCGTCGCATCGTTGGCGACGATCATGCATTCAACGCCTTCAACGCGACCGATGCCGGCGATCACCCCGGCAGCCGGCACGTCTTCGCCGTAAACCGCATGGGCGGCAAGTTGGCTGATTTCGAGAAACGGCGAGCCGGGGTCTAGCAAGCGATTGATGCGCTCGCGCGGCAGCAATTTGCCCCGCGAGGTGTGGCGTTCCTGAGCTTTGACACCGCCGCCCTGCGCGACTTGAGCGAGCAGGGTGTGCAGCGCGTCAACCTGTTTGAGCATCGCCGCATTGTTGGCGGCGAACTCCGCTGAACGCGGGTTGAGCTGAGTGTGCAGAATCATGGGGCTTACTCCGTAAGCAGCTTCTAGCTACAAGCGGCAAGCTGCAAGTTGGGGCGAGAGCGTGGTT
Organism: Pseudomonas glycinis; assembly: GCF_054871425.1. Classification (NCBI taxonomy): domain Bacteria; kingdom Pseudomonadati; phylum Pseudomonadota; class Gammaproteobacteria; order Pseudomonadales; family Pseudomonadaceae; genus Pseudomonas; species Pseudomonas glycinis. The sequence continues at coordinate 66,458 of NZ_JBTYHF010000008.1, read as the reverse complement.
CTCTTGCAGCGTGTAGCTTGCGGCTTGCAGCTGACGAGATTCATTTCGTCTCGTTGAACAGTTCGCGGCCAATCAGCATGCGGCGGATCTCGCTGGTGCCGGCGCCGATTTCGTAGAGCTTGGCGTCGCGCAGCAGGCGGCCGGCGGGGAATTCGTTGATGTAGCCGTTGCCGCCGAGAATCTGGATCGCGTCGAGGGCCATTTGCGTGGCGCGTTCGGCGGTGTAGAGGATCACCCCGGCAGCGTCCTTGCGGGTGGTTTCGCCGCGCTCGCAGGCCTGGGCCACCGCGTACAGATAGGCGCGGCTGGCATTGAGCTGGGTGTACATGTCGGCGACTTTGCCCTGGATCAGCTGGAATTCGCCGATGCTCTGGCCGAACTGCTTGCGGTCGTGGATGTACGGCACGATCAGGTCCATGCACGACTGCATGATTCCGGTCGGGCCGCCGGAGAGCACCACGCGTTCGTAATCGAGGCCGCTCATCAGCACTTTCACGCCACCGTTGAGCACACCGAGGATGTTCTCTTCCGGTACTTCGACGTCATCGAAAAACAGCTCGCAGGTGTTGGAGCCACGCATGCCGAGCTTGTCGAACTTGTTGCTGCGGCTGAAGCCTTTCCAGTCACGCTCGACGATGAACGCGGTGATGCCGTGGGGGCCTTTTTCCAGGTCGGTCTTGGCGTAGATCACGTAGGTATTGGCGTCCGGACCGTTGGTGATCCAGGTTTTGCTGCCGTTGAGGACGAAGCGGTCGCCGCGTTTGTCGGCGCGCAGTTTCATCGAGACCACGTCGGAACCGGCGTTGGGCTCGCTCATCGCCAGGGCGCCGACGTGCTCGCCGCTGATCAGCTTCGGCAGGTATTTGCTTTTCTGTTCGTGGTTGCCGTTGCGGTTGATCTGGTTGACGCAAAGGTTGGAGTGCGCGCCATAGGACAACGCCACCGACGCCGAGCCACGGCTGATCTCTTCCATCGCCACTACGTGCGCCAGATAACCCAGACCCGCGCCGCCGTACTCCTCCGGCACGGTGATGCCGAGCAGGCCCATGTCACCGAATTTGCGCCACATGTCGGCGGGGAACAGGTTGTCGTGGTCGATCTGCGCGGCACGCGGGGCGATCTGATCGGCGACGAAGGACTGCACCTGATCGCGCAGCATGTCGATGGTTTCACCGAGGGCGAAATTCAGGGATGGATAGCTCATGTGGCACCTTTTGGCTTTTTTATCGGGTGGAGCGCACGACGAATCGGCGTTCAGCTTTACGTTAACGTAAAGCTTCCAGAGATCGACTGTCAATCGGCTTTACGTAAGCGTCAACTTGGGCGAGAGTAAGGGCAGTTCAGGATCAGATATCGGTTTGTTTCTGGTGGGAGCGAGCCTGCTCGCGAAAGCGCTGTATCAGTCGCCCTAAAGGGTGAATGACGCAGCGTATTCGCGAGCAGGCTCGCTCCCACAGGGATTCAAAACCGGGAAAACCCACTAATAAAGACAATAGGGGTCATCATGGATCAACCCAGTGCAAACCCGCAGCGCAGCTACACCCGTGGCTCTCAGGACCAAGCCCTGCTGGCGATGACCATCGGTCAGCGCTTCGATCAGACTGTCGCACAACATCCGGACGGCGAGGCTTTGGTGGTGCGCCATCAACAGTTGCGTTACTCCTGGCGGCAACTGGCCGACGCGGTGGATGAGCAGGCCAGGGCCTTGCTCGCACTGGGCTTGCAGACCGGCGATCGCCTCGGCATCTGGGCGCCGAATTGCGCGCAGTGGTGCATCACCCAATTCGCCACGGCGAAGATCGGCGTAATCCTGGTCAACATCAATCCCGCCTACCGCAGCACCGAACTCGAGTACGTGCTCAAGCAATCCGGCTGCCAGTGGCTGGTCTGCGCCGGAGCGTTCAAAACCTCGAATTACCACGCAATGCTCCAGAGCCTGGCGCCAGAATTGGCCGAGCACCCCATCGGTCACCTGCGCAGCGAACGCCTGCCGGAGCTGCGCGGCGTGATCAGCCTCGATGCCAATCCGCCGCCCGGTTTTCTGCCGTGGTTGCAGCTCAGCGATCTGGCCGCCAGCGTCTCGTCCGCACAGCTGCGCGAACGCAGCACCAGCCTGCATTTCGATCAACCGGTGAACATCCAGTACACCTCCGGCACTACCGGTTTCCCCAAGGGCGCGACCCTCAGTCACTACAACATTCTCAACAACGGCTACATGGTCGGCGAAAGCCTCGGCCTGACGGCGGCCGATCGTCTGGTAATTCCGGTGCCGCTCTATCACTGCTTCGGCATGGTCATGGGCAACCTCGGTTGCGTCACTCATGGCAGCACGATGATTTACCCCAATGACGCGTTCGATCCGGCGCTGACCCTGCAAGCGGTGGCCGAGGAAAAAGCCACGGCGCTGTACGGTGTGCCGACCATGTTCATCGCCATGCTCGATCAGCCGCAGCGGCAGACCTTCGACCTGTCGACCCTGCGCACCGGGATCATGGCCGGCGCCACCTGTCCGATCGAGGTCATGCGCCGGGTCATCAACGAAATGCACATGAGCGAAGTGCAGATCGCCTATGGCATGACCGAAACCAGCCCGGTGTCGCTGCAGACCGGGCCTGCTGATGAGCTGGAATTGCGCGTCACCACGGTCGGGCGCACCCAGCCGCAACTGGAAAGCAAGATCATCGACACCGCCGGCAACCTCGTGCCGCGCGGCACCATTGGCGAATTGTGCACGCGCGGTTACAGCGTGATGCTCGGTTACTGGAACAACCCGCAGGCCACCGCCGAAGCCATCGATGAGGCCGGCTGGATGCACACCGGCGACCTGGCGAGCATGAACGAGGAGGGTTACGTCAACATCGCCGGGCGTAACAAGGACATGATCATTCGTGGCGGCGAGAACGTTTACCCCCGTGAGCTGGAGGAGTTCTTCTTCACCCATCCGGCGGTGGCCGACGTGCAGGTGATCGGCATTCCCTGCTCACGCTACGGTGAGGAAATCGTTGCCTGGATCAAATTCCACCCCGGCCACAGCGCCTCGGAGCTGGAGCTGCAAACCTGGTGCAAGGAACGCATCGCCCATTTCAAGACACCGCGTTACTTCAAATTCGTCGACGCGTTTCCGATGACGGTGACGGGCAAGATCCAGAAATTCAGGATGCGCGAGATCAGTATCGAGGAGCTGAAAACAATCGAGGGATAATCACAAAACTTCTGTGGGTGCGAGCCTGCTCGCGAATGTGGTGTGTCATTCAGCGCAAATGTGTCTGGCACACCGTTTTCGCGAGCAGGCTCGCTCCCACAGGGATGCAGTGATAGAGAGACGAATCACAGAAAGCACAAAGGGGAGCCGAGGCTCCCCTTTAATTTGTCGTTGCGTGCTCTTTTTATTATTGAGGGTCGGTCTGTTGTTGTTTTTGGCAACCGTGGCCCTGTACAGCTTTTTGGCGACCCCCATCCGGGGTCAAGAGCAAACGTATTTTTTTGAGCGCTGATCTGCTTTCTCGTTTAACGATCCAACCGATTCGGGAGCTACCTGAAGGTAGTTTTATTGTTCTCTGCCCGGTTGCGGGTCACTCCTGAGAGCACCCTGAAAAGCACACCTTCTCCAAAAAAATCTGTTAGCTGCGTCTCTGCCGTGTTGTTCTTGTTATGTCAGAGTCGTTTCGTCTTGTTTTTATTGGTTTGCGGCTTTTTATTCTTGTTATGCGATAGAGATAGCAGGTGTCGTGCCAACTTTTAAAAACCCTCTTGAATCAACTACTTATGATTTCGAGGCTTTTTCAGCTTGGGGCAAAGCCAGACAATTTGTTTCCGTGTTACTCGCTTTTGCCCACATCACTGACGCAGCGGTAACACCTCACTGCGCGCTGCGCGCCTTGGCCACTCGCGAACCGCTCGGGCGGCCGAGCACTGCGCTGATCTGCTGGCCCGCGGCAATCAAGGCGTCCAGGTCGATACCGGTCTCGATGCCCAGGCCATTGAGCAGGTACACCACGTCTTCGGTGGCAACGTTACCGCTCGCGCCTTTGGCGTACGGGCAGCCGCCGAGGCCGGCGATAGAGCTGTCGAACACCGCAATGCCTTCGAGCAGGCTGGCGTAGATGTTGGCCATGGCCTGGCCATAGGTGTCGTGGAAATGCCCGGCGAGTCTGTCCCGTGGCACCTGCGCCGAAACCACCTCGAACAGGCGCCGGGTCGCGCCGGCCGTGCCGGTGCCTATGGTGTCGCCCAGCGACACTTCGTAGCAGCCCATCGCGTACAGCTCGCGCGCGACCATCGCCACTTGCTCCGGCGCAACCGTGCCTTCATACGGGCAGCCCAGCACACAGGAAACGTAACCGCGCACGGTAACGCCGTGTTGTTTGGCGGCCTCCATGATCGGCGCAAACCGCGCCAGGCTTTCGCTGATCGAGCAATTGATGTTGCGCTGCGAGAACGCCTCGGAGGCGGCGGCGAACACCGCGACTTCCTTGACCCCGGCGGCGAGCGCGTCTTCAAAACCGCGCAGGTTCGGCGCCAGTGCGCCGTAGGTCACGCCGGGTTTGCGCTGAATCTGCGCGAACACTTCGGCGGAGCCGGCCATCTGCGGCACCCATTTCGGCGAGACGAAACTGCCGACTTCGATGTAGCCGAGCCCGGCGGCGCTCAGGGCATCGACCAGTTGCACTTTGTCAGCGACGCTGATCGGCTGGGCTTCGTTCTGCAGGCCATCGCGCGGGCCGACTTCGATCAGGCGTACTTGGGAGGGGAGGGACATGGGTGGGACCTGCCTGTTTTTTGAGTTCACGAAGAACCCTGTGGGAGCGAGCCTGCTCGCGAAAGCGTAGGGTCAGTGACAGATATTTTGAATGTCAGACCGTATTCGCGAGCAAGCTCGCTCCCACAGGGGAAGTGGTGAATCTTTAGATCGCCTGCTGGCTCTTGAGCGTCTGCTCCAGCGCCTGGACACAGCGCTCTTCGGCAGTGTCCAGCTCGAGCTTCATCTGTTCGATATCCAGCAACTGCTGTTCGAGCTGTTCGCGGCGTTCGCTGATTTTCGCCAGCATGCTGTTGAGCTGTTTGGTGTTACCGCCGGACGGGTCGTAGAGTTCGATCAGCTCGCGGCATTCGGCCAGGGAAAAACCGATGCGCTTGCCGCGCAGGATCAGCTTCAGGGTGACCTTGTCGCGCGGCGAATAGATACGTTCCTGACCACGACGCTCGGGGCTGAGCAGGCCTTGCTCTTCATAAAAACGGATCGCCCGGGTGGTAATGTCCAGCTCGCGGGCGAGGTCGGAAATGCTATAGGTCTGACTGCTCATGAAAGCGCTCGGAAAAGGGGCATGGCGCTAAGCTAATCGGTGGTTTACGTTTACGTCAAGAAGGATGGTTGTGGTTGTCTGTACAGGCCCCTTCGCGAGCAAGCTCGCTCCCACAGTGGATGTGTGTGAACACAGGATTTGTGTTCGACAGAAAACCCTGTGGGAGCGAGCTTGCTCGCGAAGAACGGTGACACGGTGTCGTGTCTTAAACCTTCTCCAGCTTCTTCTCCTGCGCCGTCACCTGCTGGCACAACTCGATCATCTGCTCGCGCATCCAGCGGTTGGCCGGGTCCTGGTCGGTGCTTTCGTGCCAGTACAAATGCGTTTCCACCGACGGCACATCATTCACCGGCAAATTGAACGACTGCAAATCATGGCGGCGGGCGAAGCGTTCCGGCACGGTCATGACCATGTCGGTCTGCTGCATCACTTGCGAGGCCATCAGATAGTGCTGCGAGCGCAGGGCGATCTTGCGCTGGATGCCCATTTTGCCCAGCGCCAGATCGACATAACCCAGACCGCTGCGGCGGCTGGAAATATGGATGTGAGTCAGCGACAGGTAGTCATCGAGGCTGAGTTTTTCCTTGCTCGCCATTGGGTGGCCCTTGCGCATGGCGCAGACGTAACGGTCGTCCATCAGCTTGACGTGGCGCACCTGCGGGTCGGTGTTGAGCGGCGCATCCACGGCGAAATCCAGACGCCCGGCCGCGAGTTCCTTGGTGGTTTCCCGGCGCTTGGACAGAAAGCTTTCGATGATCACCGTCGGCGCCAGGCGGCGCAGGCGCTGGAACAGTGGCGGCAGAATGATTGCTTCCGTCAGGTCGGTCATGCTGATGCGGTAGGTCTTGACCGCCTGCGCCGGGTTGAAGATGCGACTTTCCTGCACCGATACGCGCAGCAGCGACAGGGCGTTGCGCACCGGGCCGATGATGTTCTGCGCCATCGGCGTGGGCACCATGCCCTGAGCGGTACGCACGAAGAGCGGGTCGTTGAAAGTTTCGCGCAACCGCGCCAGCGCGTTGGACACCGCCGGCTGGGTGATCCCGACAATCTGCCCGGCGCGGGTCAGGTTGGCTTCGGTGTAGATCGCGTCGAAGACGATGAAAAGGTTCAGGTCGACCTTGCTCAGATTCATAACGCGGCTTCTCTTGTTATTAAGTGCAAGTGTTTTGGGGCTGACGATCAGCGGATCATATATTGGTGATGAATGTTTATACACGCCGAGAATAGGCTAGGTAAATGATCAGCGCTGTTCTAGCATCGATTGCATGACTTGAACAACCTCTGCCCGAGAAGGTAACTACCCATGGATTTCGCTTATTCGCCCAAGGTTCAGGAACTGCGTGAGCGCGTGACTGCGTTCATGGACACTTACGTCTACCCGGCCGAAGCGGTGTTCGAACGCCAGGTCGCCGAGGGCGATCGCTGGCAGCCGACCGCGATCATGGAAGAGCTCAAGGCCAAGGCCAAGGCTGAAGGGCTGTGGAATTTGTTTCTGCCTGAGTCCGAGCTGGGCGCCGGCCTGAGCAACCTCGAATATGCGCCATTGGCGGAAATCATGGGCCGTTCCCTGCTGGGGCCGGAGCCGTTCAACTGCTCGGCGCCGGACACCGGCAACATGGAAGTATTGGTGCGCTACGCCAACGAAGAACAGAAACAGCGCTGGCTCGAGCCGCTGCTGCGCGGCGAGATCCGTTCGGCGTTCGCCATGACCGAGCCTGACGTGGCGTCTTCCGACGCGACCAACATGGCCGCCCGAGCTGTGCGTGACGGCGATCAGTGGGTAATCAACGGCAAGAAATGGTGGACTTCCGGCGCTTGCGATCCGCGCTGCAAGATTCTGATCTTCATGGGCCTGAGCAACCCCGACGCGCCGCGTCACGCCCAGCACTCGATGATCCTCGTGCCGGTCGATACCCCCGGGGTGAAAATCGTCCGGCCGCTGCCGGTGTTCGGTTACGACGACGCACCGCACGGTCACGCCGAAGTGCTGTTCGATAACGTGCGGGTGCCGTACGAAAACGTCCTGCTCGGTGAAGGACGCGGCTTCGAAATCGCCCAGGGTCGCCTTGGCCCAGGGCGGATTCACCACTGCATGCGTTCGATCGGCATGGCCGAACGTGCGCTGGAACTGATGTGCAAACGCTCGGTGAGCCGCACCGCATTCGGCAAACCGCTGGCGCGTCTGGGCGGCAACATCGACAAGATCGCCGACTCGCGGATGGAAATCGACATGGCGCGTCTGCTGACGTTGAAAGCGGCGTACATGATGGACACCGTCGGCAACAAAGTGGCGAAAAGCGAGATTGCGCAGATCAAAGTCGTCGCGCCGAACGTGGCCTTGCGGGTGATCGACCGGGCGATTCAGATGCACGGCGGGGCCGGGGTGTCGAACGATTTTCCGCTGGCCTATATGTATGCGATGCAGCGCACCCTGCGTCTGGCCGACGGCCCGGACGAAGTGCACCGCGCGGCGATTGGCAAGTTCGAGATCGGCAAGTATGTGCCGAAGGAGATGTTGCGCAGCGGTCAGTAAAACCGCGTCGCCTCATTCGCATTCCCCCCAGTCTGATCGTTCCCACGCTCTGCGTGGGAACGATCAGGCGTCAGGATCAATACACCCAAACCTCAACCCGCCGATTCTTGATCCGCCCCTCATCCGCACTGTTGGTCGCCACCGGCATCAGCGCACCAAAGCCGCGTACTTCGCGCATGACCACACCGTTCCTGACCAGCTCGCGCCGCACCGCCATCGCTCGCAGCTTCGACAGCAGATCGGCCCGCGCCGGGTCATCCTTCAAATCACCAAACCCCACCAGCGTCACCGCCCGCTCGGTCTTGCCATTGCGCTTTATATAGTCGAGCACCCGCGCCAGATCCTGCCGCGCCTTGTTGTCCAGACTGGCGCTGCCCTCGGCAAAACGAAAATTCACTGTCAGACGCTGAGCATGCCGGCTGAGGGATTGGTAACCCTCGGGCATCAGCGCATTCGGCGTCACGCTCATGGCTTGTACGGTCTGGCTGATAAAACCGCTAGTCGCGACGATCGCCTGTCCCTGTGGACTTTGCGCGAACGTTGCCAACGCCTGCGCCCAAGGATTGCGGCTGTCCGGCGGCAGATAAAAGAACAAGCGCCGCGACAGCGGATAATCTTCGGTGGCGATCAGACTGTTCAGCGGCAACATCGCTTGCGAGGCGCCGTCGGCAATCGCCACGGCTTTGGCCTGACGCACGTAAGGCAAGCCGATGAAGCCGATACCTTGCGGATCGGCGCTGACCGCGTCGGACAACTGCTCGCTGGATTCGAAACGCTTCGCCGCGCTGCTGAGACTTTTCCCAAGCCGGCTCAGGACCAGTTCCTTGAACGTGTCGTACGTCCCGGACTGATCATCCCGCGCATATAAATGAATGGCGCCGCCACGGCTACCGAGTTCTTCCCAGGTTTTCACTTCGCCGGCAAAAACCCGCGCCAGTTGCTCGGTGTTCAAATGCTCAAGCGGGTTGGCCGGGTTGAGGATGATCGCCAGGCCGTCGATGGCAATGACTTGCTCGGCTGCCGGTCTCTTCAGATCGCCGAGGGTTTGCAGGGCGAGCAGCTCGCTGTCCTTGATCTCGCGGGAAGAGGCGGCCAGATCGGCGCTGGCGTTTTTCAACGCAGCGAAACCGGTGCTGGAACCGTGAGCGGCGACTTCGATGATCACGCGTTGCCCTTGTGCGGTCTGGCCGACGATGCGTTGTTCGTTGGCGGTGTCCGGGGTTTCGCGGTGGATTTTCAGCAGGCCTTGTTCCTGCAACAGGCCTTCGACCAGCGCCGGGCCAAGTTCGGCGCCGATGGTGTTGGAGCCCTGAATGCGCAATGCCGGGCCGTTTTCGGGGATCGGCAGGGCGGCGGCGGACACCGACAGCCAGCCACTCAACAGGAAAACGCAGAGAACACGCAGGGTCATGCCGGCACCGAATCAAGCCAAGGGGATTGCCGGGGAGATTAAGTCAGGCGCGTGACCGAAATATGACAGGGGACTGCCTGTGGGAGCGAGCCTGCTCGCGAAGGCGGCGCGTCAGTCGAAAAATTCGTCGGCGATCCACCGCATTCGCGAGCAGGCTCGCTCCCACAATGAAAATTCCCTCAGGCTGGATCAGGCCAGCTCAAGCCAGATTGGCGCATGATCCGATGGTTTTTCCATGCCGCGCAGTTCGTAGTCCACGCCGGCATCCTTGACCCGTGGCAGCAGGCCATGGGACGCCAGAATCACATCAATCCGCAGACCACGCTTCGGCTCATCTTCAAAGCCACGGCTGCGATAGTCGAACCAGCTGAACATGTCGCTCACGTCGGGGTTGAGGTGACGGTAGCTGTCGGTCAGGCCCCAATTCTTCAGGCGCGCCATCCACTCGCGTTCTTCCGGCAGGAAGCTGCATTTGCCGGTTTTCAGCCAGCGCTTCATGTTGTCCGGGCCGATGCCGATGTCGCAGTCTTCCGGGGAAATGTTCACATCGCCCATCACCACCAGTGGCTGTTCGTTGTGGAACTGGCTTTCCAGCAGCGCTTGCAGATCGCTGTAGAAACGCTCCTTGGCGGGGAATTTGGTTGGGTGGTCGCGGCTTTCACCTTGTGGGAAATAGCCGTTCATGATCGTCACCGGCACGCCGTTGGCATCGGCAAAAGTGCCCCAGATAAAGCGCCGCTGCGCGTCTTCTTCGTCAGTGGCAAAGCCTTTATGGATGGTGATCGGTTCGTTGCGCGAGAGCAGGGCGACACCGTAATGGCCCTTCTGGCCATGGAAGTGCACGTGGTAGCCGAGGGCGCAGATGTCATCGTGGGGGAACTGGTCGTCGTGGACCTTGGTTTCCTGCAGGCCGATCACGTCGGGCTGATGTTTTTCGATCAGCGCTGCCAGCTGATGCGGACGGGCACGCAGTCCGTTGATGTTGAAGGAAACAATCTTCATGGTCGGCAGTCCTGGCAAAAGGGCGATGCTAGCTGACATGGGGGAGATGGGCCAGTGTGGGACAAATCAATTTCACCTGTGGGATTTGTGATGCCCTATGCAGCGCCTCTGTGGGAGCGAGCCTGCTCGCGAAGAGGCCGGCAAGATCGATGAAGATCCCGACTTGGTCTATACCTGTCAGGGGAACCACCACATCCGCCCAAGGTTCGTACCAACAAGCGCGCCAGCCTCCGAGCGCGCCCCCGGGGAGAATCACTGCAATGCCTGAAACCCAGTCCGCCGTTGCCGACATCCACATGCTCGACCGCGGCTATTCACGCGAAGCCCGCTCGTTGCTGTATCAGGCCTATCGCCACGAGCCGACCTTCGGCTACCTGTTCGAAGCCGAACGTCCCGGCTACGAACAACGCGTGCGCGCGACGGTTCGCGAGTTGGTCAAACAGCATTTTCTCCAGGACCTGCCGGCGATCGGCCTGTTGGTCAACGATCGCCTGATCGGCATTGCCCTGATCGCACCGCCGCAACGGCGCCTGGGCGTTACCGAAAGCTGGGCGTGGCGCTTGCGCATGGTGCTCAGCACCGGTTTTCGCTGCACCCGGCGTTATCTGAAATACCACGATGCCGTCGCCGCGTGCGTGCCGGGTGACTCGGTGCACATGCTGCCGCTGCTCGGTGTGCATCCGCAGTTCCAGGGCAAGCACTACGGCGAACAGTTGCTCACTGCCGTGCACAACTGGTGTGCCGTCGATGAAACCTCGCAAGGGGTGGTGCTCGACACCGGCAACCCGCGCTACCTGGAATTCTATAAAAGGCAGGGTTATCAGGAGATCGGCGAGGTTGCCGTCGGGCCGGTGCGCGAACACGTATTTTTCCACGCCAATCCGCAGGTGTTACAAACAGCAACGGGATAACGATCGAACTTCTTCACAAATTACCTGTTCTATCAGGCTCCCGAGCCCGTGATAGCATCCGCGCCTATGAAGTTTCCACGAAGATTTACCAGCGGCGTGCTGATGCTGTTATCCAGCTGCGCGGCGCTGGCGCAAAGTGAATTGGATGTACGGATCAAGCCGTCCAACGATGAACTCAAGGCCAATATAGAAGGCTATATCGGCAGCCTCGGCGATCGCGACGAAGAAGCCTTGCTGCGTTTCAGTCGCGGTGCCGAAGAGCAGGCGCGCAAAGCGGCGCAGGCGCTGGGCTACTATCAGCCGCAGATCGACAGTGACGTCAAGGGCGGGGAAAAACCGCGTCTGGTGCTGAACATCGATCCCGGCGAGCCGATTCGCCTGCGCAACGTCACCGTGCGTGTCGATGGCCCGGCGGCCTCGCTGAAATCCTTTCGCGTACCGAAAAGCGACCTGCTCAAGTCCGGCGCCGTGCTCAACCATGGCCGTTACGAAGACGCCAAACGAGTGATCCAGAACCAGGCCTCGCGCTTCGGTTACTTCAGCGGTCATTTCACCAGCCAGAAACTCATGGTCGATCCGCGCGCGGGCGTGGCCGACATCGAATTGATCTACGACAGCGGCCCGCGTTATGCGCTGGGCAAAGTCAGTTTCGAGGGCGACACGCCGTTCGACGAAGACCTGCTGCAACGCATGGTGCCGTTCAAGGCAGGCGAGCCATACGACTCGGAACTGATCGCCGAGCTTAACCGCGACCTGCAATCGAGCGGCTATTTCGAAGGCGTGCGCGTCGATGCAGCACCGACGGCAGCGCAGAACGATGTGATTCCGGTCGCCGTCAAACTCGACACGCGCAAGCCGCGCACGATGGGCCTGGGCCTCGGTTATTCGACCGACGTCGGGCCACGGATCAAGGCCAACTGGACGCGTCACTGGGTCAACCCGCAGGGCGACAGCTATGGCTGGGAGGCCGAGCTCTCGGCGCCCCGGCAGAACGTCGGGCTGTTCTACGACATCCCGCTCGACCCGCCACTGACCGACAAATTGCGCTGGGCCGGTGGCTATCAGTTCGAAGACATCGAAGGCTCCGACACCCTCAGCAAACTGCTGACCTTCGGCCCGGAATGGCACAGCAAGTTGCCCAGCGGCTGGCAGCGGGTGATCTCGCTGAAATGGCAACGTGAAGAATACGAACTCGGCGACGACTCCGGCCTGAGCACGCTGCTGATGCCCGGCATCAGTTATTCGTATCTCAAAAGCGACAACCGCATCGACCCGCGCAACGGCTATCGCCTGAGCTTCGAAAGCAAAGTGGCCAAGGAAGGCCTCGGTTCGGACAACAACCTTTTATATGGCACCGCGCTGGTCAAAGGCCTGACCACGGTGTTCGACAAGCACCGCTTGCTCGGCCGCGTGCAGGTCGGCGGCAGCGCCACCAACGGCTACAACTCGATTCCGCCATCGCTGCGCTTTTTTGCCGGTGGCGATCAGAGCGTGCGCGGTTACGACTATCAGAGCCTGTCGCCGAAAAATTCCGATGGCAAACGGATTGGCGGTCGCTACATGGTGGCCGGCAGCGTCGAGTATCAATATTCGATCGCCGAGAAATGGCGGGTCGCGACCTTCGTCGACCAAGGCAACTCTTTCAACAAACTCGAACTGCCCGACCTCAAGACCGGGGTCGGTGTGGGTGTGCGCTGGGTCTCACCGGTCGGGCCGATCCGCCTTGACCTGGCCCACGCGCTGGACGACGACGGCGGCATCCGGCTGCACTTTTCCATGGGGCCTGAGCTGTGAAGCGTGGTTTGAAAATAACAGCGCTGACTTTGTTGGCGCTGGTCTTGTTGATCGTCTTGAGCCTGGCCGCACTGCTTGGCACGCAGGCCGGCAGTCGTTGGGCGCTGGGCCTGGTGCCGGGTCTGAGCGTGGAGAATTTCCACGGTCGCCTCGCTGGGCAATGGAGCGCCGATCACCTGGTGTGGCAGCAGGACACCAGCCGTGTCGAGCTGAACAAGGCGATCTTCGCCTGGTCGCCACTGTGCCTGACGCGCATGACCTTGTGCATCGATCAGCTCAAGGCCGATCAGGTAATCCTGCAATTCCCGCCGAGCGAAGAAACCACCGAGAGCGGCCCGATCACACTGCCGGACCTGCAATTGCCGTTGGCCGTCAAATTGGGCGACGTCGAGGTGGGCAGCCTGTTGTTCAACGGCAGCGAACAACTCAAGGGCTTGCAACTGGCGGCGCACTGGACCGCTCAGGGCCTGCAGATCGACAGCGTGAAATTGCAGCGCGACGAGCTCAGCCTGAACCTGTCCGGCCTGCTGCAACCGAGCGGCAACTGGCCGCTGACGATTCAGGGCGATTTGACTTTGCCGTCTCCCCGCAGCGAGCCGTGGACGCTGGCGCTGAAAGTTGAAGGTGATCTGCTGAAAACCCTCAACCTGCACGCCGACAGCCGTGGCTACCTCGACGGCCAGTTGAACGGTGAACTGCAAGCGCTGGCGGAAAACCTGCCGGCCAAGCTGCGCATCACCAGCGACGCGTTCAAACCCAGCGCCGATCTGCCGGACACCCTGCAATTCAATCAGCTTGTGCTCACCGGCGAAGGCGACCTGAAAAACGGTTACCAACTGCTCGGCAACGCCACGCTGCCCGCCGAAAAATCGCCAGTGGCGCTGCTGCTCAAGGGCAAGGTCGACGCCAATGGCGCGCAGATCGCCGGCCTCGACCTCAACGCCAACGACACGCAAAGCCTCAAGCTCACCGGCAATGTCGACTGGAGCAAGGGCCTCAGCGCCCAGGCCAATATCAACTGGCAAGACTTCCCGTGGCACCGGCTCTATCCGGAAATCGACGAGCCGCAAGTGACGTTGCGCACCTTTACCGGCGAAGTGTCCTACACCGACGGCCAGTACCTCGGTAATTTCGACGCGGCGCTGGATGGCCCGGCCGGCGCGTTCACCTTGAGCAGTCCGTTCAGCGGCAGTCTGGAACAGATCGCTTTGCCGCAACTGGTCATGCAGGCCGGGCAGGGCAAGGCCGAAGGGCACGTCAATGTGCGCTTCGCCGACGGCATCGCCTGGGATACCGCGCTGGATCTGTCGGCGCTCAACCCGGCGTACTGGGTCGCCGAACTGCCGGGCACTCTGGCCGGGCCGTTGCAGAGCAAAGGCGAGATGAAGAATGATCAGCTCAGCCTCAGCGCCGACCTCGACCTCAAAGGCAAATTGCGCGGTCAGCCGGCGGTCCTGCAGGCCAAGGCTGACGGCGCGGGCGAGCGGTGGAACCTCAACGCCCTGCAGATCCGCCTCGGCGATAACAGCATCAACGGCAAGGGCAGCCTGCAGGACAAACTCGGCGGGCAGATCGACATCAAGCTGCCGCGTCTCGCCCAGCTGTGGCCGCAATTGCGCGGTCAGGTCAACGGTCAGGTCAACGTCGCCGGCACGCTGGAGGCGCCGCAAGGCAAGCTCGATCTGCAAGGTTCGCAACTGGCCTTTCAGGACAACCGTCTGCAAAGCCTCAACCTCGACGCCACGCTCGACAGTGCGCAGCGGGCGAAGATCAATCTCAAAGGCAGCGGCATTCAGACTGGCGATACCTCGTTGGGCACCCTGACCGCCAGTGCTCAGGGCGATATCAAAAGCCAGAAACTCAATCTCGACCTGATCGGACCGAAGCTGAAACTGGCGCTGGGGCTGGACGGCAATCTCGACAAGGGCAACTGGCGCGGACGCTTGGCCAGTGGCGACATTCAGGCCGGTGGCCAGGACTGGAAGCTGCAAAGCCCGGCCAAGCTGGAACGCATGGCGGACGGCCAGATCAATTTCGGCGCGCATTGCTGGCTGTCCGGCAACGCCAGCCTGTGTGGCGAAGACCAGCGCCTGATGCCCGAGCCGAAGCTGCGTTATCACCTCAAGCAATTCCCGATCGAAAGCCTTGCGCAATGGCTGCCCAAGGACTTCGCCTGGCAGGGCCGGCTCAACGCCGATCTGCAACTGGACCTTCCGGCCAGCGGCCCGAACGGCGTGGTCAGTGTCGATGCCAGCGGCGGCACCCTGCGCGTGCGCGACAAGGATCGCTGGCTGGATTTCCCCTACCAGACCCTCAAACTCAGCAGCAAGCTCACGCCCAAGCGCGTCGACACCGAGCTCAATTTTGTCGGCGGCAAACTCGGCGAATTGCTGGTCCAGGCGCAGCTCAATCCGCTGCCGAAAAACAAACCGCTGAGCGGCTCGTTCCGCCTCTCTGGCCTCGATCTGTCGGTGGCGCGGCCATTCGTGCCGATGGTGGAAAAACTCACCGGCCGGCTCAACGGCAGCGGCGCTATTTCCGGTGGCCTGCTCGCACCGCTGGTCAACGGCACCGTGCAGCTCAGCGACGGCGAGGTGTCCGGCGCCGAACTGCCGATGGAGCTGCAGAATCTGCAACTGACGGCGGCAATCGCCGGCGAATCGGTGCGCCTGGACGGTGGCTGGGACAGCGGCAAGACTGGCAAGGGCAGCCTCAACGGCAACGTCGCCTGGGGTCAGGCACTGGTGGTCGATCTGGCGCTCAAGGGCACGCAATTGCCGGTCAGCGTCGAACCCTACGCCAAACTGGAAATGGCCCCGGACCTGAAGATTTCCATGGCCGGCGATGAGCTGAAAGTTGCCGGCAAGGTGCTGGTGCCGAAAGGCGAAATCACCGTGCGCGAACTGCCGCCATCAACCGTGAAGGTCTCCGACGACACGATCATCGTCGGTGCGCAGACGGAAGAGGGCAAACCACCGATCGCGATGAAAATGGACATCGACGTCATCGTCGGCCAGGACAAGCTGAGCTTCGCCGGTTTCGGTCTGACCGCCAACCTGCAAGGTCAGGTGCACATCGGCGACAACATGGACACCCGTGGCGAACTCTGGCTCAACGACGGCCGCTATCGCGCCTATGGCCAGCGCCTGACGGTGCGTCGCGCGCGTCTGTTGTTCGCCGGTCCCATCGACCAGCCGTATCTGGACATCGAAGCGATCCGCCAGACCGACGACGTCATCGCCGGTATTCGCCTGAGCGGCAGCGCCGAACAACCGACCACGCAGATCTTCTCCGAACCGGCGATGAGTCAGGAACAGGCGCTGTCGTACCTGGTGCTGGGCCGTCCGCTGAGCACCAGCGGCGAAGATAACAATATGCTCGCGCAAGCGGCATTGGGTCTGGGTCTGATGGGCAGCGCCGGGATCACCAGCGGCCTGGCCAAGGATCTGGGTATTCAGGACTTCCAACTCGACACCCAAGGCAGCGGCAACGACACCAGCGTCGTCGCCAGCGGCAACATCTCGGAAAAACTCAGCCTGCGCTACGGCGTCGGCGTCTTCGAACCGGCCAGCACCATCGCCTTGCGCTACAAGCTGAGCAAGAAGGTCTACGTCGAAGCGGCGAGCGGCGTGGCGAGCTCGCTGGATATCTTCTACAAGCGGGATTTCTAGCTCTCGCTCCCTTCAATGATCGTTCCCACGCGGAGCGTGGGAACGATCCCGCGTGGCCGGTCAGTGATTAATTACAAAGCCCCCTAACTATTGCGTTGACATTCGCTGCCTAAGCAGTAACATCTCGACATACATTCACTGCCTAGGCAGTTATCAGGTCGAACCATGAAGCATTTCACCCCGGAAGAATTCAAACATTGCCACCTCGGCCTGTTGCTCGGTCGTGCCGCGCTGCTCAAGGACCGGATCATCGATACCCACATGGAGCCCCACGGCATTACCGCCGCGCAGTTCAAGGTGTTGATCATCATGGCCCAGTTCGGCGTCGACACCCCGGCTGAGCTGTGCCGGCATCTGTCGCTCGATAGCGGGTCGATGACGCGCATGCTCGATCGTCTCGAGCAGAAGGCTTTTCTGCTTCGTCAGCGCAGCGAAGGCGACCGCCGTCAGGTGCAATTGAAACTGACCGAGCAGGGCCAGCACCTGGCTGATCGTCTGCCGCACATCGGTGCCGATGCGATGAATGAGCTGGCCGGTGCGATCTCCCGCGAAGAGCTGAAAACCCTCGAATACATCCTCAAGAAAATCCTGCTGGCCGCCGGTGACCCGATCACCATCCAGCGTCTAGGTGATCACAATGAGCGCTAACATTTTGCGCAGCAGTCTGACGCTGCTGTTGTCGGCGATGATCCTCGCCGGTTGCGCCAACTACAGCGGCCTCGACACTCAAGGCCAACGCCTCGACGCGAAGAGCCTGAAGACAGCGCAGTCTCTGGACGGCGTCACCCTGTCGCCGGCGGCGTGGCCGAAAAGCGATTGGTGGAGCAGCCTCGGCGATCCGCAGCTCGACGGCCTGATCCGCGAAGCCCTGCACGACAGCCCGGACATGCAGATCGCCGCAGCCCGCGCTCATCAGGCCAGTGCCGCCGCCTATGCCGCCGATGCCGAGCGTTATCCGACCCTCGATGCCAGCGCCGGCATCAGCCGTTCGCGGCTGGCTCGTGATCAGGATCCGCTGGGGCAGGGCGGTGCCTATGCGACGGTGCGCAATGTCAGCGCCGGTTTCAATTACAACTTCGACTTGTGGGGCGGTCAGCGCGATGCCTGGGAAGCCGCACTCGGCGAGGCTCGCGCTGCTGAAGTCGACCGTCAGGCCGCGCAACTGACCCTCGCCGCTGACGTCGCCCGCGCTTACAGCGATCTCGGTCAGGCGCACATCGTTTATGACCTCGCCAGCGAAGACCTCAAGCGCACCCGGCAAATGCTCGACCTCAGTCAGCGCCGCTTGAGTTCGGGGATCGACAGCCAGTACCAGTTCCAGCAAACCCAGAGTCTGGAAGCCAGTTCTCAGGCCAGCCTGATCGACGCGGAAAAACGCTTGAACAGCGCGAAAATCGCCTTGGCGGTATTGCTCGGCAAAGGCCCGGATCGCGGCAACGAAATCGCTCGACCGAAAGTCCTGCAAGCCAGCGCCGTGGCGGTGCCGTCGGTGTTGCCGGCGGAACTGCTCGGCCGCCGCCCGGATCTGGTCGCGGCGCGCTGGCGTGTCGAGGCGGCGAGCAAAGACATCGATGCGGCGAAAACCCGTTTCTATCCCAACCTCAATCTGTCGGCCTCGGCCGGCGCCGAGTCGTTGCTGGGTGATGCGATGTTCGGTTCGGCCAGCCGCTTCTTCAACATCGCGCCGACCGTGTCGCTGCCGATTTTCGATGGCGGACGCCTGCGCGCCAACCTCGATGCGCGCGACGCCGATTACGATCTGGCGGTGGCGCAGTACAACAAAAGTCTGGTGAAAGCCCTCGGCGATGTCGGCGATACGATCAACCAGCTGCGCGATATCGGCCGGCAGATCGGCGCGCAGCAACACGCCACCGACATCGCTCAGGATTCTTACAACACCGTCGTCCAGCGTTACGGTTCCGGCATCGGCAGCTACCTGGACGTGCTCAGCATCGAGCAGCAATTGCTCCAGACCCAGCGTCAGCTGGCGACCCTCAATGCCGAGCAGATCGACCTGTCGATTCAACTGATGCAAGCGCTGGGCGGCGGCTTTCAGGGTGAAAACCTGAACGCAGCCAACGCCAGCCCCGCCTCGTCGCACTACTAATTCAAGGTATTTGTCATGGCCACTGCCGAAAACACCCAAGCTCAAGACAACACCCCGGACACCGGCAACCCGCGCAAACGCAAGGTGATGCTGCTGGCCCTCGCCGTGGTCGTCCTGCTCGCCATTGCCGGCGTCTGGGCCTATCACGAATTCATCGGGCGCTTTAACGAAAGCACCGACGATGCCTACGTCAACGGCAACGTGGTAGAGATCACACCGCTGGTCACCGGCACCGTGGTCAGCATCGGCGCCGATGACGGGGATCTGGTCCAGGAAGGCCAGGTGCTGGTCAACTTCGACCCCAACGATGCCGAAGTCGGCCTGCAAAGTGCCAAGGCGAAACTGGCGCGCACCGTGCGTCAGGTGCGCGGCCTGTATAGCAACGTCGATGGCATGAAAGCCCAGGTCAACGCGCAGCAGGCCGAAGTGCAGAAGGCCCAGGACAACTACAACCGGCGGAAAAATCTCGCCCAGGGCGGGGCGATTTCCCAGGAAGAGCTGTCCCACGCCCGCGACGACCTGACCTCGGCGCAGAACGCCTTGGCTAACGCCAAACAGCAACTGAAAACCACCAGCGCACTGGTCGACGACACCGTGGTCTCGTCGCATCCGGACGTAATGTCGGCGGCTGCCGATCTGCGTCAGGCCTACCTGACCAATGCCCGCAGCACCTTGATCGCGCCGGTCACCGGTTACGTCGCCAAGCGCACTGTGCAACTCGGTCAGCGCGTGCAGCCGGGCACCGCGCTGATGGCGGTGATTCCGCTGGATCAGCTGTGGATCGACGCCAACTTCAAGGAAACCCAACTGCGTGACATGCGCATCGGTCAGCCAGTGGATATCGAGGCCGATATTTATGGCAGCGACGTGAAATACAGCGGCACCGTCGACAGCCTCGGTGCCGGGACCGGCAGCGCATTTGCCTTGCTGCCGGCACAGAACGCCACCGGTAACTGGATCAAGATCGTCCAGCGCGTGCCGGTGCGTATCCACATCAATGCCGAAGAGCTGGCCAAGCACCCGCTGCGTGTCGGTCTGTCGACCAATGTCGAGGTCAATCTGCACGACCAGAGCGGCCCGGTGCTGGCCCAGCAACCGCCGCAAAAAGCCTCGTTCAGCACCAACGTCTACGAGCGCCAACTGGCCGAAGCGGACGCGATGATTGCCCAGTTGATTCACGACAACAGCGCAGCAGCAGGCAAGACCGCACAGCGCTGAGAGCACACCGGATCAGAAGCGGGCTCTGTGGTGAGGGTTATCTGTGGCCACAGATAATCCCCTAGCCACAAGGGCCTGTTCCCACAGGGCCGGCTGTGTTCATCAGACCGCTGTGTCCATCAGGTTTCAAGGGATTCACAATGAGCAATAACGCTTCTTTCACGCCGCCCAGCCTGTTGCTCAGCACCATCGGCCTGTCGCTGGCGACCTTCATGCAAGTGCTCGACACGACCATCGCCAACGTGGCGTTGCCGACGATTTCCGGCAACCTCGGGGTGAGTTCGGAGCAGGGCACCTGGGTCATCACTTCGTTCGCCGTGAGCAACGCGATTGCGCTGCCGCTGACGGGTTGGCTCAGCCGCCGCTTCGGCGAGGTGAAGCTGTTTCTGTGGGCGACGATGCTGTTTGTGCTGGCGTCGTTTCTCTGCGGTATCTCGACTTCGATGCCTGAGCTGATCGGCTTTCGCGTGCTGCAAGGCTTGGTCGCCGGGCCGCTGTACCCGATGACGCAGACGCTGTTGATCGCGGTCTATCCGCCGGCGAAACGCGGGATGGCCCTGGCGCTGTTGGCGATGGTCACGGTGGTTGCGCCCATTGCAGGTCCCATTCTCGGCGGCTGGATCACCGACAGCTACAGCTGGCCGTGGATCTTCTTCATCAACGTGCCGATCGGCATCTTTGCGGTGATGGTGGTGCGTTCGCAACTGGCGAAACGGCCGGTGGTGACCAGTCGCCAGCCAATGGATTACGTCGGTCTGATCACCCTGATCATTGGCGTTGGCGCGTTGCAGGTGATCCTCGACAAGGGCAATGACCTGGACTGGTTCGAGTCGAATTTCATCATTGTCGGCGCGGCGATTTCCGTGGTCGCCCTGGCGGTGTTCGTGATCTGGGAAATGACCGACCGCCATCCGGTGGTCAACCTGCGCCTGTTCGCCTATCGCAACTTCCGCATCGGCACGCTGGTGCTGGTCTTGGGTTACGCCGGCTTCTTCGGCATTAACCTGATTCTGCCGCAGTGGTTGCAGACGCAAATGGGCTACACCGCGACCTGGGCGGGACTTGCCGTGGCGCCGATCGGGATTCTGCCGGTGCTGCTGTCGCCGTTTGTCGGCAAATACGCGCACAAGTTCGACCTGCGTCTGCTCGCCGGCATTGCGTTTCTGGCGATCGGCCTGAGCTGCTTCATGCGTGCCGAGTTCACCAACGAAGTCGACTTCCAGCACATCGCTCTGGTGCAGTTGTTCATGGGCATCGGCGTGGCGCTGTTCTTCATGCCGACCCTGAGCATTCTGATGTCGGACTTGCCGCCAAGCCAGATCGCTGACGGCGCAGGCCTGGCGACTTTCCTGCGGACACTGGGCGGCAGCTTCGCGGCCTCGCTGACCACCTGGATCTGGATTCGCCGGGCCGATCAGCATCATGCGTATATGAGCGAAAGCATCAGCACGTTCGAGCCAGCCACCCGCGAGACCTTGAATCAATTGGGTGGGGCGAGCCAGTCGGCGTATGCGCAGATGGATCAGATCCTCACCAGCCAGGCGTACATGTTGTCGACCGTGGATTACTTCACGTTGCTTGGGTGGGGGTTCATGGGGTTGATTCTGATTGTGTGGCTGGCGAAACCGCCGTTTGCCGCGAAGGCAGGGCCAGCCGCTTCGGGGCACTAAGATCAAGATCAAAAGCCCCTCACCCTAACCCTCTCCCGGAGGGAGAGGGGACTGACCGCGGTGGATGTTCGGTAGACATCGACCTGCCAGACTTCAGTCGAACTCAGGTTTGGATAGCATGAAGATCGGCTCCCTTTCCCCCTCGCCCCCCTGGGGGAGAGGGCTGGGGTGAGGGGGTAAAGCTCTTCAGCCGTGCGGCAATGCCAGCGGCGGGGCGAAATCGAACGGCGCCAAGGCATACCCGCTCTCATCCACCTGCAACGCCCAACCCTGACGATCCCAATCCCCCAGCACAATCCGCTTCGCCGCTTGTTCACCAAGCTGCAACTTGTGAATTGCCGGGCGGTGGGTGTGGCCGTGGATCAGAGTCTTCACGCCGAATGCCTGCATCACTCGCGGAATCTCTTCCGGGGTGACATCGACAATGTCATTGGCTTTCATCCGCGTCTGTGCACGGCTTTCGCTGCGTAGCTTGCGCGCCAGTTTGTGGCGGCTGCTCAGCGGCAGGTGACGGAGAATGAACAGGGTGATCGGGTTGCGCAGGTAGCGGCGCAGTTTCATGTAGCCAACGTCGCGGGTGCACAGGCTGTCGCCGTGCATCAGCAGCACTGGCTCGCCGTAGAACTGCACGACACTCGGATCCTTCAGCAAGGTGCAGCCGGCCTGTTTGCAGAAGGCCTTGCCGAGCATGAAGTCGCGATTGCCGTGCATCAGGAATATGGCCGTGCCGCTGTCGCTCAAATCGCGCAGGGCCTGGCAGATGGAACGCTGAAAGGGCGTCATAGCGTCGTCGCCAATCCACGCCTCGAAGAAGTCGCCGAGGATGTACAACGCACTCGCCGAGCGCGCGCGTCCGGCGAGCAAATCCAGAAACGCCCGGGTAATGTCCGGGCGCTCCTCTTCCAGATGCAAGTCTGAAATCAGCAATATCACGCTGCGATGATCTCGGCTTTCTCGATGATCACGTCGTCTGCTGGTACGTCCTGGTGGCCGGCCTTGGAAGTGGTCGACACGCCTTTGATCTTGTCGACAACGTCGGTGCCGGCGGTCACTTTACCGAATACCGCGTAGCCCCAGCCCTGAGTGGTCTTGCCGCTGTGGTTGAGGAAGGTGTTGTCGGCGACGTTGATGAAGAACTGTGCCGAAGCCGAATGCGGCTCCATGGTGCGGGCCATGGCGACGGTGTATTTGTCGTTGGAGAGACCGTTGTCCGCTTCGTTCTGGATGCTTGCGCGCTTGTCTTTCTTCTCTTTCATGCCTGGCTCGAAACCGCCGCCCTGGATCATGAAGTTACCGATGACGCGGTGGAATACGGTGTTGGTGTAGTGACCGGCGTTGACGTACTCGATGAAGTTGGCAACGGTGATCGGCGCCTTTTCAGCGTTCAGTTCGATGACGATGTCGCCATGGTTGGTGGTCAGTTTGACTTGAGTCATGATCGCTACTCTTCTGAGGAATTCGTGGTTCTGGGACATTGAGCCCCACAACCGGTTCAGCCTGCTTCGGCCAAGGTGCGCAGTTTAGCGTGACAGGCGCGAATTTCGAGGCGGTTTTTCATTTCCCGGCGATTAAATGCGTGCCTTTATAAGAGCTGCTCTGTCAGGCCCTTGACAGCATCGGCTATGATAGCGGCTTTGTTTTGTCTGGCCCCTCTTTGCGGCCGCGCACCTGTACGTCAAGGATCCTATGAGCAAGCCCACTGTCGACCCTACCTCGAATGCCAAGTCCGGCCCTGCCGTGCCGGTCAACTTCCTGCGGCCGATCATCCAGGCAGACCTGGACTCGGGCAAGCACACCCAGATCGTGACTCGCTTCCCGCCGGAGCCCAACGGCTACCTGCACATCGGCCACGCCAAGTCGATCTGCGTCAACTTCGGCCTGGCCCAGGAGTTCGGTGGCGTCACGCACCTGCGTTTCGACGACACCAACCCGGCCAAGGAAGATCAGGAATACATCGACGCCATCGAAAGCGACGTCAAATGGCTGGGCTTCGAATGGTCCGGTGAAGTGCGCTACGCCTCGCAGTATTTCGATCAATTGCACGACTGGGCCGTCGAGCTGATCAAGGCCGGCAAGGCCTACGTCGACGACCTCACCCCGGAGCAGGCCAAGGAATACCGTGGCAGCCTGACCGAGCCGGGCAAGAACAGCCCGTTCCGTGACCGTTCGGTTGAGGAAAACCTCGACCTGTTCGCGCGCATGAAGGCCGGTGAATTCCCCGACGGCGCGCGCGTGCTGCGGGCGAAGATCGACATGGCCTCGCCGAACATGAACTTGCGCGACCCGATCATGTATCGCATCCGCCACGCGCATCACCACCAGACCGGCGACAAGTGGTGCATCTACCCGAACTACGACTTCACCCACGGGCAGTCGGATGCCATCGAAGGCATCACCCATTCGATCTGCACCCTCGAGTTCGAAAGCCATCGCCCGCTGTACGAATGGTTCCTGGAGAACCTGCCGGTGCCGGCGAACCCGCGCCAGTACGAATTCAGCCGCCTGAACCTGAACTACACGATCACCAGCAAGCGCAAGCTCAAGCAACTGGTTGACGAGAAGCACGTCAATGGCTGGGACGATCCGCGGATGTCCACGCTGTCGGGCTTCCGCCGCCGTGGCTACACGCCGAAATCGATCCGCAACTTCTGCGAAATGATCGGCACCAACCGTTCCGACGGCGTGGTCGATTTCGGCATGCTCGAATTCAGCATTCGTGACGACCTCGACCACAGCGCACCGCGTGCCATGTGCGTGCTGCGTCCGCTGAAAGTGGTCATCACCAACTACCCGGAAGGCCAGGTCGAAAACCTCGAACTGCCACGCCACCCGAAAGAAGACATGGGCGTGCGCGCGCTGCCGTTTGCCCGGGAAATCTACATCGACCGTGAAGACTTCATGGAAGAGCCGCCGAAGGGCTACAAGCGCCTGGAACCGGCCGGTGAAGTGCGTCTGCGCGGCAGCTACGTGATCCGCGCCGACGAAGCGATCAAGGACGCCGACGGCAACATCGTCGAACTGCGTTGCTCGTACGACCCGGACACCCTCGGCAAGAACCCGGAAGGGCGCAAGGTCAAAGGCGTGATCCACTGGGTGCCGGCCGCCGCCAGCGTCGAGTGCGAAGTGCGTCTGTACGATCGCCTGTTCCGTTCGCCGAACCCGGAAAAAGCCGAAGACAGCGCCAGCTTCCTCGACAACATCAACCCTGACTCGCTGCAAGTGCTGACCGGTTGTCGCGCCGAGCCATCGCTCGGCAACGCACAGCCGGAAGACCGTTTCCAGTTCGAGCGCGAAGGCTACTTCGTCGCGGACCTGAAGGACTCGAAACCCGGTCAGCCGGTATTCAACCGTACCGTGACCCTGCGTGATTCGTGGGGCCAGTGAGTGAGTCAAGGAACTAACGTGCTAACGATCTACAACACGCTCACCAAGAGCAAAGAAGTCTTCAAGCCGCTGGATGGCAACAAGGTGCGCATGTACGTCTGCGGGATGACCGTGTACGACTACTGCCACCTCGGCCACGGCCGCAGCATGGTCGCGTTCGACCTCGTGACGCGCTGGCTGCGCTTCAGCGGTTACGACCTGACCTACGTGCGCAACATCACCGACATCGACGACAAGATCATCAATCGCGCCCGCGAGAACGGTGAGTCGTTCGAAGCGCTGACCGAGCGCATGATCGCCGCGATGCACGAAGACGAAGCGCGCCTGAACATCCAGAAGCCGGACATGGAACCGCGCGCCACCGATCACATCGCCGGCATGCACGCGATGATCCAGACCCTGATCGACAAGGGCTACGCTTACGCTCCAGGTAATGGCGACGTGTACTACCGCGTCGCCAAGTTCATGGGCTACGGCAAGCTGTCGCGCAAGAAGATCGAAGATTTGCGCATTGGCGCGCGCATCGAAGTCGACGAGTCGAAGCAAGACCCGCTCGATTTCGTCCTGTGGAAAGCCGCCAAGCCGGGCGAGCCGAGCTGGGAATCGCCATGGGGCGCCGGACGTCCGGGCTGGCACATCGAGTGCTCGGTGATGTCGACCTGCTGCCTCGGCGAGACCTTCGACATTCATGGCGGCGGCAGCGATCTGGAGTTCCCGCACCACGAAAACGAAATCGCCCAGAGCGAAGCGGCCACCGGCAAGACCTACGCCAATGCGTGGATGCATTGCGGCATGATTCGCATCAATGGCGAGAAGATGTCCAAGTCCTTGAACAACTTCTTCACCATCCGCGACGTGCTCGACAAGTACCACCCGGAAGTCGTGCGTTACCTGCTGGTATCGAGCCACTACCGCAGCGCGATCAACTATTCGGAAGATAACCTCAAGGACGCCAAGGGCGCACTGGAGCGTTTCTACCATGCGCTGAAAGGCCTGCCGAGCGTGGCGCCGG
Source organism: Pseudomonas glycinis (assembly GCF_054871425.1). Classification (NCBI taxonomy): domain Bacteria; kingdom Pseudomonadati; phylum Pseudomonadota; class Gammaproteobacteria; order Pseudomonadales; family Pseudomonadaceae; genus Pseudomonas; species Pseudomonas glycinis. The sequence continues at coordinate 40,439 of NZ_JBTYHF010000008.1, read as the reverse complement.
CGGGCGGCGAAGCGTTTGTCGAGCGTTTCACCACGGTGATGAACGATGACTTCGGCACCCCTGAAGCCTGCGCCGTGCTGTTCGAGATGGTGCGCGAGATCAACCGTCTGCGTGAGAGCGATCTCGATGCAGCGGCGGGGCTGGCGGCACGTCTGAAAGAACTGGCGAGCGTGCTGGGTGTGTTGCAGTTGGAAGCGGATGACTTCCTGCAGGCCGGTGCTGAAGGGCGGGTCGATGCGGCTGAAGTCGATGCACAGATTGCGGCGCGCCTGGCAGCTCGGGCGGCGAAAGACTGGGCCGAGTCGGACCGGATTCGTGATCAGCTGACGGCGATGGGTGTCGTGCTGGAAGATGGCAAGGGTGGGACTACCTGGCGTCTGGCTGACTGAGTCAAAAGCCAAAGCCCCTCACCCTAACCCTCTCCCAAAGGGAGAGGGGACTGATGGTGGGATGCTGAAGATCTACGCCGACCTGAATGAAAGGTGCCGAATCCATAATCGACACGGTCTCTCAGGTCGACGTATAGCGTAAGACACCGCGGTAGGCTCCCTCTCCTCGGGGAGAGGGCTGGGGTGAGGGGCAAAGAGGTGTACTCAGTTGCCAATCTGCCGCAACCGCTTATAAAGCGTATTCCGGCTAACCCCCAGCCGCCGCGCCAGATGCGAAATATTCCCCCCGGCCGCCTTCAACTCCCTGTTCAACGCCTCAACATCATTCAAATCCAGCCCCAGCGGCGCCGCCGTCTCAACCGGCTCCATCTCCAGGTCGACAAAAAAATCATCCGGCAGATGCTCAGGCCGCACCGGTTGTTCCTCGGCCATGGCCAACGCCACCTGCATCACGCTGCTGACCTGACGCAGATTCCCCGGCCACGGATGCTTTTCAAACAGCTCCAACACCTCCGGGCTTAGCCCCGCCCATTGCGTCGGCTCGCGATGTTGCTCCCACAGCCGTTTGAACAGCGCCTGCTTGTCACTGCGTTCGCGTAACGGCGGCAGCTCCAGGGTCAGGCCGCCGATGCGGTAGTACAAGTCTTCGCGAAAGCGGCCCAGTTGTACCTGCTCGCGCAATGATCGGTTGGTCGCGGAAATGATCCGCAGATCTACCGGAAACAACTCGCTGCTGCCCACCGGCTGCACGCAGCGCTCCTGCAACACGCGCAACAAACGCGCCTGAGTTGGCAGCGGCATGTCACCGATCTCATCAAGAAACAGCGTGCCTTTGTCGGCCTTGCGGATCAGGCCGATGCTGCCTTTCTGGTTGGCCCCGGTGAACGCGCCTTTCTCGTAACCGAACAACTCGGACTCGACCAATTCAGCGGGGATCGCTGCACAGTTCACCGCGATGAATGCCTGTTTTTGTCGGGAGCTGGCCTGGTGCAAGGCTTTGACAAAGACTTCCTTGCCGACGCCGGTTTCACCGTGAATCAGTAGCGGAATGTCTTTCTCCAGCAAGCGCTCGGCCTGGCGCACGGCTTTTTCCACACGGCTGTCGCCGAAATGCAGCGTGTTGAGGCTGATCGCGCTGGCTGGCGCAGGCTTGTCCTCGGCGACAAATACCCGCGCCTGCACCGGCGCCTGTTTCGGCCGTTTCAGCAAGCACTGGAAACGGTTGCGTCCAGAGGTCTGCAAGGCAAACGGCAGACCCTCGGGCTGATTGATCAACTCCAGCAGTGACACTTTGAACAGGCTTTCAACGCTGACGCGCGACAAACGCACACCGAGCAGATTGTCGGCGCGGCGATTCGCCGACAGCACCTGTCCGCTCTCATCGAAAATCAACAGCCCGGCCCACTGGCTGTCGAGGTTGTTTAACCCGGTGTTGAAGGTCAGTTGAAAATGCTGGCCATGGAACAGGTTGAGGATCAGCCGGTTCTCCACGGTCTGGCTCATCATCTTGACCATGCCGAGGGTGTGCGAGGGCGGCAGGTAGCTGTCGCTGGAGACATCGAGCACGGCGATGACCTTGCGCTCGGCGTCGAAAATCGGCGCGGCGGAGCCGGTCATGAAGCGGTTGGCCTTGAGGAAGTGTTCGTCGTGTTCGATGTGCACCGCCTGCTCACAGGCCAGTGCGGTGCCGATCGCATTGGTGCCGCTGCTGCGCTCCATCCAGCTCGCCCCGGCCTGAAAGCCCCGGGCCAGATTCGGTTCGATAAAGCGCTGTGTGCCCCATGAGGTCAGCACCTGGCCCTGATTGTCGGCAAGCATGATCAGGCAGTTGGAGTTGCTGAGGATGTTTTCGTAGTAGGGCAGGACTTCCTGATGCGTGGTCTGCACCAGCGAATGATGGCTGTCGAGCAGCCGCGCAATGCCGGCGGCGGGCAATTGATCGAAGGCCGGGGCGCTCTGGTGGTCCAGGCCGAACGCGCGGCAACGTTGCCAGGAGGTCTGGACGATCGCGTCGTGGGACAGCGGCGAAGCAGGTGCGGCCATGGGGGCGAGCCTCTGAGTGCAGCGATTTTATTATTGTTATGAACCCGATCTTCAAAACTCCACAAACCCCCTGTGGGAGCGAGCCTGCTCGCGAAAGCGTCGGTTCAGTCAATGGATTCATTGAATGACACACCGCTTTCGCGAGCAGGCTCGCTCCCACAGGGGATCCATTTGCATTGAGGATTGGGCAAAAGCGTGCATAGAGTGTTGTTCACTATTGTTCATTGTCAATCACTCCGACTGTTCAAAAGTGTTCAGCTGTGAACGCCATTTCCCCGCGTAATAAACGATTTTCACGGAAAATCAACCACTTGCCACTTTTGGCACGAATGTCGCTCTGTTGCTCCGGTCGCTTGACTCCAAAAATAAAAAAGGCCGAGCCATGTCACTCACCCTGGAGCACGTCAGCCGTACCGTCGAGGGCCAGATCTGGATCGACGATGCGTGCCTGAAATTCGAACCCGGATCCTTCAACGTTCTGCTCGGGCGCACCCTGTCCGGGAAGACCAGCCTCATGCGCCTGATGGCCGGCCTCGACAAGCCCGACAGCGGCCGAGTGCTGATGAACGGCGTCGACGTCACCCAGCGCCCGGTGCGGCTGCGCAACGTGTCGATGGTCTATCAGCAGTTCATCAATTACCCGACCATGACCGTGTTCGAAAACATCGCCTCGCCACTGCGCCAGGCCGGTATTTCGAAAGAGATCATCCACAGCAAGGTGCAGGAAACCGCGCGCATGCTGCGCATCGAGAAGTTCTTGCAGCGTTATCCGCTGGAGCTCTCCGGTGGGCAGCAGCAGCGCACGGCCATGGCCCGCGCGCTGGTCAAGGATGCTGAGCTGATCCTCTTCGACGAGCCGCTGGTCAACCTCGACTACAAGCTGCGCGAAGAGCTGCGTCAGGAAATGCGCGAGCTGTTCAAGGCCCGCCACACCATCGCCATCTACGCCACCACCGAGCCCAACGAAGCGCTGGCCCTCGGCGGCACCACGACCATCCTGCACGAAGGCCGGGTGATCCAGAGCGGGCCGTCGACCGAGGTCTATCACCAGCCGCAGTCGGTGCTCGCTGCTGAACTGTTCTCCGAACCGCCGATCAACCTCATGCCGGGACGCATTGCCGGCAATGAGGTCAGCTTCGCCAATTTCGTGCACTTCCCGTTGAACGTCGATCTGCGCCCGGTAGGCGAGGGCGAGTTCCGCTTCGGCGTGCGCCCCAGTCATATCTCACTGGTGCCGAGCAACGATGACGACCTCGAACTGGCGGTGACCGTCGAGGTCGCCGAAATCAGCGGCTCGGAAACCTTCCTGCATGTGCGCAACGAGCATTTCCTGCTGGTGCTGCACTTGCCGGGTGTTCACGAATACGACGTCGATGCGCCGATCCGCATTTATATCCCGACCCACAAACTGTTCGTTTTCGATGCGCAGGGCCGTCTGGTGCAAGCACCGGGCCGGCGTGTCGCGAGGGTTGCCTGATGGCCGAAATCCGTTTGCAGCACCTCGCCCACAGCTACAGCAAAACCCCGAGCGGCGCCGAGGATTATGCGATCCGCGAGATGGATCACGTCTGGGAGCAGGGTGGCGCCTACGCCTTGCTCGGCCCGTCCGGTTGCGGCAAGTCGACCTTGCTCAACATCATTTCCGGCCTGCTCAGCCCGTCCCAGGGCCATGTGTTGTTCGACGGCAAAGCGGTCAACGACCTGACCCCGGAGAAGCGCAACATCGCCCAGGTTTTCCAGTTTCCGGTGGTCTACGACACCATGACCGTGTTCGACAACCTCGCCTTCCCGCTGCGAAATCAGGGCATGGCCGAGGCGAAAGTGCACAGCAAAGTGCAGGAAATTGCCGAGGTGCTCGACCTGCAGAATCTGCTGAGCAAGAAGGCGCGCAATCTCACCGCCGACGAAAAACAGAAAGTCTCCATGGGCCGTGGCCTGGTGCGCGACGACGTCTCGGCGATCCTCTTCGATGAGCCGCTGACGGTGATCGACCCGCACTTGAAGTGGAAACTGCGGCGCAAGCTCAAGCAGATCCACGAGCAGTTCAATATCACCATGGTCTACGTCACCCACGATCAGCTCGAAGCCTCGACCTTCGCCGACAAGATCGCGGTGATGTACGGCGGCCAGATCGTCCAGTTCGGTACGCCACGGGAGTTGTTCGAACGGCCGAGCCACACCTTTGTCGGCTATTTCATCGGCAGCCCGGGGATGAATCTGATCGAGGTGCAGCCGCAGCCCGGTGGCGTCGGTTTCGCTTCGACGCACTTGCCGTTGTCCGACGCCTTGCAGCGCCATATCGAGCACGGCCAGTGGAAAAATCTCAAGGTCGGCATCCGCCCGGAGTTTATTCACGTGTGGGACGAGCCGTTTGACGATGCGATGCAGGCCAAAGTCGTACATGTCGAAGACCTCGGCACCTACAAGATCATGACCCTCAACCTCGACGGCGCACCGTTGAAGGTGCGTCTGGCTGAAGACAAACCGGTGCCTCAGGGCACGGCTTACATCAGTTTCCCGGCGCAATGGCTGATGGTCTATGCCGATGAATTTCTCCTGGAAGTCAGCGACGAGGAGGTGCAGCCATGAACAAGGTGCAGAACAACAAGGCCTGGTGGCTGGTGTTGCCGGTGTTCCTGCTGGTGGCGTTCAGTGCGGTGATCCCGATGATGACCGTGGTCAACTATTCGGTGCAGGACATCTTCGACCAGTCCAGCCGCTACTTCGTCGGTGCCGATTGGTACAAACAAGTGTTGCTTGATCCGCGCCTGCATGACTCGCTGCTGCGCCAGTTCATCTATTCAGCCTGCGTGCTGCTGATTGAAATCCCGCTGGGCATCGCCGTCGCGCTGACCATGCCGACCAAGGGCCGCTGGTCTTCGGTGGTGCTGATCATTCTGGCGATACCGCTGCTGATTCCCTGGAACGTGGTCGGCACCATCTGGCAGATCTTCGGCCGCGCCGACATCGGCCTGCTCGGTTCCAGCCTCAACGCGATGGGCATCAGCTACAACTACGCGGCCAACACCATGGACGCCTGGGTGACGGTGCTGGTGATGGACGTCTGGCATTGGACTTCTCTGGTCGCGCTGTTGTGTTTCTCCGGCCTGCGGGCGATTCCCGACGTCTATTACCAGGCCGCGCGCATCGATCGCGCCTCGGCGTGGGCGGTGTTCCGCCACATTCAGTTGCCCAAGCTGAAAAGCGTGCTGCTGATCGCGGTGATGCTGCGCTTCATGGACAGTTTCATGATCTACACCGAGCCGTTCGTGCTCACCGGCGGCGGGCCGGGCAATGCCACGACCTTCTTGAGTCAGACGTTGACGCAGATGGCCGTAGGGCAATTCGACCTCGGTCCGGCAGCGGCGTTTTCGCTGGTGTACTTCCTGATCATCCTGTTGGTGTCCTGGCTGTTCTATACCGCCATGACGCACTCCGACGCCAACCGTTGAGGCCCGGCCATGAGCAAGAAAAAGCTTATTCCGTTGCTGGTGTACATCCTGTTCCTGCTGGTGCCGATCTACTGGCTGCTGAACATGTCTTTCAAGAGCAACACCGAAATCCTCGGCGGCCTGACGCTTTTCCCACAGGAATTCACGCTGGCGAACTACAAGGTGATCTTCACTGATCCGAGCTGGTACACCGGCTACTTGAACTCGCTGTATTACGTCAGCCTCAACACGGTGATTTCCCTGAGCGTGGCGTTACCCGCGGCTTACGCGTTTTCACGCTATCGTTTCCTCGGCGACAAGCATCTGTTCTTCTGGCTGCTGACCAACCGCATGGCGCCGCCGGCGGTGTTCTTGCTGCCGTTCTTTCAGTTGTATTCGTCGATCGGCCTTTTCGACACGCATATCGCCGTGGCTTTGGCGCACTGCCTGTTCAACGTGCCCCTGGCGGTGTGGATTCTCGAAGGTTTCATGTCCGGCGTGCCCAAGGAGATCGACGAAACGGCCTACATCGACGGCTACAGTTTCCCCAAGTTTTTCGTGAAGATTTTCATCCCGTTGATCGGTTCCGGTATCGGCGTCACGGCGTTTTTCTGCTTCATGTTTTCCTGGGTCGAGCTGCTGCTGGCGCGCACGCTGACCTCGGTCAACGCCAAGCCGATTGCGGCGGTGATGACGCGCACGGTGTCGGCGTCGGGGATCGATTGGGGCGTGCTGGCAGCGGCGGGGGTGTTGACCATCCTGCCGGGCATGCTGGTGATCTGGTTTGTACGCAACCACGTGGCCAAGGGCTTTGCCCTCGGTCGAGTCTGAGGAGCTGATGATGGAATGGATGAGCTGGACGACACCGACCGCCGCGTTCTTCATCGGCATCGGTCTGATTCTGGTGGGCATGACCACCTGGGAATTGCGCTCGCCGAGCATTCTGCGGCGCGGGTTTCTGCCGATTGCCACCACCCGTGGCGATCGCTTGTTTATCGGTCTTCTCGGCAGCGCCTACCTGCATTTGCTGGTAATCGGCGTCACCGACTGGAGCATCTGGGTGGCGTCCGCGTTGTCCCTGGTGTGGCTGTTGGCTGTGATGCGTTGGGGCTAGTCGAATCGTTCGGCAACGCGGCTCCACAACTTAAACAGGAGGTCTCTATGTTCGATAAAAACAATAAGCTGCGACATAGCATTTCATTGGCAGCCATGCTGGCACTCAGCGGTCTGAGCGCATCTGCCTGGGCCGACGCCTACGAAGATGCTGCAAAAAAATGGATCGGCAGCGAGTTCAAGCCCTCGACCCTGACGGCCGAACAGCAGCTTGAAGAACTGAAGTGGTTCATCAAGGCCGCCGAGCCGTTTCGCGGCATGGACATCAAGGTGGTTTCGGAAACCCTGACCACCCACGAATACGAGTCCAAGGTGCTGGCCAAGGCCTTCAGCGAAATCACCGGGATCAAACTCACCCACGACCTGCTGCAGGAAGGCGACGTGGTCGAGAAAATGCAGACGGTGATGCAGTCGGACAAGAACATCTATGACGGCTGGGTCAATGACTCCGACCTCATCGGCACGCACTTTCGCTACGGCAAGACCGAATCGATCACCGACCTGATGGCCAACGAAGGCAAGAACTTCACCTCGCCAACCCTCGACATCAAGGACTTCATCGGCATCTCTTTCACCACCGCGCCGGACGGCAAGATCTATCAACTGCCCGACCAGCAATTCGCCAACCTGTACTGGTTCCGTGCCGACTGGTTCGAGCGCGCCGACCTGAAAGCCAAGTTCAAGGAGAAGTACGGTTACGAATTAGGCGTGCCAGTGAACTGGTCGGCCTATGAAGACATCGCCAAATTCTTCAGCGAAGACGTCAAGGAAATCGACGGCAAACGCGTCTACGGCCACATGGATTACGGCAAGAAAGACCCGTCGCTGGGCTGGCGTTTCACCGATGCCTGGTTCTCCATGGCCGGTGGCGGCGACAAGGGACTGCCCAACGGCTTGCCGGTGGACGAGTGGGGCATCCGCGTCGAGGACTGCCACCCGGTCGGTTCAAGCGTGACCCGTGGCGGCGACACCAACGGCCCGGCAGCCGTGTTTGCCACCACCAAATACGTCGACTGGCTGAAGAAATACGCGCCACCGGAAGCGGCCGGCATGACTTTCTCCGAGTCCGGCCCGGTGCCATCGCAGGGCAACATCGCCCAGCAGATCTTTTGGTACACCGCGTTCACCGCCGACATGACCAAACCCGGCCTACCGGTGGTCAACGCCGACGGCACACCGAAATGGCGCATGGCGCCGTCGCCTAAAGGCCCGTATTGGGAAGAGGGCATGAAGCTTGGCTATCAGGATGTGGGGTCGTGGACATTCATGAAATCCACGCCTGAGAAACAGAAACTCGCGGCGTGGCTGTACGCGCAGTTCGTGACCTCGAAAACTGTTTCGCTGAAGAAAACCATCGTCGGTCTGACACCTATTCGCGAGTCGGACATCAACTCGCAGGCCATGACCGATCTGGCGCCGAAACTTGGCGGGCTGGTCGAGTTCTATCGCAGCCCGGCCCGCGTGCAATGGTCGCCGACCGGTACCAACGTGCCGGACTATCCACGTCTCGCTCAGCTGTGGTGGAGCCATATCGCCGAAGCCGCCAGCGGCGAGAAAACACCGCAACAAGCGCTCGATGGCCTGGCCAAGGATCAGGACCGCATCATGGAACGCCTCGAGCGCTCCAAGGCCCAGGCCACTTGCGCGCCGAAAATGAACCCGGAACGCGATGCGCAATACTGGTTCGATCAACCGGGCGCACCGAAGCCGAAACTGGCCAACGAGAAGCCGAAGGGTGAAACCGTGAGCTATAGCGAACTGCTGAAATCCTGGGCGGATGCGCGCAAGTGATGTTGGAAATGTAAGAAGCGAACGGCACCGGAAGGTGCCGTTTTTTTTGCTGCCGGATCTGCCGCTTTCGCGAGCAGGCTCACTCCTGCTGGGTGTGCGATGCACCCGGATGCTATGAGCGACACACACACCTGTGGGAGCGGGCTTGCCCGCGATGACGCTTGCACAAACGCCGGCGATATCGACTTCTGCTACAAACAAAAAACGGCACCCGAAGGTGCCGTTTCCATTCCAGCCAGATCAGCCGAGCAATCAGCCCGCCAGACCCGCCTGCTGTACCAGCACCAGCAATGGCTGCGGGTACACGCCCAGGAAGAATGCGACCAGGGCGATGGCCAGCAGCATCACGCCGCCTGCCTTCTGTTCCCAGTGCAGCTGGGCGTCGTGACGACGCAGGTTAGGCTCGATCAGGTACAGGGTGACCATCACGCGCAGGTAGTAGAAGACGCCGATGGCGCTGCCCAGTACCAGTGCGCCGACCAGCCACCACTGACGCGTTTCGACGCCGCTGGCGATGATGTAGAACTTGCCGATGAAGCCGGCGGTCAGCGGGATGCCGGCCAGGGACAGCATCATCACGGTCAGCACGGCGGTCAGGTACGGACGGCGCCAGAACAGGCCTCGGTACTCGTACAGCGCGTCAGCGTCGCGGCCGTTGTACGGCGACGACATCAGGGTGATCACGCCGAACGCGCCGAGGCTGGTGATGACATAAGTCACCAGATAGACGCCGATGGCTTCCACCGCCAGACCCTTGCTCGCCACCAGCGCGATCAGCAGATAGCCGAAGTGCGCAATCGACGAGTAACCGAGCAGACGCTTGAGGTTGCTCTGGGTCAGGGCCAGCAGGTTACCGAACAGGATCGAGGCGACCGCGATCACGCTCAGCACGTCGCTCAGCACACCACTGCTGGCGGCAGGGGAGAGCTGGAACAGACGCACCATCACCGCAAACACTGCGACCTTCGAAGCGGTAGCGAGGAACGCCGCCACCGGTGCCGGAGCACCTTCGTAAACGTCTGGCGTCCACAGGTGAAACGGTACCAGCGACAGCTTGAACGCCAGACCGATCAGCATCATGCCCAGGCCCAGTTGCGCCAGCGGGCTTGGCAGGCCGGTCGCGGCCAGGGCCTGACCGATGCCGACGAAGCTCAGCGAACCGGCGTCGGCGTAGAGCAGCGCCATACCGAACAGCAGGAACGCGGAACCGGCGGCCGACAACACCATGTACTTGATGCCGGCTTCCAGCGAACGCTTGTTGAAGAAGGCGTAAGCCACCAGACCGTAGACCGGTACCGAGAGCAGTTCCAGACCGATGAACAACCCGGCCAGGTGCTGCGCGCTGACCAACACCAGACCACCGGCGGCGGCCATCAGGATCAGCAGGTACAGTTCTTCGCGATTGCCCGGGTAGCCCGAACCGCCATCACCCAAATAGGCGTGGGCGAGGGTGACGCAGGCGAGGGTGGCGACCAGGATCATCGCCATGTACAGGCAGGCAAACGCGTCGATCTGCAGCAACGGGGTCACGGCCAGAGGCGCGACTTTCAACGCAGGCAGGATCGACAGCAGGGCCAGGTTCAGACCCGCCACCGAAATCAGGAAGGTCTGCGAGTGGTTGCGGCGCCAGGCGATTGCCAGCATCACCACGATAATGGTGAGGCTGGTGATCAACAGTGGCGCAAGCGCAATAAAGTGTTGAATCGTGAATTCCATAGCGCTCTTACCGGGCCGAAGCGAGTTGAGAGAAGGCGGTGCCGAGCCACTGCTGCACGCCATGCATGGTGGCGGCAGAGGTGTCGAGGAACGGTTGCGGGTAGACGCCGAGGTAAATCAGCAATACCGCCAGACCGAGCACCATGATCAGTTCGCGCGCATCCATGCCGTGCAGCACCGCGTCGGATTTCGACGGGCCGAAGTAGGCACGGTGGATCATGATCAGCGAGTAGACCGAACCGAACACCAGACCGGACGTGGCAATCGCCGTGACCCATGGAGCGCTGGCGAAGGAGCCGATCAGGATCAGGAATTCGCCGACAAAGTTACCGGTGCCCGGCAAGCCCAGCGACGCCGCAGCGAAGAACAGGCTGATCGCCGGCAGGTAAGCGATACGCGACCACAGACCGCCCATCTCACGCATGTCACGAGTGTGCAGACGCTCGTACAACTGACCGCTGAGGATAAACAGCGCCGCTGCCGACAGACCGTGCGCCAGCATCTGGATCACTGCACCTTGCAGCGCCAGTTGGCTGCCGGAGTAGATGCCGATCAACACGAAGCCCATGTGGGAAACGGAAGAGAAGGCAATCAGACGCTTGATGTCGGTTTGTGCGAACGCGAGGAACGCGCCGTAGAAGATCCCGATCAGACCGAGGCTCATGGCGATCGGCGCGAACTCCGCCGAAGCGTTCGGGAACAGCGGCAGGGCGAAACGCAGCAGACCGTAGGCCGCAGTTTTCAGCAGGATACCGGCGAGGTCGACGGAACCGGCAGTCGGTGCCTGGGCGTGAGCGTCAGGCAGCCAGGAGTGGAACGGTACGACGGGCAGCTTGACCGCGAAAGCGATGAAGAAGCCGAGCATCAGAATGTACTCGGTGGTCATCGACATCTTGGTTTTCAACAGGTCGGCGTAGTTGAAGGTGATCACGCCGGTATTGTTGAAGTTGACCAGCACCAGACCGAGGATCGCCACCAGCATGATCAGGCCGGACGCCTGAGTGAAGATGAAGAACTTGGTCGCCGCGTAGATCCGGGTTTTCTTGCCGTCCGAAGAACTGTGACCCCAGAGCGCGATGAGGAAGTACATCGGCACCAGCATCATTTCCCAGAAGAAGAAGAACATGAACAGGTCGAGGGCGAGGAACACGCCGACCACACCGCCCAGGATCCACATCAGGTTGAGGTGGAAGAAGCCAACGTGACGTTGAATCTCTTTCCACGAGCAGAGTACCGAGAGGATACCCAGCAGACCGGTCAGCAGGATCATCAACAGCGACAGGCCGTCGAGGGCCAGGTGCACGTTGATGCCGAAACGCTGGATCCAGACATGCTTGAACTCAAGCGCCCAGGTCGGATCGGCGCCCGGCGCCGGTGCGAATGAATAGTCACCGTGGGCCCACAGCCAGAGGCCGAGCGCGAGTTCCAGGGTCATGGTCAACAGCGCAATCCAGCGCGGGAGGGTAGCGCCGAAGCGCTCACCCATCCAGCACAGCAGGCCGCCGATGAAGGGGATCAGGATTAGCCAAGGCAGAATCATGACGGGCTCGTTTCCTTTCGCAAATTCGCAAGGTTCATATCAGACCGCTACCAGCACGATGGCGCCGATCACCAGCACGGCACCAGCAGCCATCGAGGCGGCGTACCAACGCAGTTGACCGGTCTCGGTGCGGCTCAGGGCAGTGTGACCACCCTTGGCCATACGCGGGATCAGACCGATGGTCTGGTCGAGCGGGTCTTTGCGCAGTACATGGCTGATCGCAAGGTACGGCTTGACGAACAGTTTGTCGTAGATCCAGTCGAAGCCCCAGGCAGCGAACCACCAGGCCGAAAGGAAACGGCCGATGCCGCTGTTGGCGATTGCCGTGACGAAGCGACGCTTGCCGAGGAACAGCAGCGCTGCCAGCAGGATACCGGCCAGGGCGATGGCGCCCGAGGCGATTTCCAGACTGTGCTTGGCTTCGCCACCGGCATGGCCAACGCTTTGCGGCAGTACGCCGTGCAGCGGCGGCACGATCATCGCGCCGACGAAAGTCGATAGCACGATCAGTACCGACAGAGGCAGCCAGTGGGCAATGCCGTGGCCGGCGTGGGCTTCGGTCTTGGCTTCACCGTGGAACGCGATGAAGATCAGGCGGAAGGTGTACAGCGACGTCATGAACGCACCGACCAGACCTGCGTAAAGCAGACCCTGGTTGCCGCTGGCAAACGCTTCCCAGAGGATTTCGTCCTTGGAGTAGAAGCCTGCGGTAACCAGTGGCAGAGCGGCCAGCGCGGCACCACCGACGATGAAGCTGGCGTAGGCCAGTGGCAATTTCTTCCACAGACCGCCCATCTTGAAGATGTTCTGCTCGTGGTGGCAGGCAACAATCACCGCACCGGACGCAAGGAACAGCAGGGCCTTGAAGAAGGCGTGGGTCATCAGGTGGAAGATCGCGCCTTCCCAGGCGCCAACGCCCAGCGCCAGGAACATGTAGCCGATCTGGCTCATGGTCGAGTAGGCGAGGATACGTTTGATGTCGGTCTGCACCAGCGCGGCGAAACCGGCCAGTACCAGGGTCACGCCACCGACGATGCCGACGAGGTGCAGGATGTCCGGCGCCAGCGCAAACAGACCGTGGGTACGGGCGATCAGGTAGACACCGGCGGTGACCATGGTTGCGGCGTGGATCAGTGCCGAAACCGGGGTTGGGCCGGCCATCGCATCCGCGAGCCAGGTTTGCAGTGGCAGTTGCGCCGATTTACCGACAGCACCGCCGAGCAGCATCAGGGTTGCCAGAACGATCCAGAAGTCGCCGACCTTGAAGTGTTCCGGCGCACGTACCAGCAGTTCCTGGACGTTCAGCGTGCCCAGTTGCTGGAACAGGATGAACAGGCCGATGGCCATGAACACGTCGCCGATGCGGGTGACGATGAACGCCTTGAGTGCCGCGTTACCGTTGTTGCGGTTGCTGTAGTAGAAACCGATCAACAGGTACGAGCACAGGCCCACGCCTTCCCAGCCGAAGTAGATGAACAGCAGGTTATCGCCGAGGATCAGGAACAGCATGCTGGCGATGAACAGGTTGGTGTACGAGAAGAAGCGCGAGTAACCGTCTTCGCCACGCATGTACCAGGACGCGAACAGGTGGATCAGGAAGCCGACGCCGACGACCACACCTAGCATGGTCACCGACAGGCCATCCAGGTACAGCGCGAAGTTCGGCTGGAAACCTTCCACCGACATCCAGCGCCACAGCACCTGGGTGTACACGCCACCCTCCGGCGGTGCGACGTTGAATTGCCAGATCACGTAAGCGGTGACGATGGCCGACAGGCCGATCGAACCGACACCGATCAGCGCCGAGAGGTTTTCCGAGAAGCGGCCGCGCGAGAACGACAGCAACAGGAACCCGATCAGGGGGAATACGAAAGTCAGAAAGAGTAGGTTCATCCGCGCATCTCACTGGCAGCGTCGATATCGAGCGTGTGGAAGCGGCGATACAGTTGCAGCAGGATCGCCAGGCCAATACTGGCCTCGGCTGCGGCAAGGCTGATCACCAGGATGAACATGATCTGTCCATCCGGCTGCGCCCAGCGGGCGCCCGCGACGATGAAGGCCAGGGCAGAGGCGTTCATCATCACTTCCAGACTCATCAACACGAACAAAATGTTGCGGCGGACCATCAGGCCGACCAGACCAAGGCAGAACAGGATGCCGGCAACGGCTAAACCATGTTCGAGAGGGATAGCAGGCATGTCTTACTCCTTCGCCTCGTTACGGCCCAAATGGAACGCCGTGACGGCTGCGGCGAGCAGCAGCATCGAGGCGAGTTCGACCACCAGCAGATACGGGCCGAACAGGCTGATGCCCACGGCTTTCGCATCTACGGTGGTGTGGCCGATGGCCTGGCCGCTCTGGTGAGCGAACAGCACATACAGCAGTTCGGCCAGCAGCAGCGCGGCAAGAATCACCGGTCCTGCCCAGATGCCGGGCTTGAGCCAGGTGCGTTCCTGCTGCACCGAGGCGGGACCGAGGTTGAGCATCATCACCACGAACACGAACAGCACCATGATGGCGCCGGCGTAGGCGATCACTTCCAGCACACCGGCGAACGGCGCGCCGAGGGCGAAGAAGGTCATGGCCACGGCGATCAACGAGATGATCAGGTAGAGCAGGGCGTGCACGGGGTTGGTGTTGGTGACCACACGCAGCGTGGACACCACAGCAATACCCGATGCGAAATAGAAAGCGAATTCCATCGTTCTTCCTTAAGGCAGCAAGCTCTTCACGTTGATCGGTTCGGCTTCGTTCTGCGCAGCGCCTTTCGGCTTGCCAGCGATTGCCATACCTGCAACACGATAGAAGTTGTAATCAGGGTTTTTGCCGGGGCCGGAGATCAAAAGATCTTCTTTCTCGTACACCAGGTCCTGACGTTTGAACTCGGCCATCTCGAAATCCGGGGTCAGCTGGATCGCGGTGGTCGGGCAGGCTTCCTCGCAGAGACCGCAGAAAATGCAGCGCGAGAAGTTGATCCGGAAGAAGTCCGGGTACCAGCGACCGTCTTCGGTTTCAGCTTTCTGCAGCGAGATGCAACCCACCGGGCAGGCCACGGCGCACAGGTTGCAGGCTACGCAGCGTTCTTCGCCATCGGGGTCGCGGGTCAGGACGATGCGGCCACGGTAACGCGGCGGCAGGTAGACCTGCTCCTCGGGGTATTGCAGGGTGTCGCGCTTGCGAAAGCCATGGCCGAAGACCATGACCAGGCTGCGCAACTGGGTACCGGTACCCTTAACGATGTCGCCAATATATTTGAACATGGGTCAAATCCTCACTGAACCGCAACCGCAGGCGTGTTCATCAACACAACCGCAGCGGTCACCAGCAAATTGATCAGGGTCAGTGGCAGGCAGAATTTCCAGCTGAAATCCATCACCTGGTCATAACGCGGACGCGGGATGGAAGCGCGCAGCAGGATGAACAGCATGATGAAGAACGCGGTCTTCAGTGCGAACCAGACGAAGGACAGTTGCGGCAGGATGCCGAACGGACCGTGCCAGCCACCGAAGAACAGGGTGACCAGCAGCGCCGAGATCAGGATGATGCCGATGTATTCACCGACGAAGAACATGCCCCATTTCATACCGGCGTATTCAATGTGGTAACCGTCGGCCAGTTCCTGTTCCGCTTCCGGCTGGTCGAACGGGTGACGGTGAGTCACGGCGACGCCAGCGATGAAGAAGGTACAGAAGCCGAAGAACTGCGGAATGATGAACCACAGGTTCTGCGCCTGGTACTCGACGATGTCGCGCATGTTGAACGAGCCGACCTGGACCACGATGCCCATCAGGGCCAGGCCCATGAACACTTCGTAGGACACGGTCTGCGCCGAGGCACGCAAGCTGCCGAGCAGGGCGAACTTGTTGTTGCTCGACCAGCCGGCGAACAGCACCGCATACACCGACAGACCGGCCATGGCGAAGAAGAACAGCAGGCCGATGTTCAGATCCGCCACGCCCCAGGTCGGGGTGATCGGGATGATCGCGAAGGCGATCAGCAGGGCGGACATGGCCACCACCGGCGCCAGGGTGAAGATCACCTTGTCGGCGAACGGCGGGGTCCAGTCTTCCTTGAAGAACATCTTCAGCATGTCGGCGGCGATCTGGAACATGCCGAACGGGCCAACGCGGTTCGGACCGTAACGGTCCTGCCACCAGCCCAGCAGGCGACGTTCGACAAAGCTGAGCAAGGCGCCTGCGACCACCACGGCCAGCAGGATCACGATGGCTTTGATGACCGTCAGGATCACATCGATCACTTCAGGGGTGAACCAGGTCATTGCGCTGCCTCCTGCAGACCGTCGACGGACACGCCGGCGAATGCCGGTGGAATGCCGGCGATGCCCGCAGGCAATGCCACCAGACCGGCGCCCAGTTCTTCATTGATGCGCAGCGGCAGACGCAATGTCTGACCGGCCACGTTCAGGCTCAGCAGGGCACCGTCGTTGACGCCGAGGCGATCCGCTTCGGATTTCGCCAGCGCGACGTAAGGTGCCGGGATGCGTTCCTGTACCGGGGCGGCTTTCGAAGAGTTTTCTTCGCTGCCGAACAGGTGGAAGAACGGCACGGCTTGCCAGGTACCCGGCGCCGGGTTGAACGCACGCGGCGCAGCAGCGAACCAGTTCAGCGAATCACCGGTGCTTTCGATCAGGCGGGTGCCCGGGTCGCCAGCACGCAGATGACCACCGACTTCGTCCTGGAACTTGTTCCACGCTTGTGGCGAGTTCCAGCCCGGCGACCATGCGAATGGCACCTGCTGACGCGGTTCGGCGGAGCCCGAGTAACCTTCCATGGAGAAGGCGAACGCGGTGTCCTGGTCTTGCGGGGTGCGCGGTTCGTGAACGCTGATGTCGGCGCGCATGGCGGTGCGACCGGAATAACGCAGCGGCTCACGGGCCAGTTTCAGACCCTTGATGCGGAACGCCGCCGACGGTGCTGCATCGACGATGCGCGCCAGTTGCGCGGTGCTCGAAGCAACGGCAGCGGTGACGTGGTCGAGTTGCGTCCAGTCGATCGGCTGGTTCAGCAGGGTCGCGCGCAGGGCGTGCAGCCAGCGCCAGCCTTCGTGCACCAGAATGCTCGCGTCCATGTATTGCGGATCGAAAACCTGGAAGAAGCGCTGGGCGCGGCCTTCCTGGCTGACCAGCGTACCGTCGCCCTCTGCGAAGCTTGCCGCTGGCAGTACCAGGTGCGCGCGATCGGTGGTGGCGGTTTTCTGATGGTCAGCGACGATCACCACTTTAGCGGCGTTCAGTGCAGCATCGACCTTGGCGTTGGCAGTGCGGGTGTACAGATCGTTTTCCAGCACGACGATCGCGTCGGCCTTGCCATCGATGACCGCTTGCAGCGCGGCGTCGACCGATTCGCCACCGAGCATGGCCAGACCAAGGCTGTTGGCCTCCGGCACGATCAGGCTGATCGAACCGTTCTTCTCGCGCAGCTTCAGGGCTTTGGCGATGTTCGCGGCAGCTTCGATCAAGGCTTTGGAGCCCAGCGAAGTACCGGCGATGATCAGCGGACGCTTGGCGGCGAGCAGGGCATCGGCGATGCGCTGCGCCAGTTCCAGGGCTTCGGTGTCCAGACCTTCAACGGCCGGGGCACTGGCGTCCAGCGCGTGAGCCACGGCGAAACCGATGCGCGCCAGATCATCCGGAGCTGCGTGTACGCATTCTTCAGCGACGTCGTCGAGCTTGGTTTCGGCGAGGCTGGCGATGAACAGCGGGTTCAGCGCGTGCTGGCCGATGTTCTTCACTGCCGCGTCGAGCCAAGGCTGGACGCGCATGGCTTCAGCCATGTCTTCAGCCTTGCCCTTGACCGACTGACGCAGAGCCAGCGCCATGCGCGCGGCGGTCTGGGTCAGGTCTTCGCCGAGGACGAAAATCGCGTCGTGGTCTTCGATGTCGCGCATGTTCGGCACTGGCAGCGGGCTGTCGTTCAGCACCTGCAGGACCAGACGGATGCGCTCCAGCTCGGAGGCTTCGATACCCGAATAGAAGTGCTCGGCACCAACCAGTTCGCGCAACGCGTAGTTGCTTTCGAGGCTGGCACGCGGCGAACCGATGCCGACGATGTTGCGTCCGCGCAGCAGGTCAGCGGCTTTGTCCAGCGCAGCGTCGAGGCCGAGCTTGGTGCCATCGGCCAGCAGCGGCTGACGTGGGCGGTCGGTGCGGTTGACGTAGCCATAACCGAAACGGCCACGGTCGCAGAGGAAGTACTGGTTCACCGAACCGTTGAAACGGTTTTCGATGCGACGCAGTTCACCGTAACGCTCGCCCGGGGAGATGTTGCAACCGCTCGAGCAGCCGTGGCAGATGCTTGGTGCGAACTGCATGTCCCACTTGCGGTTGTAGCGCTCGGAGTGAGTCTTGTCGGTGAACACACCGGTCGGGCAGACCTCGGTGAGGTTGCCGGAGAACTCGCTTTCGAGGGTGCCGTCTTCAACGCGACCGAAGTACACGTTGTCGTGGGCGCCAAACACACCGAGGTCGGTGCCGCCGGCGTAGTCCTTGTAGAAACGCACGCAGCGGTAGCAAGCGATGCAGCGGTTCATTTCGTGGGAAATGAACGGGCCCAGTTGCTGGTTCTGATGGGTGCGTTTGCTGAAGCGATAACGGCGCTCGTTGTGGCCGGTCATCACTGTCATGTCTTGCAAGTGGCAGTGACCGCCTTCCTCGCACACCGGGCAGTCGTGCGGGTGGTTGGTCATCAGCCATTCGACAACACTGGCGCGAAACGCCTTGGATTCTTCATCGTCGATGGAGATCCAGGTGTTGTCGGTGGCCGGGGTCATGCAGGACATGACGATGCGACCACGGGTGTCGTTCTCGTCGGTGTACTGCTTGACCGCGCACTGGCGGCAGGCCCCGACGCTACCAAGCGCGGGGTGCCAGCAGAAATATGGAATGTCGAGGCCCAGCGACAGACATGCCTGTAACAGGTTGTCTGCCCCGTCGACTTCGAGCGCTTTGCCGTCTACGTGGATAGTGGCCATGGTTCAAAGGTCTTCGTTGGCCCGGTGTCAGCGGGCGTGGCTAATGGAATCTTGTTATGCGTCCGAATCCAAACAGCCCCGAAGGGCGTCATCGGACGAAAGGCGAAGGGCACGGACCCTTCGCCTTTTTAAGCGTTTACGCGCCGACTACGATCGGCCTTGCCAGAGGCGGGACGGCGGCGCTGACAGGCGCGATACCGGCTTCGAACTCTGGACGGAAGTATTTGATGGCGCTGCCCAGCGGCTCCACGGCACCCGGTGCGTGAGCACAGAAGGTCTTGCCCGGGCCGAGGAAACCGACCAGACCCAGCAGGGTCTCGATGTCGCCCGGCTGGCCCTTGCCCTGTTCGATGGCCATCAGGAGCTTGACGCTCCATGGCAGACCATCGCGGCACGGGGTGCAGAAACCGCAGGATTCGCGAGCGAAGAACTGCTCCATGTTGCGCAGCAGCGAGACCATGTTGACGCTGTCATCCACCGCCATCGCCAGACCGGTACCCATCCTGGTGCCCACTTTTGCGATGCCGCCGGCATACATTTGTGCGTCGAGGTGCTCGGGCAGGAGGAAACCGGTGCCGGCGCCGCCTGGCTGCCAGGCCTTGAGCTTGAAGCCGTCGCGCATGCCGCCGGCGTAGTCTTCGAACAGTTCACGACCGGTGACGCCGAATGGCAGTTCCCACAGGCCCGGGTTCTTGACCTTGCCGGAGAAGCCCATGAGCTTGGTGCCCATGTCTTCGGAACCTTCGCGGGCCAACGATTTGTACCAGTCAACGCCGTCGGCAATGATCGCCGGCACGTTGCACAGGGTTTCGACGTTGTTCACGCAGGTCGGCTTGCCCCACACGCCCACGGCGGCAGGGAAGGGCGGCTTGGAGCGCGGGTTGGCGCGGCGGCCTTCGAGGGAGTTGATCAGTGCGGTTTCTTCACCGCAGATGTAACGCCCGGCGCCGGTGTGGACGAACAGCTCGAAATCGAAACCCGAACCGAGAATGTTCTTGCCCAGCAGGCCGGCCGCCTTGGCTTCTTCCACGGCACGGTTCAGGTGCTTGGCGGCGGTGGTGTATTCGCCGCGCAGGAAGATGTAGCCACGGTAGGTTTTCAGCGCACGGGCACTGATCAGCATGCCTTCGATCAGCAGATGGGGCAGTTGCTCCATCAGCATGCGGTCTTTCCAGGTGTTCGGCTCCATTTCATCCGCGTTGCACAGCAGGTAGCGGATGTTGATGGATTCGTCCTTGGGCATCAGCCCCCACTTCACGCCAGTGGGGAAGCCGGCACCGCCGCGACCCTTGAGGCCAGCGTCTTTGACGGTCTGGACGATAGCGTCCTGATCCATCTCGGCGAAGGCTTTGCGTGCAGCGGCGTAACCGTTCTTGGCCTGGTACTCGTCGAGCCACACGGCTTCGCCGTCATCGCGCAGACGCCAGGTCAGCGGGTGTGTCTCGGCCGAACGCTGGATGCGGTTGGCTGGACCAAAAGATGTCAGGGTCATACGTAGCCCTCGAGCAGTTTGGCCACGCCAGCAGGCTGCACGTCGCCAAAGGTGTCGTCGTCGATCATCAGCGCCGGTGCCTTGTCGCAGTTGCCGAGGCAGCAGACGGGCAGCAGGGTGAAACGACCGTCGGCGGTGGTCTGACCCAGGCCGATGCCCAGATTGTTCTGGATTTCGCTGACCACCGACTCGTGGCCGCCGATGTAGCAGACCATGCTGTCGCAGACGCGAATGATGTGGCGGCCGACCGGTTGACGGAAGATCTGGCTGTAGAACGTCGCCACGCCTTCAACGTCGCTGGCCGGGATGCCGAGGATCTCGCCGATCGCGTACAGGGCGCCATCCGGCACCCAGCCGCGTTCCTTCTGCACGATCTTCAGGGCCTCGATCGACGCCGCGCGCGGGTCTTCGTAGTGATGCAGCTCGTGCTCGATGGCCGAGCGCTCGGTTTCACTCAAGGTGAAACGGTCTGTCTGGATAAGCGTGCTGTTCATGCTTAGCGGTCCACGTCGGCCATAACGAAGTCGATACTACCCAGGTACGCAATCAAGTCCGCGACCATGCTGCCTTTGATCACCGAAGGGATCTGTTGCAGATGCGGGAAGCTTGGAGTACGGATCCGGGTACGGTAGCTCATGGTGCCGCCGTCGCTCGTCAGGTAATAACTGTTGATGCCCTTGGTCGCTTCGATCATCTGGAAGGATTCGTTGGCCGGCATGACCGGGCCCCACGAAACCTGCAGGAAGTGCGTGATCAGGGTTTCGATGTGCTGCAGCGTGCGCTCTTTCGGCGGCGGCGTGGTCAGCGGGTGATCCGCCTTGTACGGGCCTTCCGGCATGTTGCGCATGCACTGGTCGATGATCTTGATGCTCTGGCGCATCTCTTCGACGCGGACCATGCAGCGGTCGTAGGCATCGCCGTTGACGGCCAGCGGCACTTCGAATTCGAAGTTCTCGTAGCCCGAATACGGACGCGCTTTACGCAGGTCGAAATCGCAACCGGTAGAACGCAGGCCGGCACCGGTAACGCCCCATTCCAGGGCTTCTTTGGTGTTATAGGCGGCAACGCCGATGGTACGACCCTTGAGGATGCTGTTCTGCAGAGCGGCCTTGGTGTATTCGTCCAGACGCTTGGGCATCCACTCGACGAAATCCTTGACCAGTTTTTCCCAGCCGCGCGGCAGGTCGTGGGCAACGCCGCCGATGCGGTACCAGGCCGGGTGCAGACGGAAACCGGTAATCGCCTCGATCACCGTGTACGCCTTCTGGCGGTCGGTGAAGGTGAAGAACACCGGGGTCATGGCGCCGACGTCCTGGATATAGGTACCCAGGAACAGCAGGTGACTGGTGATCCGGAAGAACTCGGCCATCATGATGCGGATGACGTCGACTTTCTGCGGCACCTTGATGCCGGCCAGCTTCTCGACCGAGAGCACGTACGGCAGGTTGTTCATCACGCCGCCGAGGTAGTCGATGCGGTCGGTGTACGGAATGTAGCTGTGCCAGGACTGGCGCTCGCCCATCTTCTCGGCGCCACGGTGGTGGTAACCGATGTCCGGGACGCAGTCGACGATCTCTTCGCCGTCCAGCTGCAGGATGATGCGGAACGCACCGTGCGCCGAAGGGTGGTTCGGGCCGAGGTTGAGGAACATGTAGTCCTCGTTGGCACCGGAACGCTTCATGCCCCAGTCTTCCGGACGGAAACGCGCGGCTTCTTCCTCCAGCTGCTGCTTGGCGAGGTTGAGGCTGTATGGGTCGAATTCGGTGGCGCGCGCCGGGAAGTCCTTGCGCAGCGGGTGACCTTCCCAGGTCGGCGGCATCATGATGCGCGACAGGTGCGGGTGGCCTTTGAAGTCGATGCCGAACATGTCCCAGACTTCGCGCTCGTACCAGTTGGCGTTCGGCCAGATGCTGGTGACGGAAGGCATGCTGAGGTCGCCTTCGGACAAGGCCACCTTGATCATCACGTCACTATTACGCTCCAGCGACATGAGGTGATAGAACACGGTGAAATCGGCGCCGGTCGGCAGCCCTTGACGCTTGGTGCGCAGACGCTCGTCCACGCCGTGCAGGTCATAGAGCATGACGTACGGCTTGGGCAGGTTGCGCAGGAAAGTCAGGACTTCAACCAGTCTGGCACGGGCCACCCACAGCACCGGCATGCCGGTGCGGGTTGCCTGCGCGGTGAACGCTTCGGCGCCAAAACGGTTGTTCAGTTCGACGACCACATCCTGGTCGTCTGCCTTGTAAGGCGGGATGTACAGAGCACTGCCTGTAGTCATGGTTATTTTTTCGCTTTCGGTCAACGTAAAGAATGAAGCCAGCTTCTCGTTACTTGGAACAGAACTGGATCAGACTTCGTCAGGGCTGCGCAGATTGGTGACTGCGATTCGCTGTTCGCGGCGCTGTTCCTTCTGCGATGGCATGTCGGCGCGATACACGCCTTGATCACCAACGACCCAGGAAAGCGGACGACGCTCCTGTCCAATCGATTCCTGCAACAGCATCAAGCCTTGCAGAAATGCTTCCGGACGGGGCGGGCAGCCAGGTACGTAGACGTCCACGGGCAGGAACTTGTCCACCCCTTGAACCACGGAGTAGATGTCGTACATGCCGCCGGAGTTGGCACACGAACCCATGGAGATAACCCATTTAGGCTCGAGCATTTGCTCGTAGAGACGCTGAATGATCGGCGCCATCTTGATGAAGCAGGTACCGGCGATAACCATGAAGTCGGCCTGACGCGGCGAGGCCCGGATCACTTCGGCGCCAAAGCGCGCGATGTCGTGGGGCGCCGTGAAGGCGGTGGTCATTTCCACGTAGCAGCACGACAGGCCGAAGTTGTACGGCCACAGGGAGTTCTTACGTCCCCAGTTGACCGCGCCACTCAGCACGTCTTCCAGCTTGCCCATGAAAATGTTTTTGTGGACTTGATCTTCTAACGGATCGGCAACGGTTTCCCGCTGGCCAATCGGATACTGCTCGTTAGGAGCATCGGGGTCGATCCTGGTGAGATTGTATTGCATTGCCAAAGCCTCATTGTTTCAGCTTCGCCTGCCGCTTGCGACGAGCTTCCGGAGCCCAGTCAAGGGCGCCCACTCGGAACAGGTAGACAAGACCTGCCAACAGAATTGCTATGAAAACGAGAGCTTCGACGAATCCGGTCCAGCCGCTTTCGCGGACGGACACAGACCATGCAAAGAGAAAGAGGGCTTCGATATCGAAGATCACGAAGAGCATCGCGACCAGATAGAATTTGGCTGAGAGCCGCAAGCGGGCGCCACCGGTAGGTAGCATGCCCGACTCGAACGGTTCGTTTTTGCTGCGACCCCAGGCTTTTGACCCGAGGAGGCTGGAGACGCCAAGCATGAAGGCACACAGGCCGACGACACCCAGAAGGAAAATGGCAAAGCCCCAGTTGTGGGCCATGAGTCCTGTCGCTTCGGGCATGCTGGTAATCCTTAACAGAGAGCAAAGGTCTCTGAGCTTGATAAAGAAATAAGGCAGTGACGATATGTCGCAGCAATCAATCGGGCTGATTTTATGGCTAAACACCCGGCAAGTAAAATTCCAAAGGCGAAATTATTTACCGGATTAAGGACATAGCGCTTCCTGAAGGCGCTGCGGCCCATGCGTTGCGGGCATTAGCCGGGTTTCCATCAATTATGTTTTGTAGAGTTTGTAACGAACATAGTTGCGGCTAAATGATAATTGATATCGTTTGGCGTGGTTTTGTAACTGTTTAACGAGTGAGTGGCTGGGAAGTTGTCTTACTTGCGCGTTACTGCAAGTAGCGAAGCCTACCGTTTTAGCGGAAATTTCTGACGCTTGTAGCGCTTCAGATCAATGTTTCGTCTCGCGGCTGACGGTAACCCTGTGGGAGCGAGCCTGCTCGCGAAAGCGAAGGATCAGCCTCCAGATGTGCAAGCTGACTTATCGCCTTCGCGAGCAGGCTCGCTCCCACAGGGGATTTGTAGTGTCTTTGAGATTCCAACAGGCAAAAAAAACGCCCCGATCCAGTCGGGGCGTCAGTCTTGCGGCTCTGCGGTTAGCTTTTTATTCGATCCGCAAAGGCCGTTTGCTCAGGTGAGGCCGAATCAGTGGAACTGTTCTTCTTCGGTCGAACCGGTCAGCGCGGTCACCGAGGACGAGCCGCCCTGGATCACGGTGGTCATGTCGTCGAAGTAGCCAGTGCCCACTTCCTGCTGGTGCGCAACGAAGGTGTAGCCCTTGGCGGCGTCAGCGAATTCCTGCTCTTGCAGCTTCACGTAGGCAGTCATGTCGTTGCGGGCGTAGTCGTGCGCCAGGTTGAACATGCTGTGCCACATGTTGTGAATGCCGGCCAGGGTGATGAACTGGTGCTTGTAGCCCATGGCGGACAGTTCGCGCTGGAACTTGGCGATGGTCGCGTCGTCCAGGTTCTTCTTCCAGTTGAAGGAAGGCGAGCAGTTGTACGACAGCAGCTGGTCCGGGTATTCCTTCTTGATCGCTTCAGCGAAGCGACGGGCTTCTTCCAGATCCGGTTTGGCGGTTTCGCACCAGATCAGGTCGGCGTACGGTGCGTAAGCCAGGCCACGGGCGATCGCTTGATCCAGGCCGGCACGTACCTTGTAGAAACCTTCCTGAGTACGCTCGCCGGTCACGAATGGCTGATCGTACGGGTCGCAGTCGGAAGTCAGCAGGTCAGCCGCGTTGGCGTCGGTGCGGGCCAGAATGATGGTCGGCGTGCCGGCAACGTCAGCGGCCAGACGGGCAGCGGTCAGCTTCTGCACGGCTTCCTGGGTTGGCACCAGAACCTTGCCGCCCATGTGGCCGCATTTCTTCACCGAAGCCAGTTGGTCTTCGAAGTGAACGCCAGCGGCGCCGGCTTCGATCATGCTTTTCATCAGCTCGTAGGCGTTGAGTACACCGCCGAAACCGGCTTCAGCGTCCGCGACGATTGGTGCGAAGTAATCGATGTAGCCGTCGTCGCCCGGGTTTTTGCCGGCTTTCCACTGGATCTGGTCAGCACGACGGAACGAGTTGTTGATGCGCTTGACCACGGTCGGCACCGAGTCCACCGGGTACAGCGACTGGTCCGGGTACATCGATTCTGCGGAGTTGTTGTCCGCAGCCACCTGCCAGCCGGACAGGTAGATCGCCTGGATACCGGCCTTGACCTGCTGAACAGCCTGGCCGCCGGTCAGGGCGCCCATGCAGTTGACGAAATCTTTCTCTGGACGGAAGGACGGCTTGGCACCCTGGGTGACCAGGTTCCACAGCTTCTCGGCGCCCATCTTCGCGAAGGTGTGCTCTGGCTGAACCGAGCCACGCAGGCGGACCACGTCGGCAGCGGAGTAAGTGCGAGTCACGCCTTTCCAGCGCGGGTTCTCGGCCCAGTCTTTTTCGAGGGCTGCAATTTGCTGTTCGCGTGTCAGTGCCATGGAGATAAACCTCGTCGCGTCTTTTATGAAAAGTTGTTCTGCGGTGGAAAATTCCTGCGCTCGCTGACCAGAAGCTTAGGTGGTCAAGTCGGATTCGGCGGGGTAGGCGACGGGATGAACGATGGGCTCGAGGGGAAGTGAGCAGGTAGTGGCGGACTGCGGGGCGCATGCGGGCGTCGTGGGCCTTTATACGGACAACAGCGTGAAGCCGGGTTACCTAAATACGCTTCCGTCCCTCGGGACAACTTCGTTCCAGTCGGCAACCTCGTCAAACACACCTTGTGGGCGGTACAGACACGAAACGGCTCGCGGGGTAGGTGCGAGCGGCGCTTCGAAGGCCCTTGCCAGGGCCTCTGATTAGCGGGAGCGAGGCCATCATGCCTTCGCTTTTTTTTCGCGTCAAACGTTTTGTAGTGCTTTTTTTCAAGCACTACATCTTTCGTCTAATACGACTAATCAGTCAGTTTTCGGTGCTTTAGTCCAGCGTGTCGACTTTCACCCGCAAGGTCATGTCATCCCGGCCTTGAGTCGAGTAGCTGCGGGTCAGGCCCTGTTTATCGGCCTGAGTCTGGCTGTTGACGCCCGCCAGAGTGATCCACTCACCGAGGCGCCCGGTGACGGTTGTGTCGGTGCTTTGCACGTTCACTACATCGGGACGTTCCTGGCTCATGCGGTCACGGTTGGTACTGATCGCCAGATGAACGGTCTCGCCGGTGACGCTGGCGGTGACGTAGAAACCCTGGGTGACGTTGCGGTATTGGGTCTCGCTGCTGTAACCGCCGTAGGAATCGCTTTGGGTGTTGGTGATCGGCACGCTCTGGCCAACCTGAATCAGCGCCGGAGTGCCTTCGCTGGTCTGCACTTGCTGAACGCCGCCGTTGCGGCTGGTGCTGCGGCTGATGATCCGGGTCTGGTTCGGCTGGGCGCCGTTGACCGAATAACCTTCGTCGCCACGGCCATTGTTTTCGTTGGTGTCGACGGTGATCAGCAAGCGCTTCGGCGCGGTATCGAGTTGCGCCAGCAGATTTTTCAGTTCCTGTATCTTGCCCGGCTCGGCCTTGACGATCAGTTGGTTGCCGTAAGCGCTGACCTGGCCGTCCTGGCCGATGAAGTCCTGCGCCACCGGCAGCATGTCAGCGCTGGTGTGGTATTTGAGGGGGACGATTTCTGTGGCTGCCAGCACCGAAAAACTGCAGCCGAGCAGCAGGGTGGTGAGCAGGGTGCGTAGGGACATGTCCGTTATCTCCGCGTTCGAAAGGCTTGATATTGCCAGTTTGTCGGCCTGGGGTGGGGCAAGTTGAATCGTAGACAGCAAAACGCCCCGGCATCGGTGGATGGCGGGGCGTTTGGTGGTGTTCTTGCGGCCTTTTGTGGTGAGGGGATTTATCCCCGCTCGGCTGCGCAGCAGTCGCCGACCCAGCGCGCTCGATTTAACTGACTCACCGAGTTTGCTGGATTTGGGGCTGCTTCGCACCCCAGCGGGGATAAATCCCCTCGCCACAGGGATCTGGAGGTCTCGGAATCAGGCCGAATGCCGAACCATGTCGACATGCGGAATCCCGGCTTCGAGGAATTCCTCGCTGACCAGGCTGAAGCCCAGGCGCTCGTAGAACGCCGTGGCTTGCACCTGAGCGCTGAGCTTCTGCTGTTTCAGCCCGCGCGCTTCAGCTTCGGCGATGACCGCTTGCATCAGCGCATCACCGACCTTCATTCCGCGCCAGTCTTTGAGTACTGAAACGCGGCCGATGTGCCCGTCGGGCAACAGCCGCGCCGTGCCGATCGGGAAGTCGCCTTCGAACGCCAGAAAATGCACGGCGGTCGCGTCATCGGCGTCCCACTCAAGCTCGGGTGGCACCGATTGTTCGGCGATGAACACCGTTTCACGAATGCGCCGGATCTCGGCGATATCCTTCTGCCAGTCTGCGACACGAACGCGAATTTTATTCATCGGCGAACCCCAGGCTTCCTTGCTTGACCAGTTCGCAGAGCAGGCTGCGGCCGTCTTCGTCGCTCAGCCACTCGCCGAGGTTATCGGCGTGCAGGGCGTCAGCGGCGCAGATCAGCTTCAGCAGTTCGCGCAGCTTGCCCGGCAGGTAGCGGCTCTGGCCACTGGCGAACAGCAGGAGATCGTCGTCGACTTCCGACCAGGCCAGGCGCGCGCTCGGGTTGCGGATCAGCACGGCGCCATCCTGCAGGGCGGCGAGGAAGTCTTCTTCTTCGACGTCTTCCGGGCCGACCACCAGTTCCGGGTAGCGCGGCTCGGTCATGTACTGGCCGAACCAGGTCAGCAGCAGACGCTCGTCGCTCATGTGCTCGGCGAGCAGGCTTTTCAGGCGATCCAGCGCATCGTGTTGAATCTGGTGCGGATCGACCGCCGGCTTGGCGTCGGCATCGGTGTAGCGCTCTTCGTCGGTCAGGAACTGGCTGAGGAAGTCGGTGAAGTGGGTCAGCACTTCAGCGGCGCTTGGCGCGCGGAAGCCGACCGAGTAGGTCATGCAGTTGTCGACCGCGACACCGCAATGGGCCAGGCGCGGCGGCAGGTAGAGCATGTCGCCCGGTTCCAGCACCCATTCTTCGGTTTCGTGGAATTCAGCGAGGATGCGCAGGTCGGCGTGTTGCAGCAGCGGGCTCTCGGAATCGCACATCTGGCCGATTTTCCAGTTGCGCTTGCCGTGGCCCTGCAGCAGGAAAACATCGTAATTGTCGAAATGCGGGCCGACGCTGCCACCCGGGGCGGCAAAGCTGATCATCACGTCGTCGACGCGCCAGCTCGGCAGGAAGCGGAAATTTTCCAGCAGTTCGCTGACTTCCGGCACGAACTGGTCAACCGCTTGCACCAGCAGTGTCCACTCTTTTTCTGGCAATTTGCTGAACTCGTCTTCGGCGAACGGGCCGCGACGCAGTTCCCATGGACGCTCGCCGTGCTCGATGACCAAGCGCGATTCGACTTCTTCTTCCAGGGCCAGGCCGGCCAGTTCGTCGGCGTCGATCGGGCTTTCGAAGTCAGGAATCGCCTGACGGATCAGCAGCGGTTTTTTCTGCCAGTAGTCACGCAGGAATTCGCGTGCTGTGAGGCCGCCCAGAAGTTGAAGAGGAATATCGGAATTCATATGTAACCTATTGAAAAAAAGCACTTTTCAGACGGGAATAAAAACGCCCGGCGCGGCCGGGCGTCTCAAGCGGGGCAAACGGACGATCAGATGCGTTTGGCTTGTGCCACTGCGTTGCCGATGTAGTTGGCCGGGGTCAGTTGCTTGAGCTCGGCTTTGGCTTCGGCTGGCATGTCCAGGCCATCGATGAAAGTCTGCAACGCTTCAGGGCTGATGCCCTTGCCACGGGTCAGTTCTTTCAGCTTTTCGTACGGGTTTTCGATGTTGTAGCGACGCATCACGGTCTGGATCGGCTCAGCCAATACTTCCCAGCAAGCATCGAGGTCGGCGGCAATTTTCTGCTCGTTGAGCTCAAGTTTGCTGATGCCTTTGAGGCTGGCTTCGTAAGCGATCACGCTGTGAGCGAAGCCGACACCGAGGTTGCGCAGGACGGTGGAGTCGGTCAGGTCGCGCTGCCAGCGGGAAATCGGCAGCTTGCTCGCCAGGTGCTGGAACAGTGCGTTGGCGATACCCAGGTTGCCTTCGGAGTTTTCGAAGTCGATCGGGTTGACCTTGTGCGGCATGGTCGAGGAGCCGATTTCGCCAGCGATGGTGCGCTGCTTGAAATAACCCAGGGAAATGTAGCCCCAGATATCGCGGTCGAAGTCGATCAGGATGGTGTTGAAGCGCGCGATGGCGTCGAACAGCTCGGCGATGTAGTCGTGCGGTTCGATCTGCGTGGTGTACGGGTTGAAGCCCAGGCCCAGTTCGTCTTCGATGAAGGCGCGGGCATTGGCTTCCCAGTCGATCTGCGGGTAGGCCGACAGGTGCGCGTTGTAGTTGCCGACGGCGCCGTTGATCTTGCCCAACAGCGGCACGGCAGCGACCTGAGCGATCTGACGCTCGAGACGGTAAACCACGTTCGCCAGTTCTTTACCCAGAGTGGTCGGCGAAGCCGGCTGACCGTGGGTGCGCGACAGCATCGGCACGTCGGCGAAACGGATGGCCAGTTCGCGGATGGCGTTGGCGGTCTGGCGCATCAGCGGCAGCATCACGTCGTCACGGCCTTCGCGCAGCATCAGGGCGTGGGACAGGTTGTTGATGTCTTCACTGGTGCAGGCAAAGTGGATGAATTCGCTGACCTTGGCCAGCTCCGGCAGCTTGGCCGCCTGCTCTTTGAGCAGGTATTCGATCGCTTTGACGTCGTGGTTGGTGGTGCGCTCGATCTCTTTGACGCGCTCGGCGTGCTCCAGCGAGAAGGTTTCAGCCAGTTCGTTGAGAACGGCGTTGGCCTCGGCGGAGAAGGCTGGCACTTCAGGGATGCCAGCGTGGGCGGCCAGGCGCTGGAGCCAGCGCACTTCAACCAGAACGCGGGCACGGATCAGGCCGTACTCGCTGAAAATCGGGCGCAGGGCCTGGGTTTTGCCGGCGTAGCGGCCGTCAACAGGGGAAACCGCAGTGAGCGAAGAGAGCTGCATGGGGTGTTCTCGGACAGTCGGGCAACGAAATGGGGCGCGTATCATACATGAAAAAATCCGCCGGTCCGTCGCCAACTGACCGGCGTATTACGCGTTACAGACTACAAAGCCTTCGTGACGCGGCGTTTACTCGCTGCGCATCAACGGATAAAGCTCTTTGAGCAGCTTGCGGCGGCTGATTACCAACTGCCAGCGATGACCACCGAGCTGACGCCACAGGCGCGCCGAGCGGATACCCGCGAGGAGCAGGGCGCGGATTTTCGAGGCGTTGCTCGGCTGCTGCAGGTTGCGCATATCGCCGTGCACCTGAATGCGCTGGCGCAGGGTGCTCAACGTGTCCTGGTACAACGCACCGCAAGCGGCGACGACGTTTTCGTGGGTCGGGCCAAAATGCTCCACCTGCGACTGAATCTGCGGCAGGCGCTTGGCAATCGTCTCGAGCATGTCATCACGCTTGGCCAGCTGTCGCTCCAAGCCGAGCATCGACAGGGCGTAGCGCAATGGCTCGCGCTGCAAAGTGCTTGGATCGCGCTCCAAAGCGCCGATCAATGCGCGATAACCCTCGCGCAGATTGATGTCGTCGCCGCCGTACACGTCCAGCGTATCTTTCGGATCCCGTACCAACAGGCTGCCGAGCATGCAGCTCAGGCCCGCTTCGTTGGTCTGGCCGGTCTTGGCGATGCGATCGACCAGTACGGCGGCGAGAAACACACCGCCCAGCGCTGTCAGTTGCTCCTGAGTCGGGCTCATGCCTGGCCGCTCCACGGCTCGGCCACTTCGATCACGCCGCCGCCGAGGCAGATTTCACCGTCATAGAAAACTACCGACTGGCCCGGCGTTACCGCGCGTTGCGGTTCTTCGAACACGGCGCGATACCCGCTGGCGGTTTTTTCCAGGGTGCAGGCCTGATCGCTCTGGCGATAGCGCACTTTCGCCGTCAGGCGCAGCGGCTGGCTCAGATCGATCGGGTTGACCCAGTAGATTTCCGAAGCGAGCAGGGCGCTTGAGAACAGCCACGGATGGTTGTTGCCCTGGCCGACGATCAGTTCGTTGGTCTGCAGATCCTTGCGCAGCACGTACCACGGCTCATCGCCGGCATCCTTCAAGCCGCCGATGCCGAGGCCCTGGCGCTGGCCGATAGTGTGGTACATCAAGCCGTGGTGACGGCCGATGACTTCGCCTTCGGTGGTCTTGATCTCGCCCGGTTGTGCTGGCAGGTACTGCTTGAGGAAATCGCTGAAACGGCGCTCGCCGATGAAGCAGATCCCGGTGGAATCCTTCTTCTTGGCGGTGGCCAGTTCGTATTTCTCGGCAATCGCGCGGACTTCAGGCTTTTCCAGTTCGCCGACCGGGAACAGGGTCTTGGCGATCTGTTCGCCACCAACGGCGTGCAGGAAGTAGCTCTGATCCTTGTTCGGATCGAGGCCCTTGAGCAGTTCGGTGCGGCCATCGATGTCGCGGCGGCGCACGTAGTGACCAGTGGCGATCAGGTCGGCGCCGAGCATCATCGCGTAGTCGAGAAACGCTTTGAACTTGATCTCGCGGTTGCACAGGATGTCCGGGTTCGGCGTGCGCCCCGCCTTGTATTCGGCGAGGAAGTGCTCGAACACGTTGTCCCAGTACTCGGCGGCAAAGTTGGCGGTGTGCAGCTTGATGCCGATCTTGTCGCAGACAGCCTGAGCATCCGCCAGGTCGTCCATGGCGGTGCAGTATTCCGTTCCGTCGTCTTCTTCCCAGTTCTTCATGAACAGGCCTTCCACTTCATAACCCTGCTCGATCAGCAGAAGGGCGGAAACGGAAGAGTCCACGCCGCCGGACATGCCGACAATAACGCGCTTCTTGGATGTGTCAGAAGGGGCTGGATCACGCATAGGGATTCAATGAGTGTCTTGGAAAAGGGCGCGATTCTATCAGGCTCACGGCCGCAAGGCTAAAGAGAAGGGCGGATCAGTTCGAGGCTGAAGTGATGACCGGCCAGATAATCGTCGATGCAGCGGATGATCAGCTCGCTGCGCCAGTTGTCACGCTGGGCGATTAATTCGTCGCGGGTCAGCCACTTGGCGCCGACGATGCCGTCATCGAGTTGGTAATCCGGGTGATGCTGCACGGCTTTGGCGCTGAAGCATATGCGCTGGTAAGTCACGCCGTTGCTCGGTGCGGTGTACAGATAAATGCCGATCACGCCGGTGGGTTCGACGTCCCAACCGGTTTCTTCGAGGGTTTCGCGAATCGCCGCGTCGATCAGGGTTTCATCCGGATCGAGATGCCCGGCGGGCTGGTTGAGCACATTGCGCCCGCCTTTGTGCTCTTCGACCATCAGGAAACGGCCGTTGTCCTCGACGATGGTGGCAACGGTGATGTGGGGGAGCCATTCCATAAAACCTTCCTCAATATCCAGGTTAAAACCCGACCCCCTGTGGGAGCGAGCCTGCTCGCGAAAGCGGTGGGTCAGTCAACGAAGGTGCTGAATGATAAACCGCATTCGCGAGCAGGCTCGCTCCCACAAGGGATTTATGTTGTCAGTAAAAACACAAACCCCGGCACAAGGCCGGGGTTTGTGATGTTCCCATTACAACCTTAAACCAGCGCAGCAATCGCCGCGTTGAAGGTTGCGCTTGGGCGCATGGCCTTGCTGATCAGCTCGGCGTCGGCGTGGTAGTAACCGCCGATGTCGACTGGCTTGCCCTGCACGGCGTTGAGCTCGGCAACGATGGTTGCCTCGTTCTCGTTCAGGGTTTTCGCCAGAGTCGCGAACTGCGCTTGCAGTGCAGCGTCTTCAGTCTGGGCGGCCAGGGCCTGAGCCCAGTACATCGCCAGGTAGAAGTGGCTGCCGCGGTTGTCGATGTTGCCGACTTTGCGCGATGGCGACTTGTTGTTGTCGAGGAACTGACCGGTGGCCTGGTCCAGGGTTTTCGACAGCACCAGTGCTTTCGGGTTGTTGTAGTTCACGCCCAGGTGCTCGAGGGAGGCGGCGAGGGCAAGGAACTCACCCAGCGAATCCCAGCGCAGGAAGTTTTCTTCAACCAGTTGCTGCACGTGCTTCGGCGCCGAACCGCCGGCGCCGGTTTCGAACAGACCACCGCCATTCATCAGCGGTACGATCGACAGCATCTTGGCGCTGGTGCCCAGTTCCATGATCGGGAACAGGTCGGTCAGGTAGTCGCGCAATACGTTGCCGGTCACCGAAATGGTGTCCTTGCCTTCGCGGGTGCGCTGCAGGGTGTACTTCATCGCGTCGACCGGCGCCATGATCTGGATGTCCAGACCGCTGGTGTCGTGATCCTTCAGGTACGCCTGAACCTTCTCGATCACCACGCCATCGTGAGCGCGCATCGGGTCGAGCCAGAAGATCGCCGGCGTGCTGCTCGCGCGAGCACGGTTGACGGCCAGTTTGACCCAGTCCTGGATCGGCGCGTCTTTGGTCTGGCACATGCGGAAGATGTCGCCGGCTTCGACAGCCTGTTCCATCAGCAGCTTACCCTTGCTGTCGGTGACGCGAACAACGCCGTCAGCCTTGATCTGGAAGGTCTTGTCGTGGGAACCGTACTCTTCGGCTTTCTTCGCCATCAGGCCGACGTTCGGCACGCTGCCCATGGTGGTCGGATCGAAAGCGCCATTGGCTTTGCAATCTTCGATCACAGCCTGGTAGATGGTCGCGTAGCAACGATCCGGGATCACAGCCTTGGTGTCGTGCAGCTGACCGTCGGTGCCCCACATCTTGCCGGAGTCACGGATCATCGCTGGCATCGAGGCGTCAACGATGACGTCGCTCGGCACGTGCAGGTTGGTGATGCCTTTGTCGGAGTTGACCATCGCCAGCGAAGGACGAACGGCGTAGACCGCTGCGATATCGGCTTCGATCTGCGCTTGCTGCTCGGCCGGCAGGGCCTTGATGCGCGCGTACAGATCGCCGATGCCGTTGTTCAGATTGAAGCCGATCTGGTTCAGCACGTCAGCGTGCTTGGTCAGTGCGTCTTTATAGAACTCGGCAACGATCTGGCCGAACATGATCGGGTCGGAGACCTTCATCATGGTCGCTTTCAGGTGCACCGAGAGCAGCACGCCCTGGGCCTTGGCGCTTTCGATTTCGGCAGCGATGAACGCACGCAGGGCGTTTTTGCTCATCACGGCGCAGTCGAGGATCTCGCCAGCCTGAACGGTGGTTTTTTCTTTCAGAACGGTGGCAGCACCGTCCTTGGCGATCAGTTCGATCTTCACAGCGTCAGCGGCGTCGATCAGGACAGCTTTTTCGCTGCCGTAGAAATCGCCGGTGCTCATGTGCGCGACGTGAGACTTGGAGTCCTTGGCCCAGGCGCCCATTTTGTGCGGGTGCTTGCGCGCGTAGTTCTTCACCGACAGCGGAGCGCGGCGGTCGGAGTTGCCTTCACGCAGAACCGGGTTCACAGCGCTGCCCTTGACCTTGTCGTAACGCGCCTTGGCGTCTTTGTCGGCGTCGCTGGTCACGGTTTCCGGGTAGTCCGGCAGGTTGTAGCCCTGCGCCTGCAGCTCTTTGATCGCGGCTTGCAGCTGTGGCACCGAAGCACTGATGTTCGGCAGCTTGATGATGTTGGCTTCAGGCGTAACGGCCAGGTCGCCCAGTTCGGCGAGGTGGTCGGCTACGGCTTTGTCGCCCAGTTGCTCGGGGAAGCTTGCCAGGATGCGCGCTGCAAGAGAGATATCGCGGGTTTCCACGGCGATATCGGCCGAGGCGGTGTAAGCCTCGATGATCGGCAGCAGGGAATAGGTGGCGAGGGCAGGAGCTTCGTCGGTGAAGGTATAGATGATCTTCGAGCGGGTGGGCATATTCGGATTAACTCTCTCTTCTTTGCTAAAGCGTGCGCAGAAACTCGAGGGGCGCCGGGTAAGCGCGTTCGTTCAAAGTCATCCATGAACCGAATGTCGAGATTCTTCGCGGTGATGTTGGGTGCATCAGTAGAGCGTCAAGCAGTCAGGCTGCGGTAACAACCCGACCAATCAGGCGGAAAGTCTCGTGCTAGAGAGGCCAGCCGTCGTGACCCTGTGGTCAGCGGGCGGCATTATACATAGGTAGCTGGCAATCTGCCGATGGTTCATATGCAACGATTCTCGTCCATTGGTCTAAAGGTCGCAGGGCGCGACCGGGCAAAGACTCGTTACGAATGCTGGACTTTGGCGCTTTTCCCTTTGCTTTCAGGCTTGTAGGAAACGAGATGTGCGCGGCGCAGGAACATAGGGTTTGCGTGTTGATTCAACTGGGTTACGCTCGAAGCAAGCCAGGTGTTCAATCCAAACAATGGAGTTCAGCATGGGTTACAAGAAGATTCAGGTTCCAGCCGTCGGTGACAAAATCACTGTCAATGCAGACCATTCTCTCAATGTTCCTGATAACCCGATCATCCCCTTCATCGAAGGTGACGGTATTGGTGTCGACATCAGTCCGGTGATGATCAAGGTTGTCGATGCTGCTGTTGAAAAGGCCTACGGCGGCAAGCGCAAGATTTCCTGGATGGAAGTCTACGCCGGCGAAAAGGCCACTCAGGTTTATGACCAGGACACCTGGCTGCCGCAGGAAACCCTCGACGCGGTCAAGGATTACGTGGTCTCCATCAAAGGCCCGCTGACCACTCCGGTCGGTGGCGGTATCCGCTCGCTGAACGTGGCACTGCGTCAGCAACTCGACCTGTACGTCTGCCTGCGCCCGGTGCGCTGGTTCGAAGGCGTGCCGAGCCCGGTGAAAAAGCCCGGCGATGTCGACATGACCATCTTCCGCGAGAACTCCGAAGACATTTACGCCGGTATCGAATGGAAGGCCGGTTCGCCGGAAGCCACCAAGGTCATCAAATTCCTTAAAGAAGAAATGGGCGTCACCAAGATCCGTTTCGACGAAAACTGCGGCATCGGCGTCAAGCCGGTCTCCCGCGAAGGCACCAAGCGTCTGGCGCGCAAGGCTCTGCAATACGTGGTCGACAATGATCGCGACTCGCTGACCATCGTGCACAAAGGCAACATCATGAAGTTCACCGAAGGTGCCTTCAAGGAATGGGCCTACGAAGTGGCGGCCGAAGAGTTCGGTGCGACCCTGCTCGACGGCGGTCCGTGGATGCAGTTCAAGAATCCGAAAACCGGCAAGAATGTTGTGGTCAAGGACGCTATCGCCGACGCCATGCTCCAGCAGATCCTGCTGCGCCCGGCCGAATACGATGTGATCGCTACGCTTAACCTCAACGGTGACTACCTGTCCGACGCGCTGGCGGCGGAAGTGGGTGGTATCGGTATTGCGCCGGGTGCCAACCTGTCCGACACCGTGGCGATGTTCGAAGCGACCCACGGCACCGCGCCGAAATATGCCGGCAAGGACCAGGTCAACCCGGGCTCGCTGATTCTCTCGGCCGAGATGATGTTGCGTCATATGGGCTGGACCGAAGCGGCGGACCTGATCATCAAGGGCACCAACGGTGCGATCGGCGCCAAGACTGTTACTTATGATTTCGAGCGCTTGATGGATGGCGCGAAGCTGGTGTCGTCATCCGGGTTCGGGGATGCGTTGATTTCGCATATGTAAAAGTTGCAGGCACGCAAAAACCGCCTGACTCGATGGGTTGAGTCAGGCGGTTTTTTATGACCGAATGTTTTGAGGCTTCAACTGGTTGCCGTTTGTTTTTTCGTGGCAATCGAGCTTGGCGTCGAAGCTGCTTCGACCGGAGTTATCTTCACGGCATGCAAGCCTTTGGGGCCTTGAACGATGTCGAATGTGACTGCCTGACCCGCTTTCAGGGTCTTGTACCCTTCCATTTCAATGGCCGAGTAGTGGGCAAAGAAATCAATGTCCTTGCCATCCTCATCGCGACCTTCCCGGGCGTCGGTATTGATAAAGCCGAATCCCTTGGCATTGTTGAACCATTTCACCTTGCCGACAGCCATGCTCAAATCCCTCTGCAACAGACTCCATCGCTGGAGTATCATCCACGACATCCGCAATCGAATTCGATAAAAGAATTGACTCCGCGGATCTTTTTTACCCACTGTGGGCTCTATTGGTTGTAACACCGTTTTCCCGATAGTCAAGGTGACCGGGCAGTCGTAGTTGAAAACGTGTGCAACCGCCCCCACCACTGTATTCGCACAACTGACGAACCTTTTTTTCCATGCATGCAATCAGCCAGATTCGACTAACATTCAATCAGGATCGCCCGCTTCTCCAAAAGGATCTTCCACAGGAGCACGACGACGATTCGGCAGGCGTTGCTGTTCAGGAAGCAAAGCCCGCGTTACAGGCGCCGCCGATGTACAAGGTGGTTTTGTTCAACGATGACTACACACCGATGGATTTCGTCGTCGAAGTGCTCGAGGTGTTTTTTAACCTGAATCGCGAGCTGGCGACCAAGGTCATGCTGGCCGTCCATACAGAAGGACGAGCAGTATGTGGAGTGTTTACCCGCGACATCGCCGAGACAAAGGCCATGCAGGTCAACCAGTACGCCAGGGAAAGCCAGCATCCGCTACTCTGTGAAATCGAGAAGGACGGTTAATCGCCGACCACTTGGGTATGAGGTGAAGCTATGTTAAACCGCGAGCTCGAAGTCACCCTCAATCTTGCCTTCAAGGAGGCTCGTTCGAAGCGTCATGAGTTCATGACCGTCGAACATCTCCTGCTGGCCCTATTGGATAATGAGGCTGCCGCCACCGTTTTGCGTGCCTGCGGCGCAAACCTCGACAAACTCAAGCATGATCTGCAGGAGTTCATCGACTCCACCACGCCATTGATCCCCTTGCATGACGAGGATCGCGAAACCCAGCCAACCCTGGGCTTCCAGCGTGTCCTGCAGCGTGCTGTTTTTCACGTACAGAGCTCGGGCAAACGCGAAGTGACCGGCGCCAACGTGCTGGTCGCCATCTTCAGTGAGCAAGAGAGTCAGGCAGTGTTCCTGCTGAAACAGCAGAGCGTTGCGCGCATCGATGTCGTCAACTACATCGCCCACGGCATTTCGAAAGTACCGGGGCACGGCGATCACTCTGAAGGTGAACAAGATATGCAGGACGACGAGGGCGGTGAGTCTTCTTCTTCAGGCAATCCTCTGGATGCTTATGCCAGCAACCTCAACGAGCTCGCGCGCCAGGGTCGCATCGATCCGCTGGTCGGCCGTGAATCGGAGGTCGAGCGTGTCGCGCAGATCCTCGCGCGCCGACGCAAGAACAATCCGCTGCTGGTGGGTGAGGCAGGCGTGGGTAAGACCGCGATTGCCGAAGGCCTGGCCAAGCGCATCGTCGACAATCAGGTGCCGGATCTGCTGGCCAATGCGGTGGTTTATTCGCTCGACCTGGGCGCTCTGCTCGCGGGTACCAAGTATCGCGGTGATTTCGAGAAGCGCTTCAAGGCGCTGCTCAATGAGCTGAAAAAGCGTCCGCAGGCGATCCTGTTCATTGACGAGATCCACACCATCATCGGTGCGGGTGCTGCGTCCGGTGGCGTGATGGATGCGTCCAACCTGCTCAAGCCGCTGCTGTCGTCTGGCGACATTCGCTGCATCGGTTCGACCACATTCCAGGAATTTCGCGGCATCTTCGAGAAGGATCGTGCCTTGGCGCGTCGCTTCCAGAAGGTCGATGTCGTCGAGCCGTCGGTGGAAGACACCATCGGTATCCTGCGCGGTCTGAAAGGGCGTTTCGAGCAGCACCACAATATCGAATACAGCGATGAGTCGTTGCGTGCCGCTGCCGAACTGGCGTCGCGCTACATCAATGACCGGCACATGCCGGACAAGGCCATCGACGTGATCGACGAAGCGGGCGCCTACCAGCGTCTGCAACCGGTAGAGATGCGCGTCAAGCGAATCGAAGTGCCACAGGTCGAGGACATCGTCGCGAAAATCGCGCGGATTCCGCCAAAGCACGTCACCAGTTCCGACAAGGAGCTGCTGCGTAACCTGGAGCGTGACCTGAAGCTGACGGTGTTTGGTCAGGACGCGGCGATCGATTCGCTGTCGACTGCGATCAAGCTGTCCCGCGCCGGCCTCAAATCGCCGGACAAACCAGTCGGTTCGTTCCTGTTTGCCGGGCCTACCGGTGTCGGTAAAACCGAGGCCGCGCGACAACTGGCCAAGGCCTTGGGCATTGAGCTGGTGCGTTTCGACATGTCCGAGTACATGGAGCGTCACACCGTATCGCGTCTGATCGGTGCGCCTCCAGGCTATGTCGGTTTCGACCAGGGCGGTCTGTTGACCGAAGCCATTACCAAGCAGCCACATTGCGTATTGCTCCTTGATGAAATCGAGAAGGCGCATCCGGAAGTCTTCAACCTGCTGTTGCAGGTCATGGACCACGGCACGCTGACCGACAACAACGGGCGCAAGGCGGATTTCCGCAACGTGATCGTGATCATGACTACCAACGCCGGTGCCGAAACGGCTGCGCGGGCTTCGATCGGTTTCACCCATCAGGACCACTCGTCCGATGCGATGGAAGTGATCAAGAAGAGCTTCACGCCGGAATTCCGTAACCGTCTGGACACCATTATCCAGTTTGGTCGCCTCAGTCATGAGGTCATCAAGAGCGTGGTGGACAAGTTCCTCACCGAGCTTCAGGCGCAGTTGGAGGACAAGCGTGTGTTGCTTGAGGTTACCGATGCAGCGCGTAGTTGGCTGGCGGCGGGTGGTTATGACTCGGCGATGGGTGCACGTCCGATGGCGCGTCTGATCCAGGACAAGATCAAGCGTCCGCTGGCGGAGGAGATTCTGTTTGGCGAACTGGCCGAGCATGGCGGTGTGGTGCACATCGACATCAAGGATGGGGAGTTGACGTTCGACTTCGAGACCACTGCAGAAATGGCCTGACGGCTGTGGATCAAGAGGGCGCCTTCGGGCGCCTTTTTGTTGCTCGTTGTTTGGTGAGGTTGGGTGAATATCCGTTGCTTCGGTTACGGCTGCTTAGGGTTTCGCCCTTACGGCGACTCACTCTTTTTACAAACGC